>NZ_JPXX01000007.1 GCF_000771875.1 Gallibacterium genomosp. 1 | reverse complement strand
AAAGCGGTCACGATTGATCCATTTTGGATTGTTCGGATTATGAGATAAAAAATCACGCCATAAAACTTCAGCGATATCCGCCATTCCCATAGGTGCGCCTGGGTGTCCTGATTTTGCTTTTTGCACCGCATCCATACTTAAAAAACGAATTGCGTTTGCTAATTCTCGGCGAGTTGCCATATTTTTCTCCTTATTTGCTAGCTAATTTCGAGTAGATAAGATCATTTCTATCAGAAAAACGCATTTACTTTACCACTATTTTGTTGTTAAGTTGATTGCGTTATCACTTATTTTTGATCTGAATGATTCAAATTTAAGAACTTGTCCATTCTACGTTATTTTTAGTAAGAAAAGACAAATCGATGCAATCACTTATTACTGCTATTGCACGAAAGATAATGCCTTTTCAACCACATCGATACCGGCATCGACTTTATGTGCATTTTCGCTTAAATAGCGTCGCCATTGTCTTGCACCGCGCTGATTTTGGAATGCACCTAACATATGGCGTGTTATTGCACCTAGTGGTACACCTTGTTGTAATTCTTTTTCAATATAAGGAAACATCTTTTCGACAGCCTCTAATGGTGTAACAATTGGTGCATCAGGATCGAAGAATATTTGATCAATATATCCTAATAATTGTGGATTTTGATAAGCTTCACGTCCAACCATAACTCCATCAACATATTGTAGATGGTTCTGTATCTCTCCAATTGTTTTTATGCCGCCGTTGATCGCAATTTTCAGTTGTGGAAAATCCCGTTTTAATTGATAAACACGCGTGTAATCAAGCGGTGGAATTTCTCGATTTTCTTTCGGGCTTAATCCGGAAAGCCACGCTTTTCTGGCGTGAATAATAAAATCCTGACAACCGACTGCAGCGACTTTTTCAACAAAATCACAAAGAAATTCATAACTGTCGAGATCATCAATGCCGATTCGGGTTTTAACCGTGACCGGAATATTGATGCGTTGCTGCATTGCGTCAATACATTGTGCCACCAAGTCTGCTTTTGCCATTAGACAGGCACCGAAGAAACCGTTTTGTACGCGGTCTGATGGGCAACCGACATTCAAGTTAACTTCACTGTAACCACGCTGCTCGGCAAGTGCGGCACAATCCGCCAGTTGTTGCGGATC
This sequence comes from Gallibacterium genomosp. 1, assembly GCF_000771875.1. Lineage (GTDB taxonomy): Bacteria > Pseudomonadota > Gammaproteobacteria > Enterobacterales > Pasteurellaceae > Gallibacterium. The sequence goes on along the minus strand of NZ_JPXX01000007.1, from coordinate 90,116 downwards.
ACTGCCGCCTAATTGTAGTGCTAACGGCAATTCTTGCGGATGATAAAGCAGATGATCATATTTAGCATAAATGATCGCCGGTGCGGTGACCATTTCGGTGTACAGCAAGGTATGACGACTGAATTGTCGATGAAAAAAACGGCAGTGACGTGTGGTCCAATCCAGCATTGGGGCGACAGAAAATCGCCCACGATAAAAATCAATTTGTGTTGTTGTCATTGGTTTTATGTTGTTGATTAAATTGTTCTTGAATACGTTGACGGAAGCGTCCCGCCGCAAAATGATAAAACGGTTTAGGGCAAATTTGGCGTGACACGATGGAAGCCATTAAGCTGGTACTGAGCAGCCAGACTAATTCGGGCTGACTTCCTGTCATTTCCATTACAATCACACTGGCGGTCACCGGTGATTGTGTTGCCGCTGCTAAAAAAGCCGCCATTGATAATAACACTAAAAAACGTTGATCAACGATACCGCCGCTCAAATGCCAAATGTTGCTGCCGATTGCAGCACCGGTGGTTAATGCCGGTGTAAAAATCCCGCCGGCAATTCCGGACCAGTAAGTAAAGACAGTAGCAAACAGTTTAGCAATGCCGACAGAATCATCTAAAGCCTGATCGTTTAACGCTTGAGTAACCACCGCATAGCCGGTGCCGTATGTTTGATGATTGGTGAATGTACCAAGTGCCGCTAATAATAGACCGAGCATAAAGGCGACAATGATAGGGTGGCGGCGCACAAAGCCACGCATAAATGCAGGTAAATAAGCGGCAAGCCCTTTGCCTAATAGACGTGCGAATAAACCACCGAAGAAACCGCAGATAACGGCAGTAATCAGTAACCACAGCACAATATTTTGCACGCTGTCGGCACCGCGATATTGCGGAAAGTAAGGGTTATTCCCTTGAATCAGTACCAGCATAAAACCGGCGGCAAGAACCCCCAATAATACACGGCGTTCCCAACGTAACGGTGTGCCTCTTCCGATCTCTTCAATGGCAAAAATAACCCCTGCCAAGGGAGCATTAAATGCGGCTGCCAAACCGCCGGCAGCACCGGTAGCAATTAATTCGTTATAACTCAAGCCTTTAAATGCCAAATTATATTTGCGACAGAATTTCCCCCAAGATAACATTACTGCTGCGCCCACCTGTACCGAAGGCCCTTCACGCCCGACGGATGCGCCGCAACACATTGCCAAAAAGGTAAGCGGAATTTTCCAGACGGTTTGAGCAAAATGTACCAATGTTTCTTTAGGTTTGCCGTGCGGTAACGCAATGGAAGCGATAACTTGAGGGATACCGCTACCGGCAACATAAGGCGTAAATTTTTGGGTGAACCACGCAAGTGCTGCAATGCCGAAAGGAAGTAAAATCCAAGCAACGATTGGATTGAGATTGACTAAAAAAGTATTAATTTCCAACCCCAATTCAACCAGTTTTGCAAAACTCCAAGAAACAAGTGCCACTAAGAGTGCACCAAACAGTAAACAGATAAATTCAATACTTTTGCGGGAAAGACGAGAAGTTTGATGCGTTTTGTGTTTTAAATAATGGTGTAAATGAGAAAAATATTGTTCTAACTGAGAAAGCATAAAAATAGGATTGAGCAAAATTGACTAAATGGCGGTCATTATAAACAAGAATATTCGAGAATCGAAATGCTTTTGCGGTTTTTTCGCTTCTCGAATATCAACTGTGATTTAAATACAACCGCCACAGCTGCCGCAACGCCAATCATCTTTATTTACGGCTTGATAAAAAAAGCGCATATTTTGTTCTTCAATCGGAATATCTTCCTGAATAAAAACATCGGTTAACCATTCAATATTTTCTAAAATCCAGTCATTTTCATCCAATCCTTCGAGATAAAGCTCATCTTCCGGATCGATAAAATTGTAAATTCCGCGTGTGCCCATATCGTGTTCGCGTTTCTCTTCCGGCAAAGTGATGGGTTTGCCTTGATAAGTAATTTCCCAATGCCCTAAACAAAGGGTATTACCTTTCGATGACCAGTGTGCATCAAATGGGTTTTCCATATTCGTACCTCTCTGATAAATCGTTGGCGGCAGTATAAGCCCGGATAACGAAGGCTTTAATTACTTAAATGAGGTAAATCAAGTGATTATTTGATATAGCTCAATTTTTGTCGGTAATAATGCCAGTTGAAATATTGACCGGGATCGATCTTACGACCGGGCGAAATATCGCAATGGCCAACAATCCGATCGGGCGTAATTAACGGGTAAGTTTGCATAATGGCAGCGGAGACTTCAGCCAAAGTGCAATATTGTTGTTCAGTAAAGGGTTGATTATTGCTACCCTCCAACTCAATCCCAATAGCAAAATCATTACATTTTTCACGCCCTTGAAACGAAGACAAGCCGGCATGCCACGCACGTTGATTAAAATTAACATACTGTTTAATTTCACCGTTTCGTCTGATCAAACAGTGTGCGGAAACCCGTTGCTGATAAATTTCAGCAAAATAGGGGTGAAGCGAAGGGTCTAATTTCCCTTGAAAGAAATCATCAATAAAATCGCCGTTAAATTGTTCCGGCGGTAGGCTGATATAGTGAATCACCAGCAATGAAATATCATTAACATCGGGGCGCTGATCAAAATGCGGTGAAGGAATTAGTACCGCATTTTGTAGCGTACCATCTATTATTTTGTACATAAAAATTCTCTTTTTTCGATCAGTATCACAATATTTTAACGAGTTTCTGGGCTAATGAAGCTGTTTTTGTCATTTTTTAGCAAATTTTTTTGCGAGGAGCTGATATGAAAAAACGTGAACAACTAAAGGCGAATTATGCCGGATTTACTTTAATTGAATTGATGATCGTCATTGCGATTATTGCCGTGTTGGCAACTATTGCCATTCCCTCTTATCAAAATTACACCAAAAAGGCGGCAATATCAGAATTGATTCAAGCCTCTTCACCCTATAAGGCGGAAGTTGAGCTCTGTATTTATAACACTAAGAGTAAAGCAAGCTGTAACGCCGGTCAAAACGGCATTCAGGCGAAGCCGTCTAATATGGATAAATTTAAATATCTTAAAGAGGTTAATGTGGCTGCCGGTGTTATTTCTGTTTCCGGTAAATCCAGTCTGGAGAACATCAGTTATACGATGACACCAAGTGATGGCAATAACGGTGAATTAATTGATTGGAGTGTAACTTGTAGCGGTGATAATGGACTGTTTCCGGCAGGGTTTTGTAGCAATACTTCTGCAAATTAATTAGGGAGCAGCGAAAATGGGCTATTGTGTAAAGGCATTGGATTCGGAGCAGCTGTTTGAAATTTCAGAATTGCAATGGCAGAAGAATCAACAGCAATATGAACTGTTATTGCGTTATTTAGCGGTACCGTTGCAGGAACAAGCGCAACAGTTATGGTTAGCGGTTGAGTCTTTCGATAATTTAGCAGCCTGCGAAACCTTCGCTTTTCTTTCCGGCAAACAGATTGAGCCGGTTGCGATCGGACAAACTGCACTGAAACAGTTATTACAGCAGTTGCAACCCGGAACGGCGACAAATCAAGTGCAAGAATCACAACTGCATAGTTATCAGCAAAATGATATTGTCGCAAAATCGGATGAAATTGCGGAAGTTGATGCACAAGAGCCGATTATTCAACTATTCAATCAATTATTGGAATCAGGTTTGCAATATTCCGTTTCTGATATTCATCTTGAGCCGTTACGTCAGGAGTTCCAGATCCGTTTTAGAATTGACGGCGTATTACAACGGCATCAGGTGCTGACATTGTCAATAGGTCAACGCTTAAACTCACGCCTAAAATTGTTGGCAAAACTGGATATTAACGAATTACGCTTGCCGCAGGATGGTCGTTTTCGTTTTAAAACCGCATTCGGTGAAACATTAGATATTCGGTTATCTTCTCTACCGACACAATATGGTGAAAAAATCGTATTACGATTGCAACCTAACACACCGGTGTTTGATGATTTTACCGAACTGGGAATGACAAACGAGCAGGCTGTGCTGTTCCGGCAAGCGTTATCTCAACCGCAAGGATTAATCTTGGTTACCGGACCGACCGGAAGTGGTAAAAGTTTGACATTATATAGCGGTTTACATTTTTTAAATCAGGAAAGTCGCCACATTCTTACGGCGGAAGATCCGATAGAACTGCAATTAAACGGCATTATTCAGACCCAAGCAAATGCCGCAATCGGTTTAACTTTTGCGACATTATTGCGGAGTTTTTTACGCCAAGATCCGGATGTCATTATGGTTGGGGAAATTCGAGATCAGGAAACGGCAGAGATAGCATTACGCGCGGCACAGACGGGACATTTAGTGTTATCGACACTGCATACCAATACGGCAATCGGTGCAATTTCCCGATTGCAGCAGTTGGGAATTGCGCAACACGAATTGGAAAATTCATTATTGCTGGTGGCGGCACAACGTTTAGTCCGCAAACGTTGCACCTTATGCCAAGGTGATAAATCTCAGCAATGCGATTGTGTTGACGGTTATCGCGGACGAACCGGCGTTTATCAACTGTTACATTATCAGCAACAACAAATTCAAATGGATTATCCGACATTATTGGCGGCAGCACAGCTGAAATTACAGCAACGGATCACGACAACAGCAGAGGTTGAACGCGTCTTCGGCAAGACGGAGAACAGCTAAAAATGGAGAAAAACAATGCCGGAATATCGTTGGAAAGGAAAAGATCAATTTGGTAATAGCGTCAAAGGAGTATTGATTGCGGACGATCGGGAACAGGCACGTCAACGCCTTTTTGCACAAGGGATCTTTTTATCCTCATTAAATAAAAATTGGCAATTTTTCTCCACACTAACATTAGAGAAACAAGCTGAATTTTTATTGCAGTTCGCATTATTGTTGCAGGCAGAGATACCGTTGAAACCGGCGTTGCAGATGTTACAGGAAAGTTGTGATTCAACCTCTTTATACCAACTGATAGGGCGGTGCTTAACCGCATTGAACAGTGGTTTTTCATTATCAACGGCATTAAAAAATGAAAAGCAATTTTTATCGGAACAGGAGTGGCAATTGTTATACAGCGGTGAAATCAGCGCACAATTGGCAAAGGTAATGAAACAATTAGCGGATAATAAATTGCGACAACTAAAGTTACGGCAGCAGATGAAAAAAATAATGTTTTATCCGTTAATGATGTTGTCGGTATCAATGTTGTTAACGGTGTTATTGCTGCTCTTTATTGTGCCTAAATTTGCTGATTTATATGATCAACAACAGCACGCCTTACCGTTGATTACACAAGTTTTATTACAGAGCTCGCAATTTTTGCAAAATTATCTGTGGCAATTATTGGCGGTATTTGTCGTAGGCATTGTGGTGCTACGGCGGTGTTATCTGATGTTTCCTTCATTACGTCGGCAATTATTGAAATTGGCTTGTTTAGTGCCGTCAATTCAGCGGCTTTATTTGCAGTTACAACAAATTCAGTTTTATACCATTCTCTCTTCAATGTTAAATTCAGGCATAACCTTGCAACAGAGTTTAGCCACCTTTGTGCCTCAATCCGGTTATCAACGAAGCCGAGCAGCAACAGAATCCATTTTAGCGATCGAAGCACAGCAATGTTTACAGAGCTTGCAGGCAGGGCAACGATTTTCTTCAGGGTTGAGCAGTCGCTTTATTCCCTATCAGGCAAAACAGATGATTATTATCGGTGAAAATAGCGGCAATTTGGTGCAGATGTTGCACTATTTAGCGGAACAGAGCCAACAAAATTTATCTAATCAAGTGGAGGTGTTTTCTAAATTATTGGAGCCGATATTAATGTTAATAATCGGCTCGATTATTGGTGTGGTTATTGCCGGTATGTATCTGCCGATTTTTAATATGGGCAATGTGGTTTTATGATGGTTGCGGTTTTATTGTTGTTGAGTGTTGCTTTCTTCTGTTGGCATCAACAACAGCACGCTATTTTGTCTGAAAAATCTTCAGTTTGTTTTAACGTGGAGAGCAGCTTGCATCTTCTTTGCTACTTACTGATTGCACTAGCCTGTTATTTTTTAACGATGAAGAGTTGGGTAGCGTGGTTGTATTATGTGCTTTACGCCGTATGTTATCAGGTCGCAATATTGGATTATCAATATCAGCGAATTTCTGTGATCCACTGTTATTTATTGTTGGTTTGCGCATTATTGTTGGCAGCGTTTGAAATAAGTTCACTAGCACTTTTTGATGCGGTGATTAGCTTTTCTACCGCTTTTGTTTCCGGATTATTGCTTTATCTTTTGTTATATTTAAGCGGAAAAACAAACGCATTAGGGCTCGGTGATGTTTTATTATTCCCCTCGTTAGCGTTATTGATTTCAGTATATTTTCTTCCCTATCTGTTACTCATATCCAGTATAATAGCCATACTGCACTATTTACTTTTAAGCGGTGGTCGAGGGCGTTATATCCCCTTTGCACCAAGTTTGGTCATTGCAGCGTTAAGTCTATTTTTATTACAGGAGAGCGGCAAACTCTCTTTTTTAAATTAAGTGGAGTGTAATGAATGAGTTATGTGGTCGGGCTGACCGGCGGTATCGGCTGCGGCAAAAGCACGATTGCCGATCTGTTTACGGAACTCAATGTGCCGATAATTGATGCCGATATTGTGGCTCGTCAGGTGGTGGGAAAAGGTTCTCCACTGTTGACAAAAATTGCGGAACATTTTGGTTCGGAGATATTAACTGCCGAAGGGGCATTGGATCGTAGTGCGTTGCGGCAAAAAGTATTTAATGACGAAGCGCAGAAACAGTGGCTTAACCAGTTGTTACATCCGGCAATCAGAGAGGAAATGTTGCGACAATTACAGCAACAAACAGCACCTTATGTATTATGGGTTGTGCCGCTGTTGTTGGAAAATCATCTGCAGCATTATTGTGATCGTATTTTAGTGGTTGATGTCAGTGAAGAAACCCAGTTGCAACGGGCAAGCCGACGTGATCAAAATTCAGCAGCATTGATTAGAAAAATTATGCAATCACAAGTGTCACGTCAACAACGTTTAGCAGAGGCGGATGATGTTATCAGTAATGAACAGCAGTTAACGCCGGAAAATCTACAAACGTTAAAAAATGAAGTGCAGCAGTTGCATCAAAAGTATCTACGATTAGCACAAACAGAGGTGAAAGATGTCAGATAAAGTGAGTGAAAAAGAAGAGATATTTACTGTTCCTTGCCCGATTTGCCACAAAGAGGTGGAATGGTCGGAGAAAAGCCCTTATCGTCCGTTTTGTAGTAAGCGTTGCCAATTAATTGATTTAGGCGAATGGGCGGCGGAAGAGAAGAAAATCCCGACCGAAGAGAGCCCATTTACCACTGAAATTGATCAGGCTAAATATATGAGCTGATTTGTCGTTGATAACAATGAATTTTTATTGGGCATTTGTGCTGTTTTGTTCGATTTTAAACCAGCTAAAAACGAGGGAATAAAAAGGTGGAGTTGGAAATTCAACATCAGGATAGTGGGAAACAAGGGCGTTTTTTTATTGAGAAACAGCATCAGTGTGTCGCATTTTTGAGTTATGTTTATCTGAATGGAACGATGATTAATGCTGATCATACTTTCGTTGATGTGAGTTTACGTAATCAAGGTGTAGGCGATAAATTAATTCAAGCGTTGCGTCATTTTATTGCTGAGAAAAATTTAAAACTCAAGGCAAGTTGTGGTTATGTGGCAGCAAAATTAAGAAAGGAATTAGCAGAATAAATTTGAGAAAACAGAGGCTTTGCCGCGAAGATGAAATCCAATGGCAAAGCCTTTTTATTTAGCATTTAACCGACTGGAAAGAGCAATGGATTAATGCCGCTACGGGCATAGCCTTTTTCTTCCATTTCATTGTCGAGCAACAAGGTTGCCAAGTCATCTGCTGCCGGTTCAACATTAGGATCTTTATCTTGATATAACACCTTCAAATAGCTGTGGCAATCATCGCAGCTTTCCGCTTTGACCGCCGCATATTCGCTATCAAGTGACCAATAATCGATATGTGCAGTTTGTTCGCAATTTGTACATTTGCTGCGCACAATATTCCATTCGCTTTCACACAACGCACAATGTACATAACGTAAGCCTTGTGTTGTGACGAAATGAACCACACTGGTGATCGGCGCAGAACCGCATACCGGGCAGAAATGGCGATGTTCACCGAGTTCCGCATTAGCGTGATGTGGAATTTGTTGCACTAATTGTACCCAATAAAGATTTAAAGCTGCCCACACAAAAATTGCCTGATCACTGCTTACCGCTTCAAATTCACTGTTCAATAGATGATCAGCAATTTGTTCACGTTGTTGCATAGACATTTTTTCTAATGTTTCGATGGTATCGGCAATGACACCATCGGCAAAACTTTTACACTCTTCAAGTAGATGAGTGAGTAGCGTTTGCCAAACAGCATCACGTTTCCAGTTTTTGAAATGTAATGGCTGTGAGGCGAGAACTTCTGCGCTTAGAACCTCTTTATCTAAACGAGGATCTTTTGCGATAGGTTGTTCTTGTAATAATCTTAGCTGTACATCAACAATTTTTGCGGTGAATTGCAAATAATCTTTGAAAGGACTGTTTTCCGCTAATTGACGTAAGCGTTTCGCTCGACGTTGATATAAATTTTTAGGATTCGCGAAAAGAAGCGGGGGGCTGTTTAGCCCCTCCGCTGCCTGTTTGATTTCGCTTTCCGGTAGGATGCGAATACTCATATTATTGTTTTTCCTGTTGTTCTTCTCGTTCTAAAATCGGTTTGATTTCTTCACGGAACCAACGTGGGTGGTGTTTTTTTGCCCAACGTGCAGTAACAGTACCGACCAGCATTCCGGTAATTGATCCTTTCACCCAAATTGCCATATAGATATGAACCATAATGCCAAGAATTAAGGCGATAGCACTGCAAGCGTGTAATAAAATCGCAACACGGATAACAGGAATTGGGAATGATGGCGCGAAATAAGGTTGCCACATAATGACTCCGGTCACTAACAACAGCAATAATGCACCGATGAGTGTCCAGAAGAGCAATTTCTGTCCCATATTGTAGTGACCGACATCAGACACGTGGTGTTCGTTGCCTTTCAACACTTCCACCACATTTAACAGCCAACGCCAGTCGCCTTTTTCGATTAAATTGTCACGCCAATAGGTTTTAAACAACACCATAAAAGCCGCAATCATAATTAATCCGGTAAATGGATGCACAATCCTTGCCAGTTGTGGAGTACCAAGAATATCAGCAATCCAAGAGAAATCTTGGAAGAAGAATGAAAGTCCGGATAACCCTGTTGTGAAAAAACAGAAAACAACAAGCCAGTGACTTAAACGTTCTTTGGTATTATGGCGTAACACTTTTTTGTTTAAATCTACCATTGTTATTTTCCTCCTTGTTCGTTATTTTCGTGTGGATCAAGCGGTTTTTCTTCATCCATCTCTTCAGTGTTTGGACCTATTGCAATGTAGTGAGCCGCAGCACCTACCGCTAATGCACCCATTGCCACTCCGGCAAGTGGTTTAAGAATGCCTTTCCAGAGCGAAACCACTTCGCTGATATGTGGATCTTTCGGCAAGCCGGAATAGAGTTCAGGACGATCAGCGTGGTGTAACACATACATTACGTGAGTACCACCAACACCTTGAGGATCGTAAATACCAGCATTCTCATAGCCACGGCTTTTAAGATCTGCCACACGTTTTTCAGCATATTGCAACATTTCTTGTTTGCTACCGAAATGAATTGCACCGGTTGGACAGGTTTTAGCACAAGCCGGAGCTTGACCAACACTGACGCGATCGGAACAAAGCGTACATTTATAAGCACGATTATCTTCCGGATTGATACGAGGAATATTAAACGGACAACCGGCAATACAGTAACCACATCCGATACATTTATCAGATTGATAGTCAACAATACCGTTTGCATACTGAATGATAGCTCCCGGCGACGGGCAAGCTTTCAAACAGCCCGGTTCGGCACAATGCATACAACCGTCTTTACGGATTAACCATTCAAGACGATCATTTTCTTCAACTTCGTTGAATTTCATTACTGTCCAAGCTTTCGGCTCTAAATCAACCGGATTATCGTAGCTACCGATACAATCACCTGGTTCAGCACGAAGGTTATTCCATTCGGAACAAGCCACCTGACACGCTTTACAACCGATACAGGTTGTTACATCAATTAATTTTGCCACCTCTACCGTGTGATCACGTACTTGTGGTGCTGGTGTTAGCGCTGAAGTGGCTGAGGCGCGGATAATATCTTGAGTTTGAACTGCCATCTTATGCCTCCGCTACTTTTTCAATGTTGACTAAAAATGCTTTGAATTCTGGTGTTTGCGTGTTGGCATCACCGACACGAGGCGTCAAGTTATTGGCAAAAAAGCCTTTTTTACCGACACCAACAAAGCCCCAGTGAATTGGAATACCGACAGTATGAACCGGCTTACCGTCAACTTCTAGTGGACGAATGCGCTTGGTAACAACAGCGACTGCTTTGATATAACCACGAACAGAAGTGACTTTCACTTTATCGCCGTGTTTAATGCCTTTTTCTGCAGCAAGTTGTTCACTGATTTCCACAAATTGTTCTGGTTGAGCGATCACATTTAACAATGAGTTCTTCGTCCAGAAGTGGAAGTGTTCGGTTAAGCGATAGGTTGTTCCGACATAAGGGAATTTTTCGTGTGAACCGAAAGATTCCTTATCTGATGCCAAAATACGAGCCACAGGGTTTGACACCACGTTCGGATGCAGTGGATTTGTGCCGATTGGTGTTTCAATCGGTTCATAGTGTTCAGGGAATGGACCTTCTGCCATTTTATCAATAGCAAATAGGCGAGAAACCCCCTCAGGCTGCATAATGAACGGAGTCACATTACTTCCCGGAGGTGCGGCACCAAAGTCAGCAACATCGACATAGTTCCAGTTTTTACCGTTCCATTTCACTAATTGTCGTTTTGGATTCCAAGGTTTACCTTGTAAATCAGCAGAAGCACGATTATAGATGATGCGGCGGTTTAATGGCCACGCAAATGCCCAACCTAAAGTGTTACCTAAACCTGATGGGTCGGAGTTGTCACGACGCGCCATCATATTACCTTTTTCTGTCCATTGACCAGTATAAATCCAGTTACCAGCGGAGGTTGTTCCGTCATCACGTAAGAAACCGAAACTTGGTAATAATTCACCTTTTTTAACCAAAATATTGCCGTTCGGATCTTTAAGATCTTCAAGTGCATAACCGTTATTTTCTTTCGCTAATTCTTCGGCTGTTGGTTCGATTGGATTTAGATAATTCCACGACATTGCGTGAAGTTGTTCAATACCGCGACCACCTTCTTTATCATAAAGTTCTAACATTGCTTCACGGATTTCAGAAAGAATAACAATATCCGGCTTAGCTTCTTCAGGTGCGGCAGCACCTTTCCAGTGCCATTGTAACCAACGACCAGAGTTGGCAATAGAACCATCTTCTTCAGCAAAACAAGTTGTCGGTAAACGGAAAACTTCAGTTTGAATATCTTCAGTTTTAACGTTGTTATATTCACCGTAATTTTTCCAGAAGTCTGAAGTATCTGTTGCTAACGGATCCATAATAACTAAGAATTTTAGTTTGCTGAGTGCGGAGATCACTTTGTTTTTATCTGGATATGAAGCAATCGGATTAAAGCCTTGGCAGAGATAACCATTGACTTTGCCGGCATACATCATATCAATGAAACGGAAATGGTCATATTTTTGATCCATCTTCGGTAAGAAGTGATAACCAAATTGATTTTCTGCCGTCGCTTTGTCACCAAAGAAAGTTTTCAACATACTAATGAAAAATTTAGGTGTGTTACCCCAATAATTGACCTGACCTTTTTGTGAAAGTTTCGGTGTAATGCGATTGAGATAAGTTTCTAAAGAAATATCTTTATCGGTTGGTAAGCCCATATATCCTGGTAACATATGTGGAAATAGACCTAAGTCCGTAATTCCTTGTACGTTTGAGTGTCCGCGCAATGCATTAACACCACCGCCGGAAACACCTATATTACCGAGTAATAGCTGGATCATTGCCATAGTACGAATATTTTGTGAACCAACAGTGTGTTGAGTCCACCCCAATGCGTACATAAATGTAGCAGCTTTCGCTGGATCGGCTGTTTTAGCGATTTCGGTACAGAATGTTAAGAAATCTTTTTGTTTTGTTCCACAAATACGTTCAACCATTTCAGGCGTATAGCGAGAAACGTGTTTTTTCAATAGGTTAATGACACAATGCGGATCTTGCATAGTCATATCACGTTTAGCAAAACCCTCTTCGTCCAATTGATAAGACCAAGTAGATTTATCATATTGACGTTTTTCAGGATCATAACCGCTGAATAGCCCATCTTCAAAGTTGAAGCCTTCATTTACCAAGAAAGTTGCATTGGTATAGTGTTTAACATATTCGTGTTGGATCTTATCGTTGCTTAATAGATAGTTAATTACCCCTGAGAGGAATGCAATATCAGTACCTGAACGAATCGGCATATAAATATCGGCGACAGAAGCGGTACGGTGGAAACGTGGATCTACCACCATAATTTTCGCGCCATTGTTTTTCTTTGCTTCGATTGCCCAACGGAAACCGACAGGGTGTGCTTCAGCGGCATTACCACCCATCACGATAACGAGATCGGAGTTTTTAATATCAACCCAGTGATTGGTCATCGCACCGCGACCAAATGATGGAGCAAGACTTGCTACCGTTGGTCCGTGTCAGATACTCGCTTGGTTGTCTACAGAAAGGATACCCAACATTCTTGCCCATTTTTGAGTCAAAATGCCGGTTTCATTACTCGCAGCCGATGCTGCCAACATACCTGTGGTCAACCAACGGTTTACTGGAGTACCTTCCGCATTGTTTTCAATATAATTAGCATCGCGGTCATCTTTCATTAAACGAGCGATACGAGTAATTGCTTCGTGCCAAGAAATACGTTTCCATTCTTTAGAACCCGGAGCACGATATTCCGGATATTGCAAACGATTCGGACTGTTTACATAATCTAAGGCACCTGCGCCTTTTGGACAAAGCGCACCGCGGCTTACAGGATGATCTGGGTCGCCTTCGATATGGAACAATTTGCCTTTAACATTTTTTGCTTTATCGCCAATGGAATAAAGTAACATTCCACAGCCAACAGCACAGTAAGTACAGGTATTTCTCGTTTCTGTCGTGTGTAATAATTTATACTCACGAGGAGCAGCTAATGCCGCTTCCGGTGCGAATCCGAGCATAGCGGCACTTGTGCCAGCCATTCCACCTGCACAGATCTTAAAGAATTTTCTTCTTGTGACCTGCATAGATACTCCTTGTTGGATAGTAATAGAGTGGTTAATAAATTGCATTAATTTGTGATTAAAATGTAATCCTTACATTCGGGGTGTAGGTTACTCTTTCTTTGTAATATAATCAACGCTCAATTGATTATTTGAATTTAAAGATTACTGTCAGCAAGCATATGCCGATTGGTAGAAAGATACACCTACTTATTATAGGTATTTTGGGGAAAATATGATGCAGTTCATTAATAAGAAAAGTGTTTTTTATCAAAAAAAAGTGAATTATTGTGAGCAAATCTTGATTCCAAAAGAAAAAATAGAAATGTTAGCAGTCGAAATGCCAGTCGCTTTGGTTTATAACGATATTTCTCACAGTGTGATGATGTGTACTCCTCAAGATTTGGAAGATTTCGCTATCGGTTTTTCTTTAACCGAAGGAATTATTGATGATCCAAAACAGATTTACGGCATTGATGTGGAATCTAGTTGTGAAGGGATTGAAATTCAAATAGAGCTGTCCACTCGTAAATTTGTTGACTTAAAGCAATATCGACGAAATTTAGTTGGTAAAACCGGTTGTGGTGTTTGTGGTGTAGAACAATTACAACAGGTGAAACGTCATTATGCTCCTATTACTCCGACATTTACATTGGAGTTAAATCAGCTAGATAGCTGTTTAACACAACTGGAGCAACATCAACCTTTGGCACAAGTAACTGGTGCAACACACGCTGCTGCTTTTTTTGATCCACAAGGTGAATTGTTAGCAATTCGTGAAGATGTTGGGCGACACGTTGCCTTAGATAAATTGTTAGGTTGGTATGCAACTCATCAGCGCCCACAAGGGTTTATTTTTGTTAGTAGCCGAGCGAGTTATGAAATGGTACAAAAATGTTTAGCTTGTGGTGTCGAAGTGCTGGTAGCAATTTCTGCCCCGACCGCTTTAGCGGTAGAAATGGCGGAGCAACATAACCTCACTTTATTTGGTTTTGCCCGCCACGGACGTGTTACGCAATATAGCGGTTTTTCGCAAACTTAAAATGCAACCTCTTCCAAAAATCAGAGAAATTCATTAGCTATGATTCTGTGAATTGAAATCTTCCTCGCACTTTTAATTAAAAAGATATTGCTCAAGTGTGGTAGCAATGCCGTTTTCATCGTTGCTAAGGGTGACCAATTTTGCCTGTTGCTTCACTTCAGGTTCAGCATTGCCCATTGCGACACCTAAGCCAACGCTCGATAGCATACTAGTATCATTATGATTATCGCCAAATGCAATTACCTGTTGTGGATCGATTTGCCACGATTGTAATAATTCCAATAAACGTCCGCCTTTGCTGTTGCCAACATTAGCAATATCAACACGATCAACCCACGACCACTCACAACTGAATTGATCCGCCGGCAGTTGATTCACCACTTGCAACATCACTTCCCGATTAGGTGCGCTGATGACACACTTCCAAATAATATCACCACTGGTAATAAAGTGATAGAGATCAGAAACTTGGCAGACATTTGGACGAACCGACTCATCACAATTATCTGCCCACATTTTAAATTTAGTCATATGCGGATTAAATACCTGAAAGTTCATTGCATCTCGGGAATAGAGCAGAACGTGAGATCCGTATTGATTTGCAAGATCTAAAATGCGTTTTGCTTTTGTAGCGGTTAAAGGATTGGCAGCTAACACCTGATCATTTTGCATTTGATATAAATAAGTGCCGTTACAACAAATTACTGGCGTATCTAAGCCAAGTTGGTGATAGTACGGTTTTACAGCAGTATGATGTCGACCGGTTACTAATACTACTTTTTTGCCGAGTGTTTTTGCTTTTTGTATGGCTTGAACACTGCTGGGCAAAATTTCGCCGTTACTGTTTAATAGTGTTCCGTCTAAATCAAAAGCGACAACTTGATAAGACATAATTTTCCCCTAAAAATAAGAATGGGGTGCATAAACACCCCATTAAGTTGCTAAATATTATAATAAACCGGCAGTTTGCAATGCTTTAATCACTTTCGGCTGTGCTGCTTCACTTAATACAGTAAGTGGTAAACGCAGTGTCGGTTCATCAATTAAGCCTAGTCTGTAACAAGCCCATTTCACTGGAATTGGATTGGATTCAACAAACAGATCGTGGTGCAATGCCATTAAACGTTGATTAATTTTTTCAGCTTCATCAAATTTACCTGCTAATGCGAGTTGGCAAACTTTTGCCATATCTACCGCTGCCACATTAGTCGTAACTGAAATAACGCCTTCTGCGCCCTCTTTCATAGAGTCTAAGAAAGTCGCATCATCACCGCTTAATACAATGAAGTCTTCACCGGCAAGCTGTTTGATTTTTTTTACACGGCTAACATCACCGGTTGCCTCTTTAATACCGACAATATTATCGATTTTAGATAAACGACCAACTGTTTCAGGCAATAAATCGCTACCAGTACGTCCTGGAACGTTGTAAAGAATTTGAGGCAAGTCTGTACATTCAGCAATGGTTTTAAAATGAAGATACATCCCTTCCTGTGTCGGTTTGTTGTAGTAAGGCACTACAGTTAAACAACCAGCGATACCGCTGCCGTTTAATAATTTAGTCATTGTAACAGCTTCACTGGTGGCATTTGCGCCAGTCCCTGCAATTACTGGAATGCGACCATCGGCAAATTCGAGTGTTTTTAAAATCGTTTTAATGTTCTCTTCAATACTTAATGTTGCTGATTCACCACTGGTTCCTACAGAAACAATAGCATCAGTGCCAGCATCGATATGATAATTAACCAATTTTTTTAATTGTCCATAATTGACTTCGCCTGCACTATCCATTGGGGTAACAAGGGCAACAATACTGCCTGAAAATAAAGGTTGTGATGACATAAATTTCTCCTGAGCGTTTGTTCGCTGTAATAAAATATGTAGAAAAACAATGTTTTCTAGATTGCCAAAATTACCTTACATTGCAAGCAATTTTTTTATTTTTCACTATAATTTATTTGAGCTATAACAAACTCGCTACAGCTTACAACGGTTTAACTACATTGTTTAAGTGAAGTCTGATAAATAACTTAAAGGAGAAAATCAATGAAAACTTTAACCGCAGGTGCAAAAGCACCGGAATTTACCTTATTAGATCAACATTCTCAACCGGTATCATTAAACGAATTTCGAGGGCAAAAAGTGTTAGTCTATTTCTATCCGAAAGCCTTAACACCGGGATGTACAACTCAAGCGTGCGGTATTCGTGATACACAGGCACAGTGGTTGGCGCTGAATGTGAAAGTGTTGGGTATCAGTCCGGATTTGCCCGCAAAATTGGCACAATTTGAACAAAAGAAAGAGCTTAATTTCACTCTGTTATCCGATCCAGAACACAAAGTCGCAGAGGCTTTCGGTGTTTGGGGAGAGAAAAAATTTATGGGCAGAACATTTGATGGCATTCATCGCATCAGTTTTTTAATTAACGAACAGGGAGAGATTGAAAAAGTGTTCGATAAATTTAAAACCGGAGAGCATCATCAGGTTGTGATTGATTATTTAAAATCTTAATTATCATTATCTTTTTTATATAAAACCTTCTGATTTTCTCTAAAAGGAAAAGGTATTAAACGTTTTCTAGATTTTAGAGAAGAGGTTTAGAATTCAGTTATTGAAAATAATTTTCAAAAAGAGAAAGTTCAAAATAGAGAATTATAAATAACTTAAAGGTCTAGATTTTCATCTAGACCTTATTTGCAACTTGAATATTATTGAATATTAAATCTCAGCGAATCTCAAGTATCGCCCTCTTAAACTAAGAGGGCAGATTATCTTACCACTGATACCCAACGCCAATTCCACCAGTAAAGTCGTTTTGCGTATTATGGCTAGCACTGGCTTTAATGATTAATTTACCATTATCTGCAACACGAGATACCCCTAAGGCAATAGCAGATTGCCCTTTGTGATAACCTGTTGAAACAGCCACCATACTCTTACCTGGAAGATAGGCTTGAGGTAAATTCGCCATTGCAGCGGAAGAAGCCGCAACGCCACTGATGTTTTGAGAAAGATTATTCAGTTGTTGATTGATATTTGATGCAACACCTTTCAACTGACTTACATTCACCGCATCAGTATCGGCAGCTCCAGCAGCTACGTTAGTTAAACGGCGGTATTCTCCCTCTTTACCGAAAGATACCTCACCAATAACCTCACTGCCTTTACCTACAGCTTGCTCGTGTGCATACACAGTGGCAGCTTGTAACGCTTCTAAAGATTGTAAAGCGTGGGCACCACTACCCAATGCAACACTACTTGCATTCGTATCAACACGCGTGTTATTACCAATGGCAATACCTTGTATGTTCGTATCAAGCCCACTATTGACCACATTCACATAACTGTTGCTTCCCATTACTAAGGCTCCGTTTGATCCTTGTGTAACAGTTATATCATTCCCCATTGCCATAACACCTTGGGTTTTCTCACTTAATGCGGTGATTTTCTCATTAATTGCTTCGCGTTTTTCCATATAATCCGCAAGTGCGGTGTTATATTCCGCCATTTTTTCTAAATAAGCATTAACTCTGTTTTGATAATCTTGATCAGATTCCGTTGCACCTTTCGCTTCCAATTTTCTTGGACGAGTAGGGCGAGTTAATGCTTTCCGTTCTTCAACTAATTTTGTCAAATCATCTCCTGCGCCCAGCGTACTGTTATTACCAACTAAGTAACTGCTTTTTGCATTAATGATACTTGGGTCACCGAAAGCACCCGAGTTATTCCCGAAAACCTCATTCCCTGTTCCGACACTAATGCTATCACTACCGTGAACACTGCCTTCAGAACCAATAACAATACTGTTTTTCCCTTTAACTACAGAACCACTACCTATTGCCAAAGAATTTTCTCCTTCAGCACTTGATTGATAGCCGATAGCTGTCGAATACGCACCACTTGCACTGGAGTCTTCTGTATTGCTCGCTTGATTCGTCTGTTGTGTTTTGCCATCATTGGTATGGAAGAACTTAATCCCTTGCTCGTTCATATTGCTAATTGCAGTATATACCGAGTTGGTTAAATACTCTTTCTGTTCAGAAACATTATAGGTTTTAAGTACAGGTTTACCACCTTCTACAAAAACATCCTTACCATTCGGTTCACCTTCAAAGATGGTACCATCATCTAATCCTTTATTATTTTTATTAACCTTTTTATTCTCGATATTAATATCACTACTTCCCGTTACAGCTTTAGTAAGTTCTCTTAACTGTTCAATAGTCACAGCATCACTATCACCCACACCTTTCGCCAAGTTAGTGATTTTATTGCCTCCGTTATTTAAACCCTCACTAGTCAGTGAAACAACACTTTTTGCTGGAGGTGTAATAGTGATTCCCTCCCCATTTACAGTGGTTGTATTTCCCTTTGCGTCTTTAAATTCAGATGATGTTAGGTTTTTCAGATCTTTAGATAACTGCACTGTTAAGCTATTCTCTTTGGCATTACTTTCCACATTAATATTGCCTGTTGCACTTTTAAAGTCTTTTGCTTTAGCGGCATCAACGCCATCACCTACCACTTTCAGTTGCGTACCTAATGGACGATGAACATTTTCTTCATTGTTACCCACAAAGTCCAATCCAGCTTGAGCAAGTGCTTGTAAATCACCAACCGTTGCCACTTTGTTTAATGATGCACCAGATTGCGTCAGTAAGCCAGACTTACCATCCTCTCCTATAATGGCTTTTTTCGCTGCATCAGCAGCAATCGGTGTCGCTGTTTTATCCAACCCTAAGCCACTTTTCACATTGCCCATTTGAACTGGATTTTTGGTTGAGCCATCAGGATTTACCGTAGTGGCAATTAAATTTTCTGTTGGAACAGCTTCAACAGGTTGCCCTTGTTTATCTACAGGTTGCCCATTTTGGTCAAACACTGTGCCAGCAGGATAATATTTGCCATCATTCCCTTTCACTAAACGCTTGCCCTCAGAATCAGTATAAACTAGGTTTCCAGCAGCTCCATCACGCAATGCTTGGATTTTATCCAAAACAGATTTTCCATTTAAACCATCAGCACCGCTTGGGCCAGTAGTACTATCAATTGGTAAAGTATTCGGTGTGCTTACACCCAATTTATCCGCAAGATCTTTTAATGCTCCTTCTGTAGCTGCATTATTACGGTTATTGCCTGTACCATAATCACTGCTCAATGGGCCATTACCGTCTTTCCCTACTAGGGTGCGCTCAGCCAAGTTTGAAATAGTGCCATCTTTACCATTAACACTGATACCGTTTGAGCCATCTTTTTTAGTAAAACTCAAACTATCTTTACTCAGTGAAGACTTAGCCCCGTTAGGATTTGTCACATCACTAAAGGTCAGAGATTCTGGCTTAAGTTCCGCTTTATTTTCTCCATTCGTAAGCGTTGTGCCGCCTAAACCATAGCTCGCACTTTGTCCATTTTTATTATCAGAACCTGTAATTTTTATCCCTTCAGAATTAAAGGTAGCACTTTGCCCATCTTTCGTTTCTGTTGTAATAGAAGAAATATTTGAAATCTTTTTCGCCAATTTCACTATTAACGCATTGTTACCAGGAGCAGTAACCACACCAATATTATCATCGGTTAATTTCGCTGGATCAGTTACCCCGCCTTTCACATCCAGTTGTTCACCTAATTTGCGAGAAACCTTATCACCACTGTCGCCACCAAAAGATAAGCCTTTATTAGTCAATTCAGTTTCTAATTTAGTTTCTAACGCAGTGGTAACCTCAGCAAGATCTTCCACATTCACAACACTAGAGCCTTTATTTTTTGCTGCATCTTTAAGGTGATCTAACATTGTTTTATCTTTTGTTCCTGTTGCAGGTTTAATTGCACTTTTCACACCAGATAAGGTTTTATTATTTAATGCAAGATCATCATCCTTAAAGGTTAATTGTGCCTTTTGAGCTTCTGGATTTGTCGATGTTTTATCTGCTACCGAATCTTTGACGCCACCGCCGATACTCGTGATATTCGTCAGCACCTTGCTTAACTGAATCACTAGTTTGTTATTCGTTGGGTCGCCAAAAACATTGATATTTCCGACCGCACTTGTAAAATCAGTCGCTGAGTTATCGCCAACAATCTCTAATTTCGTACCAAGTGGACGGTGAACAACCGCATCAGTATTATTTCCATTAAAATCCAATCCTGCTTGAGCTAAGGCTTGTAAATCACCAACGGTTGCCACTTTATTGAGGCTATTAGCCCCTTTCATTGCCAATAATCCAGATTGCCCATCCGCACCTGCAATCGCTTCTTTCGCTTTTTTAGCTGTAATCGGTGTCGCTGTTTCATCCAACCCTAAACCACTTTTCACATTGCCCATTTGAATTGGCTTTTCTGTGCTACCATCTGGATTCACTGCTGTTGAAACAATGCTATCTTTAGCCACTTCTTTTGGTGTATCCGCATCAGTCAAAGCGGCAACTTGAGAACCCTCTTTGTCAATAGGCTTGCCATCTTTAAATGTTGTTCCCTCTGGATACCATTTATCATCAGGTCCTTGTACTTTATTACCCACTTCTTCAGCAACATAATATTTGCCATCAGAACCTTTAACCAAGCGGTTACCATTTGGATCGGTATAAACCACATTGCCCGCTAGACCATCACGCAAGGCATTGGTTTTTTCGGTTAAGGTTTTGCCGTCTAAGCCATCTTTTCCTGCTGGGCTTTCCGTTGGAGATACTTCTGGTGTATCCGATAAACCTAATTGATTTTTCAGTTCATCTAATTGGCCTTTATTAATCGCAGAATTCTCTGTTGTTCCCGCTGCAATGCCTTTCAATTCAACAGGCATTGTTGATGAACCATCATCGCCTGGTTTACTCAAGGTTAAAGAAGAACCATCTTTGCTTGGTGTTAAGCTAATTGGTGTTCCTTCATTTGCTGCTAGTTTCACGCCCTCAAAAGTTGGGGTTTTCAACATTTCAATGCGTAATGTGTCACCATCACTATGGGTAATCAAGTTATCTGCACTATAATGAGCTTTATTATCATCGTTATAAGTTACTTTAGACTTACCCTCTATATTTAATGTTGAACCTAAAGTTTTATGGATTGCATCTCCTCCATTACCCAAGAAATCAATACCTGCTTGAGCAAGAGCTTGTAAATCACCAACGGTTGCCACTTTATTGAGGCTATTAGCCCCTTTCATTGCCAATAATCCAGATTGCCCATCCGCACCTGCAATCGCTTCTTTCGCTTGTTTAGCTGCAATCGGTGTCGCTGTTTCATCCAACCCTAAGCCACTTTTCACATTGCCCATTTGAATTGGATTTTTGGTTGAGCCATCTGGGTTTACTGTTGTAGCCACAATGGTAGATTTATCCACTGGTTGAACATTAGTATCTTGTGGTAATCCATTCTCGCCCATTGGTGTTCC
This sequence comes from Gallibacterium genomosp. 1, assembly GCF_000771875.1. Lineage (GTDB taxonomy): Bacteria > Pseudomonadota > Gammaproteobacteria > Enterobacterales > Pasteurellaceae > Gallibacterium. Next base: position 68,354 of record NZ_JPXX01000007.1, on the reverse strand, counting down.
CGCTGGATAATATTCACCATCAGAACCTTTTACTAAACGCTCACCCTTTTGGTTTGTATAAACCACATTACCTGCTAAACCATCTCGTAAAGCATGAGTTTGTTCTGTTAGGCTTTTTCCATTTAGTCCATCAGATGAGGTTGGTGAAGTTTTTGCATCTACTGTAGTAGGTGGTGCTGTACCAATTTTGTCATTGATATCTTGTAAACCTTTCTTAACATTATCAGGTAAATTTTTTAATTTCCCTTTTAAACCGCTATCTAAATCAATGGTTAAGGTTTTTCCTTCTGCTTTTGTAGTAACATAACCTGAAGTCCCATTCACGGCAAGTGCTTGGTTTTTCAAATCAACACTTGGTGCATTTGGATCTTTAAGATTTTCTGGAACATTCGTATCCCCAGTAAACTTCAAGCTTGAGCTTAAACCAGAGATTTGCGTATCAGTATAAGTTTTCGCTTCAGTAACTGCTGCCTCTTTCGCTGTAGTAATATCACTTGTCCAATCTTTTGCTTGAAATTCAACTACACCATCATCTTTTGCTGTAATAGTTAAATTATTATTTAGCGATTTAAAATTCAGTCCATCTGATAAAGAGACTTGTTTTGCTGGAGTCGCTGTTGATGTGCTATTTGTTGAGGTATAACTCAGTTTTACATTAGCCGCTAATTTACTAGGATCAACCGCATTATTTACTACTGATGCAAGATTTCCAGCAGTAACAAATTTATTTTCTTCACCATTAGTTGGTGTAACAATTTTTCCTGAATTTGTTTCATTTGTTAATGTAGTAGTATTTACATTAAAAGTTACTGTAGCAGATTTACTTTCTGTTTTAGCTGTAACTGTAGCAGTAGTATTGTTTCCATTAACAAAATCTACTGCCTCAGTTGCTCCAACACCACCTTTTTCATTACCATTTTCTTTTAGTTTCCACCCTGCGTTCACTGCGGTAGTTAGTTGATTAACTGCTTCGCTGATTGAACTAGGTGCAGCGTTATTCCCGTTAATTGTTGTGGTTAGGCTAGTGTTACCAAGTGAATTTTCAAGATTTGTTAATGTATCTGTAATTGTTGAATCTAAGGAGATTGTTAGGCCATCAGATGTTGCATTTGTTTTAATTTGCCCTTTAGTGCCTAACACTTTAAGAGCTTGTTTTTTTAAATCAACTTTAGTATTAGTATCATTTGCTACATCGACTCCCACAGTAGGATTATTATCCCCTCTGAATGCCAAAGAAGAACTTAGGCTACTGGTAGCCTTGTTAATGGCTTTAGCAATATCGCCCGCAGACACCAATTTATTTTTATTTTCTTCTGTTACGGAAACAGCACCTGTGGTTTTATCATTGTCTAAGTCTGTGGTTTGTACATTAAATTTTACTGTTGCTGTATTATTATCAGCAGACATTACCACACTTGCTGTAGTTAGATCTCCATTAGCAAAGTTTACTTTTTTGCCTGCACCAATATCCCCTTTCTTTGTGCTGCCTTGTTGAATTTCCCAACCAGAATTTACTGCATTTGTAATCTGGCTAATAGCTTGAGTGATGGTAGTTGGTGCAGTATTGTTATTCCCATTGACGGCTGTTAATGATGTGTTGCCTAGTTTTCCATCAGTGTAAGATTTTGCATCCTTAATAGCTTCTGTTTTTGCTGTACTAATATCATTTGCTAGTGTTTTTGTGCCAGCAAGCTCTTTTATACCATCTTCATTTAAAGCGAGATTGAAGGTTTTCTTTTGACTTGTCTGATCTGTTTGTGAACTTACCGTTAAAGCTGTTGAACTGCTTTTTACATCCACTAACCCTGTAATAACACTTTTACCCGCATTGGTAAGATTACTCAACTCAGTATCTGCTTTACCTGATGAAAGCTGAGTTACCTTAGTTTCCATTTGATCTACTTTAGCTAAAGTATCTTTGGTTGTTTGATCAAGGGAAATTAGCACATCATTTCCAAAAACAGTGGTGGTGATTCCACCATTAGTAGCCCCCTTAATACCAAAACTAGAATTGGTTTGACGATTTTGTGCTTTCGTCAAACCATTATCGCTTTCTAGAGTTACTGTACTATTTGCAATTTTCTGGATTGCGTTATGTACAGTGCTTTCCCCTGTCCCTCCAATATTAGAAAAAGTTAGTTGGCCTAATTTATTGCCATTTGTTGTAACAACTGCCGCATTATCACCTAAATTGTCGACAAGCGTTTTGGCTAAATTACCTAATGCAAGATTAGTGCGATAAAGTTGTGAACCATTAACGGCATCCATTGAATCGGCACTTAATTTACCTGCGGCAACATGTTGTAACGTTCTGCCCTCTGCTGCTCCAATGCTAAATACGCTTGTTGGACTACCACCAGAAAAGCTACCAAAGGCTAATTCGACAATTGTCTCTGAAGTATAAGGAGTTGTGCCACGCGTTTTGTCGCCGGTTGCAACGGTGGATTGATGACCGATAACAACTGAACTGTTATTGCCAGATGCTAAAGTGATATTGTTACCAATTACCACTGCATTTTGTGATTGATTTGAAGAACTGTTACCTAACACAATGGCATTTTGTGATTGATTTGAAGAACTGTTACCTAACACAATGGCATTTCGTGCATTCGCTTTGGCTTCTTTACCAATTGCAATCGCCCCTTCTTCCCAAGCTTTAGCTTGATAACCTTGAGCAATGGTATAGTCTGTTCTTGCCACAGATTCTGTGCCTACAGCCAAAGCAGCCGTGCCGTTAGCCACGGTTTTTACCCCGATAGAAGCAGAACGATCCCCCAATGCAATAGTTTTTACCCCCAATGCTGCGTCTTCTTTATTAGAAGATGTGTTTTGGGCAGTAATTTTACTTTCCATTGTGGTTGAACCTTTATCTCCCGTTCTAAGCGTTGAGGTAATCAATTGATATTTTGATGAATTATCTTTAAGTGTGCTGTCACTATAAATTTGTTCAGGCTGAGTTATCGTGCTATGCCCATCCGAATTAATATCATTAAATTTCGTGAAATCTAGTTGGTAATTCCCTAAAGCATTGGAGAATGTTCCCATTGCCACAGAGGCTTCACCCATTCCTTTTGATTCGCTACCAATGGCAACGCTGTAGCTATCACGGGCAACAGAACCTGTTCCCACGGATAATGCATTTTTGCCACTGGCAATGCTCTTCATTCCTAGAGAAACAGATTGCAAACCAAAAGCAGAAGATTTAAAACCTAAAGCAACATTATCGCCGCCTTTATTAGAACTTAGTTTGTTAGAACTAGTGTCGAGATTGAATACTTTAGTCTCAGACTCTCTGCTATAAAGAGTGTCAAAAGAGTCAGTCAAGCCAAAACTGGAATTTAAAACTGAACTTCCTTTCGCATTGCTGAATGCCCCATAAGCGGTATCTCCCGTACTCCAGCCTATAGCCGTTCGCCCAATTACAGTACCATTATTTCCAGCAGAATCTGTGCCATCTTTACCTACATATGCAACAGAAACAGGTTTTGTATCTCCTGCACCAATAACAATTGCACCATTAATTCTATCTCTTTTTTCCCCCCCCCCCTACTGCGTAATAATCAGCTGCTACAGCAACAGAAGATAAAGATGTTAAGATTACAAGTGTAGTTAATTTCTTCCCTTTATTTGCTTTTCCTTTCCCTTTTGCTAATTCTGAAACCACTTTAAATAAGCCTAAAATCGGGTCAAAAATAATTTTATAAACTTTGTTCATTGCAATGCCTCATAAATTCCTAATTGCTATTCTTCAAATGAAAAACAGCACAATTTTGACTGTTTTTGTTTCTTGTAAAAAATCCGTTTCTTACGAAAAATGTGATTAATACAAAAACGAAATATTTCAAAAAATCTGAATGTTACTCAAATATTGTACAAAAATGTCGGGGATTTTATAGACATAAATGAAATATAGATATAACTCATTTTAGTTATGTTTATTATGAAATGGCTATTGATGAAATAGGTATGTAAAAATTTAAATAAGAAAATCAGTACTTTTAAATAGTTTTCTAATACAAAAATAAGTTTAAACTATTTACAGCAGTCATTTAGCTTACTTTTCCTATAAATTTTCCGGTAGATGAGAACTTATTCTTAATATTCTAATATGAAAATTTACTATCCTGTTTTTTACTATGAACAATTTGGAAAAAATATTACTGTTTTCCTTGAATTTTTTTCAGCCAGTCTAAAAATGGTTGTGCTTCTAAAAAGCCGGTAATACGGCTATTGGCAATTTCATTTCCCTGTTGATCAAAAAAGAGAATAGTTGGTAAGCCTAGCACATTATATTTCTTACTTAATATCTGATTTTCTACACTATTTTTTGTCATATCGACTCGAATTAATAAAATTTGAGACAACTTTTGTTGTACTTGTGGCTGATTAAAGGTTTTATGTTCAAACTCTTTACAAGCAACACACCAGTCAGCATAAAGATCAACCATTGCGATTTGATGAGGATTTTGTTGCAATTGTTGTTGTAATTGATTAAGTGAAGTTACAGTGATAAAGGTTTTATCGCTATTACTACCATTGCTATTTTGCCAATATTGTTGCCAACTGAAGTAAAGCGGAGTGGTAGATAAAACAATGCCGATAAGAGCAAAAAGCTGCCAAAAACGATGTTTTTTACCAACGATAGTAATAAACCAACTAAAAGAAGAGATACCCAATAATGACCACAAAATCTGTTCCCAATAAGTCGGTAAAATACGGGAAAGCAGAATAATCGGCAATGCTAGCAGTACAAAACCGAAGGCAACTTTCACATTTTCTAGCCAAGCGCCGGACTTAGGTAGAATTTTATTGCCGAAGATGGTAATTGCAATTAATGGTACGCCCATTCCTAAGGCTAATAAATAGAGTGTTAATGCACCGGTCAGTAGATCACCGGACTGTGTGACATAAAGCAGCGCTGCTGAAAGCGGCGCAGATGTGCAGGGTGAAGCAATTAAACCAGCAATAGCACCCATTATAAATACGCCACCATAAATACCAGCAGATTGTTTTTGACTTAATGCATTCAATTTAGTTTGCCAGCTAGAGGGGATTTGTAAATTAAATAAACCGAACATAGAGCAGGCAAGTAGAATAAATAAAAGCGCAAAGAAAGCCAATACATAAGGGCTTTGCAACCACGCTTGTAAGGAAAGCCCGACAGCAGCGACAGCTAATCCTAATAATGCATAAGTGAACGCCATTCCTTGAACATATACAAAACTGAGTAATAGTGCTTTAGCTGTATTAGCACGTTGTTTTTGCCCAATTACCAATGCTGATAGTAAAGGCAGCATAGGCAATACACAAGGGGTGAAGGCTAAACCTATACCGAGTAGAAAAAACCAAAATGCAGCATATTTGCTTTGGAATAACTGTTGAGTGAGAGATGTTTCCTGATTATTTGTCGTATTTGTGTTTAATGTATCGTGGTTTAATAGCTCTGTAAGCTGTATTTGTCGTGTTTGTGGTGGATAACATAAACCTGCGGTACACCCTTGATAGCTCACTTCTAAACTGCCTTCTGCGTGGAAAATACCTTGTTTTGGTAACAATTTGATTTCTAAGCCCTGTTCATAGACTTGTGTATTACCGAAATAGGGATCTTGATGACTTTTTTCTACAATTGGTTCAATTTGCTGTGTAAATGCAATATTTTCACCTTTAACCTGAATTGTATGTTTATAGAGATAATAATTGGGTTGAATCTCCCAATGTAGGATGATTTGTTGTGCTTGTGCCTGTACTGAAAATGGAAATGCTTGTTCGACAGTAAGAAATTCCGCTTTTTTATCAAATAGACCTGCATAAGCACTAGAAAATAGGTTAACAAGGAAAATGATACAAAAAAATTGCCAATATTTTTTAATCATAAGTCAGCTATCACACATTAAAATATTAAAGACACGAAGTTTAGCATACTTATGCTGAATTTCTTACTTGAAGTTGCTATACTCTTGCTGTTTTGACTTATGTAATAGACAGAGGAAACAATGCCTATCAACTTTTTTCGTATTTTCCAAGAAAGTGGTTATTTTGTTCGCAATCGCTATCCGATTGTGATCACTTTTATCGTTTTATTTGCCTTAAACTCATTGGTGTTTCAACTTATAGTGAATTCATACGGTGGTTTAGAAAAATTATTGTCTACTCCGACATTAATTCCGTCACCACTTGTTTTTGCCGCATTCATCAATTTGTTTTTAACGTTGTTGTTTACGGTTTGGTTTATTTTGACAGTCGATCAAATTTTAACGAATCGTATCAACGATATGTTCCTTTATTTGGGGGAAGCGTTAAAAAAAGTATTTGGTTTTGCCGGCTATAATATTATTTTGTTGCTGGCTTTTTTCCCAATGTTTATGGGGTTGAGTGCTTTAACCATTTCAAATGATGTAACTACATTAGTGATCAGTGCTATTGTTTCATTTGTTATCAGTGGTTATTTTTTAACTAAAGTAGCACTGTTGCCGTTTGCCTATTTATTGGAACCGGAAAAGCAGGGCTTAGGTAAATTGTATCAATTAATTAATCAACGTCGTCAATGGAAAGCTATTCTAGGTTATCTTTTTTTGGTTTATGTGCTACCTATGATGGTTAGCAATCAATTAATTTTATTGTTAGGCAAAAATTTAGTGGTGGTTTCAACCATTCTCACTGCTTTTATTAATCTGTTTTCGCTTATTTTTGCTTATCGTTTTTATCGTGTGTTTATGAAAAAAGTATCATTATGAAACAACTATTAGAATTTATTCCACTTATTCTCTTTTTTGCCGTTTATAAATTTTTTGGCGTGCGTGAGGCGGCAATTACCTTAATTATCGCCACAATGATTCAATTTGCGATTTTGAAAATCAAATACGGCAAAATTGAGAAATCACAATGGATTATGGCAATAGCTATCATCTTTTTCGGTAGTTTGACAGCCTATTTTAATGATCTTGAATTTTTGAAATGGAAAGTCACTATTGTTTATGCATTATTTGCTTTGATTTTATTAATTAGCCAGTTTGGCTTTAAGAAATTATTGATAAAAAGTATGCTAGGCAAGGAAATTGAACTGCCACAGAAAGTATGGGAAAACCTCAATTTAGGATGGGGAGTTTTCTTTATTATATGTATGTTGATTAATATTTATGTCAGTCTGTTTTTATCAGATGATATCTGGGTGGATTTTAAATCTTTCGGCTTTTTTGGTTTGACTTTGGCAGCATCACTATTAACCGGTGTTTATATTTATCCGCATCTTGCACAACAAAAAAATAGGGATGAAAAATGAGTACGACAGAGCGTGTGCCAAGTGGCACTTTGTTGTTAAGAACATTGGCAATGCCTTCTGACACCAACGCCAACGGTGATATTTTCGGCGGTTGGATTATGTCGCAAATGGATATTGGTGGTGCGATTTTAGCTAATGAAATTGCACATCGGCGTGTGGTTACTGTACACGTTAATAACATTACATTTCATAAGCCGGTGTCGGTTGGTGATATTGTATGTTGTTACGGACGCTGTACTCGAGTTGGTAATACTTCGTTGCAAATAGAAGTGGAGGTGTGGGTAAAACACGCATTTCGAGATTTTGTTTCCAAGCGTGATTTAGTAACTGAAGCTGTATTCACTTATGTTGCAATAGATGAATACGGCAAGCCTTATCCTATTCCGAAAGAAAATAACGTAGAATTGGAACAGGCATTGCAAATGATTAAACAACATCAAGATAAGGAGTAATTATGTACTATGTGATTTTTGCCCAAGATTTACCCGACACTTTAGAACAACGTTTAGCAGTGCGTGAAAAACATCTCGCTCGTTTATCTGCATTGCAACAACAAGGACGTTTATTAACTGCTGGCCCGAACCCAGCAATTGATGATGAAAATCCGGGGACAGCCGGATTTACTGGTTCAACAGTTATTGCTGAATTTTCTTCTTTGGCAGAAGCACAAAATTGGGCGGCACAAGATCCTTATGTAGAGGCAGGTGTTTACGGTGATGTGATCGTAAAACCTTTTAAGAAAGTGTTCTAATGATTTTTGTATTTTACAAAATTTAATTGTTTAACAGCTAGACGAAACAAGACCGCCTTAGAGCGGTCTTGTTATTTTTGTAGAAGAGAAGAATTACATCAATACATTGGCTAAACTGATACCAACCACACATCCGACAACTACACCGATTAGACCCGGCATCATAAAGCTGTGGTTGAAATAGTATTTACCGATTTTGGTTGTACCGGATACGTCAAAATTGACGGTTGCGATGTCTGATGGGTAGTTAGGGATAAAGAAGTAACCATAGGTTGCAGGAAGTAAACCCACCAATAACGGAGCTGGCAATCCCATGGCGATACCTACCGGTAATAACATTCTTCCGGTTGCAGCTTGGCTGTTGATAACAACGGATACAGCGAAGAGTGCAAATGCGAATGTCCACGGATAAGCCTGAATCATTTCGGTGATACCGGCTTTGAAAGAAGGCATTGCATAAGTGAAATAGGTGTCACTCATCCACGCGATACCATAAATAGCAATTGCTGCTACCATACCTGATTTAAACACTACGCCGTTTGGTACTTTCTTAGGATCAGTTTTAGTTAGAAGCAGAATTACACCGGCGAAAGCTAGCATCATCATTTGAATGATGACACCCATTGAAATCGCTTTTGATTCTCCGATAGTACGGATTGCTGGAATCATTGCCACGATTACGATACAAACTAAGGCAAAAAGGAATAACAATACGGAATTTTTTGCTGAAGCCGGCAATGTTTCATTTAAACTGGTACTGGTAGTACTTTGAATTAATTTTCTCCATTCTGGATCTTGCAAACGACGTTGATATTCTGGATCATCTTTTAACTCTTTACCACGGCGTAAGCTATAAAGTGAAAGTGCCAACACTCCACAAAAAGTTGCTGGGATAGTGATAGATACGATGGTTAATAATGTAATGTGAGAGAATCCTGGGAGTTCTGAGATTTGCCCTAAATAGTAAACTACTGCTGCGGAAATTGGGCTGGCGGTAATTCCAATTTGTGAAGAAACGGATGCCGCTGCCATAGGACGTTCCGGACGGATTCCGTTTTTCAAGGCAATATCGCCTATAATCGGCATAATAGTATAAACAGCGTGCCCCGTTCCCAAAATCACTGTCATAAAATAGGTAACCATTGGACCAAGAATAGTTACACGTTTAGGATTACTGCGAAGAATACGTTCCGCAATCTGTAACATATATTTTAAACCGCCGGCGGCTTCAAGCACGGAAGCACAGGTTACAACAGCTATAATAATTAACATTACATCAATTGGCGGGGAAGACGGCGGCATACGTAGAATAAAGACTTCGACTAAAAGACCGATACCGGAAACGACTCCTAGCCCGACGCCACCAAAACGGCTGCCGACATAGAGGAAGAACAGCAACAGAATAAATTCAGCATATAGCATAAAAACCTCATAAAAATTGTTGGAAAGATAACTAAACTGGGGTAATCATAATGAAAGCGTAAAAGATCGCAACAGAAATTTTAAAAAAATTAATAAAATTTCAAAAAAAGTTTACCAATATCAATTTTAGGTTAAGTTTTAAACAAAAATGTAAGGTCGGTTACATTTTTAACAGAAAGTGTAGGCAGAGTTGTCGCTTCTGGAAAATCAAATAATGATTGTTGTTGGCTGTTAATCCATACCGCTTGGCAACCGCTTTCAATTGCTCCTTGAACATCGGTAACAAGGTTATCGCCAACGTGTAATATTTGTTGCATCGAGCATTGAAAATGATGAGCTGTTTGTTGGAAAAGATCTGGATGGGGTTTAGCTCTTCCGTGTTCACCACCACGTAAAATCAGTTGAAATTGATCCAAGCCAATTTTAGGTGGATAAACATTGCCGTTGCTAATGGCAACGAGAGGGTAATGTTTGGCAAGTTCTGTTAAAAATTGACGATTTTGTGTCGGAACATTAATTTTATGTCGCCATTCGATAAACAATTGCATACTTTGTTGAATAATGTTTTCAATATCAGCGTCTTTTATGCCTTGAGCTTGAAGTAGATGTGTTGCTGCGGTTTCTCGCCATACAATTACATCTTCATAGCGAATTGGATCTTGTTGAAAAAGTTGTTGTTTATAATTTTGCCAATTATTGATATCAATTGATGCCAGTTGTTGCAGGCAATCAAGAAATGCTTGTTCTGCTGCTCTGATCACAAAATAGTTATCGTATAAAGTGTCATCTAAATCGAAAGTTATCACTCTAATTGGTTGTAATTGGCGGTAAAAATGCAACATAACTATTCCTATTTTTTCCGTTTTGCACGAGGATGTGCGGAATCATAAACTTGCGCTAAGTGTTGAAAATTAAGGTGTGTATAAATTTGGGTGGTGGAGAGGTTTTCGTGTCCTAACAACTCTTGCACGGCGCGTAAATCCGAACTGGCTTCCAACATATGAGTGGCGAAAGAGTGGCGCAATTTATGCGGATTTAAATGGGCATTTAATCCTTGTTTAATGCCCCATTGTTCAAGGCGTTGTTGAATGGCAGAGCTGGTGAGGCGATGCCCTAAATGGCTGATAAACAAGGCATTATCTTGAGGATTGAATTGTAATCTTACCTCCAACCATTGATGTAACGCACCAGCGGCATAACGCCCAAATGGCAAAATACGCTCTTTGTTACCTTTACCTAAAACTTTTAATTCTCTCGCTTTAAAATTAATGTCTTCCAAATTGAGTCCTCTTAATTCGGAAAGACGTAAACCAGAACTGTACATCAATTCCATAATAGCTTTATCACGCAGTGAAAGTGGATCTTTACTTTTTATATCAAGTAATTGAGAAATAGATTCTGCATCAATACTTTTGGGTAGTCGTTTGCCAGCCTTTGGGGCGGAAATTCCATCAGTTGGGTTGACCTTAATTTGTTGATTGCGTAATAAAAATTGAAAGAAACCGCGCAGACTGGAAAGACGTAACGCCAAACTATGTTCGTGCAAACCTGATTTTTTCCCTTGTGTCAGGATAAATCTAATCACGCTCCCGTCCACTTGTCGCCAATCAGTAATGCCTTCATTAGTTAATAATTCAACACAAGCAACAATTTGTTGTTGGTAACTTTGCAACGTTTTCGCACTTAGCTGACGTTCAATACGCAGATAATCCCAATATTTTTCTAACCAATCTTGTAACATAACTATGCTTTCTTTGTTAACCATTGTTCGATTAATGGTTCAATTAAATCAACAATGGTTTCTAAAAAATCAGTTTTTTGACTACGATAGAAGTGATCTTCATTATGTGAGCTAAACACTAATACCGAATGATAAGGTTGATGATTCTGTTTTAATAAACAGAGAGCAACGGAACCGACAGTCAGTTCTTCAGGTAAAAATAACAATGATTTTTCTCGATTAGTAAGTTTTCCGAGATAAAAAGATTGCAAACCGAAACGTTCTAATCGAATGATTTCAAAAGCTTTTCTATCGATCCAATATTGCGCTTTAATCTCATTTTGTTCTTCCCAAACATCTTTGAGTAATAAAATTTTTGCACTTTTTAATTCTAATGCTTTTGCCCATTGGTTAAGATTTTGATTGGCTTTTGTAAAATTACCTGCTTGTAATAGTAATTTTTGCAAAGGCAACAAACTAAAAAAAAGCTCTTCATTCTGCTGTACGGTATTGCCAATTTGATAGAGCTGTTGCTCTAGTGTTGCGATTTTTTCACGTTGCCGCCCCAATTGTGCTTCCACTAAGGAAATCATCCCTTTACGTTGATGAGGAATTTGCATTTTATCCAATAATAACAAATGACGAGCGAAAAAGTCGGAATGATCATTTAAATAATCGTGAATTTGTTGCTCAAAATCAGCATTGATTTCACTCATAATTTCCCCTTAAAGCTGAATATTGCCGTCGTAAACAAAAGTTGCATCACCAGTCATATAGAGTGGATAACCAACACCTTGCCATTCAATAGTAAGTTTTCCTCCCGGTAATTCGACTTCGACTTGATTGTCGAGCAGCCCTTGCATAATACCGACCGCCACCGCCGCACAAGCACCGGTTCCGCAAGCCTGAGTTTCGCCAGCACCACGTTCAAAAACGCGTAATTTAATTTGTTTACGGTTAAGCACCTGCATAAAACTGATATTGGCACGAGCTGGAAAACGTTCGTGATGTTCAAGCAAAGGTCCAAGTTGCTCAACATTGGCGGTTTTCACGTCTTCAACTTGCAACACACAGTGTGGATTACCCATTGAAACGACACCACAAAGTACAGTTTGAATATCGGTGCGTAAAATGTAGTTCTTCTCAAATTTGTTGGCAATAAAAGGCACTTTTGCCGGCTCCCAAATTGGCTCACCCATATTAACACGCACTGTTTCATCATCATTGACTATTAAAATGATTTTACCTTTTGCTGTACTGACATTAATCTCTTTTTTATTGGTTAAGCCTTTAAGACGAACAAAACGGGCAAAGCATCTGGCACCGTTACCGCACTGCTCCACTTCGCTGCCATCTGCATTGAAAATCCGATAATGGAAATCTAATTCCGGATCGTAAGGTGGTTCTACTAGTAATAGTTGATCAAAACCAATCCCACGATTTCGATCTGCTAAACGACGGATAACATCTTCAGAAAAATAGACGCTCTGTGTAATGCCATCAACGACCATAAAATCGTTGCCTAAGCCGTGCATTTTAGAAAACTGCATATTTACCTCTAGCTTAAAATTTAATGTGATTATTATAGAGAGTTCGGTTGATAAAGTCTAAGCGGATCAATTATCAAATCCATTGGTAAAGCTGTTTATTGAGGCTTAATACGCTATACTAATGTGCAAAAAAATAATGGATTTTAGTTATGGCAAAACTCTATTTTTATTACTCTTCAATGAATGCAGGAAAATCAACTACTTTATTGCAATCTTCTTATAATTATCGTGAACGGGGAATGAATACCTTGGTTTATACCGCAGCGATCGATAATCGTTATGGTGTTGGTAAAGTGACTTCTCGTATCGGAATTGAAGAGAAGGCACAGCTATTTGAGCACCAAACGAATTTATTCGTAGAAATTGAAAGTGTTAATCAACAGCAACACCTCGATTGTATTTTAGTAGATGAGGCTCAGTTTTTAACTAAAGCTCAAGTCTATCAGCTTAGTGAAGTGGTTGATAAATTAAATATTCCAGTGTTATGTTACGGCTTAAGAACTGATTTTCAGGCGGAGCTATTTGAGGGAAGTCGTTATTTGTTAGCGTGGGCGGATCAACTGGAAGAACTGAAAACTATTTGTTATTGTGGTCGTAAAGCCAATTTTGTATTACGCTTAAACGAGCAGGGCGAAGTGATCAAAGAGGGACATCAGATTCAAATTGGTGGTAATGATCATTATTTGTCAGTTTGTCGCCGTCATTATAAAGAAAAAATGGGTTGTTAATTTCTAACAGGATTTTGTTATGACGTTTTCATCAATTGTTACGCCAAATCTAAATCAAACAAAACATATTGTTGCGATCGGCGGCGGACACGGCTTGGGAAGAGTAATGTCCGCTCTAAGTTTTATGCGTTCTCGTTTGACCGGAATTGTAACAACTACCGATAACGGTGGGTCAACAGGACGTATTCGATTGCAATTCGGCGGCATTGCTTGGGGTGATTTGCGTAATTGTCTTAATCAGATTATCACCACGCCGACCACGGCTTCAGAACTGTTTGAATACCGTTTTGAGGGCGAAGGCGAGCTTGCCGGGCATAATTTAGGCAATTTAATGTTAAAAGCATTGGAAAATATTAAGGTAAGACCGTTAGATGCCGTAAATTTGATCCGTGAACTGCTTCACGTTGAGCCTTTTATTATTCCAATGTCGGAACAGCCGGCGCATTTAGCGGCGCAGCTGGCAAACGGTGAAAAAGTGGTCGGTGAAGTCAATGTAGATAAACTGGATGCGATTCCGCTGCAGTTAAGTATTGAACCTGATGTGGCGGCAACGGAGGAGGCGGTAACCGCGATTAATCGTGCTGAAGTTATTCTATTGGGGCCGGGTAGTTTCTTTACCAGCATTATACCGCCGTTGTTGTTGTCGGAAATTAAAACAGCATTGCAACAGAGTACGGCAGTAAAAATTTTTATTGATAATCTCGGCTTGGAGCTTAGTCCGTCAGCACAATTAAATTTAGTACAACGCATTGATTGGATTCATAATTATATTGGTAGTAAAGTGATTGATGGCATTATTACTGATGCCGATCTTTCATTACCAAGTGATTTTCGCCGACAATATTGTATTTTAAGCCGCAAATTGAATGCCGATGATATCAGTTATCGCCACGATAGAGCCTTATTAAGTATGGCATTGGAAGATATGCTGGAAATGGTAAGAATTCAACAGAAACGGTTTGAGGAATAAAGTATATGCACGTTGTGTACATATACTTTTAGTCGATTATATAGTCGATTATAGTTGCTTAGACCGGTTGTCCGATAATACTTCTGGTGTCTAAATTCACTTCAGTTAATTGAATATTGAGTTTATCGGTAAGTTGATAGCGACGTTCGCCCTTAATATAAAGTGCAATATCATCACTATTAACTTCAATTTCTTCTTTTTCGTTGTGAATTAATGACATAGGAACAAAGATCGTCGCACCGTTTTCAAGTAGCTGTACTCGTAAACCACCACGCATAATATCAATAATTTGTGCCGGATAAATTGTCTTTTCAGCTACTTTGTCGGCAAGATAAATGCAATAAAGCCAGTCGGCGATATCACGTTCAACCATCCGATTTTGTTTACGTGCTTCCTGCAAGCGCGCCAATACTGAGTCTTCAACTTTAGCCGGAGTTTGTTGCTGAAGAATCGCTTTTATCGCACGGTGATTGACCATATCGCAATATTTACGAATTGGTGATGTCCAAGTTGCATATTCGGCTAAACCTAAACCGAAATGCGGTGCGACTTCTGCTTTAAATTCTGCAAAAGTAAGATAGCGGCGTAATCTTGCTTCCAGATATTCTGCGCCAAGACGATCCAAATCGTGTTGCATATCACAATAACCCGACAGCGTTGCTAATTGTTCGGGTGCGTAACGTGGCGTAAGCTGATCGCTATTATCATCGGTTGCCAGATGGTTAAGTAAAAAAGCACTGGCGGCACTTAAGAATTTGCTGTCAAAACCGCTATGCGTATTGAAAATGGCTGCTGCTTGGTGTTGCGCTAAGAATTTAGCAGCGCAACTGTTGGCAATAATCATACACTCTTCAACAATACGGTTGGCAATACGGCGATGATCGGCACGAATTTCCGCTACAGCACCGTTCTCATCCAGAATGAAGTTATAATCCGGACGATCTTTAAACATAATCGCATTTTTAGTACGCCATTCAATTCTAGCCAAACTGAATTGATGCAAATAATCGATTTGTGTTTTAACCACTTCATTTTGTGGTTGCCAGCTGTTTTCACGATTTTCCAAATAATCGGAAACCGCATCATATGCCAATTTTGCTTTGGAACGAATCCACGCCAAAGTAAAAATTGGCTCGGCAATCACAGCACCTTGCATATCAGTTTCAATCTCACATACCAATGCCGGACGCTTTTCATTTTCCATCAATGAACAGAGATCGTCCGATAATTCGCGCGGCAACATTGGAATGTTGAAGCCGGGAAGATAGTTAGTAAAACAGCGTTGTTTCGCATCAGCTTCAATTTGTGAATTCAGTGGAATATAGGCAGTCGGATCAGCAACGGCAACACTAAGTTTCCAGCCAATTTGCTGCTGATTTTCAAGAATCGGTTTGATGGTTAATGCATCATCCATATCTTCGGTGGTTTCCGAGTCAATGGTGACAAAATTCAGATCGGTAAGATCTTGACGGATCGCTGTTTCCTCAAAAGGATATTCCGCTAAACCGGCAACTGCGGTACGAGGTTGTTGATGACGGGCAAGCGTTACCCACCACGCGGTTTTCGGGTCATCAGCGTGACAGATAAATTGGGTAACTTGCGCAAAGAAAAAACGATCATCACGCAATGGGTGCGTTTTTAATTCAGCGACAACCCAATCTCCGGCGTTCAGTGTTTCCTTCACTTTTTTATGCTGATTGGCAGGAATCGCCAATTTAATATTGGGATGATCAACCAAAAGTTGTAATTTATTCTCTTTGTTAAAACGAACTCTGGCTATAAAACGGGTTAACATCGGTTCAATCAGACTGTCAGGCTCTGCCTGCTCTTTATCACCGACAGTGTCGATTAATGCTTTAATTTTGTCGCCGTGCATCAATTTTTTCATTGCTTGCGGCGGAATAAAATAACTTTTTTTATCACATTCTAAAAAACCGAAAGCCTTATCAGTGGCTTTTACCACGCCCTCAACGTGCGGTTTGCTGTCACGGATTTGTTGTTTGAGTTGGCTAAGAAGAGGATTATCAAGAAGCATAAAATGTCCAGTTTAAGAAAAAAATTTGCTCCGTTATGTTCTAACGGAGCAAAAGTCAGTAAGTGTTAAATTAGGCAAGTTCCAATTCACTCATTGCAACGGTGCTAAAGCCAGCATCAACGTGAACCACTTCACCGGTGATACCTGCTGCCAAGTCGGAGCAAAGGAATGCTGCAGTGTTACCAACATCTTCAATGGTAACGGTACGACGTAATGGTGCTGTATTTTCAAAATGACCCAACATTTTCTTGAAGTTTTTAATACCGGAAGCCGCTAATGTGCGGATTGGACCGGCAGAAATCGCATTAACACGCACGCCTTCTTTACCTAACGCAGATGCCATATAGCGAGTGTTGGCTTCAAGCGAAGCTTTTGCCAAGCCCATTACGTTATAGTTAGGAATAGCGCGTTCAGATCCTAAATAAGAGAGCGTCAACAATGCTGCACCCGGATTGAGATTTGCGCGCGCCGCTTTCGCCATTGCCACAAAGCTGTAGGCACTGATGTCGTGAGCGATACGGAAACCTTCACGATTTACCGCATTCACATAATCGCCGTCAAGTTGATCGCCCGGTGCAAATGCGATCGCGTGTACAAAACCGTCAAATTTATCCCAATGTTTGTGTAATTCGGTAAAACAGTTTTCAATGCTTTCATCGGTACCAACATCGCAAGGAATGACAATAGAAGAACCTAATTCTTTAGCAAACTCTTCAACACGACCTTTTAATTTGTCATTTTGATAAGTAAATGCTAATTCTGCGCCTTCGCGGTGCATTGCCTGTGCAATACCATAAGCAATAGAACGATTGCTTGCCACACCGGCAATTAAAATACGTTTATTTGTTAAAAATCCCATAATTTTTCCTATCTTTATTATTGCAAAAAACGAGCGGATTATATCAGAAATCAAGATTGGAACAAATCAGACCGAATCAAGCCGGATTATCAATATCTTTAAATAGCACTTCGAGCGCATAATGTTGTTGCAGCCATTCACCTAATGCTTTAATGCCGTAACGTTCGGTGGCGTGATGACCGGCGGCAAAAAACTGAATATCCTGCTCTCTGGCGGAATGCACGGTCTGTTCGGAAACCTCACCGCTGATAAAAGCATCGCAACCTTTGCTTGCCGCTAAATCGATATAACCTTGACCGCCACCGGTACAAATTCCGATTTTTTGAATCGGTTTTTCTGGTTGATTGGCGCAATGCAAACATTCACGCTTTAAAAGCTGATTAATGCGTTGTGCAAATTCAGCTCCGCTTATCGCTTGTGGCAATGTTCCCCACATCGGAATAGAGTTGGGAACATCTTCCAGCGGCTGCAAATTCTCGATACCCAATAAGTTTGCTAACTGCGCATTGTTGCCTAAGGTAGGGTGAATATCCAACGGCAGATGATAAGCGTAAAGATTGATCTCATTTTGTAATAGGGTTTTAATTCTTTTGCCTTTCATTCCACGGATACACGGATTTTCATTTTTCCAAAAATAGCCGTGATGAACCAAAATGGCATCGGCATTAACACTGACGGCATAGTCAATTAAAGCTTGTGAAGCGGTAACGCCGGTAACGATTTTACGGATAGCGGATTTACCTTCGATCTGCAAACCGTTCGGGGCATAATCATTAATTTTTGTGCTGTTAAGTAATTGATTTAAAATAGATTCTAATTCCAGATTGTTTAACATAGCGTTTTATCCGTTAAAGTATTGTGAAATGGTGGCGACGCGACGGCGATATAGCTCTTTTTTGATGGCCTGTTTTTGAAAACCGTCTGCAATAATTTGTTGAATATCAACACTTTTCGCTTGTTGATACCAATGTTGCCACTGTTTTTGTTGCGCTAAACCGAAATCGGTAAATATAGCACGATATAAAATATTAAGTTGTTCCAATCTCTGCGGTTTGCGCCAACAGTCTAACTGATCAAGCAAATCTATCACATCGTTGGCACTGAGGTGTTCTGTTTGCGAAAAAGGCAAGATAAACTGCATTGCAAGTTTGGCTAATTCGCTGTAATGGTTAGGTATTTTGTAACGTTGGCATAATTGTTGCACCTTTTCTATCAACTGTTTTCGCTGTATTGCCGATAATGTTTCTGAACTGACTAATAAGGCACAGAGCAATACAAAACGAAAGAGAGGTGCTTGATCATCATTTTGATCTTCCAACAATAGATTGAGCCGTTTCAAACTTTGTGTCAGTAATTTGCATTTGCTTTGAAAAAGCGGTTTAAATTCGGGAAACAGTGAAGTGGCACCTATTTTATGTAATATTGAAAAATAGACATCACAACGTGGCGATAATAATGCTTTTTCAGTTTCTAGCCAAATTCGTTCAACGGTGAGATCAGCTAATTCTCCCTGTTTTACCATAGACTTCATTAAATCGATGGTTTCCGGCGCAATAGTAAAATTAAATGCATAAAAACGTGCTGCAAAACGAGCAACACGTAGAATTCGCAATGGATCTTCGCAAAAAGCCGGAGATATATGGCGTAATTTACGTTGTTTTAGATCCTGAATGCCGTGAAAAGGATCATATAAATTGCCGTCAGTATCTTGAGCAATAGCATTAATGGTTAAATCACGACGTTTTAGATCTTGTTCTAACGTAATATCAGGGGAGAAATCACAATAAAAACCGGTATATCCTCGACCATTTTTGTGTTCAGTACGCGCTAAGGCATATTCTTCTTTTGTTTGTGGGTGGAGGAAAACCGGAAAATCTTTTCCCACTTGGATATAGCCTTGGTGTAATAGCCATTCAGGAGTAGCGTGAACGACCAACCAATCTCTATCTTTGACCGGTAATCCTAAAAGACGGTCACGCACTGCACCACCAACTAAATAGATTTTAATTTCTTCTGTCATTACCAACGATCTCTACGTCTTCTCGGAATAATCATAGGAATAATCAGGCCTAAAATTAAACCGACAGCAAGCACAGAACCGCCGTAAATAAACCAACGGATAATCAATCCACGTTTCTCAGAATCTAACATTGCTTCAAGATCTTTATTCTTATTTTTGAGAATTTCGACCTGTCGATTAAGTTGAGAATTCTGCTCTAATAATTCGCTGCTCTGTTTTTCAGCTTGTTGAGTTCGACGTTGCATTTCGTTGGTACGTTGTTGCCAGTCGTTATTAATCCGATTCAGTCTTAACGTCAACTCATCAATCTGTTTTTGCAAAACCGGCAGTTGTTCTTTACTACTTGCCTTCGGCGTCAGCTCACTGGTTAAAATCCAACCTTCACGATTACGGCTATCCCTGATTTGAGTGTATTTATCTTTTTTATTTAAAATAGTGACGGCTTCACCTGATTTAATTGTACCGACGAGTTTGAATTGATCACCTGCTCCTTTACGCAAATAGGTATTCAAATTTTCTGATACATATTGAGTTTCTGCATTTGCACTGAAACCGATGCCTAAAAAAGCAAGTAAGATGAGAAGTAGAGAGATAATTTTCTTCATCAATAACTCCTAAATGGTTGAAATCACGTCGCTCATAGTGGTGTAATTTAATTAATTTGGGAAAGTCATAATCCTTCCCAATCAGGGTAATTTATCGTGTAATACTTTATGTGTTGCTCTGTGTATTGAAGCAATAGTAATAAAACAAGAAAGTGGCTAAATATTTAATTAGTATATTTAGCCTCAATTATGGAGATTATTTTACAATAATATCGCTTTAAGGATATAGAAAATTATAATAGAGAAAACTGCTCCGGCAGGCAATGTAATAATCCACGAAGAGATAATATTGCGGATAACGGTTAGGTTTAATGCTGCGATACCACGAGCAAAACCAACTCCTAAAACTGCTCCGACTAAGGTTTGTGTTGTGGAAATTGGTAAACCGGTGCCGGATGCTAAAATAACGGTGGTTGCTGTTGCAAACTGTGCAGCGAAACCACGACTTGGTGTTAAATCGGTAATACCTGTACCGATGGTTTCCATTACACGTTGCCCCATCACTGCCAAACCAGCGATAATACCCAACGCACCTAATGGTAATACCCACCACGCCATTGTCGTTTTGCCGGCAATAACGCCTCCGTGATCAATAATGGAAACGACAGCAGAGAGTGGACCAATTGCGTTGGCAACATCATTTGAACCGTGAGCGAATGCCATAGAGCAGGCGGTTAATAACATTAAGATACGGAATACTTTTTCTACCGCACCGAAGCCGGCACTGGCTTTCTTTTCAAAAGATTGACTGCGTAAGTAGATAAAACAACCGATAATGGCGATAACACTAAGTGCTAATGAAATAAGGAAAGTTTCTCCATTAGAGAGATGTAAGCCAATATGTTTTAAGCCTTTTTTAATGGTAACTAATGAAATGATAAAAATGGTTAAACCCATATAAAACGGTGCAAACTGTTTTGCATTTAATAATGGGCTGTCGGTATCAAAAATCAATTTTTGCGTGCTGACGAAAATGAGATAAGCGATAATACCTGCGATAAAAGGGGTAATAATCCAGCTACCGAAAATACCTAATAGACTGCTCCATTCTACAGCATCACTGCCTATGGTTACGCAGGCGAAACCGACAATCGCACCGATAATAGTGTGTGTGGTGGAAACAGGCCAACCCAAGCGTGAAGCCAACACTAACCAGAAACCGGCAGAGAGCAAAGCACCCATCATTCCTAACACCAGAATATCCGGTTGATGAATAAAGAGTGTTGGATCGATAATACCATCTTTAATGGTTTCCGCTACTTCACCACCGGCTAAATAAGCACCGGCACCTTCAAAAATAATTGCAATTATAATTGCTTGACGTGGTGTAATTGCCTTTGAGCCGACAGAAGTTCCCATAGCATTTGAAACATCATTGGCTCCAATTCCAAATGCCATTAAAAAGCCAAAGACGGCAGTCAAGATAACTAGCAGAGTGCTGTAATTAGATAATGTTTCCATAATGAACCCTAATTATTAAAGTCGCGTTATTGCATTATGAACGCGCTAACATTAATTCAATGCGAGAACCAACACGCTGTGCTTGATCTGCCAATACTCCGACCCACTCGATAATTTTGTATAAGAACATCATATCAATTGGATTATAAGAAGCCTCTAGATCAAGAAGGGTGCGACGTAGAACAATCTGCATATGATCGGTATCATCTTCAATTTTATCCAATTCATTGATCATATCGTTTACGAAATTTACTTCACGTCCTCTGAAACCGGTTTCAAGCAGTTGATCCATTTCATCAATTACTCGACGAGCTTGATCACTGGAATCCAAACTACGGCGCACATAAGCTAAAAATTCAGTTTGAATTTGTTCTGGAACGTGTAATTTTCGACCAATTACACGACCTGAAATATCTTTTGCATAGTTCGCCAATTTATCCAGTTGTGTGACTAATTCCAGCAAATCACCACGTTCGACAGGCATAAAAATACCACGAGGCAGTTTTAAACGAATTTCACGTTTTAATAAATCAGCTTGCTTTTCTAATTCTGAAATTTTATTACGAATTTGCTGTGCAGTATCCCAATCATTGGCATAACAGGCTTCAAAGAAGGGAACTAACATTGCACATGCTTCATTAACTTTAGTGGAATGCTTTTGTAATGGTTTAAGGGGGGATTGGGCAAATAGACCAAGAATATTATTGATTGCCATAGACATCTCCTTAATTGGGTTTGTTGGCTGTAATGCCAGATAAAAGCTGCGCGAATTTTACAATAGACTATTTCCTACTGACAAGATTTTATTTTATACAGTGATAGCAAAATTTGTTAAAGTAACGAAATTGATAAAATTAAGTAAGGGAATCGAAAAAATGCAAGAAATAGAATTGAAATTAACGACAAATCAAGAAGTTATCAATGGTTTAAAGCAAGAATTGAGTCATTTTCGTTTATTAAAACATTATCAGACCGCTAGTCAAAATTGTTATTTTGATACAGAAGACAATTTTTTTTCACAACAAAAAATGGGGTTACGAGTTCGTAATGAAGATAGTGTTTATACGATGACCTTAAAAACAGCCGGTACAGCACAAGGTGGATTGCATATGCGTCCGGAATATAATGTTCGTTTATCGCAACGGCAGCCGGACTTGAAGTTATTTAGTCAATTTTCTGAATTGACATTAGCTCGTCCTTATGAGGAATTGCAACGTTCACTCCAACCTATTTTTTATACTGATTTTCTGCGGGAATATTATTTACTGGAAACTGGTAATGGTACACAATTGGAAATTGCTATCGATCAAGGGGAAATTAAGGCGAATAATGCGAAAGCGCCGATTTGTGAGGTTGAATTTGAATTAAAATCCGGAAATGTAGAGGATGTACTGAATTTTGTGCAGCATTTTCTTTTTTTAGATGGAATGAGATTAGGGCAGATTAGTAAAGCAGAAAGAGGTTATCGACTAGCTGGAATAACTCCAAAAGCTACACTAATGACAATCGATGAATGGCGACAATTTCTTGAACAGGTATTTCAATCACCACAGCAACAATTAAAGGCATTATTTCAATATGAACTGAAATTATTAAAAAATTTAGAAAAACTCGATCTCGATCTCATATCAGAAAATCAAATGGAAACAACAGCATTAATTGGATTATTTTTCACGCTTTATCAACATAGTTGTGAGCAAGAAGCGTTGTTTGCACAATTTTTAGACAAAGAAGATGCGACAGAAATGATTGAAATAAACTTATTTGTATATCAACAAATCCGAAAAATTATTGCTCAACACGTGGAGCAGCAGGATAATCACATCGTATTGAAACGGCTGGTGGAATTAACTTCTCAAGGAAGATATCTACAAAAAATGATTAATCTATTAAAAATGACATTGAAATAAGTATGGCAAAAGTAAAAACAGCTTATGTATGTAATGATTGTGGTGCGGAATATGCTCGTTGGCAGGGGCAATGCAGTGCTTGCCACGCGTGGAATACGATAACAGAAGTAAGGATTGCATCCACAAATAATAAGAATGATCGCTTTAGTGGTTATGCCGGAGCAAGTGGCAGTAAAGTACAAAAATTGTCTGATATTAGTTTGTCGGAATTACCTCGCTTCAGTAGCGGTTTTAATGAGTTTGATCGTGTCTTAGGTGGTGGCATTGTGCCGGGCAGTGCAATTTTAATTGGTGGACATCCGGGAGCTGGTAAAAGTACATTGTTATTACAAGTGATGTGCGGTTTAGCACAATCAATGCCGACTCTCTATGTTACGGGTGAGGAATCATTACAGCAAGTGGCAATGAGGGCGAAACGCCTGAATTTACCGATGGATAATTTACAAATGTTATCAGAAACTTCGGTCGAGCAAATTTGTATCACAGCTGATCAGATAAAACCGAAAATAATGGTAATTGATTCTATTCAGGTAATGCATCTGGCAGACATTCAATCTTCACCGGGAAGTGTTTCTCAAGTTAGGGAATGCGCCTCTTATTTAACGCGTTATGCCAAAATGAATCAGGTGGCGATTATTATGGTAGGTCACGTGACAAAGGACGGTACATTAGCTGGGCCGAAAGTGTTGGAACATTGTATCGACTGTTCAATTTTATTAGAAGGAGAAGCAGATTCTCGTTTTCGTACACTTCGCAGCCAAAAAAATCGTTTCGGTGCAGTAAATGAACTGGGTGTATTTGGAATGACAGAACAGGGATTAAAAGAGGTTAAAAATCCATCAGCTATTTTCCTAAGCCGTGGTGAAGAACAAACGCCGGGCAGTTCCGTAGTGGTATTATGGGAGGGAACTCGACCTCTTTTAGTGGAAATTCAGGCATTAGTAGATCATTCTTTGTTGGCAAATCCTCGACGTGTGGCGGTTGGATTGGATCATAACCGTGTAGCATTATTATTAGCAGTGCTTCATCGACACGGTGGTTTACAAATGGCAGATCAGGATATTTTTGTCAATGTTGTTGGTGGCGTGAAGGTGACAGAAACCAGTGCGGATTTGGCATTATTATTAGCGTTAATCTCTAGTTTTCGTAATCGCTCTCTTCCTCGTGATTTGGTGGTGTTTGGTGAAGTTGGTTTGGCAGGAGAAATTCGCCCTGTTCCAAGTGGACAGGAACGTATCAGTGAAGCAGCTAAGCACGGTTTTCGCAGAGCAATAGTGCCATTTGCTAATCGACCTAAAAACACAATTGAAAATATGCAAGTTTTTTCAGTTAAAAAATTAAGTGATGCTTTGCAGGTGTTGGATGGATTTTAATGATTAATACATAAAATATTTCCGAATAATATTGGTTTTTTACTGTATTTTGTGGTATAAAACGCACCGCCTTTCTGTCGTAAAAATTTGAAAGGTTTAATTTTAATTCACACACATATCGACACTAGCAATCGGGGTGCCAAACGGTCGGTTGTTTAGGGATATGTGGAGGCTAAACCCCAATTGAATAAGGAAAAAATTATGGCACAAGTTACAATGCGTGAGATGCTACAAGCTGGCGTTCATTTCGGTCACCAAACTCGTTATTGGAATCCAAAAATGAAACCTTTCATTTTTGGACCTCGTAATGGTGTTCATATCATCAACTTAGAGAAAACTTTACCTATGTTTAATGCAGCGTTAGAAGAATTAAAACGTATTGCACAAAATAACGGTAAAATTCTTTTCGTTGGTACAAAACGTGCAGCAACCGATCCGGTGCAAGCAGCAGCATTAGATTGCCAACAATTCTATGTAAACCACCGTTGGTTAGGTGGTATGTTGACTAACTGGAAAACAGTACGTCAATCAATCAAACGCTTAAAAGATTTAGAAACTCAATCTCAAGACGGTACATTTGATAAATTAACCAAAAAAGAAGCGTTAATGCGTACTCGTGAGATGGAAAAATTAGAGTTAAGTCTTGGCGGTATCAAAGATATGGGTGGTTTACCTGATGCATTATTCGTTATCGCAGCAGACCACGAACATATTGCAATTAAAGAAGCAAATAACCTTGGTATTCCTGTATTTGCTATTGTTGATACTAACTCTGATCCGGATGGCGTTGATTACGTGATCCCAGGTAACGATGACGCAGTAAGAGCGATTCAACTTTACTTAACTGCAGCGGCAGAAGCTGTTAAAGAAGGTAAGGCTCAGGCTCAAGGTGCAGTAGCTGAAGAAGCTTTTGAAGAATTAGCTGCAGACGCCGAAGCTAAAGCTGAATAATTGTATCGGGATATAATAAGGTTAAATCCCTTATTAACCGCAGTAAATTAACTGGTTAGCAGGGGACTTTTTTAAGTTCCCTGTTTTATAAGTCGAGTAGACAGAGAGGATTTAAAAATGGCTGAAATTACAGCATCATTAGTAAAAGAATTACGTGAACGTACCGGCGCTGGTATGATGGAGTGTAAAAAAGCACTTGTTGAAGCAAACGGCGATATCGAATTAGCAATCGACAATATGCGTAAATCAGGTCAAGCAAAAGCAGCTAAAAAAGCAGGTCGTGTTGCTGCTGAAGGTGTAATCATCGTTCGTATTAAAGATGGTTATGGTGTTGCTGTTGAAATGAATTGCGAAACAGACTTCGTAGCAAAAGATTCAGGATTCTTGGCATTGGCAAACAAAGTTGCTGATTATGCGTTAGAAAATAAAGTAACAGATATTGATGTATTAAAAGCTCACTTTGAAGATGAACGTACGGCATTAGTGGCGAAGATCGGTGAAAATATGAATATTCGTCGTGTTTCCGCAATCAGTGGCGATGCTGTCGGTTCATACTTACATGGAGCGAAAATCGGTGTATTGGTTGCAGCAAGCAATGCGGATGAAGAACTAATGAAACATATCGCAATGCACATTGCAGCAAGTCGTCCTGAATATGTAAATCCTTCTGATGTTCCAGCAGATGTTGTTGCTCACGAACGTCAAATTCAGGTTGATATTGCAATGCAATCTGGTAAACCTCGTGAAATTGCAGAAAAAATGGTAGAAGGCCGTATGAAGAAATTTACCGGCGAAGTGTCTTTAACAGGTCAACCATTTGTAATGGATCCATCAAAAACTGTTGGTGAATTATTAAAAGAAAAAGGTGCGACAGTATCTAGCTTCATTCGTTTAGAAGTAGGTGAAGGTATTGAGAAGGTTGAATCTGATTTCGCAGCAGAAGTTGCAGCGATGTCAAAAGCCTAATTAATGAGTGAAAAAAGCGAGGAAACTCGCTTTTTTTATAAATAAATTATTTAGTATTTTTGAAATTATAGTGATATTAAAAAGAATGATAAATAATTTATTTGGAAATAAAAAAGGAAAGCACAATGAGTCAATTAAAACCGATTTATAACCGTATTTTGCTTAAATTAAGTGGCGAAGCTTTGCAAGGAGAAGAGGGTTTTGGTATTGATCCTTCTATTCTTGACCGTATGGCAATGGAGATTAAAGATTTGCTTGAGTTAGGTGTGCAAGTAGCGGTTGTATTAGGTGGGGGGAATTTATTCCGTGGTGCAAAATTGGCTAAAGCGGGTATGAACCGTGTTGTTGGTGACCATATGGGAATGTTGGCGACTGTAATGAATGGTTTAGCGATGCGCGATTCCTTACATCGTGCCGATGTAAATGCAAAATTGATGTCGGCGTTTCCATTAAACGGTGTGTGTGATACTTATAGCTGGGCGCAAGCGATTCGTTTATTAAGACAGGGACAAGTTGTTATTTTTTCAGCAGGGACAGGAAATCCGTTCTTTACCACTGATTCAGCAGCTTGTCTTCGTGGTATAGAAATTGAAGCGGATGTGGTATTGAAAGCGACCAAAGTAGACGGGGTTTATGATTGTGATCCGGCTACCAATCCGAATGCTAAACTTTATTCTACATTGACTTATCAGGAAGTGTTGGAAAAAGAGTTAAAAGTGATGGATTTGGCAGCCTTTACATTGGCACGTGATCACGGAATGCCGATTCGTGTATTTAATATGAATAAACCGGGCGCATTGCGTCGCGTTATCCTCGGTGAACCGGAAGGTACATTAATTACAGACAAAAAATAGATTTAAAAATCGTTTTGCATTCGTTACAATTCAAGCAATCCTCTAAATTGGCAACCGCTATATGGCGGGAATAGGATTGAAAGAGTAAAAACTGGATTCATATTTGCACAAAATCCATAAGGCAGTAAACCCTTATGGATTATTTTGCAAATAAAACATCAGAAATTGTCATTTCATTCAAAATAAAAGGAACATAGTGTGATTAAAACAATTAAAGATGAAGCGCAACAACGTATGGAAAAAAGTGTTGAAGCGTTAAAAAATCAAATTTCAAAAATTCGTACCGGACGCGCTCATCCAAGTTTATTGGATGGTATTCACGTTGAGTACTATGGTGCAGCAACACCTTTGCGTCAGGTAGCGAATGTAGTGGCTGAAGATGCTCGTACACTTGCTATCACTGTATTTGACCGTAGCCTTATTTCTGCTGTAGAAAAAGCGATTATGGCATCAGATTTGGGATTAAATCCAGCATCTGCAGGTACTATAATTCGTGTTCCACTCCCACCATTAACAGAAGAGCGTCGTCGTGATTTAACTAAAATTGTTCGAGCTGAAGCGGAACAAGGGCGCGTTGCAGTTCGTAATATTCGTCGTGATGCAAATGATAAAATTAAAGCATTATTGAAAGAAAAAGAAATCAGTGAAAATGATGAACGTAAGGCACAGGATGAAATCCAAAAATTAACAGATCTTTATGTGAAGAAAGTTGATGAAGCATTAGCAGAAAAAGAAAAAGAATTAATGGATTTCTAATTGCAATATGAAGTAACTGGTGCGGCTCGTACCAGTTATTTTTTATTAAAATTTTAGCAGATATGTAAATAGGGATTGGAATTGTTCCTAAACTTGGCTAATAAGATTAATATTACAGCGCTTATCCAATATTGAAATACGTCTATTAACAGATCAATCTAACATTATGAAAAATATCGTTATCTTAGGTTCTACCGGCTCAATCGGGAAAAGTACACTCTCTGTCATTAAACAAAATAAGGATTATCAGGTTTTTGCGTTAGTTGCCAATAGTAATGTTGAGCTGATCACAGAGCAATGTTTAGAATTTGAACCGCTTTTTGTTGCTTTAGCAAACCATGATGCTGCTAAACAGGTAGCGGAAAAATTAAAACGACAAGGTTGTGCGACAGAAGTATTGGCGGGCGAAGAAGCGATTTGTGAATTGGCGGCACACGAAAAAGCAGATATGGTAATGGCGGCAATTGTTGGTGCGGCAGGATTATTACCGACTTTGTCGGCAATTAAAGCAGGCAAACGTATTTTGTTGGCAAACAAAGAATCTTTAGTAACTTGCGGACAGGTTTTTCTCAATGCAGTAAAACAATATGGTGCAACATTATTGCCGGTGGACAGTGAACATAATGCGATATTTCAATCATTACCAGTGGAAGCACAACAAAATATCGGTTTTTGTGAATTACAACGCTTAGGTATTAGTAAAATTGTGCTAACCGGTTCCGGCGGACCATTCAGAACTAAACCGTTGGATGAGTTTGAAACTATTACTCCAGCACAGGCTATTGCGCATCCTAATTGGTCTATGGGAGCAAAAATCTCTGTTGATTCTGCCACAATGATGAATAAAGGGCTGGAATATATTGAGGCTCGTTGGTTATTTAATGCGAGTGCGGAACAGATGGAAATTATTATTCATCCGCAATCAATTATTCATTCAATGGTACGTTATATTGACGGTAGTGTTATTGCACAAATGGGTACTCCAGATATGCGGACACCTATTGCTGAAGCGATGTCTTACCCGAAACGGATTGTTTCCGGGGTAGCACCATTAGATTTTACCAAAATTTCTGAGTTAACTTTTATGGAAGCGGATTTTCAACGTTATCCTAATTTAAAGTTAGCGATTGAAGCATTTGCTGCTGGACAATATGCAACAACAGCAATGAATGCCGCAAATGAGGTAGCGGTTGAGGCATTTCTACAACAAAGACTTAAATTTACTCAAATTGCCGAAATCAATCGATTTGTTATCGAAAAAATTCCTTCACAAGCAATTAATTCAGTAGATGATGTGTTAGATGTTGATAAAATCGCCAGAGAAGTTGCTAATGATCGTATTTTAAGTTTTTAATCTATAGTTCACGTGGTATATTGTCGCTCGATTTTAATTAGTCTATTTGGTGAAAAATGTCGTTAGATCCGGAAAAAATTCCTCAGCACGTTGCTATCATTATGGATGGCAATGGTCGCTGGGCAAAACAAAAAGGTAAATTGCGCGTTTTTGGGCATCGAAATGGTGCGCAAGCAGTTAAACGTGCAGTTTATTATGCGGCACAAACCGGTATCAAATATTTAACACTTTATGCATTCAGCAGTGAAAATTGGCAGAGGCCAGAGAATGAAGTGAATGCACTAATGGATCTTTTTATTAGAATGCTTGATCTGGAAGTGAATAAATTGCATAAGAATAATATTCGATTAAATATTCTTGGCGATATTTCCCGATTCAGTGAAGGATTACAAAAACGAATTCATTATGCGGAACAGCTCACACAAAATAACACCCAATTAACGCTAAATATTGCTGCTAATTATGGCGGCAGATGGGATATTTTACAGGCAGCAAAACATATGTGTTATGAAGTTCAGCGTGGCGTTATTGAGTTGGAAAATGTGGATGAATCTCTGTTTTCAAATTATTTAACAACCGAAAATCAACCGATGGTTGATCTTTTGATCCGTACCAGCGGTGAACAACGAATCAGTAATTTTTTGCTGTGGCAAGCGGCTTATGCTGAATTCTATTTTACAGAAGTTTTATGGCCAGATTTTTCAGAGCAAGAGTTTGAACAAGCATTATATTTTTATCAACAACGGGAGCGCCGGTTCGGAGCCCTTTCAAAAGGATCATAGGAGTCTATTTTGTTAAAAGCTCGAATTTTGTCTGCATTGGTATTAGTTGCCATTGTTTTCATTGTATTATTTGTTTTTCCTCCATTGCTGTTTGCTTGTACTGTAGCATTGTTGGTTACTTTGGCAGTGTGGGAATGGACGCAATTTGCTAATATTAAACAACCGATTGTTCGCCTGATTATTGCCACGATTGCTGCGGCATTTCTTTATTTATTCCTTTATGCTAATAGCGATTATATTTCAGTTGGTAATATTCTGAATAATATGTCTGAATTATTGATTGTTTCTTCATTGGTATGGTGGATTATTGCTTTTTGCTTGGTGTTGAGTTATCCGAAAAGTACAGCATTTTGGGGAAATTCAAGCATTGCACAGCTGTTATTTGCCTTTTTTACGCTCGTTCCTTTCTTTTTGAGTTTGATGGCATTACGTTTTTATCATTACAACAGTAATCCGTATCAAGGCATTGTATTGTTGCTTTATGTATTTTTATTGGTTTGGGCGGCGGATACCGGTGCCTATTTTGCCGGTAGAAAATTCGGTAAACATAAATTAGCACCGAAAGTTTCTCCGGGTAAAACCTGGCAAGGTGCGATTGGCGGTGTATTGTTGTCAGCAGTGGTGGCTTGTATTTTCTTAAGCATTGCACCGTTTTATCAGCAAAGCAATCTTTCATTCTTTCAATTAATTGCCTTGTCGGTGCTAACCGTGTTTGTTTCTATTCTTGGTGATTTGAGTGAGAGTATGTTTAAACGTCATTGCGGTATTAAAGACAGCAGCCAATTAATTCCGGGACACGGTGGAATTATGGATCGTATTGACAGCTTGACTGCCGCATTGCCGGTATTCAGTGCCTTTTTCTTTGTTTTAAATTAAGGATTGTTATGCCATCGTTTTTGTGGACAACGTTATCGTTTATTGTTGTTATTGCCATTCTTGTGTTTGTACACGAGTTTGGACACTTTTGGGTGGCTAGGCGTTGTGGTGTAATGGTGCAGCGTTTTTCCATCGGTTTCGGTAAAGTGTTGTGGCGCAAGACGGATAAATATGGTACTGAGTTTGCTATTTCTCTTATTCCTCTCGGTGGCTATGTCAAAATGTTGGATGAGAGCAATGAAACTGTTGCACCGGAATTGCGTCAAAAGGCATTTAATTATCAACCTGTACGTAATCGCCTGCTGATTTATGCCGCTGGACCATTAGCGAATTTTTTATTTGCACTGTTCGCTTTTTGGATCGTATATCTGATTGGCATTCCTACTTTGCGTCCTATTATTGATAATATCCGTCCTGACTCTATTGCAGCACAGGCAAAATTGCCAAAAGATTATCAGATTACAGCTATTGATCAGCAGGCTATTCATAACTGGGAAGATGTTAATCTAGTGTTAGCTGCGAAAATGGGGGAACCTTCCGTAACTATTTCTTTACGGGATACCACATCAGATAATTCTGTGAATAAAGTGTTGCACTTGGAAAACTGGCATTTTGATCCAAGTGAACAATCGGCAATGACGGCATTGGGAATTGAGCCGAAAGCAACAAAAATTGAAAATGTGATTGCTAAAATATCAGAAAATTCTCCGGCACAAAAAAGTGGCTTGAAAGTTGGTGATCAGATAGTGGCAATTAATGGACAGAAAGTGAATTGGCGACAGTTTGTTGAAGCAATTCAACAATATAAATTACAGCCTTTTGAATTGACAATTCAAAGAAATGGTCAAGCACAAATAGTTAAGATTCAACCTGAATTAAACGAAAAAGGAAAGCCTTATATCGGTGTGATGCCAACAGTACATCAAGTTGATGCAAAATATATTGAAACGCAGCAGTATGATCCGCTTTCCGCATTTTCACATTCGTGGCAAATGGTAGAGCAGTTGTCGTGGGCGACACTAAAAATTATTGGTAAACTTTTTACTGGTGAGGTTGGTCTAAACAGCTTAGGAGGGCCAATTTCGATTGCACAAGGAGCGGGTATATCATCGGAAAATGGTTTTACCTATTTCTTACGTTTTATGGCATTGATCAGTGTAAACTTAGGAATGATGAATTTGTTTCCATTGCCAGTTTTAGATGGTGGTCAAATAGTGTTTTTATTAATAGAAGGAATCACTAAACGACCAGTATCGGAAAAAATACAGAATATTGCATACCGAATTGGGATTGCATTACTATTATGGCTCACGGTTTTTGTATTATTTAATGATATAATGCGTTTATAATACAACCGTAAAAAATGAGATTTTACTGTTATTCGAACAACAGGATTAAGCAATATGAAAAAACTTTTATTAACCACTTTATTATTCAGCAGCACAACAACGTTTGCTGCACCGTTTGTAGTAAAAGATATCCGTATTGATGGCGTAGCGGCGGATAATAAGCCTGCCGTTATGGCACAATTGCCGGTTAAAGTAGGGCAAACTATTACAGATCGAGATATTGCGAATGTTGTGCGGACTTTATATTTGAATGGTTCTTTTGCTAATGTACAAGCTTCACAGGAAGGGAATACACTAGTCGTTAACGTAACTCAACGGGCTACGATCAGTAGCCTTGAAATTTCTGGCAATGATTCGATTCCAAAAGACGCATTACAACAAAATTTAGATGCTAATAATATTAAACAAGGTAGTCTATTGAATCGTGAAAAAATGGACGCATTCAGCACGGAACTGGTTAATTATTATCATTCTATTGGTTTTTATAATGCCAAAGTGCATTTTAATGTCGATACCGTCAACGGTAATCAAGCTAATGTGAAGTTAGAGATTGTAGAAGGTGATCGTGCATTGGTGAAACAGATCAAATTTGAAGGAAATAAATCTTTTGATAGTTCTACTTTATTAGAGCAGATGGAAATTCAGCCAGATGTGTCTTGGTGGAATTTCTTTGCCAGCAGTAAGTTAGATCAACAAAAATTCCAAAAAGATTTACAAGCATTAAAAACTTTTTATCTCAATCACGGTTATCCGAAATTCAATATTATCGATGTGAAAACTGATGTTAGCGAAGACAAGAAAGACATCAACATTACCATTGACGTTTCCGAAGGCGATAAATATGAAGTGAGCGG
Source organism: Gallibacterium genomosp. 1 (assembly GCF_000771875.1). GTDB lineage: Bacteria > Pseudomonadota > Gammaproteobacteria > Enterobacterales > Pasteurellaceae > Gallibacterium. Next base: position 34,929 of record NZ_JPXX01000007.1, on the reverse strand, counting down.
TGTTCGTATTGTCGGTGATACTGCCGGTTTATCAGATGAAATGCAGCCGTTGTTGAAAAAAATCTATGTTGGTGAGTTGTTTAACGGCGATAACGCTAAAGATGTGGAAGACGGCATTAAGAATATTTTAGGTAATCATAGTTATGCCGCAGCTCAAGTGAATTTAGTACCGGAATTTGATGAAGCTAATCATAAAGTGAATTTGACTTATGTAGTGGATGCAGGTCGTCGTTATTATGTGCGAAATATCATATTTAAAGGAAATGATGCCAGTGCAGATAAAACATTGCGTCAAGAAATGCGTCAACAGGAAGGTGCATTGTATTCACTTTCTGCAATTCAACAAGGTAAATTACGTTTAGAGCGTACTGGTTTCTTTGAAACGGTTGAAAGCAGCACAGAAATGGTTAATGGCACTAATGATCAAATGGATGTCATCTATAATGTAAAAGAGCGGAATACCGGAAGTATCAACTTCGGTATTGGTTACGGTACTGAAAGCGGTTTAAGTTATAACGCTAGCGTGAAACAGGATAATTTCTTGGGAACAGGGGCATCGGCTAGTTTATCAGGTACAAAAAATGATTATGGTATGAGTATCGCATTAGGTTATAACGAGCCTTATTTTACTAAAGATGGTGTCAGTCTTGGCGGAAGTGTTTTCTACGATAAATATGATAACTCGAAAAATGATGACCAAGCATCCTACTCAAAAACCTCTTATGGTGTAGATGCTACTTTAGGTTTTCCTGTTAATGAAAATAACTCTTACTATCTTGGTTTAAGTTACGCACATAATAAATTAAAAGATATCGATCCTGAATATCATCGTGCGCTTTATCTTGACTCTATCAAAGCGGATTCTTGGGAATTCTCCAATGATGATTTTGATTTTAGCTTAGGTTGGGTTTACAACAGCTTGAATCGTGGTTTCTTCCCGACTCAAGGGGTGAAAGCAACTATCGGTGGTAGAGTGAGTATTCCGGGTTCTGATAACAAATATTATAAATTGAATGCCAATATTGTTGGCTATTATCCATTAAATCGAGATAATTCGTGGGTAATTTCCGGACGAGCAGGCATTAACTATGCTAATGGTTTTGGTGGTAAGAAATTACCGTTTTATCAATATTATACTGCTGGTGGTATAGGCTCATTGCGAGGATTTTCTTATGGTTCTGTAGGTCCAAATGCATTGTATATCGATACCAATATATGTAAGCCGGTAGTAGGAAACAAAGTTAATACAGACTTTAATTGTTATAAAGATGGTATTGATGACGATGTGGTTGGTGGTAATGTAATGGGAACCGCAAGTGTTGAGTTGATTATGCCGACACCGTTTGTTAGCGATAAGAATCAAACTTCAGTAAGAACTTCGTTATTCGTAGACGCGGCAAGCGTTTGGGATACACATTGGGATAAGTCATTATCAACACAAGGTATTCCAGATTATAGCGATCCAAGCCGAATTAGAGCATCAGCAGGGATTTCGTTTCAATGGCAATCACCGATTGGGCCATTGGTATTCTCTTATGCAAAACCTATTAAAAAATATGATGGTGATGATATTGAACAGTTCCAATTTAGTATTGGTGGTTCATTCTAAATCATTAAAAAGGGAACTTATTAAAGGATAAGTTCTCTAATATACTCAATAATTTAAAAATCGTTAGGAGTTTTTTATGAAAAAATCATTAAAAGTTGCAGGATTAACTTTAGCATTGGCGAGCAGTGCATTATTTGCTTCAGCAGCAAATGCAGAGGAAAATATCGTATTTATTAATTCTGCTTATATTTTCCAACACGCACCGGAACGTGAAGCGGCATTGAAAAAATTGGATGCTGAATTCAAAACACCTGTAGAGGAATTACAGAAGAAAGAAAAAGTAATTATGGATAAAATCCAAAAATTACAGAAAGATGCGAAAAACTTACGTCAAGCAGATATCAAAAAACGTGAAGACGAAATCAACAAATTACGTGTTGACTATGATAAAGAAGCTAGTGAATTACAACAAAAAATCAATGCTCGTCGTGCAGAAGAGGATAATAAAGTTGTTGAGTCTATTCAAAAAGTAATTAATGAAATTGCTAAAGAGAAAAAATACACTTTCGTGATTGATGCAAATGCTGTTGCTTTTGCTACAGATAACAAAAATATTACTAAAGATGTAATGGCTAAACTTGCACCGGCAGCAGATAAAAAATAGGAGCTCGCTGGAATATGCAACAATACCGTCTAATTGATTTGGCGGAAAAAGTCGGCGGTACTCTTAAGGGTAACGCCGATATTTTCGTTGAGAGTATTGCACCATTGGAGCGTGCGACATCACAACAGTTAACTTTTATTTCCAATCCTAAGTTTCGACCTTTACTTGCACAAAGCCAAGCTGGTGTGTTGTTGGTTAGCGAAGCCGATTTGCCTTATTGCGCTGATGATCAGAATGTGATTGTTGTGAAAGATCCTTATGTAGCTTATGCAATTTTGGCACAATTAATGGATACTACACCGCAACCTTCTGCCGATATTGCAGAAAGCGCAGTGATTTCTACAAGCGCATTATTAGGAAAAAATGTCAGCATTGGAGCGAATGCCGTAATTGAAGATGGAGCTATCATTGGTGATGATGTTTGTATTGGTGCCGGATGTTTTATTGGTAAAAATGCTAAAATTGGTGCAAGAACAAAATTATGGGCAAATGTATCGGTTTATCACAATGTTGAGATCGGTGAAGACTGTTTAATTCAATCCTCGGCAGTTATCGGTAGTGATGGATTCGGTTATGCAAATGAGAAGGGGAAATGGATTAAAATTCCTCAAACTGGTAGCGTAATTATCGGTAATCGTGTTGAAATTGGAGCTTGCACCTGTATTGATCGTGGTGCATTAGATTCCACCATAATTGAAGATAATGTAATTATTGATAACCTTTGCCAAATTGCACATAACGCCCATATCGGTACCGGAACGGCAGTTGCCGGAGGTGTGATTATGGCAGGCAGTTTGCACGTTGGGCGTTATTGCTTGATTGGTGGTGCAAGCGTAATTAACGGTCATATGGAAATTTGTGATGGTGTTACCATTACTGGTATGGGGATGGTGATGCGTCCGATCACCAAACCAGGCGTCTATTCTTCAGGCATTCCGTTACAAACTAATAAGGAGTGGCGTAAGACCGCAGCTTTAACATTGGGCATTAACGATATGAATAAGCGTTTGAAAGCGTTAGAAAAACAAATTAAGAATATCAACAATTAACTCTATTTTTAAGGGGCAACTACAGTGACAACCGAACGAGAACCACGAATAGTCGATATTGATGAAATTATGCAACTTTTGCCACACCGTTACCCATTTTTGTTGGTTGATCGAGTGCTGGATTTTGAAGAAGGAAAATGGATTAAAGCGATCAAAAATGTAAGCGTTAACGAGCCTTGTTTTACCGGTCATTTCCCTCAGAAACCGATTTTCCCTGGAGTATTAATTCTTGAAGCATTAGCACAGGCAGCCGGTGTATTGGCATTTAAAACGACACAACTTTCTGAAAATGAGCTTTATTATTTTGCAGCGATTGATAATGCTCGTTTTAAAAAACCAGTGTTCCCGGGAGATCAATTGCTGTTAACGATTGAATTTGAACGAGAAAGACGTGGTGTAATGCGTTTTAAAGGTGTGGCAACAATTGATGGTCAATTGGTGTGCGAAGCTGATTTGATGTGTGCCAGACGAGGAGTGTAATATGATCCATCCAAGTGCCAAGATTCATTCGACAGCTATTGTCGAAGAGGGGGCGAAGATCGCCGAAAACGTGGTGATCGGCCCGTTTTGTATTGTAGAGAAAACAGTCGAAATCGGAGCGAATACTATATTAAATTCACACATTGTAGTAAAAGGCAAAACGAAAATTGGTGAAAACAACCATATTTTCCAATTTGCTACTATTGGTGAAATTAATCAGGATTTGAAATATGCTGGTGAAGCGACAGAAACGGTTATTGGTAATAATAACCGTATCCGTGAACACGTTACAATCCATCGAGGCACAGTGCAAGGCGGTGGAATCACCAAAATTGGTGATAATAATCTATTTATGGTGAATGCGCATATTGCACACGATTGTCAAATTAAAAATAACTGTATTTTGGCTAATAATGCAACATTAGCAGGACACGTTCAATTAGATGATTTCGTCATCGTAGGCGGAATGTCAGCTATCCATCAATTTGTTATTGTTGGTGCGCATGTAATGTTGGGTGGTGGTTCAATGGTAAGTCAGGATGTGCCACCATATGTGATGGCACAAGGAAATCACGCTCGTCCATTCGGTATCAATATTGAAGGATTGAAACGGCGTGGTTTTGATAAGTCGACACTACACGTTATTCGTAGTGTTTATAAATTGATCTATCGTAGTGATAAAACTTTAGAAGAGATTATGCCGGAAATTGAGCAGATTGCTTCAACTGAGTCCTCAATCAGTTTCTTTATTGATTTCTTTAAACGTTCAACACGTGGCATTATTCGTTAATTGTTGTATTTATATTATTAATTGAATCTAAACCGTACTTTATATACCAATAAAGTGCGGTTTATTTATCAAAACTTGTTAGCAGCTATAACTTCACCATTTACGGTGGCAGAATGTATTTAATTTGGGAGCATTGTGCCCCTTCAAGATCAAAGAATTTATAGAGAACATTTTATCTGATTTTCTATAAATTAAGAGATTGAAACAGCAAACGTGTTGAATAAGGAGAAAGAGAATGCAGGATCTTCAGCTTAGTGCGAATTATGCACCTACTATTGCGATTGTTGCTGGAGAGGTGTCCGGTGACACATTAGGTGCAGGATTAATTCAAGCCTTAAAAATTCGTTATCCGCAAGCGAAATTTATCGGTATCGGTGGCACTAAAATGCAACAGCAAGGTTTTGAGTCGCTTTTTGATATGGAAGAGTTGAGTGTTATGGGGTTAATGGAAGTAGTGAAACATTTACCTCGTTTGTTAAAAATACGCCACTCACTGATTGAACAATTATTAAACTTAAAACCAGATGTTTTTATCGGGATTGATGCGCCGGATTTTAATATTGATGTTGAATTAAAACTTAAGCAGAACGGCATTAAAACCTTGCATTATGTGAGTCCGTCAGTATGGGCGTGGCGACAAAATAGAATTCATAAAATTGCTAAGGCAGTAAATATGATGTTGGTTTTTATGCCGTTTGAAAAGGCGTTTTATGATAAACATCAAGTGCCTTGCCGTTTTATAGGGCATACTTTGGCGGATGCCTTACCATTGAAACCTGATCGATTAGAAGCTTGCCAGTTTTTACAAATTGATCCGCAGCAACGTTATTTATCGATTTTAGTTGGTAGTCGCCATAATGAAGTTGCTTTTTTGGCGGAAACTTTTATTAAAACCGCTATTTTGCTTAAACAACAATATCCAGATATCAAATTATTAGTACCGTTGGCGAACGAGAAACGTCGTCAACAGTTTGAGCAAATTTTGCAGCAGACTGCACCGGATCTGGAAATGATTTTATTAAATGGACACGCTAAGCAGGCGATGATTGCGGCGGAAGCGACATTATTGGCATCCGGCACGGCAGCATTGGAAGCAATGTTATGTAAATCACCGATGGTAGTTGGCTATAAAATGAAAGGCAGCACTTATTGGTTAGCAAAACGACTAGTCAAAACCAATTATATTTCCTTGCCGAATATTTTAGCGAATAAAATGTTGGTGCCGGAGATGATTCAAGAACAATGTGAGCCGACATTATTGGCAGAAAAATTGACAATCTACTTTTCTGAAAGTGAACAGGATCGCCGTTATTGTGTTGAATTACGGCAAACGTTTACCGATTTGCATCGATCTATCCAACAAGATGCGGATAAATTAGCGGCAGAAGCGGTAAGCGATATTTTAGAAGGAAATATTGAAGTATGACCGATTTTGTCTATCCGAATGCAAAACTGATTGCCGGCGTGGATGAGGTCGGTCGAGGTCCATTAGTCGGTGCAGTGGTAACAGCAGCAGTGATTTTAGATCCAGAAAGACCGATAGCCGGTTTAGCCGATTCTAAAAAATTGTCTGAAAAAAAACGTCTGTTACTTGCTGAAGAGATAAAAGAAAAAGCGTTAGCGTGGAGTTTGGGTAGAGCAGAAGCAACAGAGATTGATCGGATTAATATTTTACAAGCAACAATGTTGGCGATGTGCCGTGCAGTACAAGGATTACACATTCAACCGGATTTTGTCTTGATTGACGGTAACAGAATTCCATCAGCGTTAAAGATAGCAGCACAAGCAGTGGTAAAAGGAGATAGTTTAGTAGCGGAAATCAGTGCGGCATCCATTTTGGCAAAAGTTGCACGAGATCAGGAAATGTTATTATTGCATCAAAAATATCCGCAATACGGCTTTGATCGTCACAAAGGTTATCCGACCAAATTGCATTTGGAATCGATTGAAAAATATGGCATTTTGGCTGAACATCGACAAAGTTTTGCACCAGTAAAAAAATATATAAAAGGATAAATTATGAAAAAACAGCTATTAGCATTATTGGCACTTTCTATGGTGACCACAGTTTTCGCCGATAACGCGAAAATTATTGCGCAATTAAAGAAATTGGGCGTTGAAAAAGTGGAAGTTCAAGATTCGCCATTAAATGGCTTGAAAGCGGCAGTTACCGATCAAGGCATTTTATATGTTTCTGAAGATGGCAAATATGTATTGCAAGGTAATTTATATCAATTAACCGATAGCAGTGCGATTAATCTTTCTAATAAATTATTAGTGGCACAAGTAGAAAATTTAAAAAATGAGATGATTGTTTATCCAGCAAAAAATGAAAAATATGTTGTTACGGTATTTATGGATATTACCTGCCATTATTGCCATATTCTGCACGAACAGCTGAAACAATATAATGATTTGGGCATTACCGTACGTTATTTAGCTTTCCCAAGAGGTGGATTATCTAGCCAAGCTGCTCAGCAAATGGAAAGTATTTGGACGGATAAAGATCCATCATATGCTTTGAATGAAGCTGAAAAAGGTAATTTGCCGACCAAAATGAAAACGCCGAATATCGTCAGCAAACATTACCAATTAGGTTTACAATATGGCGTGCGTGGCACACCGAGTATCATTTTGCCTAGTGGTGAATTGTTGGGAGGTTATGTGCCTCCGCAAGAGTTGTTAAAAATTTTACAAGAGTAATACTTGAAGGCTTAAAAGCAGAATTGTAGTAGATAGAGCAGTAAAAATAGTATGAACGATCAGGCTGTAAAAATTATTCAACGGAGAGAAGTTGCAAACGGAGTTCAAGTGAATGCAGATCCGTTATTGGATCGCATTTATCGCAGTCGAGGCATAGCATCTGAAGCGGAACTAAATTATGCCTTGAAATATATGTTGCCGCCCTCTTTATTGACGCATTTGGAGCAAGCAACTGAATTATTGATTGAATCCTATCATCAACAAAAGCGGATTGTGATTGTCGGTGATTTTGATGCGGATGGTGCAACCAGTATTGCAGTTGCGGTATTCGCTTTACGTCAGTTAGGGTTTCAATCAGTTGATTTTTTAGTGCCGGATCGTTTTGAACAAGGTTATGGCTTGAGTGTTTCTGTGGCGCAAGATGCGCTAGATAAACAGGCGCAGTTAGTGATTACTGTTGATAACGGCGTTTCTTCACTAGAGGGTGTTGATTATTTAAAACAACATCAGGTGCAAGTGATTGTTACCGATCACCATTTGCCGGGTGAAAAATTACCAAATGCCGATGTTATTGTGAATCCTAATTTAGTGCATTGCGGTTTTCCATCCAAATATCTCGCTGGAGTGGGGGTGACTTTCTATTTAATGGTGGCGTTACGCGCTGCCTTTCGCCAACAAGGGCTTTTTGCGGATAAAAAAGAGCCTAACTTTGCGGAATTATTGGATTTTGTCGCATTGGGAACGGTGGCTGATGTGGTGCCGTTGGATCACAATAACCGCATTCTTGTTTCTCAAGGCTTGGCAAGAATACGCACACAACATTGCCATTGTGGAATTCGTGCTTTAATTGAAGTTGCTAATCTTGATATTACACAAATAGTTTCTAGTCATTTAGGTTTTTCTATTGCTCCCCGATTAAATGCTGCCGGTAGAATTGATAATATGTCGATTGGCGTGGAGTTACTTTTATCAGAAACAATGGAACAGGCGCGAGCGTTAGCGCTGGAATTGGATACACTTAATAAAACGCGCAAAGAGATAGAAATTGGGATGAAACAGGAAGCATTGCATTATTTGCGTGAGTTAAAACCGATCTATCAGGAAGATACTTTTGCTATTGCGCTTTATCGTCCGGATTGGCATCAAGGCGTATTAGGCATTTTAGCGGCAAGAATGAAAGATCAATTTCATCGTCCGACAGCGATTTTTACACAGGAAGATGAGGGCATTTTGCGTGGTTCTGCACGTTCAATAGAAGGTTTGCATATTCGTGATCTGCTTGATCATATCCATTGTCAACATCCTGAAATCATTATTAAATTCGGCGGTCACGCAATGGCAGCCGGTTTGAGTATTCACCAGAGATATTTCCCGGAATTTCAACGATTGTTCAACCAGTATGCAAAAGCTTGGTTGAATGAAAAATCATTACAAGGTGTTATTTATACTGATGGTGAATTAGGCGCTCAACAAATGAATGTAACAACGGCGGAAATGTTGCAATTTGCCGGTCCGTGGGGGCAACATTTTCCAGAGCCTCAATTTGATGGAGAATTTCGCATCTTACAGCAACGACTTGTAGGGGAAAAACATCTAAAAATGTTGCTGGAACCGATACAGGGAGGAGGATTGTTTGATGCAATTCAGTTTAATGTCGATACTAGACGGTTCCCTGATTTATCGATTAAAACAGCACGGATGGTCTATCATCTTTCAATCAATGAGTATAGATGTAATAGACAAGTGCAACTATTAGTCAATTATATAGAGATATTGGAATAAATAATGAACAGTATTAAGTTGGCAATGCAAATTTTTTATTTTTTGCTTTTTGCGTTATCGGCGACGGTGAGTTACGCAGAACAGTTGCCGATTTTTAAAGATGGTAAGGACTATTTTTCCTATAAGCAACCGATACAAGAAGAACCGGCAGCAGACAATAAGATCAAAATTAAATTTTTCTTTTCCTATGAGTGTCGTATTTGTTTAATGGCGGCGGATAATTTGAGTTTATATAAACGAATGAATCCGGATAAAGTTGATATTGAATGGATTCCGGCGGCGACACCGGGAGGTTATTTTTCGGCAGCGGTTTATTACTCTCTAGAGAGTATGGGACATCCGGATCTTGCCGATCTATTTATTTTTGATACGGCGGAACAAAAGTTTAATCGAAATAATCGCCATCGAGGGAAATTCTTACAAGAGTGGTTAACACGTAAACAAATTAATCTTGAGACTTTTTTAGAGGTGTTTAATTCGGAATTAGTTGCCGCTAAAGTGAATCAATCTATTAATTCGACATCAAAATATGGGGTATTTACCTTGCCGTTTGTTTCGGTTAATGGGCGTTATGTTTTAACTGGTAGTACACTCTATAATGATGATTACACGATGGCGGTTTTGGATTCATTAACAGCAAAAATTGTACAAGAACAACGAGGAAAAAAATGAAACTAGGTATTGTCGGTGCAATGGCACAAGAGGTCGAAATATTACAAAGTTTAATGAAAAATAAACGGATAAATAGATTAGCGAATTGTACAATTTACGAGGGGGAAATTGGTCGTCATCAGGTGGCATTACTGCAATCAGGAATTGGTAAAACCGCAGCAGCAATGGGAACAACCGCATTGATTTTAACTTGCCAACCGGATTGTATTATTAATACTGGTTCGGCAGGTGGTTTAAATCCACAATTAAATATCGGCGATATTATTATTTCTGATAAAGTGTGCTATCACGATGCTGATGTAACTGCTTTTGGTTATGCTAAGGGGCAGTTGCCAGCGTGTCCGGAAAAATTTACGGCAGATGCGAAATTGATTGAAATTGTGAATACAGTGGTAACCGAGCAGGTGCAAAATGCTGTGATTGGTTTAGTCTGTTCCGGAGATCAATTTATTAATGGTGCCAATATGATTGCTCGAATTCGTCAGGATTTCCCTGAAGTTGCGGCGGTGGAAATGGAAGCAGCAGCGATAGCCCACACTTGTTACGCTTTTAATGTGCCGTTTGTTGTTATTCGCGCCATTTCCGATGTGGCAGATAAAGAATCACATATCTCTTTTGATGAGTTTTTACCGATAGCGGTCAAACAATCATCCAAGATTGTGTTGGCAGTGTTGGAAAAGTTAGCGTAAATCACTGAAAATAAAACAGAACAAAAAAGAATCCGTATCCAAAAAGTTAGTTTTCTAACTGATTAAGATGCGGACTTTTTTAGGCATAGTGGACAAGAGTGTTGGTAATAATTACCAAAATAATTAAGACCAACACTTTTTCTATTATTGGGAGCTTTCTATTTCTCGCCGTGTTTTTCCAACCATTGTTGCATAAATTTAATTTCTGCTTGTTGGGCTTTAATAATATTTTCAGCAAGTTGTCTTAGTTCTGGATCTTTACCATATTTCAATTCGACTTCCGCCATTGCTACTGCACCTTGATGGTGTGGCAACATTCCGGCAGCGAATGCAACGTCTGGATCTTGATGGGCAATGCCTTTCATCATTGAATCGTGCATTGCGCCCATAGATTGCATATAAGCTTCATTTGCTGCTGACATCTGGTGGGAATGGGACATTTCGGCATAGGCATAAGAGGCAAATGCAAAAATAGCAATCGCTGATAGTAGTTTTTTCATTATTACTCCTTTGCTTAAGTTAATAAAAAATCAAAACAGTTGTCAGCATAAGCCTTTCCCTAACTGGAATCAAAATACCTTAAATTGAGTAATTTCGTTTACCAAAAATAGCAGTGCCGATGCGTACCATCGTAGAACCACAAGCAATTGCTGTTCTCATATCGTCTGTCATTCCCATTGATAATGTATCGATTTTTTGTTGAGGGAAGCATTGTTGTAGTTGTTGTAAAAGTGATTTCATTTGATTGAAAATGGTAATTTGTTGGTTAATGTCTTCTGTTGGAGCTGGAATCGCCATAAGTCCGCGTAGTTGTAATTTTGGTAATTTAATAATTTGTTGTGCTAGCTCTTCCATTTGTTGCGGTGCAATACCGGATTTTGAATTTTCATCACTGATATTAATTTGGATCAACACTTGCAACGGTTGGAGGTGATCAGGGCGTTGTTGGCTTAGACGTTCGGCAATTTTTACGCGATCAATTGTTTGTACCCAATCAAAATGTTCTGCCACAATACGCGTTTTATTGGATTGTAATGGACCGATAAGATGCCAGGTAATATCGTTGATATTTTGTTGTTGTGCCAGTTGAATTTTTTCTACACCTTCCTGCACATAATTTTCGCCAAATTGATATTGTCCGGCATAATAAGCTTTGAGGATGTCAGAAAAAGGTTTAGTTTTGCTGACCGCTAAAAGCATTACTTTTTGAGTAGGATGACAATCTTCGATTTGTTGGCGAATATGCACTAAATTTTGTTCAATATTCATTTTTATCTCCTAAATGTCTAAAACGGTTTTTATTATAGAAAAAATTTCAATTATTCTCATAAATTTATTTGACAAGTGGAATGAATTTAGGTACTTATTATCACTATTGAAATTCAAAATGAGCTATAAAGATTTCCATGACAATGACTGTTATTACGATGACCCACATTATGATGACCATTATTATTAGTGGGGCGGGTTAGCACTCAAAAAACAGGATTGTTAAACCCGCATCTTAAAAAATGCGGGTTTTTTTATGGGTAATGGTTTAGATAATTTTCAAAATACAATAAAGAGGACAACATCATGCGAGTATTAAAATTTGGCGGAACATCATTGGCAAATCCGGAACGTTTTTCTCAAGCGGGTGAGCTTATTCTGCAAGCACATTTAAAAGATCAGGCAGCAGCGGTACTTTCTGCCCCAGCGAAGATCACCAACTACTTGGTGGCATTGGTTGATAAGACAAATAAAGGTGAGGATAAACAACAGGATTTCAAAGAAGCAAAGCAAATTTTTGAGAATATTTTGAGTGGTTTGAAGCAAAAAAATGCAAAATTTGATGATGATAAATTAAGAAAAGTTGTCCAAAAGGAATTTGACCAAATAGAATCTGCCCTCTCCCAATTTTCTCCTCAATCTCAATGCCCAGATAATATTAATGCTTCAATCATTTCTCGTGGTGAAAAACTGTCAATTGCGATGATGGCAGCTTGGTTTGAAGCGCAAGGTTACCAAGTATATGTGATTGATCCAGTAAAACAATTATTAGCACAAGGGGAATATTTAGAGTCTTCTGTTGATATTGAGGAATCCACTAAACGAATTAATGCACCGTCAATTCCAAAACAGAGTGTGGTGCTAATGGCAGGATTTACCGCCGGTAATGATAAAGGCGAATTAATGGTGTTAGGTCGCAACGGTTCGGATTATTCCGCAGCGGTTTTAGCCGCTTGTCTACATGCAGATTGTTGTGAAATCTGGACTGATGTGGATGGTGTTTACACTTGTGATCCTCGTTTAGTACCGGATGCAAAATTATTAGAAACAATGTCTTATCAGGAAGCGATGGAGCTTTCCTATTTCGGTGCGAAAGTTATTCACCCACGGACTATTGCACCGATTGCACAATTTAATATTCCTTGTTTGATTAAAAATACCGGTAATCCAAGTGCGGCAGGCACATTGATTGATGGCAATGTACATTCTGAAACCTTGCAGGTGAAAGGTATTACCAACTTGAATGACGTGGTAATGTTTAATGTTTCCGGACCGGGAATGCAAGGAATGGTTGGTATGGCAGCACGTGTTTTTGACACAATGTCAAGAGCTGGCATTTCTGTTATTTTAATTACCCAGTCTTCATCAGAATATAGTATTAGTTTTTGTGTACCACAAAAATCTGCTACTAAAGCGAAGAGTGCCTTAAAACGTGCTTTTGCTAATGAATTGTCTTCTGGTGCTTTAGATGAAATTGAAATTTTGGATAATTTGGCAATTATCTCTGTTGTTGGGGACGGAATGCGTAAAAGTCGTGGTATAGCTGCAAAATTCTTTACTGCATTAGCACAGGCGAATGTCAACATTGTTGCGATTGCTCAAGGGTCGTCTGAACGTTCTATTTCAACTGTAGTGCCACAATCAAAAGCAATAGAAGGAGTAAAAGCAACACATCGTGCGTTGTTTAATAGTCAACAATCATTGCGTATTTTTTTGGTCGGAACAGGTGGGGTTGGCGGTGAGTTATTGGATCAAATCGCTCATCAACAACAGTTTTTAGCTGAAAAAAATATTGCTATTCGTGTTTGCGGAATAGCCAATTCAAAGCGTCTTTTATTGAATGTTGATGGTTTGGATTTAACTGATTGGCGTGAAAAATTGGAAAATTCCAATGAACATTTCTCTTTACATCGTTTTATTGATGCGGTGGAAGATCAACACGTTCTGAATCCGATTTTTGTAGACTGTACTTCCAATCAAGAGATTGCCGATAGTTATTTAACTTTCTTAAATGCTGGTTTCCACGTGGTGACACCTAATAAAAAAGCGAATACCTCAAGTTTGGCGTATTATCATAAATTGCGTGATACTGCCTTGGTTAATCAACGTCTTTTCCTTTATGACACGAACGTTGGTGCTGGTTTGCCGGTGATTGAAAATTTGCAAAATTTATTAGCGGCAGGTGACGAAGTTGAGTTGTTTGACGGCATTTTATCTGGTTCGCTTTCCTTTATTTTCGGTGAACTGGAACAAGGAAAATCATTATCTGAAGTGACACGTTTAGCTAAAGAAAAAGGGTTTACCGAGCCTGATCCTCGTGATGATCTTTCTGGGCAGGATGTGGCACGTAAATTATTGATTTTAGCACGTGAAACCGGTTTGGAATTGGAACTTAAAGATATTGAAGTGGAAGGTGTGTTGCCGAAAGGCTTTGCTGAAGGTAAATCAACCGCTGAATTTATGACAATGTTGCCTGAATTGGATGAAGAGTTTGCAAAACGAGTGCAAGCGGCACAGGCAACAGGCAAAGTGTTGCGTTATGTCGGTGAAATCAATCACGGTAAGTGCAAAGTGGCGATCAAAGCGGTAGATGCGGAAGATCCACTCTATAAAGTGAAAAATGGTGAAAATGCATTAGCATTTTATACTCGTTATTATTCACCAATTCCTTTATTATTACGGGGTTATGGTGCAGGAAATAATGTGACTGCCGCCGGAATTTTTGCAGATATTTTGCGGACTTTACGCCGTTAATAAAGAGGATTGATTATGTTACGAATTTATGCGCCGGCTTCAAGTGCCAATATTAGTGTTGGATTTGATACTTTAGGGGCAGCAATTTCACCGATTGATGGTTCATTGTTGGGTGATATTATTCAAATTGAGGATTGTGTAAACCAATTTGAATTTGAAAGTGTCGGTTATTTTGTGCGTAAATTGCCGAAAGAGCCACAGAAAAATATTGTCTATCAGGCTTATGTGTTGTTTAGTGAACGTTTGAAACTACGCAATCATACATTAAAGCCATTACGTTTAACCTTGGAAAAAAATATGCCGATAGGTTCAGGATTGGGTTCAAGTGCCTGTTCAATTGTGGCTACATTGGTGGCATTAAATCAATTCCACCAAGAACCGTTTTCTGATATGGAATTGTTAGAGATGATGGGGGAATTGGAAGGCAGAATCTCCGGTTCAATTCACTACGATAATGTTGCTCCTTGTTTTATGGGGGGCGTGCAGTTTATGGTGCAGTCGCTAGGGTCAATTTGTCAGCGTTTACCATTTTTTGATCATTGGTATTGGGTTTTGGCTTATCCGGGAATTAAAGTTTCCACTGCAGAAGCGAGAGCTATTTTGCCGAAAAGTTATACTCGTCAAGATGTGATTGCTCACGGCAGACATTTAGGGGGATTCGTACACGCTTGTCATACTCATCAAGAAAATTTAGCCGCCATTATGATGAAAGATGTCATTGCAGAGCCTTATCGCCAGCAATTATTACCAAATTTTGCAGAAGTGAAACAGGCAACACAGGATCTTGGGGCGTTGGCAACAGGTATTTCAGGTTCAGGGCCAACAATGTTCGCTATTGCACCGGATTTAACCACCGCAAATAAAGTGGCGGATTATTTAGAAAAACACTATTTACAAAATAATGAAGGTTTTGTGCATATTTGTCAGGTCGACAACCAAGGTGCAAGACAACTTAGTTAAGGAATAAAAGGAAAAAGAATGAATTTATACAACATCAAACATCCGGAAGAGAAAGTCAATTTTTCACAGGCAGTGCGTCAAGGATTAGGAAAAGATCAAGGTTTATTTTTCCCAGAAACATTGCCGTATTTTGAGAATGTTGAAGAATTATTAGCACTGCCTTTGGTAGAGCGTAGTCAACGAATTTTATCTGCTATAATTGGTGATGAAATTAGTGCTGAACAGTTAGCAAATATGGTAGCAAAAGCGTTTACCTTTTCGGCACCTTTAGTCAAAGTTGAAGATCATATTTATGCATTGGAGTTGTTTCACGGTCCGACATTGGCTTTTAAGGATTTCGGTGGACGCTTTATGGCTCAAGCATTAGCAACTGTTCGTAAAGATGGAAAAATTACTATTTTGACAGCAACTTCAGGCGATACTGGTGCGGCGGTGGCACACGCATTTTATGGATTGGAAAATATTGATGTAGTAATTCTTTATCCGAAAGGTAAAATCAGTGTGTTGCAAGAAAAATTATTTTGCACCTTGGGTGGCAATATTCGTACTATCGCCATTGAAGGCGATTTTGATGCTTGTCAAGCTCTAGTCAAACAGGCCTTTGATGATCAGGAACTGCGTAAGGCAATTGGTCTAAATTCAGCTAATTCAATTAATATTAGTCGTTTATTGGCACAAATTTGTTACTATTTTGAAGCGGTTGCACAATTACCGAAAGCGCAACGTCAAAATGTGGTGATCTCTGTACCAAGCGGTAATTTTGGGAATTTAACTGCGGGATTAATTGCAAAAGCTATAGGTTTACCTATTAAGCGTTTTATCGCTGCAACTAATGCTAACGATACCGTACCACGTTATTTGCGTTCTCATCAATGGCAACCGAACGCTACAGTGGCGACATTATCCAATGCAATGGATGTTAGCCGTCCAAATAACTGGCCACGCGTTGAGGAGTTATTCCGTCGTAAAAATTGGTCATTGAATGACTTGCATTCCGATAGTGTAACTGACAATGAAACTGAGCAAACATTGAAGGATATGTTTGCTAACGGATACCTCTGTGAACCACACGGTGCTATTGCTTATCGAGTGCTTAAACAGGATTTACAACCGGAAGAAACCGGTATTTTCCTTTGTACGGCACATCCAGCAAAATTTAAAGAAAGTGTTGAACGAATTTTAGAGACTGAAGTGGCATTACCGGAAGCATTGGCTAAACATAACGCCTTACCATTATTATCAATCACAATGCCGGCAGATTTTGATAAGTTGAAAGCGTTTTTGTTGGATAATGATTTATTAAATAATTGATAAATAAGAAAAATACAAGGTGGTCATTTTTTATTGACCACCTTTTTTTGTGCTAAATAAATTGATAAACGATTTGTTGATAATAAGGTTGAAGCGCTTTTTGGATTCCTCCATACTGATACCATTCCGGATGATTTGGAGTGTCTGGTAATGCTTCAGGCTCTAACGCAATGGCTTGATAATTTTGATATTTTCCAGTGTGGCTTGGGGTGCCAGCAAGGAAATTGCTACTATAAAACTGAATTGCATTATGAGTAGTGGAAAGCAGTAATGTCAAATCACCAGATGATGAGGTTAATTTGGCTGCAGGTTTTAGTTGACTATTTTTACCTTGCAACAGAAAAGCGTGATCGTAGCCACCAACAGCTTTCTGATCGGCATCTTTTAAAAAGTCGGTAGCGATGACTTTTTCTTTTCTAAAATCGAAATGTGTTGCCTCAACTGCGGTCAATGGACGATTTGGAATACCCTCTGCGTTGACCGGCAAATAGTAATCGGCAAACAGTTGTAATTGATGTTGACGAGCATCAGTAACGCCTTCATCAAGATTAAAATAACTATGATTTGTTAAATTTAATGCGGTGTCTTGATCACATTTTGCTAAGAAATCAATGAATAATGCATTATCATCAGTTAAGCGATATTTTAGAGTAATCTGTAAATTACCGCTAAAGCCTTGATCGCCATCCGCAGAAAACAGAGATAAAATTGCTGTTTGTGTGGAGATGAGTTCAATTTTCCAACGGCGTTTGTCAAAGCCTACACCGCCATGAAGCGTGTGCTTATTATCTTGATTTTTCACTATTTTTTGTGTTTTTGCTGCCAAGCGGAATTGACCTTGATTGATACGATTAGCGAAACGTCCGATAGTAGCCCCTAAAAACGCTTGGTTTTCTGCTAACTTCGAAAGAGGGCAGCTACAAACTGTTTCACGAAGTTTGCCTTTTACTGGCACTAAAATGGATAAAATGGTTGCGCCCCAATCGGTTAATTGCACTTGCATTCCGTTTTTGTTTGTGAGTGTCACCAATTGATAGGGCAAGTTATCTGCGGCGATAATTTTTGTTGCAGTTAGCATAAATGAACCCCTTGTGAAGCGGTACAAACATAGAAATCTTCTTTTAAGCCTGTCTGTTTTTGATAGTTTTCGGCGATTATCTTACGCACAGACTCCACTTTTTCAAATGGCGCAATGGCGACAATACAACCTCCAAAACCGCCACCTGTCATTCTTGCACCGCCGCTATTGCCTATAGCTAGTTGAGCTAATTCCACTAAATAATCAATTTCTGGTACGGTAATTTCAAAATCATCACGCATAGATTGGTGTGATTGAGCCATTAATTCACCTAAATATTTGATATTGTTCTGTTTTAGAGCTTCAACTGCTTCCAATACTCTAGCATTTTCGGTAACAATATGTTTAGCTCGTTTATAAGCTAACGGGGCATGTTGTTCCAACTCTTTTCCGTAAGCATTAAAATGTGCCATACTCACATCTCTTAATGCCTTTACACCAAAAAACTTAGCTGCGGTTTCACATTGCTGACGGCGTGTATTATATTCACCATCAACCAGATCGTGTTTGACGTGAGAATTTATAATCATAATGGCTAAGTTATCCGGAATCGGTGTTGGAATTGTCTCTAAACTACGACAATCAATCATCATTGCGTGGTGTTGTTGTCCTAAGGCAGAAATAAGCTGATCCATATTACCGCATTGACAACCGACAAAAATATTTTCTGCTTTTTGACCAATTAAGGCGAGCTGTGTATTAGTTACTGGTAGATTTCCTAGTTGTTGGCAGAATTTGCCGGTTGCTACTTCCAATGCGGCGGACGAGCTTAATCCTGACGAAAGAGGAACATTACCGCTAATTACAATATCTGCTCCTTGTGTAAAATTAGGGCAGGCTTGCTGAATAAAATAGACAACGCCTCGAACATAATTACACCATTTCCGTTCACTCGGTTTAATTTCTTGCAACAATGAAAATTGATCCTGTTCATCTAAATCAGCGGCATAAACATTAAAATGATGATCATCTCGTGGTTTCCCACAAATTGAAGTGCCGTAATTAATGGCACAAGGCATAACGAAACCATCATTGTAGTCAGTATGTTCACCGATTAAATTTACTCTACCGGGTGCATAAACTTGCAATGTCGGTTGAGTGGTAAAACGTTCAATAAATACTTTTTTGGCAATTTCAATAGGTTGCATAAATTCCTCTCAATCAAATTTGGCTGTAATGGGTGGTGGATAATGCGGCTAGTCGAGCGGCTGCCTGTTCTGCGGTTAAATCACGTTGTGATTCAGCTAGCATTTCGTAACCAACCATAAATTTACGCACTGTTGCTGAACGCAACAGTGGTGGGTAAAAATGGGCGTGTAATTGCCAATGTTGCTGATCTTGATTAGTGAATGGCGCACCGTGAAAGCCCATTGAATAAGGGAAAGAGGTCATAAAAAGATTGTCATATTTTGTTGTTAATTGTTTTAAAGCAGTGGACAAATCACGGCTTTGTGAGTCGTTTAATTCCGTCATTCGAGCTACGTGAGCTTTAGGCAAGAGCAGTGTTTCAAATGGCCAAACTGCCCAAAACGGTACGACTGCAAGCCAATGCTCGGTTTCAACAACAATTCGTTCTTTCCGTTCTAATTCCTGTTTTGCGTAATCGACTAATAACACAGAATGATGCTGCTGAAAATATTGACGTTGCATCTGATCTTCACGTGCGATTTCATTCGGTAAAAAACTGTTTGCCCAAATTTGGCCGTGTGGATGAGGATTGGAACAACCCATTGCTGCCCCTTTGTTTTCAAAAATCTGTACCCACGGATAGGTTTTCCCTAATTCTTTAAGTTGTTGTTGCCACACTTGAATAACCTGAAAAATTTCTTGTTCAGTCAACAGCGGTAAGGTTTTGCTGTGATCTGGAGAGAAACAAACTACACGACTTTCACCGGTTGCTTGGCTAAATTGAAATAATGGATTAGTACTTATTGGTGGTGCTGGTGTTTCATTCAATAGTGCTGAAAAATCATTTTTGAAGACAAAAGGTTGGGTATATTGCGGATTTTGTTCACCCGTGATGCGTCTGTTTCCCGGACAAAGATAACAGCTTGGATCGTAACTTGGTTTTTGTTCATCTGTTGCTTTTTCCTGTTGACCTTGCCAAGGGCGTTTTGCTCGATGTGGTGAAACCAGCACATATTCGCCTTTTAATGGATTATAACGGCGATGTGGATGTTCTGTAGGATCAAAAATTTCGCTCATAAAGTATTCCTTGCTATCAAATGTAAACGGTTACAATTTAATGCGTAAGATACCAATTATTTTCGCAATAAACTGTTATCCAGATCACAAAAAGAACATATTTTTAGTACGATGTATCTATTTAGCGTTATTATTTACGAAAATAATGTAACAAAGATTGGTATAGGATAAAAATATGGTAACAATTCGCGATGTAGCTAAAGTAGCTGGGGTCTCAGTTGCAACGGTTTCTCGTGTACTCAATGATCATCCAAGTATTAGCGAAAAAGCAAAAAATAAAGTATTACAAGCAGTTGCAGAATTAAACTATCAACCGAATGCAAATGCTCAGGCCTTAGCATCACACGCTGTAGATACTATTGGTGTTGTTGTAACAGATGTAACAGATCCGTTTTTTGCTATTTTAGTGAAATCTATAGATCAAGTGGCGGAAAGTTATCAGAAAAATATTTTGATTGGTATGGGATACCACAATGCGGATAAAGAGCGCAAAGCGATTGATAACCTGCTACGAAAACGTTGCACCTGCTTGGTGATACACGCAAAAGCCTTATCAGATGAGGAGTTGTCTTCATATTTAACGGCGATTAAAGGAATGGTAATTATTAATCGTATTGTTCCTGGATTCGAGAACCGTTGTATAGGTTTAGACAATGTCAAAGGAACAGAAATCGCTACTGAAACATTAATTCGGAGTGGACATCGTTGTATTGGTTACATCGGTTCTAATCATCCGATACACGATGAAACTGATAGACTACAAGGTTACTTAAATACATTGAAAAAATATAAAATTCCTATCAAAGAATTGGCTATTACAAAAAGCTCACCGAATTTTGAAGGAGGAGAGGAGGCAATGATTAATTTATTAAGTTATAACAGTGATTTAACTGCAGTTGTTGCCTATAACGATTCAATGGCAGCAGGTGCAATGTCGGTATTGAGTGAAAACGGTATTATTGTGCCTAAAGATTTTTCTTTAATTGGTTTTGATGATATGCCGATAGCTAATCATTTAATTCCTAAATTAACCACCATACGTTATCCTATTGATTTAATGGCAAATTATGCTGGTAAGTTAGCATTAAGTTTAGCTAATAATGATATTGAACTGCCGGAACCGATACAATTTAATCCAACTTTGGTAAGGCGTTTTTCTGTTGAAAGATGTATAAAATAAAAAAATTGTAATTAAGTTACATTTTTGTGAAACCGATCACATCAAATATTAAAAAAAATCTGTATGCTATTTGAAGTTATATTTCTGCAATAGCGGTATGGAAAGATAACCGACAGTTGATAACGATAGTTTTGACTGTATAAATAAAGAGTGAGCTGCTCTTAAGATTATGAATTTCCAGTAAATTTAATAGGAGATGTGTATTATGAAGAAAATTGTACTTAGTGCGATTGCATTATCATTAGGCTTAGGATTAAGCACTATGGCGCAGGCAAAAGATGTTCGTATCGGTGTAACTATTTACAAATATGACGATAATTTTATGTCTTTGATGCGTAAAGAAATCAATAAAGATGCTGAAAAAGTGGAAGGCATTAAATTATTGATGAATGACTCACAGAATGCACAATCTATTCAAAACGATCAAATTGATGTTTTACTTTCTAAAGGTGTAAAAGCATTGGCAATTAACTTGGTTGATCCGTCTGCTGCTCCAACAGTGATTAATAAAGCGAAAGGCTTGAATGTGCCGATTGTTTTCTTCAATAAAGATCCTGGTCAAAAAGCAATTGACAGTTATGATGCGGCCTACTATGTAGGAACTGATCCAAAAGAATCAGGTATTATCCAAGGTGATTTGATTGCAAAACAGTGGAATGCACATCCGGAATGGGATTTAAATAAAGATGGTAAAATCCAATTTGCCTTATTAAAAGGTGAACCGGGACATCCTGATGCGGAGGCTCGTACAAAATATGTGGTTGAAGAATTAAATGCAAAAGGTATTTCAACCGAACAACTCTTCTTGGATACTGGTATGTGGGATGCCGCAATGGCGAAAGATAAAACTGATGCTTGGTTGTCCAGTTCAAAAGCTAACGATATCGAAGTGATCATCTCCAACAATGATGGTATGGCGATGGGCGCATTAGAAGCAACCAAAGCACACGGTAAAAAATTACCGATTTATGGTGTGGATGCATTGCCTGAAGTGCTTCAACTTATCAAGAAAGGTGAAATTGCCGGCACTGTCTTGAATGATGGTGTTGGTCAAGCTCAAGCAGTTGTTGATTTGTCCAGCAACTTAGCGAAAGGCAAAGAAGCGACAGAGGGAACACAATGGAAATTAGAAAAACGCGTTGTTCGTATTCCTTATGTAGGTGTCGATCAAGAAAATTTAAGTGATTTCTTAAAATAATATCTGATTACCAGATCGTGGGGGAGCAATCCCCCTCTTTCCTGCTTTGGGGTTGAATATGGTAGTACAAGCCGAAACAAATAGCAGTCAAGTGCTGCTAGAAATGAAAAATGTCAGCAAATCATTTCCCGGTGTGAAAGCACTTGACCACGCCAATTTAACAGTTCACGCACATTCCGTTCACGCATTAATGGGCGAGAATGGTGCGGGAAAATCCACATTATTAAAGTGCCTATTTGGAATTTACGCGAAAGATGAAGGTGAAATTCTCTATTTAGGCAAAGACGTTAATTTCCGTACCTCAAAAGAAGCCCTTGAAAATGGGATTTCGATGGTACACCAAGAATTGAATCTCGTTCGTCAAAGAAGTGTAATGGATAACCTCTGGTTGGGGCGTTATCCGTTGAATGGTTTTTTAGTGGATCACGGGAAAATGTATCGTGATACAAAAGCGATTTTTGATGAATTGGATATTGATATTGATCCGAAAGAGAAAGTTGCCAATTTATCTGTTTCACAGATGCAAATGATTGAAATTGCAAAAGCTTTCTCCTATAACGCCAAAATCGTTATTATGGATGAACCGACCTCATCATTGTCTGAAAAAGAGGTGGAGCATCTGTTCAAAATTATTGCCAAACTAAAAGATCGTGGTTGCGGCATTATCTATATTTCTCACAAAATGGATGAAATTTTTAAGATTTGTGATGAAGTGACCATTTTACGTGATGGAAAATGGGTCAATACCGTCAAAATTAAAGATACTAATATGGATCAATTAGTAACGATGATGGTTGGTCGCGAATTAACCCAGCGTTTCCCTGAAAAACGCAATGTGCCGAAAGAAACCATTCTTACTGTTGAACACCTAACGGCAAAAAATCAACCGTCTATCCAAGATATCAGTTTTGAACTTCGTAAAGGTGAAATTTTAGGTATTGCCGGTTTGGTGGGCGCAAAACGAACTGATATTGTTGAAACTATTTTTGGTATTCGTGAAAGAGCGCGCGGAACGATCAAACTGCACGGCAAAGAGATGCGCAATAAAAGTGCATTGGAGGCGATTAATAACGGTTTTGCCTTAATCACAGAAGAACGCCGTTCAACAGGGATTTATGCTAATTTAAGTATCGAATTTAACTCATTGATTTCTAATATGAAATCGTATCTAGGTAAATTAGGTCTTCTCAGCACCGCAAAGATGAAAAGCGATACACAATGGGTAATTGATTCGATGAATGTGAAAACACCATCACATCGTACCAATATCGGTTCATTATCAGGCGGTAATCAACAAAAAGTGATTATCGGGCGCTGGTTATTAACACAACCGGAAATTCTAATGATGGATGAACCGACACGCGGTATTGATGTCGGTGCGAAATTTGAAATTTACCAATTAATGATGCAATTAGCAGAGAAAGATAAAGGTATCATTATGATCTCTTCCGAAATGCCGGAGTTGCTCGGAGTAACGGATAGAATTTTAGTGATGAGTAATGGTCGGGTAGCAGGGATTGTCGAAACGGCAAAAACCTCGCAAGAACAGATTTTGCAACTTGCAGCAAAATATTTATAAGTTGATAAAAGGATTGAATTATGGCTGGTATTCAACAAAAAAAATCACTTGATTTTATGAAACAAAATGCGATTTATTTTGTTCTTTTAATCTTGTTAGGGGTGATCGTTTCACAAGATGATACCTTTTTAAGTTTACTGAACTTCAGTAATATTTTGACACAATCATCCGTGCGTTTAATTATTGCATTGGGGATGGCAGGTATTTTGATTACACAAGGTACGGATTTATCCGCCGGTCGTCAGGTTGGATTGGCAGCGGTGGTTTCCGCAACAATGTTACAAGCGTTGGATAATACTAATCGTGTGTTCCCTGATCTTGCCGAAATGCCAATTCCTGTTGTGATTTTAATTGTTTGTGCTATCGGTGCAGTTATCGGAATGATTAACGGCTTAATCGTCGCCTATCTGAATGTAACACCGTTTATTGCGACTTTAGGAACGATGATTATCGTCTATGGTGCAAACTCACTTTACTATGATGCGGTTGGCTCTTCTCCGATCGCCGGTTTCAGCAAATCTTTCTCTGAATTTACCCAAGGTTTCTTCCAACTTGGCGATTTCAGACTCTCCTACATCACCATTTATGCTGCAATCGCTGCATTTTTTGTCTGGGTCGTGTGGAATAAAACACGCTTTGGTAAAAATATGTTTGCGATCGGCGGTAATCCGGAAGCGGCGCGCGTGTCCGGTGTAAACGTTGCGCGTAACTTAATTTTCGTTTATGTACTTGCCGGTGCATTTTACGGTTTTGCCGGAATGTTGGAAGGTGGTCGTATCGGTAGTGCGACTAATAACCTCGGCTTTATGTATGAATTGGATGCTATCGCCGCTTGCGTGGTTGGTGGTGTATCTTTTGCCGGCGGGGTTGGTACAGTTATCGGCGTAATCACCGGTGTAATCATCTTCACTGTTATCAACTATGGTTTAACCTACATCGGCGTAAACCCATATTGGCAATATATTATCAAAGGTACCATCATTATCCTTGCGGTAGCAATAGATTCTTTGAAATATGCGAAGAAGAAATAGTCTTTCTTCCACAAGTTATAATAAAGCCGCATCGACTAGATGCGGTTTTTTGTCTTGAATATATAACCTAACTACAACATATAAGAAAAAAATATTCAAAGCATAAAAAGCCCCATATTCATATATTATGGGGCAAGTAGTAGGAGGTTGTTTTTTATTATTTTAATGCAGCTTGATCCTCTTCTTGAATTTTTGCTTCACACGCTTTGACTTGTTTTTCAAAAATAGTGAGCCATTGTTTATGCTGCAAATGATAGGTGCAATTATAGGATTTTGGAATAAAGATTTGCTAACAGGAGAGGTCTTTTCTCACATAGTAAGTATGTTTCCTGCATTTATTATAGGATTACTACTTGGATTATTCGGATACCAATTGATGCATAAATATAATATTAATTATCATAAAATCATTTACTGTTTTTTAATCGTTATTGGTAGTATTCTAATCTTACAGAATCTTGTGAAGATATAAGGTGAGATTATGAAACGAATATTAATTATGGGTCTTGTTGTCCTCCTAACCGCTTGTGCTTTGACACCGGAGCAACAGCGAGCTAGAGAGGAGGCTCAAATTCGGCAGCAGCAGGCGCTACAGGTTGCTTTGGCAAAACAGTGTGATGAAGAAACGGCATATTTAATGAAGCGTCAGTTTGATCAGGATATTGGCTTAACAGAAAAAGAGCAGAAAGCATTCAAAGCGGAATATACTAAGCGGGTGAATGATCCAATGTTCCAATCTTGTTATAAATTGGCATTACAAAATTATATGGCTCAGCAACAAATCCGACAGATGGAGATTGAGCGGCAATTTTATTATGATGATTTTCCTCCATACGATTTAGGCCCACGTTGGCCTCACAGATATTGGTATCGCTGGTAGATGAGAAGTTATGAAAGGTAAAGGATAAGCCTTTACCTTTTTTGTCTATTACTAATAATCCACCAAAATATCAGATTCGCTGATGGTATCGCCGTAAACTGGATGTAGTGTTTTTTCGTAAGCGGCTTTAATTTTACCCTCTTTAGTTAGTTTTACGATTTCATCATTTAACCATTTTAATAATTCAGGTTGATTTTTTTGTACTGCCGGAGCGATGAACTCTTGTTCGCCCAAGCTACGCACACCAACGGTATAGCCTGGATTATTTTTTGTCCACGCGAATAATAGTGTGTTGTCGTGTGCTAATGCGTCGCCACGCCCATCTTTTAAGGCATCAAAGGTTTCTGTATTTTGTTCAAATTTCAATAATTTGATATTAGGATAATTTTTTGTGAAGAAGGCATCGGCGGTAGTGCCCTTATTAACTAATAATGTTTTATCAGTTAATTGCTGAATATCTGTGATGACGGAATCTATTTTACCGACTTCTTAAAAATTGTTCTGGAGTGTTCTATTCAATAATATTGCTTTGATCCATAAAAATAATGTGGTCTGAAACTTGACGAGTGAAAGTCATTTCGTGGTAAACAATCTTGCAAGAGATTTCAATATAAGCTTTAGTGATGCGAGATAAAACTCGTATCGGATACACCAGCAGTACTGCACAGATAATGCCGATGATGAGCGAGAAAAGGATACCGGCTCCCGCTAAATAAAGCGTGAGTAAGGTTGCATCAATAAATTTTGGAATTGCATTAACAACGTATTGCCAATCCATTTTCAGAGTCCATTTAAACTAAAACATAAAGGCATTATATAAATTTATTTCTATACGGCTAGATGGCTATTTAGCACTTTTTATTATTTTTTATAACTAAAAGGGATAAAAATATGATGGTAATTGGAAATGTTATAAGAAATCTGCATTTAAAATAATATTGAATAATGTTGATCTTTTTTGAAGAAGGAATAATTAGAATGATAAAAAAAGAAGATGGGAAATACCCATCTTCAAGAGATAAAAGGAATTGTGGAAAAGGGTTATACGATACCTTGTGCTAGCATTGCATCAGCCACTTTGCGGAAACCGGCAATATTGGCGCCGTTTACATAGTTGATGTAGCCGTTTTCACTACCGTTAGCAACGCAGTTTTCGTGGATATTTGCCATAATGTCGAAAAGGCGTTGATCCACTTCTTCACGACTCCAAGATAAACGAATCGCATTTTGGCTCATTTCCAATCCTGATGTTGCCACCCCGCCGGCATTGCTGGCTTTACCCGGTGCATAAAGAATTTTGGCATCGATAAATACGTTTACAGCCCCTAAAGTAGATGGCATATTCGCCCCTTCGGCAACACAGATACAACCATTACTCAATAATGTTTTGGCATCTTCTGTATCCAATTCATTTTGCGTTGCGCAAGGTAGTGCGACATCACAAGGAATTCCCCAAGGTTTTTGGTTGGCAAAATATTCTAAGCCTTGTTCTTTGGCATAAACAGAAATACGTTCGCGACGCACTTCTTTTAATTCAATTAATGCTGCTAATTGAGCTTCTGTCATACCGCTGTCAGCAAATTTAACAAAACCGTTTGAGTCGGAAAGGGTTAAGACTTTCGCACCTAATTGGATCGCTTTTTCAGCTGCATACTGCGCAACATTACCTGAACCGGAAATAAGCACGCGTTTACCTTCAATGCTTTGTCCTTTGGTTTTTAACATACTTTGTGCGAAGTACACCACACCGTAACCGGTGGCTTCCGGACGAATCAAACTACCACCGTAAGGTAAACCTTTTCCGGTTAATACAGAAGCAAATTCATTACGAACACGTTTGTATTGTCCAAATAGATAGCCGATTTCACGTCCGCCAACGCCAATATCACCGGCAGGTACATCAAGATCGGCACCGATGTGACGAGAAAGTTCGGTCATAAATGCTTGGCAGAAACGCATTACTTCCGCATCAGATTTGCCTTTAGGATCAAAATCAGAACCTCCTTTGCCGCCACCCATAGGTAACGTGGTTAAAGCATTTTTGAAGACTTGTTCAAAAGCAAGGAATTTTAAGACACCAAGATCAACAGTCGGATGGAAGCGTAATCCGCCTTTATAAGGACCGATGGCGGAGTTCATTTGAATACGATAACCACGATTTACTTGCACTTGACCTTTGTCATCAACCCAAGATACTCGGAACATTATTACTCGTTCCGGTTCAACGATACGTTCAAGTAAGCCTTGTTGTGCATATTTCGGATGTTTGGCGATAAAAGGTGCTAGACTACCGAAAACCTCTTCAACTGCTTGATGAAATGGTGCTTGGTTCGGATCACGTTGTTTAATTTTTTCGAATAAAAGTGTTAAGTCATTCATATGTTTGCCTTCCTATTTTGTTGTTATGTTTGAATTGTTAGTCAGTGTAGCAAGCAAGGCAAAAAAAAGGCTAGTTTTTTTTAAGAAAAATAAGAAAAGTTAAATGAGATATAAATAAACCGGATATTTTTGAAATATGTTTAATTTTTGAATAAAAGATATAAAAAAACTGCCCCGAAAGGCAGTTTTTTAATCAATAGTTATTAATTACATAGTTTGTGTGAAAGTACGAGTAATAACGTCTTGTTGTTGCTCTTTAGTTAAAGAGTTAAAACGCACTGCATAACCGGAAACGCGAATGGTTAATTGTGGATATTTTTCCGGATTTTCCATTGCATCTAACAACATTTCACGGTTCATTACGTTCACGTTCAAGTGTTGTCCGCCTTCAATGGTCGCTTCGTGGTGGAAATAACCGTCCATTAAGCCTGCTAAATTACGTTTTTGTGCTTCGTAATCTTTACCTAACGCATTTGGTACGATTGAGAAGGTATAAGAGATACCGTCTTTCGCATAAGCGAATGGCAATTTAGCCACAGAAGTTAATGAAGCTACCGCTCCTTTTTGGTCACGACCGTGCATTGGGTTTGCACCTGGTCCGAATGGTGCGCCGGCACGACGACCGTCCGGAGTATTACCGGTTTTCTTACCGTAAACCACGTTGGAAGTAATGGTCAATACAGATTGAGTAGGCACTGCATTGCGGTAAGTTTTAAGTTTTTGAATTTTCTTCATAAAGCGTTCAACCAAGTCGCAAGCGATTTCATCTACACGGCTGTCGTTGTTACCGAATTGTGGATATTCACCTTCAATTTCAAAGTCGATAGCAATATCTTTAGCCACAACATTACCGTCTTTATCTTTGATGTCGCCACGGATAGGTTTAACTTTTGCATATTTGATAGCAGAAAGTGAGTCTGCCGCAACGGATAATCCGGCGATACCGCAAGCCATTGTGCGATAAACATCACGATCGTGTAATGCCATTAATGCAGCTTCATAACTGTATTTATCGTGCATATAGTGGATGATGTTCAAGGCAGTAACATATTGTTTTGCCAACCAATCCATAAAGCTATCCATACGGGTCATAACATCATCGTAGTCAAGATATTCAGTTTTGATTGGCTCTGTTTTCGGACCAACTTGCATACCGTTTTTCTCATCAATACCACCATTGATAGAGTAAAGCATTGTTTTGGCTAGGTTTGCTCTTGCACCGAAGAACTGCATTTGTTTACCAACAACCATTGGACTCACACAGCAAGCAATAGCATAATCATCACTATTGAAATCTGGACGCATTAAATCATCGTTTTCATATTGAACAGAAGAGGTATCAATAGAAACTTTTGCACAGAAACGTTTAAAGTTATCCGGTAATTTTTCAGACCAAAGAATTGTCATATTTGGTTCAGGTGATGGTCCCATAGTGTAAAGAGTATTTAAGAAACGGAATGTATTTTTAGTTACTAAAGTACGTCCATCTAAACCCATACCACCAAGAGATTCTGTTGCCCAAATTGGGTCCCCTGAGAATAATTGATCGTATTCAGGAGTACGTAAGAAACGTACCATACGTAATTTCATAACAAGATGATCGATCAACTCTTGAGCTTGTTCTTCAGTCAAAGTGCCTTCTTTTAAGTCACGCTCAATATAAATATCTAAGAATGAAGAGACACGACCAAATGACATCGCTGCACCGTTTTGTGATTTAACTGCAGCAAGGTAACCGAAGTAAGTCCATTGTACAGCTTCTTTAGCATTTTTTGCCGGTCCGGAAATATCGTAACCATAACTGGCAGCCATTTGTTTGATTTGACCCAATGCGCGATGTTGTTCAGCAATTTCTTCACGTAATTGGATGGTCATTTCAAGATCTTCACCGCTTTCTAAGCGTGGTTGAAGTGAAGAGAATTGTTTATATTTATCAGCCATTAAGAAATCAATACCATAAAGGGCAACACGGCGATAATCTCCGATGATACGTCCACGTCCATAAGCATCTGGTAAGCCGGTTAATACACCTGATTTACGACAACGTAGAATATCTGGTGTGTAGACATCAAATACTCCTTGGTTATGTGTTTTACGGTATTCAGTAAAGATTTTTTTTACTTTAGGATCTAATTCTCGACCATAAACTTTACAAGATCCTTCAACCATTTTGATCCCACCAAAAGGAATAATGGCACGTTTTAAAGGAGCATCAGTTTGTAATCCAACGATCTGTTCTAATTCTTTCTCGATATATCCTGCTGGGTGAGAAATGATTGTTGAAGGAATGTCTGTATCAAAATCAAGAGGTTCGTGAGTGCGGTTTTCCTCTTTAATACCTTCCATAACTTTATTCCAAAGTTTGGTGGTAGCAGCAGTAGCACCAGCTAAGAAAGATTCATCACCTTCATATGGAGTGTAGTTACGTTGAATAAAATCACGTACATTGACGTTTTCTTGCCAATCACCAGCTTGGAAACCTGACCAAGCTAATTGTTGTTGTTCTGTTAATTGAGTCATAATCATTTCCTTAATTGAATAATGAATAAAAATAAATGCTTTAGTGCGCTTTGGCTAAAAAGCGATGGAATAAGCCAATACAAACCGCACCACCAATAATGTTACCTAATGTGACAGGAATTAAATTCTTCACAATAAAATGGTAGAAATCTAAATCGGCAAACTGTGAAGCATCAATTCCCAATTGTTGCCAAAATGAAGCATCACTATAATGTGCTGTCAAAATACCCATTGGAATCATAAACATATTTGCTACACAGTGTTCAAAACCTGAAGCAACGAACATCCCAATCGGTAAAATCATAATTAATGCTTTATCGGTTACCGTCCGTCCGGAATAAGCCATCCAAATGGCGACACAAACCATAATATTACATAAAATACCTAAGCAAAAAGCCTCTAACCAAGAATGGTGAATTTTATGTTGTGCAGTTTTCAGAATAGTTAATCCCCATTGACCTTCCACGGCCATTGTTTGCCCAGCGAACCAGATTAACGCCACAATGATTAAACTGCCTACGAAATTGCCAAAATAAACAACAACCCAGTTGCGTAGCATTTGTACAGCAGTAATTCTACCGGAAGCTTTAGCGGTGGCGGTTAGTGTGGAGGAGGTAAAAAGTTCTGTTCCCAAAATCACTACCATAATGACACCAAGAGAGAAAACCAAACCGCCAACGAGTTTAGCCAATCCCCACGAAGCATTAGTTAATCCGGTTTGTGTTGTTGTATAAAACACAAAGGCAAGTGCAATACAGGCACCGGCGGAAATACCGGAGGCAAAAGAGAGAAAAGGTTTTTTCTGTGCTTTATAAGCGGCAACATCTTCCGCCAGATCTGTCATCTGTGCCGGATTCAGTGCAATAGTTGTCGCATCTTTCATAAACACGATTTCCTTCAAAAAAATTTTATATTTTCAAAAATTTTGCTAATTATAGGAAGTTTTAGTGGGAATAAATAGCAAATTCAGTGTTTAGAAATTACCGTTTTGAGGTATCGTTGATACAGATCAAATTTCAAATTAAGTTATTGAAATATTGTTAAAAAGTTGTTTTAAAACAATGTAAAGAAGTTTTCTTCTCTTTTACAAGCATAACTATAAAAAAGCCTTTATAATAGACGAGTTATTTTAACCTTCATATTATTAGTTATTTTTAAGGAGAAAAGTTATGGCAACAGAAACTATCTTTAGCAAAATTATCCGTAAAGAAATTCCGGCAGATATCGTCTATCAGGATGATTTAGTTACGGCATTCCGCGATATTGCTCCGCAAGCACCGACACATATTTTGATTATTCCGAATAAAATCATCCCAACTGTCAACGATGTAACAGCGGAAGATGAACAAGTTTTAGGGCATCTGTTTGTCATTGCTGCAAAAATTGCAAAAGAACAAGGTATTGATGAGGATGGTTATCGCCTCATTGTGAATTGTAATAAACACGGCGGACAGGAAGTGTTTCATTTACATATGCATTTGGTTGGTGGTAAACAGCTTGGCAAAATGTTGCCGTAAGCAGGAGTTTTGAATGTCTGAATTATTAATTGCTTTCATTTTAGGTTGTGTTGAAGGCTTAACCGAATTTTTACCTGTTTCATCAACTGGACATATGATAATTGCCGGTCATTTTCTTGGCTTTGAAGGGCAAAAAGCGGCAACGTTTGAAGTGATTATTCAATTAGGGTCGATTTTGGCAGTTATTTTTGTGTACTGGCGCAAAATGTTCGGATTGATCGGTATTCATTTCGGTGAGAAAGTGGATCGGAACAAAGCTCACTTAAATTTAATACATATTATTTTAGGGATGATCCCGGCAGTGGTGTTGGGGTTACTATTTCATTCCACGATCAAATCTTGGTTCAATATTCATAATGTTATCGGTGCTTTGGTTGCCGGTGGTATTTTATTGATTTTGGCGGAAAAATTTCGTCCGCAACCGGCATATGCGGAAGAGTTGGATCAAATTACTTACCGTCAGGCATTTGCGATCGGGCTATTCCAGTGTTTGGCATTATTCCCTGGCTTTTCTCGTTCCGGAGCGACTATTTCCGGTGGGTTGTTGATGGGAGTAGGTAAAAAAGCTGCAGCAGAATATTCTTTTATTTTAGCTGTGCCGATGATGATTGGTGCAACCGCATTAGATTTATATAAAAGCCTTCCTTTTCTTTCGTGGGATGATTTACCGTTATTTGTGGTTGGTTTCGTTACCGCATTTGTAGTGGCAATGATTGCTATTCGAACATTCTTGCATTTAATTGGTAAAATCTCATTCGTTTCTTTTGCGATATACCGTTTTATCTTAGCGATTTTATTGGCTTGGATCGTGTTGGCTTAATAAGGGGCAGAGGGTGAAATATAAAAATTTACGTGAATTTATTACATTGCTGGAACAACAGGGGGAGCTTAAACGCATTACGGTTGAAGTTGATCCGTATCTGGAAATGACAGAAATTGCGGATCGTACTTTGCGTAAAGGTGGGCCGGCATTGTTGTTTGAAAATGCGAAAGGATTTGATATGCCTGTGTTATGTAATTTGTTCGGTACGCCGAAACGGGTTGCATTGGGAATGGGGCAAGAAGATGTCAGCACATTGCGGGAAGTGGGCAAGCTGTTGGCATTTTTGAAAGAACCCGAGCCGCCAAAAGGGATAAAAGATCTGTTCAGCAGCATTACACAATTTCGCCCTGTGTTAAATATGCCGACAAAAACGATCAGTAAACCGGAATGTCAGGATGTTGTTTTAAGTGGAGATCAGGTGGATTTATACCGTTTACCGATTATGCACTGTTGGCCGGATGATGTAGCCCCTTTAATTACTTGGGGATTGACAGTTACAAAAGGGCCTTATAAAAAACGGCAAAATATCGGTATTTATCGTCAACAACTGATTGGAAAAAATAAATTAATTATGCGTTGGCTATCGCATCGTGGTGGTGCTTTAGATTTTCAGGAATGGAAAGAAGTCCATCCAGACGAGAAATTCCCAGTTGTTGTAGCGTTGGGCGCTGATCCGGCAACTATTTTAAGTGCAGTAACACCTATTCCGGATACGCTTTCTGAGTACGCCTTTGCAGGCTTGCTTCGTGGTAATAAAACAGAAGTGTCGAAAGCATTAAGCTGTGATTTGGAGATTCCTGCTGGTGCGGAAATTGTGCTGGAGGGATATATTGATCCGAATGAAACTGCATTAGAAGGACCTTATGGCGATCACACCGGTTATTACAATGAGCAGGAACACTTTCCGGTATTTACCGTCACTCATCTAACAATGCGTAAAGACCCGATTTATCATTCGACTTATACTGGTCGTCCACCGGATGAGCCAGCGGTACTGGGGGAGTCATTGAATGAGGTTTTTATTCCTATTTTGCAGAAGCAATTTCCGGAAATTGTTGATTTTTACTTACCACCGGAAGGGTGTTCTTATCGTTTAGCGGTAGTGACGATCAAAAAGCAGTATGCTGGCCACGCTAAACGTGTAATGATGGGAGTTTGGTCATTCTTACGGCAGTTTATGTATACTAAATTTGTAGTGGTTTGTGATGATGATGTTAATGCACGCGATTGGAAAGATGTAATTTGGGCAATTACAACCAGATGCGATCCAGCACGGGATGTTACATTAGTGGAAAATACCCCGATAGATTATCTTGATTTTGCTTCACCAGTAGCGGGGTTAGGCTCCAAAATGGGAATTGATGCAACCAATAAATGGCAGGGAGAAACTCAACGGGAGTGGGGGCGTCCTATTAAAAAAGATCCGAATGTCGTGAAACGAATTGATGAGATTTGGCAACAATTAGGTCTTTAAGAGTAATGTTTTCAGTCTTGAAACAGGCGGTTACGCTAATATTAAATATCGTAAATCGCAATAATAGAAAACGTACTACTCAGAGTAATTGTTTCTGTGGTACTATGCCAGCACTTTTCAAATAAAATTAAGGAGTAAATTTTATGTCACAACTTGAAGCTCTACGCAAAATGACAGTGGTTGTTGCCGATACCGGTGATATTGAAGCAATCAAAAAATACCAACCACAAGATGCAACCACCAATCCATCATTAGTATTAAGTGCCTCCCAACTACCACAATATGCTTCGTTAATTGATGAAGCTGTTGATTATGCAAAAAGTAAAAGTTCGGATAAAGCACAACAATTAATTGATGCAGAAGATAAATTAGCGGTAAATATTGGTTTGGAAA
>NZ_JPXX01000006.1 GCF_000771875.1 Gallibacterium genomosp. 1 | reverse complement strand
ACGTTCTTGTTCTGCTCGTTCTTTTGCTAAACGTTCTTGTTCAGCTCGCTCTTTTGCTAAACGTTCTTGTTCAGCTCGTTCTTTCGCTAAACGTTCTTGTTCAGCTTGTTTTGCTTGTAATTCTGCTGCTTTTTCTTTTATTCTCTCTTTTATATTTTCCGGAGCATCCGGATTAACATAAGGATTTGTTAAAACAATGGCGTCTAAATTCTTTTTAGCTTTATAACGCCAAGCTCCAGCATCAACATAAGGTTCACCATTTTCACTATTTTGCAAAATAAATGTGAAATTATTTTCTTCATTTGGATTAAACTGAATCAGTGTAAGTGAATCTGTTGTAGATAATGTTTTTGCTTGGTCTTTAACTAATAAAGTTAAAAATCCTCGCAGTGCTCCGTTAACAATTAACTTATTTCCTAATGAGGAACCTATATTTGTATTAAAATCCAAGACCCCTTGTCCATTGAAATCATTTTGAACAATTAAATTAGTATAACCATTACGACGGCTTTTTAGTACAATATGAGCATTATCCTCTAAAGTTAAATAACCTACTTGACTGTTTTGGGTTAATTCCCACAGACTATTGGAAAAAAGATTTATATGTGTTCCTGCTTTAGCAATAGCCCTTCCTTGAAATATTACATTACTTAAATTAGCTGTACTTTCATTGTCTAGAATAATATGTCCTTTCACTAATGTTTGAGGAAGAGTATTTAGAACCTCTTGAGAATAATTTGGTTTATTGCATTGTGTATTACCATTATAGTTTGAACGATAACAAACATCCTGCCCTGTCTGATATCCTAAATTTAAAACAGCTTTGTCAGTTACTGAAAAGATCGTATTTACTTCACTAACATTACGACCAATCGTCAAAGTAGCACTGTTTTTAACTATCATTGCTGACGCAGTATGAGATGTATTTATCCACTCATTATCCAATATCACTTCTTTATTATTAATGTCTCTTGCGTGTGGAACTGGACGCCCAGAAATAATAACATTGCCCTCTTCAACCTCTAAATTACCATTCAAATTTATCGTTCCATTAAGTAAAAGTGTTGAATTAGCTATTTTGGGGCGATAAATAACATCTAATGCTCCATTACTACCTTTGTTAAAATCAGTTTCTCCTAAAGTTCCTTCAAAAGTTTTATAACGAAATTCTGTTGATGTATTTTTACTATCAACAATAAATTGCATAGCTGTTGCTTTATCACTGCTGATAAACTTCCAATTTTTTGAACTATCTTGATTGGTTGGATAGTATCTCCAAGGTTCATCACCAACTAACACAAAATAATCTGTTCTGCCAGCAGCCCATTGATTTTTATATTCATACAGATCTTTACCTTTTTCTCCGTGTTGTCCCCATTGTATCTGATCAGCCGTGAAAGGTTCTGTTCCTGTAAGTGTTAGTGTTGCACCTATGTTAGTATTATGGTTAACAATCTGTGCCCCAGAATCACTATGGCGAATATATTGCATAGTTAAGCTATTTCCATTTAAATCTAGACGCCCACCACGAAAACCAAAATAAAGATTATCAGGATTAATTTGATCCTCACTATTTAAAGTTAAAATTGGTCGCCCACTAGTGATGCCTACTTTATTGAATGCCTGTTTTAGCCCATTCTCATCTTCACGCTGATTAAAAATAACAGTGCCATCACCGATACTGATATCCCCTAAATTCTTGCCTTTACCATTTACATAAAGCATTCCAGCACCAATTTTTGATAAACGGTCATTTTCTGGATTTTTCACTTTCCATACAACATACTTCCCTTCGGCTATGGAAATACCACCACCAAGCCAAGTTTGATCTTCTTTTGGTGCAACTGTAAAATTGGTATTAAAATAAAGTGCTCCCGCTCCTTGATTAATATCTTGGTTTAGGATTAATTTTCCATCAGTATCACCATTAAAAATTACATCTTGTCCATAATCAATTGATGGACGAGATTGGTGACTATCATTGGCGGATAAAGATTCATTATATAAATTCACTTTTAATGATGCCTGCTCAGAATGAATATGGCTTGTTGATTTGTCATTATCATCTACTGCCCACTCCCATTCTGTATTTGTATTATTTTGAACAATGCCAGCAGTAAACTTATCCTTAACCAATTTAATATAACCTGGGTAATGTATGTTAAAAACAGTGATATACGGTGCATTAGGCGGTTGTGTTCCACCAATTAATACACCAATAGCCACCCATTTCTTTAACTTAGAATCATAACCCAGTAATGGTGAACCGCTATCTCCAGCATCTCCCCACGTTGGCATTACTCCATAATCAGTTCCAAATAAGCTTCTTGAATCCTGTACCCAAGTGTTATCCGGTAATTTGTTTCCTTTTGACCATAATGTATGTCCTTGCACTGAATGAACACCTAGTATTCCACCACCTGTTAGAAAATTATAAGCATCAGTTATGTTTGTAATCTTATTTTCTACTAGATCATAAACAGATTGATCTCCACTTCCTACACGGACATAACTTAAAAAACGTCCGCTACCATTAATGCCATAAGTGTTATAATTTTCTTTATCATTATTTTCAATAAAAGCATCTGTTACCGATATAGGCGCAACTTCTGTTACTAACTTATGCAAGCGCGGAACGTGATAATCTGTTTCGTATGCTCTAGGTTTTTTTAAGTATCCATTTTCTCCTGATGTCATTTCATTCCTGCTAGTCAGTAAATAATCAAAAGTATGAGAATCAGGTTTATTATCCTGATCACCAAATTGGACACTGCCATATCCTCTATTATGTTGAACACTACTTACAAAAGCATTATCAATTAATGAGGCAAATCCACCATTTTTGTTAGCGATGTTTAAGTCAGGCATAGGTATTCCTTGCATCATTACCCCAATTTTTTCATTATTTTTATTAAAAATAGGAATATTACTTGCACCAACTGTAAATTGACCTTTATTTTCTGCAAAATCACGGAAATATTGATAATCAATATCCGCACGAACTCGAGAAGCATTTGCCACCGCACTTGCCAAAATAGATGAAACAAAAAATGCAACTTTAGTATATTTAAATCGAAGAATAGAGTGTAATAGCATAAATTTTATTAGATATTAAAAAAAGTGGTGAAGTATATAGAATCTCAAATAAAGAATTGAATAGATAAGATATTTTTCATTAAGATTTTTATATAGTTTTTCATAAAAATGAAAACTTGATTATAAATATATAATTTCTTTTTCCAATACATATAAATATTAAATAAATGAAAGTTTTCATTAAAAAGATCAAAATTGATGGATTTTTGACTACTTACTATTTCTTCTAAAGAAGACAAATTTAAAAAATATGATTTATAACAATTCAAATCTAAACTTTTTGATAAAAATGCTATCTTTTTAAGCGATTGATTCTTTTCCATTAAAAAATCTTTTGCAATTCTTTTTTTACCCTCTATAATAGCCCTCGTTTTCACAATGCGACCGTAGCTCAGTTGGTTAGAGCATCACCTTGACATGGTGGGGGTCAGTGGTTCGAGTCCACCCGGTCGCACCATCTTACCTTTCACAACCGTTCATATCTCATCAAAAAACCTTTATAAATCCAGTAATAACAGGGCTTTTCGGTTGTTTTACCCCTCGCAACCTTTCGTATTAAATCGGTTCTAACCAAAGATTTTAGTAACTATCATAGTAACTATGTAAAAGCCAAATTTAATGATTTATCCATTAAATCAGCGGTAGTTTCCGGCGTATCAGGTGCGTGCAGTGTATTTTCTTCTGATATGTTTTCTTTGGTTTCAGTCGGTTTATCAAATCGATTTAAAGCAATAGGATTATTGTTAAGATCGGAAATATCTCATTGATTTTAATAGAAATTAAATAGATTATTGTACTTATTTTGTGCAATGTTTTCTTTTTGTGCGAATGGATTCAAAAGCAAATTGAGAAATTCTTTATTTTTAAATAAGTTAGTTTTTGTCAATTACAGATCTCTCATTTCCACAAATTTTTCTGCTTGAGTTTTTCTCGAAACACATTATATTGACGAAAATTTTTTTAAAAATACAACATATTGTGTTAGGGATCTTTTTTAATGAATACATCACTTCGAGTAACTAAACGTGATGGGCGTTTAGAGCCTATCGACTTGGATAAAATCCATCGTGTAATTACTTGGGCGGCAGAAGGTTTAGAGAATGTTTCTGTTTCGCAAGTAGAATTGCGTTCACATATTCAATTTTATGAAGGCATTAAAACCTCCGATATCCACGAAACAATCATTAAATCTGCTGCAGATTTAATCAGTAAAGATACTCCAGACTATCAGTACCTTGCTGCTCGTTTAGCTATTTTCCATTTACGTAAAAAAGCTTTCGGTCATTTTGAGCCACCTCGTCTTTATGAACAAGTAAAGCGTTTAGTTCGTATGGGAAAATACGACGCTTCTCTTTTAGTAGATTATTCCCGTGAAGAATGGGATGAAATGGATACTTATCTCGACCATTGGCGCGATATGACTTTCTCTTATGCGGCAGTCAAACAGTTGGAAGGGAAATATCTCGTCCAAAATCGTGTAACCGGTGAAATTTATGAATCTGCACAATTTTTATATATTTTGGTTGCAGCTTCCTTATTTGCACAATATCCAAAAGAAACTCGTTTAAATTATATTCGCCGTTTTTACGATGCGACTTCCACTTTTAAAATTTCATTACCAACACCAATTATGGCGGGTGTTCGTACCCCAACTCGCCAATTCAGCTCCTGCGTATTAATCGAATGTGATGATAGTTTAGACTCAATTAATGCAACTTCTGCCGCTATTGTGAAATATGTTTCACAACGTGCCGGTATCGGTGTAAATGCCGGTGCTATTCGTGCATTG
Organism: Gallibacterium genomosp. 1; assembly: GCF_000771875.1. GTDB lineage: Bacteria > Pseudomonadota > Gammaproteobacteria > Enterobacterales > Pasteurellaceae > Gallibacterium. The sequence continues at coordinate 45,186 of NZ_JPXX01000006.1, read as the reverse complement.
GGTAGTCCAATCCGTAATGGAGAAGCGTTCCATACCGGCTGTATCCCATTTTATAAACATTTCCAAACAGCGGTGAAATCCTGCTCGCAAGGCGGCGTTCGTGGTGGTGCTGCAACGGTTTATTACCCGATTTGGCACTTGGAAGTTGAAAGTTTATTAGTGTTGAAAAATAACCGAGGTGTTGAAGATAACCGTGTACGCCATATGGATTACGGTGTGCAGTTAAATAAACTGATGTACCAACGTTTAATTAAAGGCGCAGATATTACACTCTTCAGCCCATCTGATGTGCCGGGGCTTTATGCAGCGTTCTTCGCCGATCAGGAAAAATTTGAACAGCTTTATGTAAAATATGAACAGGATCCGAATATTCGTAAACGTTCGGTTAAAGCTATCGAACTGTTCTCGTTATTAATGCAGGAGCGTGCATCAACCGGTCGTATTTATATCCAAAATGTAGATCATTGTAATACTCACTCCCCATTCGATCCGTCAGTTGCACCAGTACGTCAATCTAACCTTTGCTTAGAAATTGCATTACCGACAAAACCGTTACAACATATTCACGATGAAAATGGTGAAATTGCACTTTGCACGCTTTCCGCATTTAACCTTGGTGCATTGAATAATTTGGATGAATTGGAAGACTTGGCTGAATTGGCTGTACGTGCATTAGATGCTTTATTAGATTATCAAAACTATCCAGTGAAAGCTGCTGAAATTGGGGCAATGGGTCGTCGTGCGTTAGGTATCGGTGTTATTAATTATGCCTATTATTTAGCCAAAAACGGTGTGCGTTATTCGGACGGTTCTGCCAATGATTTAACTCACCGCACTTTTGAAGCGATTCAATATTACTTATTGAAGGCATCAAACCAATTAGCAAAAGAGTTCGGACCTTGTAAATTCTTTGATGAAACTACTTATTCCAAAGGTATCTTACCGATAGATACATACAAAAAAGATGTAGATAGTTTAACCAAAGAACCATTGCACTATGATTGGGAGAGTTTACGCAAAGATATACAGGCATTTGGATTACGTAATTCAACATTAACTGCATTGATGCCGTCAGAAACCTCTTCACAAATTTCTAACGCAACCAATGGTATTGAACCGCCACGTGGCTTTGTCAGCATTAAAGCATCGAAAGACGGTATTTTGCGTCAAGTCGTGCCGGATTATGAAAATTTAAGTGAAAATTATGAATTGCTTTGGGATATTCCAAATAATGACGGTTACTTGCATTTAGTCGCTATTATGCAAAAATTTATCGATCAATCTATTTCAGCTAATACCAATTATGATCCACAACGCTTTGAAGACGGTAAAGTGCCAATGAAAGTGTTGTTAAAAGATTTATTGACAGCCTATAAATATGGAATAAAAACGCTTTATTATCAAAATACGCGTGACGGTGCTGAAGATAGTCAAGAAGATCTTGATGATGGCTGTGCCGGCGGTGCTTGTAAGATTTAATTCTAATAAAAAGGTCAGTCACTCTGACCTTTTTCTTACTAATATCTAGTCGAGGAAAATAAAATGGCTTATACCACCTTCTCACAACATAAAAACGATCAACTTAAAGAGCCGATGTTTTTCGGACAAAACGTAAATGTGGCACGTTACGATCAACAAAAATATGAAACTTTTGAAAAACTTATTGAGAAACAACTCTCTTTCTTCTGGCGTCCGGAAGAGGTGGATGTATCTCAAGATCGTATTGACTACCAATCTTTACCGGAACACGAAAAACATATTTTTATCAGTAATTTAAAATATCAAACACTGCTCGACTCAATTCAAGGTCGAAGTCCAAATGTAGCTTTGTTGCCGTTGGTATCTATTCCCGAATTAGAAACTTGGATAGAAACTTGGACGTTCTCAGAAACCATTCATTCTCGTTCCTATACACATATTATCCGCAATATTGTGAATGATCCTTCGATTGTATTTGATGATATTGTTACGAATCAGGAAATCATTAAACGAGCAAGAGATATTTCAGCTTATTATGATGATCTAATTCGTGATTCACAGCTCTATTCCCTTTATGGCGAAGGCACTTACACCGTTGACGGTAAAGAATATCAAGTGACATTACGCAATTTAAAACGTCAGCTCTACCTTTGTTTAATGAGTGTCAATGCATTGGAAGCTATTCGTTTTTATGTTTCTTTTGCCTGTTCTTTTGCCTTTGCAGAACGTAAACTGATGGAAGGCAATGCAAAAATTATCAAATTTATAGCTCGTGATGAAGCTCTTCATCTCACTGGAACACAACATATTCTAAATATTATGGCTGCAGGTCAAGATGATCCAGAAATGGCAGAAATTGCAGAAGAATGTCAACAAGAAGCCTATGATCTTTTCGTTGCCGCTGCTGAACAAGAAAAAGATTGGGCAAATTATCTCTTTAAAGATGGTTCAATGATCGGATTAAATAAAGATATTTTGTGCCAATATGTAGAATATATTACTAATATTCGTATGCAGGCGGTTGGTTTGCCATTACCATTTACTACTCGTTCCAATCCAATTCCATGGATTAATGCGTGGTTGGTATCAGACAATGTACAGGTTGCACCACAAGAAGTGGAAGTTAGCTCCTATTTGGTGGGTCAAATTGACTCTAAAGTTGATGTTGATGATTTTGAAGATTTTAAACTTTAAACTAAAAAAGAGTTGATTGAACTAGGGCGTGAAAATTCACGCCTTTCATTTTTTGGCATATTTTTTTCTTATCAGATTACTTTAATTTTCTTCTTTTATCACAAATTTATAGGATTTCTACTAAATAATCTTCTTTTCTTGGTGTTTAATTTACACCTAGAAATTTAATTATTTTGTTTAAAAAAGTAAAATTATTATAGATACTTAAAAAAAGGTATGTTACGATAAAAAAGCCTGGTTTATAGGCAAACTTTTATTCATTTTTTATTCATAAGGAATCGTAACAATGAAAAAATTAATTTTATCATTATCTTTACTTGGTGTAGCAATGAGTGCGTCTGCAGCTGATTTAGCGCCTGCTTGCCAAAAATATTTTGAGGAGTATGAAGGTATGCTGAAAGCAATGCCACAAGCACAAGTTGACGCATATAAACAACAATATGAAGCTGCAAAACAACAATTTGCCGCTTTACCTAGCGCTGCTCAAGAACAGGCTTGTACTCAAGCGATCGACCAGTTAAAACAGGCAAAAGCTGCAATGGGCATTAAATAATTAAGATACATTTCTTAATTCGCCCCTCGCACATATTTGCCTTAGTGGGGGGGGGGTATTTTCGCTAACCTATTATCTATAACTCTTTGTTTTATTACCTCCTTTTCTAAGTTTCTTTAATTGCTTATTTTTCATCTAGCTATAAATCTATTTTTATCTCGCACCTAACCAAATTCAGGAAATAAAAATCAGCCAACGATTTACGTCAGCTGATATTTTGAAGAAAAAATAAAACCTATTTAATTTCGTATAAGTAAAGCAATACAATGACGATTAGAATGTTTTCTCAAAATTTAAAAAAATTCTATTTTTATCATAACTATACAGTGCTGGAATATTACTATCTACTCTCATCCAACTCAAATTAAGTTTTGGAGTAATTCCCCATAAATGCCATTCACGATTCCATATAGTAAAGACACTATTATATTCTTTATCTTTACGAACTTTATTAAAAAATAGGTTCTTTTCTTTAAAGTTACGATGTTCTATGCCAAATTGTAAACGGGTAGAAAGTCCCCATTTCCATTCTTGTCCCCACCCCAAACGAAATCCCATTCGATCGGAAGAAAACATTCGATTTTGAGCTTTTTCACGTTGATAATCTACTCCCCCATAAAAATAGGTTTTCGCATTAAATAAGTGAAGTAAGGTTGTAGAATAAAGTTGGCTATTACTATCCGCATCACTATTTTCTTTATATTTTGTTTTACTTAATTCAATGGCTGAACTGGTTTGCCATTTTGGTGATAACCAACGTTCATACTCAAAACGAGTACCATAATTACGGCTATATTTCTCACCACCGAACCAGCGATAAGCATAGAAAGGAAGAATAGCAAAACGATTCTTTATATCCTGATATTGATAACCCACTGTAGTACGGTTCAGAATATCGTCATATTCGTGGTTATCCCAAAAACTTTTCCCATATAAATTATTTTCTAAATAAAGAGAATGGCGACCAATTAAATTAAATTTTTTACTCAAATTGATACTATATTGCAAACCATGGGCTGATTGTGGCAAAGATTCTTCACTTTTTTGGAAAGGTACATTACCAATATAAACAACTTTATCTTTTGCTGCATTATTCACATTATCATCTTGTAAATAAGATAAAGAGCCACTAAACGACCACGCTGACTGTTGCTTAATTGCCATTAAATATTGCTCAGAAACAGCCATAATCTCTGGCGGAAGGTTTGAGCTTGCTCGTAATTTATTAAATTGATCTTCTGCTGCTTCTGTTTGATAATCCTCGAATAAGGCTTGTGCTAATGCGAAACGAACAGGTCCAAAGTTTGGATTATCTGCCAAAATATGGCGATATAAACTAATGGCTCCTGTTAAATTACCTTGTACACGATAAAGTGTCGCTTGAGCATAATCAATGAGAATAGGATCAGGATCACGAGTTTTCTTATAAATCTCTAAAAGATCAGGCAATAAATGCCAACGTTGTGTATCAATAACATAATTTAACAACTTACGTGCAAGTTCAGGGCGTTGTTGCAATTCTTCATCTGTAATTTCACGGCTGTCATCTTGTTTCGTAGCTGTCTCTTTTGGTTGCACTTTTGGCGTAGAACGTAAATCTGGTTGTGCCACATTAATATATTCTTTTGGCTCAGTCTTAACATCAATAGTGGTTGTCGGGGAAGTAACAGGAGCAGCTAAACTATTTGTTATAAAAATAAACGGAAATAACCCTACTACCATAGGAGAAAAGGCAAACTTTGCTGTTTTTTTTACTAAATTAGGCATAATAAATCGTTCTCAATCTAAAAAACAAAAAGCCCTGCTAAGCATAAGCCTAGCAGGGAATGTAAAAGGATTATTTTGACGAAGCACCAAAAACTTGATCACCATCAAATGTAGTAGAACTTTTAATAAACCCTACTACCTCTTCAGCTTTCGGGCCAACAAAGACACCCTCATAATAATCAGTTGAATTCCCAATATGACCTGAAAAACCTATATATCCTTGACTATTAATTTCTGATATTCTAGTTTCTTCTAAATCTAGATCGCGATTATCATCATAACCACTACGGTTCGTTACTACTCCAAACACCGTATTTTTCGCAAAATTAGCTTTTAATGTAATATCTCCTTGAGTTGGCTTAAATGTACGTTCTAAGCTATAGACATCTGTTGTATCTAATCTTTCTTCTTTATAACCTAACACCTTACCTTGGTAGGTTACAATAGCTTTATCTAATGGTCGATTCCATACACTATTATCCTGAGGAAGTTCTTTAAAAATATAGCCTACCACTGGTTTGTCGTCATTAGCAGGATTCAACATAAAATAAGTAGAATAAGTTTGGTTTACAAAACGAGCCTTACCCATTGTTTGAATTTGTTGAGAATTCACTGAGTATTGAGAAAAATCAATATTACCAAGGTTAAGATACCCCGTGATACCATCGACTGAGTGCTCAAGCTCAACATATTGTGATATTGACCCTTGTTCTATATTACCTCTCTCATCAAATTTAATACTACGCCATTTATATTGATCTCCCATATAATTCTCTTCAGTGTGTGCCTCAACAATAGGATTATCTGGGGTCAGTTGTTTAAGTTGAGATTTTTCTTTATCTAATGCTTGTTCTGCCGCTGTTACTTGTGCGGTTAATTGGCTTAACTGTGCCTGTTTTTGGGTAATTTGCGTAGATAACGATTTCTTTTTACTCTCTAACTCAGCAACAGTTTTCTTCAGGGAATCAGACTGCTTTTCGGCATTAGTTAATTGGTTTTGGGCTTCAGATAAAGAGCTGTTCGCTTTCTCTAATGCTTGTTGGGTTTGTGAAATCTTTTGCTGGATATCATCGCTGTCCCCTAATTTTTGTACCTCTACCAATTCCGCCATTTCTTGAGTTAAACGGCTCACTTCTGCCTCTCTAGCACTCACTGCACCCGAAAGCTGTTTAACATCACTTTGCGCTTTAGTTAATTGCTGTTTAGTTTGGGTTAATTGTTGCGAGGTTTGAGTTAATGATTGTTGATGTTGATTAACATCTGCTTGAACTACGGATAATTGCTGTTTTACTTTGGCTAATTTTGTTTTAGCATTATCTAACTGTTGCTGTAATTGTGCTTCTGAACTTGGTTTAGCAGGAGAATCATTGGAAGATGAACTACACGCCATTAATGCTGCACATGCTAAAGTAATTGTACTTAATTGGAAAAATGTTTTCTGTTTCATAATTTATTCCTTATCTATTTTGTTACCTGTGTACCACCAAATACTGAATTTGCTTCATTTGGCAAACCAGATATTTCACCTACGACTTCTTCCATATTTTTACCTGCAAAAATCCCTTCAAAATTAGCATATCTAAATGGCAAATTATTTGGATTATTCCCTACAGGAATGATAGCTCTCCCAGAGGTGCCTCTAAAAGTAATCCCGGCCCTATCTACAGAGATTTGACCATTTTTTAATAATAAATCTCGACCATCCTGTAGTGGATTTACGATTCTATTTGTAACTGTGCCATTCACTACATTTTTATCTAAATCTGCAGTTAATGTAATATCGCCGGATTTACCGCCAACATTCAGCATATATCCACGATAAGTAATCTGTGGTGTTTTAGCTTTTACAGATTCATAACGCTGTTGTGCTTGCAATCCAATATCAACGCCTTTTTTATAATCAGTACGAGCAAAATATAAGTTACCCCGATTCCCCTCATTTAATGATAAAACTGATGTTATTTCCGAATAATTCTTTAATATAGGTTGCCAAGCAACATAAGAAGAGTAATTTTGATTAACGAAAAAAGCTTTACCAACAGCTTTTCCTTTATTCTCAGGTTGTTCAGAACTAATCAGAACTTCATTAATTTTGCTAGGATTAGCTTTATATTGGGAAAGAGGTAGCGTAGGTGTATAAAAGTTAGATATTTTTGGATTTCCTAACTCATCAGTAATTACCTCAATATGTGTATCCATGTACATATTAGAAACCTTAGCAAAGTTTGATTTTGAGGATGGACTATATCTATCAAAGTAGATATCACGCCATCTTATTCCATCACTATCTAATTCATATTGTTTCACCCACTCTTGATTTTTAGTATATTCTGCAATCTTCGTTGTTACTGCTTTTCGCTCTGCTGCAATTTTAGTGAGTTTATCTTGTTGTTGTTTAACTTGAGAATTTAAACCACTTATTTTGGTTTCTAATGGTTTGATTTGTGCTTTGAGTTGCTCAACTTTCGTTGTCGATTGTGTAATTTGGGCAGTTAATTGACTTAATTGGTTTGTTTTACTACTCACATCAGCATTCACTTTTTTTAACTGAGTTTCTGCTGTATTTTTTTGTTTTACTAACTCCACTACTTTTGGATCAATTTTCTTTTGTAAATCCGCCAACTGAGCAGTTAAAGATTTAATTTGTTCTTCCAGCTGTGCTTTTTCTTTACTGCTAGCTTGTAAACTATTAGTTAAAGCATCACGCTCCTTTATTTTTGATTGTAAGTCCTGTTTGGCCTTGGTAATTTTACTTTGCAAATCTTTTATTTGATTATTTAATTCTACTGCTGTCTTCTCTTTCGCTGAAATCTCCTTATTTAATTGATTAATTTCAGCAATAAGTTGTTGCTTAGACAGGGTAGGAGAAGGTGATTTTTCCTGATTTTGTTCTGCAGCAAACACTGTATTCACTGCGATAACATTACTTATACATAATGCAAGTAAAGAAAATTTAATTGATTTTCTCATAATTTATCCTTAAAGGTTATAAATAAGACTCACACTATCAAATAGTGCACAAAAACATCACTATCTAAATATCAAACTCAATACAGCTAAATAGGTTGATAAGTTTTTCTCTAGCAATGGGTATGTTTATCAAAAAATCCAATATCAACTCATTATGAGTTATCATCAAATACACATTCATTTAATATGAAAACACTATATCTGATAATTTCATATTGAAATTTTTTGAGAAAACTTCCCTATTCTAAAAAAAAAAAAAAACGCAATCGATTGCGTATTATTTTACAATTTTTTACAAATTATTTATTAATCTAGATAAGATAGGTTTCAAAAATGAAAATTGAGAAAAATAGCCGTATAAAAAAATCAGCCAACGATTTACGCCAGCTGATTGTTCAATAATAAAGATAATAATGAATGATTAGTTTTGGGTTGCCTGAATTGCTGTTAATGCAATGGTGTAAACAATATCATCCACTAATGCACCGCGTGATAAATCATTAACCGGTTTACGCATACCTTGAAGCATCGGCCCGATAGAGATTAAATCTGCTGAACGTTGTACTGCTTTATAAGTGGTGTTACCTGTATTCAAATCAGGGAAGATAAAGACTGTCGCTTTACCGGCCACCGGTGAATTTGGTGCTTTAGAACGAGCTACATCTTCCATAATTGCCGCATCATATTGCAATGGACCATCAATAATAAGATCTGGACGTTTTTCTTTCGCTAAACGGGTAGCCTCTTTCACTTTATCAACATCTGCACCTTTACCAGAAGTACCAGTTGAATAAGAGATCATTGCAACACGAGGTTCAATACCAAATGCTTTTGCTGAATCAGCAGATTGAATTGCAATTTCAGATAATTCTTCTGCTGTTGGATTCGGGTTAATAGCACAATCCCCATAAACAAGTACTTGATCCGGCAATAACATAAAGAACACAGAAGAAACTAATGAACTACCCGGCGCAGTTTTAATTAACTGAAGTGGTGGACGGATAGTATTCGCAGTGGTATGTACCGCACCGGATACTAAACCATCAACTTCATTTGCTTCAAGCATCATAGTGCCAAGAACGACAGTATCTTCGAGTTGTTCACGTGCCAATACTTCTGTCATACCTTTGTTTTTACGCAACTCTACTAAACGAGCTACATAATTTTCACGCACATCAGCAGGATTGATGATGGTAATGCCTTTACCAAGCTGCACGCCTTGAGCTTCGGCAACACGTGCAACAGAGGTCGGATCTGCCAACAACACACATTCCGCAATGCCACGTTCCGCACAAAGTGCTGCAGCTTTAACAGTTCGAGGTTCATCCCCTTCAGGCAATACAATACGTTTTTTCGCATTACGCGCCAATTCAGTTAATTGGAAACGGAATGCTGGTGGCGATAAACGATGAACTTTAGAAGTTGTTTCCACTAAAGATTCAATCAACTCTTTATTGAACTGTTGTGCCATATAATCTTTGATTGCTTCAATACGCTCTTTATCATCAATCGGCACTTCAAGATTAAAACTCTGCAAACTTAATGCAGTTTGCCAAGTTGTTCCTTCAACACGGAAAATTGGTAATCCGGTTTCAAAAGCACGTTCACATAATTTAGCCACATTATTATCTAAACGGTATCCACCAGTAAGTAACATTGCCCCTATTTCAACGCCATTCATTGCCGCTAAAGCAATCGCTACAACTACATCAGGGCGATCAGCAGAAGTTACCATTAAATTTCCAGCTTTAAGATGTTCAATCACGTGAGGTAAACTTCTGGCACAGAAGGTAATACCACGAATACGACGTTTATTAATTTCTCCCTCTTTTAAGATGGATGCACCTAAATGGCGAGCGATGTCGATTGCACGGCTTGCAACCAATTCTGGATTCCACTGAACACAGGCAAGCACACGAATCGGACTTTTTTCAAAAAGTTTATATACAGTGTGTACATTAAGATCATTATGTTGGAAAGAATCAAAAATCTCTGCCAAATCCAAACGAGTACGTCCACTTTCGTCTGTCGGTGCATTGAATTTGTTAATCACCACGCCCAATAGATTCGGGTTATTTTTACCACCGAAAAGAGAGGCTGCCGCTTCAACACGTTCTTTCAATTCCACCGGAGTATCGGTTGCCGGCGCAGTAACTAAAATAATTTCCGCATCCAAAGCTTGTGCAATACGATAATTAATACTGTTGGCATAAGAGTTTTTGCGAGTTGGAATTAACCCTTCGACTACTACAATTTCATTGTTTCTTGCCAAAATTTGATGACGTTCAACAATTTTTTCCAACAATACATCGGTTTGATTCTGTCCGATCATATTTTCCGCTTCACTTAATAAAAATGTTTTTGCGGTATCAATTGTCGGGCTTTGATAAAGAATAGACGTGGTTCTATCTAAAGTATCTTCACCACTGATAGGCTGAGAGATCGGTTTCATAAAACCGATTTTTGCACCTTTTTGTTCAAGGGCTTGGATTAAACCTAAACTGACACTGGTCAAGCCAACGCCGGTACTGATTGGAATCAGGATAATAGTTCTTGACATAATAACCTTCTTACTCAGGAATAAAAAACAAACTGCCGATAATTTATCGGCAGTTCAGAAAAACAATTATTTAACGCAAAGACGTGCTGTATCTTGTGCAATCACTAATTCTTCGTTTGTTGGGATCACGATAGCAACAGGTGAATCTTCAGTAGTAATCACACCTTCGTTACCAAAACGCGCAGCAAGATTACGTTCTTTATCAACTTTATAACCAAAAGTTTTTAAATGCGCTAAAGTTAATTCACGAACGTGTGCGGAATTTTCGCCGATACCGCCGGTAAATACGATTGCATCAATCGGTTCACCAACAGCAACCATATAGCTACCAATATATTTTGCTAAACGATAGCAGAAAACGTCTAAAGCACGTTTTGCTGCTTCTTCTTTATCATAATTATCTTCCGCATAACGGCAATCACTGGTTACTTCGGTTAAGCCTAATAACCCAGATTTTTTGGTTAGAGTAAGTTCAATTTCATCCATACTCATTCCCAATGTTTTTGACATAAAGAAAGTTACCGCCGGATCAACATCACCGCAACGTGTTCCCATTACTAAACCTTCTAATGGAGTTAAGCCCATTGAAGTATCAACGCATTTACCGTGACGAATTGCAGAGACTGATGCACCATTACCTAAATGGCAAGTAATCACATTAATTTTATCTTCGGCAATATTAAGACGTTTTGCTGCTTCTTTAGTTACATAATAGTGGCTAGTACCGTGTGCACCATAACGGCGAACTCCGTGTTCTTTATACATTGAATATGGCAATGCGTATAAGAATGCTTCTTCAGGGATAGTTTGGTGGAAAGCAGTATCAAACACGACAACATTTTTATCTTTCAATTCAGGGAACATTTTGAAAGACTCTTCAATTCCGATTAAGTGCGCAGGATTGTGTAACGGTGCAAATTGAATTGCATCACGAATACCTTCAATAACACCCTCATCAACGATAGTTGATGCTGTAAAACGTTCACCACCGTGTACGATACGATGTCCGATTGCAGCGATATTTTCTTTTAAAGACGGATCTAATGGGAAAATATGTTTCACGATAAAATCAAGTGCTTCACTATGTGCGGCACCTGCACCCAATTCAGCATTCCCCTTTTCACCGTGCAATTTCCATTTAATACGTGCATCAGGCAAATGGAATGCTTCGGCAAGACCGGATAACTTCTCTTCTCCGCTTTCAGGATTTAAAATAGCGAATTTTAATGATGAACTTCCACAGTTAAGAATAAGAATAAGATTTTGCGTCATTGAAATAACCTATCTTGTTGAATTAAGAGTAATCTGTTTGAATAAACAGGATGATAAATTTTGTGGCGATAGGATACACTGTTATGCGTAAAAAATAAATTTCAAAGCGAATAAAATCAAAATTTTTTTAATTTTTAAAAAAAAGTGTAACCTATTTGGGTCAGATTGGTTAAAAAAATAGGATTAATTTATGTTCAAGATGCTAAAACAAGGTGTTAATTATGCTGCAATGTGGCAAGAAATCAATCATATCAAAAAGCTGCAAATGATCTTTCCGGAACCTAGAATTATTAAAGCGACAAAATTTTCTCAACAATTATTAATGCCCTTGTTATTGTTAACCCTTGCCTGGCAATATTTTGTCATCGGTTATCATATTGCTTCGTTCGCTAGTACCATTTTGACGATTATTTTTATCATCTCGTTGCCTTTACAAGGTTTTTATTGGTTAGGAAAACGTTCGTTAACGCCATTAAACGAAGGCACTTTGGCGTGGTACTTTAAGATCTATCAAAAATTGAGTTTACAGAAAGCCTTACCGGCAATGGAAACACAACCCACATTTAATGACTTGGTTCGTTTATTGCAACTTGCCGATAAAACGTTAGATCAGGATTTTTGGGAGGAAATTTAATCAAAAAAGAAAGGGAATAACGACTTATTCCCATCTATGCGCTGCTTGTTGGTCAGATTCTCTGCTATCCAGCCAACGATCACCGTTTTTTGTCGTCTCTTTTTTCCAAAACGGTGCTTTGGTTTTTAAAAAATCCATAATAAATTCATTGGCTTGATAAGCACTGCCACGATGGGCGGAGCTGACAGCCACCGCTACGATTTCATCACCGGTATATAATTGTCCGACCCGATGTACGATATAAATACGCTGTAATTGCCAGCGTTGTGCTGCCTGTTCAGCAATTTCTCGGAGTGCCTTTTCCGTCATTGCCGGATAATGCTCAAGATATAAACCGGAAACATTGTCACCTAAATTCATATCCCGCACTTTACCGACAAAAATGACTGTCGCCCCACTCTCTGCAGACGCAGAAGACCATTGATAAATAGCATTTTGATCAAATGGCTCAGTCTGCACGCTAATTTCAATTTCCGCCATTTTAACCTCCAGTAACTGGTGGGAAAAAAGCAACTTCATCCCCCTCTTGTAATGGCGTAGATAATGGCACAATAGATTGATTAACGGCTACTAAAATTCGTCCAGAATTTAATGCTAATGCCCAATGTTCACCTTTCTCTGATAATGCTTTTCGTAACGCTTCCGCATTTACATATTTTGTCTCAACTTCAATTTCAGACTCGCCGATTAATTCCCTTGTTTGCGCAAAAAAGAAAACTTTAATCATTCCGCCTCCGCTTTAAAGTGACCTGACTTACCGCCTAGTTTCTCTAATAAACGAATACCTTCGATTTTCATATCTTTCTGTACTGCCTTACACATATCATAAATGGTCAAAGCTGCTACTGACACAGCTGTCAACGCCTCCATTTCCACGCCGGTTTTTGCGGTCAACTTGCAATAACTTTCGATACGAACACGATTATGTTCCGGCTCTGCAAAAAGTGAAACCTCCACTTTACTCAATAATAACGGATGACATAGTGGGATTAATTCCCACGTCCGTTTCGCTGCTTGAATACCGGCAATTCTCGCAGTTGCGAAAACATCACCTTTATGATGTTTGCCTTTTATGATCATCGCTAATGTTTCCTCCGCCATTAAAACGTACCCCACTGCTCGCGCTTCACGTACGGTGTCCGCCTTGGCAGAAACATCCACCATATTCGCTTCACCGGATTGATTAATATGCGTAAATTGACTCATATTGTTCCCATTAAATTCAAAATTAACCGCCGATCGAGGCAAGATGCTGTCTGACGCCGCTATCACCCTGATGTAAAAAGTGATGTTCTCGTTTGCCTTGCAAGGCAGCCATCAAACGTTGTTGCAATTCAGTCTGTTGCTCATCCTTTTGTAACCAAGGACGAATATCAATGCCCTCTTCGCCAAACAGACAAAGATGCAGTTTCCCTTTTGCAGAAACCCTTAAACGATTACAGCTGGCACAAAAATCTTTTTCATATGGCATTATTAATCCGATTTCACCAACATAGTCCGGATGTTTGAACACTTGTGCCGGGCCATCAGTATAATGTTTTTGCTGTAATTGCCAGCCCGAAGCCAATAAACGCTGCTTTAACACCGCACCGGATAAATGATGTTGGTGAAAAAAAGCATCCATTTCGCCGGTTTGCATTAATTCGATAAAACGCATTTGAATCGGTTGATGTTTAATCCAAGCCAAAAATGAATTAAAACCGTGATCATTTAAATTTTTCATCAACACTGCATTTACTTTGATTTTTTCATAACCGACTGCAAACGCACGTTCGATACCTTTGAGAATATCGTGCAATTTATTCTCTCCGGTAATCAGATGAAATAGACGTGGATCTAAGCTGTCCACACTGACATTAATTGAATCAATGCCGGCTTGCTTCCAACTCGCTACCTCTTTTGCCATACGGTAACCGTTAGTGGTTAAAGCAATTTTCTTGATTGATTGTTGACGGCGAATCGCCTCCACCACCGCAAGAAAGTCTTTTCTTAATGTCGGCTCTCCACCGGTAATCCGCACTTTTTCCGTGCCTAATTCGGCAAAAGCACTCACAAGACGCGCTATTTCATCAACACTCAGGAACATCTGTTTGTTGCTTGGCGGCTGATAGCCATTCGGCAAACAGTAATTACATTTGAAATTACAGACATCTGTAATGGAAAGACGAAGATAAAAATATTGACGGTTGAATGCGTCAATCAATCGATCTTCGGATGATGTAAACATTTTGATAAGTTGTTGCATAGACACCTTTCTAAATACGAGAGGATAGATCGTTTCCCATCTATCCTTGAACACATTGTGTTGGCATAGCCACCATATCTTACGACTTAGGTAAACTAGCTCGGAGTATGCTAAAAAATTGTTTTTATTTTATTACACTGTTCGGCAGTTACAATAACCTGTTGCCGTTATTTCACGCAACTATTTTGCTCTCACCACCCATTTGCCGTCAATATAGTCAGCAATCCATTTGGTTGCCTTACCCTCTTTCTCAGAGTTAACATATTGACGCTTCTCTTTACGACTAAAACGTATAACCGTCGGATTCCCCTCCGGATCTTGCTGAGGTGCGTCTGCTAAATATTGCAGTTTTTCTGGTAAACGATCTCGATATTGTGCTAATTCCGATACTTTTGCCGGACGAGTTTCTCGAGATTTAGGGAAATTATGTGCTGACATAAAGACACCACTGGCACCGTCACGCAAGACAAAATAGGCATCCGATTTTTCACATTTTAATTCAGGGAACGGTATTGGATCCTCTTTTGGCGGTGCAACTTCACCGTTTTTTAAGATCTTACGAGTATTATCACATTGCGTACACGCCATATATTTACCGAAACGACCTAGTTTTAAATGCATATCCGCACCGCATTTATCACATTCAACGACCGGCCCATCATATCCTTTAATTTTGAACTGCCCTTCTTCAACCACATAGCCATCACAATTCGGATTATTACCGCAAATATGTAATTTACGGTGTGCATCAATTAAATAACTGTCCATTGCCGTACCGCATTTCGGGCAACGTTTACGCTCCATTAACGCTTTGGTTTCTGAATTGTCATCAAGTACATTTAACAATTCCGACTCTGGAATCAAATTTATTGTGGTTTTACAACGCTCTTTTGGCGACAAAGCATAGCCGGTACAACCTAAAAATACGCCGGTACTGGCAGTACGAATCGCCATTGGACGACCGCAACTTGGGCAAGGAATGTTGGTTTCAACCAAATGATTAGGTTTCATTCCCCCTTCCAATTCGTCCAATTCTGCCTGTGAAAGTTTAGTCGAGAAATCAGCAAAGAATTGATTTAACTGTTGTTTCCAATCTGTTTTTCCTGCTGCAATTTGATCCAATACGTCTTCCATATTGGCAGTGAAATCATAATTCATTAAATCAGGGAAAGATTCATTAAGGCGATCGGTAACAATTTCTCCCATTTTTTCTGCATAAAAACGGCGATTTTCTGTGCGAACATAACCACGATCCTGAATAGTCGAAATAATAGAGGCATAAGTTGATGGACGACCTATCCCCCGTTTTTCTAGCTCTTTGACTAATGCTGCTTCAGTATAACGTGCTGGCGGTTTAGTGAAATGCTGGCTTGGTATTACTTGCAAGAGTGTTAACTCTTCACCTTTTTTCACCTCTGGCAAAACACGATCTTCCGCATTTTTACCAATTGGCGGCAATACTTTTGTCCAACCATCAAAACGCAATACTCGCCCTTTAACTTTCAAGGTGTAATCATCTGCTGTCGCCGTTACTGTTGTAGAATCATAATTCGCCGCCGTCATTTGGCACGCCAAAAATTGACGCCAAATTAAATCATAAAGACGAATTGCATCTTTTTCCATTCCTTGTAAATCATCCGCTTTTAGCTGAATATCGGAAGGACGAATTGCTTCGTGTGCCTCTTGTGCATTTTCTTTACTAGAATAATAATTCGGCTTTTCTGGTAAATACGCAGTACTGAAATTATCGGAAATATATTCTCTAGCCATCATCAACGCATCCTGACTCAAATTAGTCGAATCGGTACGCATATATGTAATATAACCGGCTTCGTATAAACGTTGTGCCAACAGCATTGTTTTCTTCACCCCAAATCCTAAACGAGTACTAGCAGTTTGTTGCAATGTTGAGGTAATGAATGGGGCTTTAGCACGTGATTGAGTCGGTTTTGTTTCAACTTCAGTGACAATGTAACGTGATTTTTTTAAAATTTCAGTTGCTTGATCTGCGCCCTGTTTATCTTTTATTTGTAATGGTTTGGATTGATAATGCGTTACTTCAAAGGGCAATAGTTGTTGTTCAGAATTTTTCGTTTCTACTGCAATTTGCCAATACTCTTCCGGTTGAAAAGCTTTAATTTCTCGTTCACGTTCTACCAACAATTTTACTGCTACAGATTGAACTCGACCGGCAGACAAACCTCGAGCCACTTTTTTCCATAACAATGGGGACACCATAAAACCAACCACACGATCTAGAAAACGGCGAGTTTGCTGTGCATTTACACGATCCATATTAAGTTGCTCTGGATGACTAAACGCTTGTGTAATCGCATTCTTTGTAATTTCATTGAAAACAACACGACTAAAACGATCATCTTCACCACCAATCACTTCACGCAAATGCCACGCAATCGCTTCTCCTTCTCTATCCAAATCGGTCGCGAGATAAATATGATCAGATTTTTTCGCTAAAGATTTTAATTCACTGACAACCTTTTCTTTATCTGGAAGAATTTGATAATTTGCTTTCCAATTATGATAAGGATCAATGCCCATACGTTTCACTAACGCATCTCGCTCTCTCTTTTGCTTAATTTTAGCTTTTTCGTCTGAACTTAACCCTTTTGTAGATACTGCTTTTGTTTTCTCACCATTGCCACTACCGGAAGTCGGCAAATCACGAATATGTCCAACACTTGATTTAACAATATAACTGTTGCCTAAATATTTATTAATGGTTTTAGCCTTGGCCGGTGATTCCACAATAACTAACGACTTACCCATAATTAAACCTGATAAATTCCTCTTATAAAAAACAGACAACTTCTCGTCGCATCAACAGACATTGTTGTCATTTGCTGTGCTGCTGTTATAACCAGTTGATGTGGCGTAGAAGAAAAATTTAGTTGGCAACAATAACAGCAAAATTTAAAGATAACAAGACAAAGCAAACCAAAATCAATAAACTTCATCTCATTTCAGCAAAAAAAGAAATTTTCTGATACGATAAACGACACTTAAAAAAGTGAAATAAGAGAATAATTTATGAAGGATGCCATTATCATTACCGGTGCCGGCCGGCGTGTAGGATATGTTTTAGCACAGCACTTCGCCCAAAAGGGGGAAAATGTTGTGATCTCTTATCGACATACTTATCATCAACTTACTCAATTGCCAAAAAATGTATTACAACTGCAATCCGATTTTTCTGATCTGAATAATATTGAACATTTCGTATCACAAATAAAAACACATTGTGAATCAGTTAAAGCTGTTATTCATAATGCTTCTGCTTGGCAGGCGGAACACACTGCAGATATTCTACAGGATAGTCAATTATTTCAATCTTTAATGCGTATTCACGCCGAATTGCCTTATCTTCTAAATCGCCAACTTTTTTCTTTATTACATATATCAGCACAACAACGTCAAGCAACATCAGATATCATCCATATCACTGATTTCGTCGCTTACAAAGGAAGCCAAAAACATCTTGCTTATGCCGCCAGCAAAGCCGCATTAGAAAATTTGACTCTCTCCTTTGCAGCACAATATGCACCGCTAGTAAAAGTGAACAGCATTGCCCCTTCTTTAATTATGTTTAATGAAAATGACAGTGCAGAATATCAACAAAAAGTATTGCAAAAATCGGTGATGCAAAAAATAGGTGGTTATGAAGAAATGATTAAAGCAGTCGAATATCTCTTTTCAAGCCAATATATTACCGGTGAAACCATCAAAATAACTGGAGGCAGACACTTAAAATAACGTTAATAAATAAGAATAAATCTTAATTAAAATAAGTTATTATTTAATAAATAAGAATTATTCTTGTTGTTTATCTAAAATAATAAAAAATATTTTATTTTTATTAAATAAATCGCTAAACTATAGCGGAATTATTTATCAGAGGAATTAAGTATGTTAAAACCAGCAATGATTGAAAAACTTAATCAACAAATTAATTTGGAATTTTACTCTTCCAATCTTTATTTACAGATGAGTGCGTGGTGCAATGAACACGGTTATGAAGGTGCTGCTGCATTTTTATTACGTCACGCTGACGAAGAATTAGAACATATGCAAAAATTATTTGCTTATGTCAGCGAAACCGGTGCATTGCCGATTTTAGGTGAAATTGCCGCCCCGCAACACGAATTTACATCATTAAAACAGCTATTCACATTAGTTCTTGAGCACGAACAGTTAATTACACAAAAAATTAATCAGCTTGTTGACGAAAGCTTTGTTGAAAAGGATTATTCTACTTTTAATTTTCTACAGTGGTATGTTGCTGAACAGCATGAAGAAGAAACACTATTTAAACGGATTCTTACTAAGTTTGATCTGGCCGGAGAAGATCAACGAGGACTTTATTTTGTCGATAAAGAGTTAGCATCATTATAATCAGGAGAATTTAATATGTTATCGCAAAAAATTGTTAATATGCTTAATGCGCAAATGAATTTAGAGTTTTATTCATCTAATCTTTATCTACAAATGAGTGCGTGGTGTACTTACCACGGTTTTGATGGTGCAGCAAAATTTTTACATACTCACGCCGATGAAGAATTACAACATATGCGTAAACTATTCACCTACCTCAATGAAACCGGCTCTAGCACTCGTATCGAAACAATTGCAGCAGTACAAAATGAATTTGCTTCATTACAAGAAGTCTTTGAGTTGGCATATCAACACGAAAAGCATATTACTGCCAAAATTAATGAGCTGGTTTCTGCAGCTTTTGAAGAAAAAGATTACTCTTCTTTTAATTTCTTGCAATGGTATGTTTCTGAACAACATCAAGAAGAAACTTTATTTAACGGTATTTTAGATAAACTTAACTTATTAGGTACAGATAATAAAGGTTTATACCATTTTGATAAATATTTAGCGAATTCTGTTGTCGCGTAATTATAAATATAAAAAATAGCAGTTTAATTTCTAAATAACTGCTATTTTTTTATTTTCTTTATCGAGAATTTTCTTCAATTGTTTCCGTATTCGCTGATTGTGGTTGATAATGACAACTGCGATATAAAAAGGCACTGACTAAAATAACCAACATCACTAAAATTTGGATTAATCTCTTTTTTGTCAATTTTTCTACAGACATAAAATATTTACCTCAAAAGATGTATTTTATACTTCTTAAGAATTTTGTTTTATGATACCATTTATTGCGTTAGATCAAAATTTTTTCAGATAGCAAAATCGTAGATTTCACTATCGTTGTCAGTTATGGGGTATCCGTAGATGAAAGGATTAATCGATAATCGCGTTGGACGCAGAATTCAATCCGGTGGTTGTGCTATCCATTGCCAGGATTGTAGTATTAGCCAGTTGTGTATTCCGTTTACGCTTAATGAACACGAACTGGATCAACTAGATAACATCATAGAACGTAAAAAACCTATCCAAAAATCACAAATTCTCTTCAAAGCAGGTGATGAATTAAAATCGCTCTATGCTATCCGGTCAGGTACCATTAAAACTTATACCATCAGTGAAAACGGTGAAGAACAAATTACATCATTCCACTTACCGGGTGATTTAGTCGGATTTGATGCTATTCACAGTATGCATCATCCTAGTTTTGCTCAAGCACTTGAAACATCAATGGTATGTGAAATTCCATTTGATGTGCTAGATGACTTGGCAGGTAAAATGCCGAAATTGCGTCAACAAATTATTCGTCTAATGAGTAATGAAATTTTAAGTGATCAGGAAATGATTTTATTACTCTCAAAGATGAATGCTGAAGAGAAACTGGCTGCATTTATTTATAATCTTTCCAAACGTTACTCAGCTCGAGGTTTCTCCGCAAGAGAATTCCGCTTAACAATGACACGTGGTGATATCGGCAATTATCTCGGTTTAACCGTTGAAACCATCAGTCGCTTACTAGGACGTTTCCAAAAAAGCGGTATGTTGGCAGTACAAGGTAAATACATAACTATCAATGATATGCCAGCGTTAGTTGAATTAGCTGGTTCTACTAAAGTTAAATTGAGATTAGCAATTTAATGATTTAATCCCAAGTAATAGCTTGCTTTCAATAACGACCTCCTTATAATAAAACAAACTACATAATAAGGAGGTTTTATGTACTTCAACAATATTCTTGTGGTCATTGATCCTGAAAGTGAAAAGCAAGCTGCTCTTGAGCGTGCTTTACATTTGCTAAAACAGCAAAACAGTTCTCAGCCTGTTAATCTCACTGCGTTTTTTGCCATTTATAATTTATCCTATGCCGTTAGTGTTACACTCTCCTCCAGCGAACGTGAAGAAATGATCGCTGCCGTTATTGCAGAGAAAAAAGAGTGGTTACAGGGTATTTTGGCTCAATATGATTTATCTAACATCCAGCTAAAAATTGAAGTAGTTTGGGAAAGCAATGAAGCCGATGCAATTGAAAAAGAGATTGTGAAACATCATCACGATTTAGTAGTTAAATTTACTCACCAAGAAGATGATCTCTCTTCCTTAATTTTTACACCTACTGATTGGCAATTATTACGTAAATCTTCTTGTCCGATTTTGATGGTTAAAGACGGTGACTGGCAACATCAGCGGCGCATTTTAGTTGCTGTGAATGTTTCTGACGATGAACCTTATCACGATGATTTTAATAAACAATTAGTGGGTTTGAGTATGAGTTTGGCGCAAAGTTTAGATCGTGGGAATATTCATCTTGTCAGTGCTTATCCAAGTGCTCCGGTCGGTATTACTTTAGACTTACCGGAATTCAGTGTACCAGATTATGGTAACAGCATTCGCGGTCAGCACTTAATCAATATGAAAGCTTTACGCCAACATTTTGGTATTGCTGAAGATCATACCCACGTTTATGAAGGCTTACCGGAAGAGGTTATTCCTAAAGTTGCACAAGATATTGGAGCTGAATTAGTTGTATTAGGAACTATTGGCCGTACAGGACTCTCTGCTGTATTATTAGGTAATACAGCCGAACACGTTATTAGTCAGTTAAACTGCAATTTATTGGCGATTAAGCCATCTAAAAATTTAATTACTGATGATGAATAAATACTTTCCATAAAACGCTATACTCAGATTAAAAGGAAATAGGCATTTAAACTAAAAAGTGTTGGC
Source organism: Gallibacterium genomosp. 1 (assembly GCF_000771875.1). Taxonomy (GTDB): domain Bacteria; phylum Pseudomonadota; class Gammaproteobacteria; order Enterobacterales; family Pasteurellaceae; genus Gallibacterium. Next base: position 23,393 of record NZ_JPXX01000006.1, on the reverse strand, counting down.
AAATTCCAACACTTTTTACTGTAAGTATTTCTCATTATCTCTGACAATTTATAGTCCTATCTCATTATCAGTAAGGTATATTTTTACCTCCCTTCAAACCAAACTTTTTCCGCTTTGATATCAATTACCTCTTTTTCAGAAGCTTTTATAAAAGATTTGGATAAAAACCATATTGCTGAAGACACAGCAATTCCTAATAAACTGACGATAAAAAATAGCACAATAATGGTAATATCTATCACGCCCAATACTGTATTTTGTAATGCTGCGAATAAGTTCTGCATCATAATATTCTCCTTGTAAAGTATAAGATGGATTTCTGCAATTCCTATAGTTTAGAGATACCAAATTAGATAAAAATTAGTTGCAACAACAGAATAAAATAGATAAGTTTTATCGTTTTATTATTCCTTATAAGTGAAAGGAGAAGGATATGAACCATCAAAATGAAATTAAACGTACACTAGATTGGTTTAAAGAAGCAAAACCTAAACCGAATCAACGAGATTTATCCATACAAATTGGTTGCCATTTTGAGGAAATAGTAGAAATGTTGGATGCGTTAGGGCATACAGAAATAGCTCATCGTCTTGAAACAATAGCTGACGGCTATAAGCAGAATCAACAAACTGAAAGATTACAGCAATTAACGCATCAACAAAAAATAGAAGTATTGGATTCACTGGCAGATCAAGTTGTTACTGCGATTGGCGTTGCTTATATGGCAGGATTTGATTTTAATGCGGCTTTTGTTGAAGTAAATGATTCGAACTGGTCAAAATTTGAAAACGGTAAAGTTATTTTTGATGAAAATGGGAAAATCCAAAAAGGGCAAAATTATTTTAAGCCAAATTTGCAAAAATTTGTTCCTGAAGACTAACCCATTATCACTTTATTAACCGCAAAATCCGGCAATTTGCCGGATTTTTTACGATTAATGTCAAGTTAGACACCGAAACCTTTCAGACCAACCACGTGAACAAACTCTTGATTGTGCGCAATTTTACGCACCAGTTTGTAGGTTGTTCCTTTTTCCGGGCTGATATTTTCCGGTGCAGCGATTAACAACTGCATATCTAAACGATCGCACAACTCAAACAGGGTAGAAATGGATTTTGCATCCAAACGCGCTGCTTCATCAAGGAACAATAGACGGCAAGGAATAATATCTTTACCGCGTAAACGGCGAGACTCCTCTTCCCAACTTTGTACAACCATCAATAAGATCGACATCCCGGTACCAATTGCTTCACCGGTTGATAACGCGCCACTTTCCGCACGCAACCAACCGTCCGCGCCACGAAATACTTCCACTTCCAAATCAAGATAATGGCGATAATCCAACAACTCTTCACCGATAGTCTGCGGACTACGTTGCCCCATATCGATATGCGGATTTAAACGTTGATATAATTTTGCCAGTGCTTCGGAGAAAGTGATCTTATTATTATTAAACAGATCTTCATATTCCGCTTTTTGACCTGATAACGCATCTAACAACATCGCGTGTGTATCACGGATATTCACCACCAAACGGACACTTTTCACTTGCCCGAAAGCAATATTTTGCAAACCTTGGTTCAGCAATCGGATACGATTCTGTTCGCGTTGAATGGTTTTACGCATAATGTTCGCCACGCTATCCGCACTGATCGCTAATTTCTGTTCACGGCTGGTCAACTCTTCAGTTAAACGAGAAAGTTCTACTTCCATTTGTTCAATTGCATCAATCGGATCATCGGTTTTCAAAATATCCTGACGAATACGTTCACGTAAATGTTGGTAAACCGCAATAAAGAATTTCACTTTATTTTCCGGTTTTGCTGAATCTTCCGATAAACGCAATGCATCACGCAAATACTCATTATCCGTCACTGCATTACGCAACGCGCCTAATGCTTTATCCGACATAGAACGTAACTCTTCGGCAGAAAGATAAGCCAATTCACGACGATGTAAACGTTTTTCGACATCACTATGGCGAGAAAGACGTTGTACGGCACACCAACTGATTTTTGACATTACCACCATCTCACGCTGTGTCTTATAATCACGTTCCAATTTGCGCAGTGATTTGCTTAAACTGTCACTTTCATTTTCCAGCACTGCTAATTGTTTTTCTAAGTAGTTATAACGTTGGCGATTCACTGATAGTTGCTGATAAAGCTCATCACGACGAGTTTTAGCTCGATTTTCAGCATCCGTATCCACTCTCACACCAAGTTGAGCCACTTCATCCAACAATTCCTGCAATGTTTGCTGTTTTACATCGCGAGAAGTGGTTAAGCCGGTTAAAACTTGTTGATATTGAGAGAATTGATGTTGTGCCTGTTGTAACGCTTCACGCACCTGTTCACGCTGTTGCTGCATCTGTTCTAAGCGTTCACGTAATGTTGTACTTAATGTTGAAGTTTCAATTTCAACACTTTCTTGATAAGCGAAATGCGGCAAACGACTGACAACATCAGTTACGGCGAATAGTTTTTGCTGTATCAGTTTCTGTAACTCGACTGCACGTTGATAATCCTGTTGCAAAGTTTGATGTTGTTTAGGATCACTTTGTAACGCTGTTGCAATCGGCTCAAGTTGCTCAATCCAGTTCCCTTTTTGACGCACAAACATCGCACTCTCTTCTGCAAGCTCCAACTGTTCCTGATAAACCTCAATCTGTTCTAACAGATCATCTTCATCCAATAACGACAAATGTGGCAATAATTTATTTAATTGTTGTAATTGCTGACGAATATCGGCAATTTGATGACGTAATTGCTGCTCTCGATCAGTGAATGTGGATAATTCACGTTCAATATCAGTTCTATGTTGCTGAGCCTCTTTCATCAACTCTTCCGGATCAACTTCAAAAGCTAAAGCAAGATGGCTGCCCACAAATTGACTTAATTGTTGATGCAGACGCTGACATTTTTGTACATCAAACGACACTTGAGCAAACTGCTCCGCAATTTCATCACGCTGTTCACGCAAAGTTTCTAAATGTTTTTCTCTTGCCGCACGACCAAATAATGGAATTTCAGGGAAAGTGGAATAACGCAATTCACGTTCCGACACCTGAACCACGACACCGGCATTTAATTCTTGTGCCGATAAAACACTGTCATCAAACGCATTAGGATCGCCTTCAATTAAGTAGAGATCATCCGGACAATCTTGTAGATCTTGCAATAATGGTTTAACTGCTTCTAAATCTCGTACTACGATAGCGTGACGAGCTGGTCCGTATAATGCAGAAAAATAAGGTGCATCGCTAATATCAACATCATCATATAATTCAGAAAGCAACACGCCACTAAATTTTTCAGCCAACTGATTTAAACGTGGATCTTCCGAACCGTCCGGCTGCGTTAAACGCAAAATTTGTTGCTCTAGGTTCTCTTTTTTCTGTTGTAATTGATCACGTAAAATAACCAACTCACGTTCTTTATTAAGCTGAACCTGCATAAAATCCATTACACTTTGTGCACTTTGAAACTGCTGACTTACCTGTTTCTGAATACGTTCCAATGCTGCTTGTGCAGTTAGCCATAATGGTGCTTTTTGGGCATATTGTTGATATAACGCTTGATAATGATCCCGTTGCTGACGCAAGCCTGAACGCTGTTCAATCAAAGTGTTTAATTGCTCTTCCAACTCTGCCCCAATCTCTTCTTGCTGCAACGCATAATTCTCCAACATTTCTGCACTATTCAATGCTTGCCCAGATTGTTGGTTAAACACTGCTAATTGTTGCTGTACTCGGCGTTGCTGTTCAGCCTTTTGTTGTAATTCAGTCAATTTAGACTTTAATGTATTTGCTTGTTGTAACTGCAATTTTTGTGCAGGGTAATCGCGTAAGATCTGTTTAGCTGCCTCATAAGCCTGATCACGAGCAACATTTTCATCGTGAATCTTGCAAACCAACTGATACGCTTTATCAAATTGGCTTTTTGCGATATCCGCCACCGATAATTTCTGTTCTAACTCCAACACACGTTCAGTCAACACTTCTGCCTGTTCTTCAAACTCCGCTTGATACTGTTCCGCACTCTCCGCTGTTAAAGCGGTAATGCCGGTAATATTCTTAGCTTTTTCCAAAGTTTGAAGTGCTTGTTGATACTGCACACTGCGGGTTTGCTGTGCGTTTAATGCTTGTTGATAATCGGCTAATTGATCACGGATGGATTCAATCTCTTCCTCTATTGCTTCAACCTGTTCTCGTTGTGTTTCAAGATTGATTTGTGCCTCTTCAACAATACCTTGTTGCTCTTCAATATTTTCTGTTAATGATTCAACATCTTGTTGATAACGTTCAATTTTTTCTTGGTGACGCTGTGCATTTACGACCAAATTGTAATGATCATTGGCACTTTGATAATCAATTTCTAATGCTTTTTCTGCCTCTTTCAGTTGACTGACTTCCCGACTGAAATCAACGATATTATGCTGTGCTAAATTGAGTTGCTGTTTAGTGTTAAACAATTCGTGACGTTGTGACAAAATCGCTTCGATATTATGTCTACGCTCATTAGCGTGACGCATATAGTCTGCCGCTACATAGTCAGTAGATTGCGTAATTAAATGTTTGAATAAATCTCGATCCGCTTGTGTGACTTTAATCGCTTCCAGTGTCATACGATTTTCACGCAACGCTACTTCCATATCTTGGAAAGCTTTTTTCACACCAACATTTTCTGGCAATAAGTAATCGCGCAAAGACCTTGTTATCGCTGAAGAGATCCCCCCATAAAGCGAAGCCTCAATTAATTTATAAAATTTACTACGATCAGAGGAAGAGCGTAACCGTTTCGGAATAATCCCCATATCAAACATAAAACTGTGATAATCGGCAACAGAATGATACTGCTTAAAACTTGCCCCAAATTGTTCCACTTTCTCTTTAACTTCATTCAATCCGATAACTTTCGCTTGTGTTTCTGAAATTTTATCAGTGAAAACTTCTGTCGGTGAAATTGATAAAGACAAACCTTGGACAGAGAACGCTTTAATGTCTACTTTACGATCCCTTCCTGCAATTTGTTGCAGACGTACTCCCACTAATGCACGTTGACGATGAGAATTAATAGTATCAAGGATCGCATAACAAACACCTGGGCGTAGTTTTCCATATAAACCTTTATCTCGAGAGCCTCCAGATGCTCCGGCTTCAGTGGTATTTCTAAAGTGTAACAATGTTAAATCGGGGATCAATGCAGTTACAAACCCTGCCATTGTAGTTGATTTTCCAGCTCCGTTACCACCGGACAGGGTTGTTACCAAATCATCAAGATCAAAAGTACGCGCAAAAAAACCATTCCAGTTGATTAAGGTCAAAGAACGAAATTTACCACGTTCTGCGTCACTGTTTTTGGTTATTGGTGCAATTTGTGGCTCTAATGTTTCCATTTGTAAATCCGCCATTATGCCTCCCCTTCTTCACTATTTTCATCTAAATCTTCATCAATACCGTCTTGTTCCGCTTCAATTTGTAATGAATCCGGTGTTGCTATTTCTCCTTCACGAATTAAACGTAATTGAGCTGCCTGAATATCTTCACCACTACGAACCTCTGCACCGAAACGGAAAACCGACTCTGAAATAATAAATTTACCGCTGTTTTGTTCACCTACAGTTTGCAACATTCCTAAACGACGTAAACGACTTATAGCAGCACGCACTTTTTCCGCCAATTTTTGTTTATCCAAATCTGAACCGCTGGAACGTTGATTAACGGCTTTCAACAATTTATTTTCGTCCGCAAGATTAAGCAGTTCATCGTACACTTCCTGAATAGTAAAAACGCCTTGCTGTGCCAAACGTTCCGGACTTAAATAGAGATAACACAACACTTTACCGACCAACATTTCCAATTCTGACAATACACTGCGTGCAATTAATGTAGTCGCTTTTGGTCGCAAATAGAAAAAGCCTTCCGCCGCACGAATCAACTCAACATTATAACGACGATAGAACAATTCCAATTCCGTTTGAAAATCCATTAAAAAGGCGTGTGGATCGAGTTGATCAATACTGATATGTCGTCCGGAACGTAATTGGCTGTCAACAACAGGAAATAACGGATTTGCAATGGCGATTGCCAACTTTGCCGGGATAGGTTCGTAAGAGGTAGTTTCACTCATAATTTGTTCGCTTATAAAAATCTATTTTTTCGGTTGATTATTATATTCATCAATTGGGTGTGCTTGAACTTCTGCACCAAAATCATTAATCGGTTGCCATTGTGGTACATTGCCACTGAAATCTTGACTCGCAATCCCTAATTTGACTGCCTGATCAACAATAATTCTGGCAACATCAAAATGTTGTGATTGCGGATAACGCTCAAGCTGTTGACGTAACAACTCACCCAATTCAATCTGCTGTTTCGTTTCATAATAACGGATTAACAATGATTGCATTGCTTCGCTAATCTGTTCGTGTACCGTCTGTAGAGATTCATATTCCAATTCTGTCGGCAACTCACCTAGTGCTTCTTCTTCACGCAATGCTAACTCTTCATCGCGCAGATCAATCAGACGCTCTGCTTGCACGTGCCACAAATAAAACGGTGTATCAAAATAATCGGCAATTGAACGGCGTAAACGTTGTGCAAACACACGATTTTTATCCAAATCGATTGCGGTACGAATAAATTTATGCACATAACGGTCATAGCTGATCCATAAGTCGATTGCCTGCTGTCCCCAGCTGATAATGCGGTCTAACTTAAGTTGTAAGCTAATAATAAGCTGTTCTACAAAATCCAATTCGGCACGTCCGACAATACAATCCTGAATACGTAATAAACCTGCCTGCAATTTATCACCGGCAGCGTTTAATGTGTCCTGTAATTCACGTAAATTGCCAGATGTTTCATCTAATAACCGTTCACAACTGGAAATTGCCGCTTGCCAATCCTTGCTTAATAATTCCGCAATTTCTTCTTTAGTTTGGTGTTGACTCTCGTCCATAATACGTTGCGAAAGATCAATGCTGTCGAAGATCTCTGCCACAGAATATTTCAACGGTGCAAACACTTCACGCCGCCAATAATATTCATCACCGTCATTTTCTGCCGCTTCGGCAGCACGTTGAATTTCATCGGCAACAATCGAAAGCTGTACGGAAAGACGCAACGCTGAGAATTCCCGTTGACGAATATAATAATCGGAAATGCCCACGCCCAGCGGCGTTAAGCGATAAATTGCCAAACCTTCCGTAAATTCGCTGCTAAAGCGATTCAATAGGCGTTGTTTGACTAAATCATTGATAGCATTATTTGCACGTTGTACAAGCGTATCTTCCGATTGCCCTAATGCTTTGGAAACGTGACGAAACAGATCGACTAAATCGCCCTCTTCCATTTCACCGGCGAAATGCTCATTATTAAAAATAGTGATCGCTAAAAGAAACGCTAATCGATCGGTACTTAAGCTAAGGTTAAATTCTCGCTCCTTGACCCACGACACTAATTCAGGAATGGTTTGAGTTGAATCACTCATTATTGGTTACCTAAACAACTGAGATTTATTTTGATCAAAATAACTAAATGTGCGTTATTCTAGCAAAAAAAGCTGATTTCTCTAAAGGTTATTTCATTCCAGTAACGGAGAAAAATCCCCACCGCAGTGGGGATAATAAACGATGAATTATTGTTTTTTCTTAATTACTAACCCTGCAGGTGCTTGTGCAACCGGCATAATTTCAATACGGTTAATATTCATATGTGGCGGACATTGTGCAATCCAAGCAACAGTATTGGCAATATCTTCTGGTGTAATGTAATCCACATTTGCATAAAGTGCCGCTGCTTTGGCATCATCGCCGTGGAAACGAACATTTGAAAATTCAGTGCCACCACAAAGACCAGGTTCAATATTGGATACACGAATTGCGGTTCCAACCAAATCTGCACGTAAATTCAAGCTGAACTGTTTCACGAACGCTTTAGTTCCACCATAAACATTGCCGCCCGGATATGGATAAGTACCGGCGATTGAACCTAAATTAACAATTAAGCCACGATTACGTTCCACCATACCCGGTAAAACAGCGTGTGTTACCGTTACTAACCCGGTGATATTAGTTGCAATCATCTGCTTCCAATCTTCTAAAGAAGAATCTTGTGCTGCACCGATACCCAACGCCAAACCGGCATTATTGACCAAAATATCGATCGCTTTCCACGCTTCCGGCAATTCCGCTATTGCCTGCAATGTCGCCTTCTCGTCTGTAATATCAAACGCTAACGGTAGGCAATTCTCACCAATCTCCTGTTGTAATGCGAGCAGCCGCTCTTTACGGCGAGCCGTTACAATCACTTTATGTCCTTCTTGTGCCAGTTTACGCGCAATGGCTGCACCGAATCCGGCACTTGCTCCTGTAATTAATGCAATCATATTTTTTCTCCTTCGTTATCGTTGATAAAATCTACATTACTATAAATGACTTATCGGTTACAATTCAATAAATAACAAATGGAAGAATAAACCAAAGCTTTATATAAATAAAAAGTTATATATTTTGAACAAAATTATAACATCAAAACATTAGTTGAGTTTTCATCACAATCTAAGTTTAAAAACATCGCTAACTAACGAGAATAATTTCCTTTGCAATATACAGATAACAACAAGTCTCTTTTATACTTTTTATACTTTAGTTTTAAAATTAGCCTACCTAAAAAGAGAGTTTTTCCATCTAAACAGATAAATCTGTTGCAAAAAAAACATAACTCCGTACCATATCAAGCCGATTTTGACTACCCGGTAAATAACAACAATGTCTATGGAAAAAAAGCAGATTTATAACTTAAACAAATTACATAAACGTTTACGCCGTGAAGTGGGTAAAGCCATTGCTGATTTTAATATGATTGAAGAGGGCGATCGCGTAATGGTATGCCTTTCCGGAGGGAAAGACAGCTATACCTTGCTCGATATTTTATTGAATTTAAAATTGAATGCGCCGGTAAATTTTGAAATTGTTGCGGTTAATTTGGATCAGAAACAACCCGGTTTCCCTGAAGAGGTATTACCAACTTATTTACAACAATTAGGCGTGGAATACAAAATTGTCGAAGAAAATACTTACGGTATCGTTAAAGAGAAAATTCCGGAAGGAAAAACGACTTGTTCGCTCTGTTCTCGTTTACGCCGCGGTATTTTATACCGTACCGCTACCGAATTAGGTGCCACTAAAATTGCATTAGGACATCATCGTGATGATATGTTGGAAACCTTATTTTTAAATATGTTCTATGGCGGTAAGATGAAAAGTATGCCGCCTAAACTGATTAGCGATGATGGCAAACAGATTGTTATCCGCCCGTTAGCCTATTGTCGGGAAAAAGACATTGCTCGTTATGCGGAGACAAAACAATTCCCGATTATTCCTTGTAATCTATGCGGTTCACAACCAAATTTACAACGTCAAGTTATTAAGGAAATGTTACAACAATGGGATCGCCAATATCCCGGCAGAATCGAAACAATGTTCAGTGCATTACAAAATATTGTTCCTTCTCATCTGTGCGATGCTAAATTGTTTGATTTTAAATCAATTCAACGTGGTGTATCGTTAGAAAATATTGAGGGCGATATTGCCTTTGATAAGCCTGATTTGCCAACCGCACCACTGTTGCCAGATGAAGAAAATGACTTCCTTGAACAGACTCAGATTGCATTTAAAGAGGTCATTTAACCATTTTCTCTTCTTTGTTTGAATTAGCGTTTTAAACTTGAGGAAAATATCAAACCTGATACAACATAGCATTGATATTTTCCTCTTTATGTCTGAGATTTTATCTATCCGTGTTCAAAGTCTTTTTTCATCAAGCCATCTTCATACGTACAAGCTCTTATCTTTTTTTCTTACTATCATTTTTTATCGCATTTATGCCGCTTTGCGATTTTTTAGCTGATGGATTGTGCTCGCCACAACACCTTGGATGTTAAGTTGCGTTAATTGCTTAATGGTTAAATTGCTATGATTTGAGTCCAAAGAAAAGAATACATATTGTTGATCTTTCATTGCAAAATATTCATATAACTGCAAGCCGTCATCTTGCTCAATTACCACTAAATCCCCTTCATTAATTTGTTCTCTTTGCTCAATGATCAGGATATCACCTACATCAATCCCCCATGCCAACAAATTTTCATTAGTCACACGAAGAAAAAAGGTTTGTTGCGGCTTGCGGATGCAATAACGATTCAGATCCATTTTATAGTGAATATCGCTTTGTTTATTGAAATAAGGTAATTGCGGCTTATCATCATATAACGGCAAAGGAAGATAAGAATATTTTTGTTCTACACTGGCAGCTGTTTTAGTTTGCGGTTGCATAATGACCTCCACGATCATAAATACTGTTTATTTATACAGTATAATTTACTGTATATTAATACAGCATTCAACTATTTTTTACACATTTATTTGCTAATAGCATCAAGTTAAATAAACTAAACAGGCTTATCAATAAGTTAGAGTGACATCAATATGCAAATTACATTTCAACAAGCAAAAATAAAAATAACATCGGAACTCTGGTTACATATCGATCATTTTGCCATCGAAGAGAAAACATTTAATGTCATTGTCGGTCATAACGGCAGCGGTAAAAGCACATTAAGCAAATTTATCAGTCAACACCAACCCCCTTATGAAGGACATTACCAAAATACATTTGAAAAAATCAGTTTAGTTTCCTTAGCTCAGCAGCAAGTATTATTGGAGCAGATTTTTCGAGATTTAAATAATGACAGTGTCAGCCCAGATGATCATGGTAAAACAGCAAAACAAATCATTTGTATGAACAAACAGTATAGTGATCAAAAAATTGTAAAAACAGCCACTTTAATTGGTATAAAACCTTTATTAGATCGTGCTTTTAAATTGCTTTCTACTGGAGAGGCAAGAAAAGTGTTATTGGCAAAAGCTTTAATTGAACAGCCGGATTTATTGATTTTAGACGAACCGTTTGAAGGATTGGATACAAACTCTCAACAGCAATGGCTACAATTATTACAACAGTTAAAACAAAATATTACTATTATCTTAGTGATTAATCGTTTGAACGATGTGCCAATTTGGTCAGACACTATTTCATTGCTACATCAATGCCATTTATTAATGCAAGATCAAGCAGATAAAATTCTAGACAGTGATGCTTTCCAACAACTCTGCTATGCAGAAACTTCGCTACACGTTCCTGTGCCTCTTCCTGCTTTTCCTCCTGTGACATTGTCACAAGATTTACAAACTATTTTTGACTTAGAAGATGTTACTGTTAAATATGGAGATAAAATTATTCTAAATAAACTGAACTGGCAGGTAAAACCGAAACAACATTGGTGGATAAAAGGCCCGAATGGTTGTGGTAAATCAACCTTGTTGTCAATAATTAACGGCGATCATCCTCAGGCATTTAACAACAAAGTAAAATTATTTGGCAAGCAACGTGGTAGTGGCGAAACTGTTTGGCAAATTAAACAAAATATCGGTTTTCTTAGCAATCATTTCCATCTTGATTATCGGGTTAACTGCTCAGCATTAAATGTGATTATTTCCGGGTATTTTGACTCTATCGGTGTTTATCAGCAGGTTGATGAAAATACCCGTTTGAACGCTTTGCAGTGGTTACAACGCATTAATATGGAAAAGTTTACCAACACACCGTTTCGCTCTCTTTCTTGGGGACAACAACGACTATTATTAATAGCGAGAGCTTTGGTTAAACACCCTCCGATTTTAATCTTAGATGAACCATTAATTGGCTTGGATGCATTAAATCGTCATTTGGTCTTAACTTTTATCAATCAACTGATTGTAAACAGCGATACGCAACTCTTTTTCGTTTCTCACCATTCAGAGGATCAGCCTGATTGCATTAGTCATATTTTTGAATTTTTACCAACAGGAAACGGTTACCAATACCATAGTTATGCCTTAGATTAAATTCAGCTTTACCCTATGGTTACAGTGCTTTTTGTGCTATAATCCGAAACTGTTTTTTGACAAAATTCAAATATAGGAAATGTCTAAATGAGCGATTTAGCAAAAGATATTATTCCCGTTAATATCGAAGAAGAAATGAAATCGTCTTACTTGGATTATGCAATGTCCGTAATTGTTGGTCGTGCATTACCTGATGTAAGAGATGGGTTAAAGCCGGTACACCGTCGCGTACTTTTCGCAATGGCTGTTGGAGGCAATGACTATAATAAACCATATCGTAAATCCGCGCGTATTGTCGGAGATGTTATTGGTAAATACCACCCTCACGGAGATTCTGCCGTTTACGATACTTTAGTGCGTATGGCTCAACCTTTCTCTTTGCGCTATCCATTAGTGGATGGTCAGGGTAATTTTGGTTCTATTGATGGAGATTCACCTGCTGCAATGCGTTATACCGAAGCACGTATGACCCAAATTGCACACGAATTATTAGCTGATTTAGATAAGGAAACTGTCGATTATCAACCAAACTATGATGGTTCGGAAATGATCCCTGAAGTATTGCCCACTAAAGTGCCTGCATTGCTTGTTAATGGTTCTAGTGGTATCGCTGTCGGTATGGCAACCAATATTCCTCCACATAATTTAGGAGAAGTAATTGATGGTTGTTTAGCCTATATTGATAATGAACAGATTACTATTGATGAATTAATGAGCTATATTCCGGGTCCGGATTTCCCTACTGCGGCTATCATTAATGGCAAAAGAGGCATTGAAGAGGCTTACAAAACTGGACGCGGTAAAATTTATATCCGTGCAAAAGCCGATATTGAAACTGATGACAAAGGTCGTGAAAGCATTATCGTTCACGAAATTCCTTACCAAGTAAACAAAGCACGCTTAATCGAGAAAATCGCTGAATTGGTTAAAGAGAAAAAAATTGAAGGTATTAGCGGTTTACGTGATGAATCCGATAAAGACGGTATGCGTATCGTGATTGAAATCAAACGTGATGCGGTCGGTGAAATTGTCTTAAATAATCTTTATGCCCTCACACAATTACAAGTTACCTTCGGCATTAATATCGTTGCTCTCGACCACGGGCAACCTAAGCTACTCAATCTAAAAGAGTTAATTGAAGCGTTCGTATTACACCGTCGTGAAGTTGTTACTCGCCGTACTGTATATGAACTGCGCAAAGCGCGCGAACGGGCGCATATTTTAGAAGGTTTGGCAATCGCACTTGCCAATATTGATCCGATTATTGAATTAATTCGCAATGCACCAACGCCAGCAGTAGCAAAAGAGGGGTTATTATCTCAACCGTGGCATTTAGGTAATGTTGAAGCAATGTTGGCGGCGACCGGAGTCGATGCGGCACGTCCAGAAAATTTAGATGAAAATTTAGGTATTCGTGGCGGTGTTTATCATTTAAGTGAAGCACAAGCACAAGCAATCTTGGATTTACGTCTACAAAAACTTACCGGATTAGAACACGAAAAAATTCTAGATGAATATAAGTCACTGCTAGATGTGATAGCAGAGCTTTTACATATTTTACATAGTCCGGTACGTTTAATGGAAGTAATTCATGAAGAGCTAGAAAAAATTAAAAATCAATATAACGATCCTCGTCGTACTGAAATCACTGCAAGTAGTGGAGATATCAATCTTGAAGATTTAATCAATCCTGAAGATGTTGTTGTGACATTGTCACACGAAGGTTACGTTAAATATCAACCACTTTCCGATTATGAGGCTCAACGGCGTGGTGGTAAAGGTAAATCAGCAACTAAAATGAAAGATGAAGATTTCATTGAAAAGCTTTTAGTGGCGAATACTCACGATACTATTCTCTGTTTTTCTAGCCGTGGTCGTTTATATTGGCTGAAAGTATATCAATTACCACAAGCTAGCCGTGGTGCAAGAGGTCGCCCTATTGTCAATTTATTACCTTTACAAGAAAATGAGCGTATTACTGCAATCCTTCCTGTCAAAGAATATGCTGAAGATAAATTTATCGTAATGGCAACTGCTGGTGGTTTAGTGAAGAAAACAACCTTGACCGAATTTAGTCGCCCACGTACCAGTGGTATTATCGCAGTAAATTTACGAGATGATGATGAACTTATCGGAGCTGATATTACAGAAGGCAATAACGAAATTATGCTATTCTCTGCACAAGGTCGTGTTGTGCGTTTTGATGAAAACGCAGTACGTGCAATGGGTAGAACCGCTGCTGGTGTAAGGGGAATCAAACTTGCTTTAACCAATGACATTTCCGATGAAGAAAATAGCAATGAAGAAAACGCTACCGATGAAACTGAGCAAATTCTAGATTTAAGCATTGATAAAGTAGTTTCATTAGTGATTCCTAAAACTAACGGAGCAATTCTTACTGCAACACAGAATGGTTATGGTAAACGAACCGCACTTGCGGAATATCCAACCAAATCTCGTAATACCAAAGGTGTTATTTCAATCAAAGTCAGCGAACGTAACGGTAAAGTAGTTGCTGCCACCCAAGTGGAAGAAAATGACCAAATTATGTTGATCACTGATGCCGGTACCTTGGTGCGTACTCGTGTTGCTGAAATCAGTCTTGTTGGGCGTAATACCCAGGGTGTCCGTTTAATTCGTACGTCAGATACTGAACAAGTAGTCAGCATTGAACGTATTTGTGATGACGATGAAAACGAGGCTATTTCTGAAGAATAGTTTCTATATCAAAAACGATATTTTGGCATAAATTAAACTAAAGGCGATGATAAATCGCCTTTTCTATCACTATTTTTCGTTATCCTCTTGATAACTTGTATAAAGTACAGTACAGTATTTTTTGTTTAGACATCTAAACGTCTATTTTAATATATAATATGAGGTTTTAAAATGAGTAAATTATTCCCAAATGCAACACAACGCACAAAAGCCCCTTTCCGTTTTGATATTGTCGGCTCATTCCTACGCCCAGAAGTATTGAAACAAGCACGTCATCAATGTCAATGTGGTGATATTAGTTGTGCTGATTTAAAAAATGTTGAAGATCAAGAAATTACAAAATTAGTAGAACATCAGAAACAAGTTGGCTTACACGCAGTAACTGATGGCGAATTTCGCCGCACATTCTGGCATATGGATTTTCTTGCTGCATTGGATGGGGTTGAAGAAGTCGATGCCAAAAAATTCTCCGTTCAATTCAAACATCACAATGTACGTCCTAGAACATTAAAAATTGTCGATAAAGTTGGTTTCAGTGACAACCACCCATTTGTTGAACATTATCGTTCATTACAAAAAATTGCAGGCGATTATCCAGTAAAATTCACCATTCCTTCACCGACCATGCTGCACGTTATCTGTATTGCTCGTGAAGCGGAATATCAGCCGATTGAGCTTTATAAGCAAAATCCACAACAATTATTTGCCGATCTTGCACAAGCTTACCGTGATGCTATTGCAAAATTCTATGAATTAGGCTGCCGTAACTTGCAATTAGATGACACCAGTTGGGGTGAACTCTGCTCAGAAGAAAAACGTGCCGCCTACACTGCACGCGGTATTGATGTTGATCAACTCGCAAAAGATTACGTTAATTTAATTAATGAAGCTATTAAAGATAAACCAGAAGATATGACAATCACAATGCATATTTGTCGTGGTAACTTCCGCTCAACTTGGTTCTCTTCCGGTGGTTATGAACCTGTCGCAGAAACATTATTCGGCCATTGCAAAGTGGATGGTTTCTTCCTTGAATATGATAGCGACCGTGCCGGAGATTTTAAACCGTTACGCTTTATTAAAGATCAACAGGTTGTATTGGGCTTGGTCACCTCAAAAAGCGGTGAGCTTGAAGATAAAGATGAAATTATTGCCCGTATTAAAGAAGCAGCGCAATATGTTGACATCAATCAGCTTTGTTTAAGTCCACAATGTGGTTTTGCTTCAACCGAAGAAGGAAATGTGTTGACTGAAGAACAACAATGGAAAAAACTTGAATTTATTCGTGAAATCAGCGAAGAAGTTTGGGGAAAATAAATTTCCTTAATGAACAAATCATCTGCCCTTTAAATTTGGATTTACCAACGTACAGAGAGGTGCAGATTTTTTTATGACCTTGAATTTACAATCTAACTGCAACAAATAAAAAAGTGTTCATAAGGAATTCAACTATAATTTGTTTACCACAACAAAATCACTGATAAGAACTTATGAACACCTACAAACATATTACACTTGGTGAACATAAAAAGATAACGGCTTTTTTACGCATTAGGTAAAACTATTACACAGATCGCTTAGCAATTACAGTAACTCTAGCCATTGTAATGCAGGCGAAATTTTACCCATTGCCTTTTCAGCTTGCAGAGCAGTGATAAAGGCTTTATCACTGATCCCTCTAGCAAGCGTTTCAACAGTAGTAACCCCTTTAATTATTACGTTACCACTATTCCCAAGCACCGCCAATCCCTCTAAAGTGGATTTACCAAATTGATAATCTAATGAGCTGTAAATCCTATGTGCAGCTTGGTATTTCTTATCTAATTCAGGGTTTGAATATTTTATTGCAGCTCCTGTAACATCCATTTTTAAAATATTCTTGGCAGTTTCAGGTTGCCAAGCTGCCGCTTCATTCACCCAATACATCAGTTGTTGATATTTTTGTGGGGTTAATGATGTTGGGTCTTTCTAATATTTCGTTAGTAAGGCATCAGAGACTTTATCTTTCATCTTTATGCTAGTGATATGTTCGACATCTTCTGGCGTTAATACTTTCTTCTCAGCAAGTTTGTCTAAAATAGCAATCTCTTTTTCAGAGAGGAAATTATCCTCAACCGCCCTCTTTCCAATCTCTGCCGCACTAATAGCACTTGAGGTGCTATCACCCACCAAGCCACCCACTAAACCACTGGCAAGTTGGCTTAAATTTTCTGATTTATTTTTATTTTCTACAACAGCTCGCATGAAAACAAACATCCTTATTTTTATATAAAGATACTAAGTGTTCTCCTCCTAAA
This sequence comes from Gallibacterium genomosp. 1, assembly GCF_000771875.1. Taxonomy (GTDB): domain Bacteria; phylum Pseudomonadota; class Gammaproteobacteria; order Enterobacterales; family Pasteurellaceae; genus Gallibacterium. The sequence continues at coordinate 6,429 of NZ_JPXX01000006.1, read as the reverse complement.
TTAATCACTTGCTCTTCATCTAATGCATATACACAAATAGCATAACAATCATCATCATCAGGCTGGATATAAGAAATAGCTTTTTCATCAGGTAATGTTATTTCATATGAATCAATTAATTCATCTGTTATATTATCAAAAACATCTATATATCGAGTAACTTCTATCATGGTTCTATTCTCCTTGTTGGATCCGCATTTTTAAGTTGTTCTCCTGTTTTAAAATCAAATTCTCCTAAATGCTTACCTTGCTTATTATATTTTTCCATTGTCCCATGTTGTGAATCCCATTCATAAATATTCCCCTCTCTATCTTTCCAACGTTCACGAAGTTTTCCTCCTCCGCGAATAGATGTTTTTTCTTTTGCCCTAGTTAAACCTTTAAAGCCAGTTATTTCTTCTTTTTTAGGAGCTGGAATATACTTCCAATCTTTATTTTGTATATTTGGATTTTTAACTTTTTTAGCAAAGCTAGCAATCTTAGGTGATATTTTTATTCCTTGATCTTGTTGAGAGGCAATAAAACTATCTACCAAACCAACTATCGCTTTTTCTGTAATCGTTCTGTTTTCTTCAATAAAATTAAATTCTTTACTATTCTCATCAATAATAAACTCAAGAAATTTATTTTGAGCTTCATAAGATAAATTACTTAGTTTAGAATTAAAATATCCTACCAATTCAAAGGCTTTTTGATTTGCTTCTTCTAATGCTTTTTCTGTGCCGTAACGGCATATTGCAGAATCAGTACAGTTTTCTGTTAATTCTTTATATTGCTTATCACTTAGCGCTTTAGCTTTTATAAAAATTTCTTCTATAGGCTGCTTATCTTTCTCCGCTGCATCCAACTCTCTAAATAAATCAGATACTTGTCCGCTAAGCAATCCATTATTCTCAACCGCCCTCTTTCCAATCTCTGCCGCACTAATAGCACTTGAGGTGCTATCACCCACCAAGCCACCCACTAAACCACTGGCAAGTTGGCTTAAGGTGGAGACGGTTTGTTTTTGTGCTTCGGTGAGTTGGTCTGGTGTTTTTTGGTAAAGCTGTTCTGTGATAATTTTTGCAGCCAATTCACCGCCAAGCGCTCCAGCTGCCCCTGCAGCAGCGTTGTTTCCTGTCGCATAAGCTTCGATTGCTCCTAATAAGGCGTGTGCCATTAAGTTGGCTTGGGTATCTACTTCGCCTGTTATTTGATTAGTTGTGGCTTTCTTTATCGCATAATTGGCATACGGCGATAAGCCACCAACTACTGCTTGCGAGGCTTCACCTGTCGCTATCCCTTGTAATACCCCTGTAACCGCACGCACGGCAAGTTGGATTTGACCGCCTTGTCCGTAGGTTTTTATGACCTTATTGGCTGTATCTAATTTCTGTTGTGCTGCTTGGTTATGCTCATCATTCTTTAATATCGCTTCCGCTTCAGCCTTTTGCCGTTCTGCTTCATCTACTTTTGGTTTTAAAACGATGGTAATGCCATTATTGGCTATCTCACCTATCACTTGTGCCATCTCTTGGCGCATTTTCAGGTCAGCAATCTCGGTTTTATCAATTCGTTCGTTTGCTGTGGTGGTATCGCGAGAAAGGGTAGTCGGAATATCACCTTGTTGCGTGGTGAGCTGAATATTGCTACCTATCGTACTATATGTGGTGCTGCTTTCGCGCTTTTGTATATTCCCCAACGCACTTAACGCCGCTGCCATACCATTGGCAATATTTTGTTCCATATTGGTCGAAATGCCTGCACTGATAGATTCCACTTTGGCTTCACTGTGATTCTCAATATTTTCTGAGGTTAAGCTGCCTGTGGTAAAGTGGTTTTTCTCTTGGCTTGCTTGACTGTCAACAATAGCCCCTTTTAAGTGCGTATTGCCTTGTACAGTAACCTCTAATCCTTCTTTGCCTGCGTGTAAACCACTCTGCTCTTCAACTTGGGCATAATTGAGCTTGCCTTTGTTCAAGCTTGCATTGACTGAAGCATTTGAGCCGCTGCCATAAATCGCCACCGATGCCGAAACACCTGCTTGAACTTGGTTACTATCATAGTGTTGCTTATCTTGTCGGCTTGCTATCGTGAGATGACGCCCTATCTCTGCTTGAATGTGGTCAGCATTAACTACGGCTCCTTTCAGGTTTGTGTCTTGCCCACTACGAAGCATAGCGTTATCCGCTTGTATGGCTGTATTTACTTGCGTAACACTATCGCTGTTCTCGTCTCCTTTTCCTACTTGAGCAGAGCCTTCCACTCCAAAACCATAGCTACCGCCGCTATAGCCCACAAATACCCCAGCACTCCAACCGCTATTCTTATTATCACTACGATGACTCATCGTATCTTGTGTAGACAATAAGTTAAGGTTGCCTGCTGCGTCTAATATGGTATTGCCTGCCTTGATAGAAGAGCCAATAATATCTAAATCGCCTTCTGTAGTCGTCAAATTCACATTACCTGCACTTAAGGTACTGCCTTGGTGTATCACTTGTTTGGTTCGACTATGTGATTCTGATTTTTGCTCGCCCACCGACGCGGAGATTTTAAAGTCTGAACGCTGACCTGATTGTGCTGCTTGAGCCACTTTTGAGGCTTCTTGTGCGGCTAATACGCCTTCCTGAGCCGCTTTGATTTCATAAAGGGCTTTTAAACGACTATCCTGCACCTGTTGACTACGCGTCATACTGTCTCGTGCTTTCATCGCCATATCAGTCACTGGAGAAGACAGGGATACGGTCAAACCTGACTGTTTAAACTCGTGGTCTTCTGTGCGCTCAATCACGTCTTTACCTGCTTCTACTTTTAAGGACTTGGCGGTGACATTAATACTTTTCTCTGGTTGAACAATCAGGTCAGTCCCCAGAATATTAGCTTGACTGCCAGCGACTAAGGTAACATTACCGCCTAAGCTGCCTACTGTGGCACGTGCATCGGATTGGGTAATTTCATTATCGGTATAATCCTGTTTTTCTGAGCGGCTGCCAATGGTAAAACCAAACCCACCACTACTCATTAAACCTGATTTCTTCTCTGCGTAAAAATCATGTTCTTTTCGGGTATTTTTCGCTGCAGTGATCTCAATGTCTTGAGCTTGTAAGTTCACATTTTTATCGGCAACAATGGTGCTGCCTTTAACAGAAACTTTGCCTTGATTTGCAGTAAGTACAATGTTGTCTCCTGAGAGTTGTGAACCTTGGGCTAAGTCATATTGGTGATCATGTTTAATGATTGTTGTGCTACGGCTCAGTAGGCTTTTATCTTTGTATTTGGTTGCAAATGAGAGTGTTTCTTGGTCACGCCCTGCTTGTAGTTGAATATCACCTTGCTCACTATTAACAATAAGGTCGCCACCCGCATTAATTTGTGCGGCACGTAACATGACACCTTGTTTGCCATTGAATACCGCATTGTCTTTAATTTTAAAGGTAGAGCCGATTTCTCTTTGTTGGTCGAGTTTCCAATAGTTTTCTGAATTAGCAATATAATGTGAACGTTCGCGTTCAGTGACAGTCCCGATATGTATATCACCACCAGCTGTTAATAAGGCAGATCCAGCATTAACACTGGTTGCGTCTAATTGAATATCGCCTTGGCTTTGCAAAATAAGCGCTTGTTTTACCTGTAATAAAGCTTGCTGATCTAATTGACGATGCGCATAGTTAGGGTTGGCTTTTGCTTCGCTCATTCGCCCTTCAATCTGAATTGAACCTGCATTGAGATAAAGATTATTGGCATTAAGCTCTCCACCTTGTTGATAGAAACGCTTCGCTAGCTGAAAATTCAGTTGATCGGCAGCGAGGGTACCTGTGTTGACGACATTTTGTGCGGAAATTTGTGTTAAATTGCGTCCGGCAATTATGCCACTATTGTTGACTTCACCCTCACTGTCTATTTCAATTTCTCTTGCAGAGATAATAGCGCCTGTTGGCTGAATATCGACATCACGTTTTACGAGATAAACTTGAGGGACAAGCACTTGAACTTGAGTACCGTCCTTTAAGGTGACGGTTTGAGGCGCAAGCCATACCATATCTTCGGTTAATTCCTGCATTTGTGCAGCACTAAGCGCAACACCAGGAATCAACTGATAACGTTGTGCATAACGAATACCGGCATCCATCAATGCTTTGTATTGTTCATAATCCGAAGTGTAATTGCCTAAGAAGCGTTGCCCGGTCAGTTGGTTAATCTGCTCGTTAATTAAACGCTGTTCATAATAACCATCTCCTAAACGTTTAAGCATCGTTTGTGGTTCGGCGCGTAAGGCATCAAACATATAATCGGAGCTTAACCATTTGCGTTTATTGGCAAAGCGTGGATCTGTTTCAACTAAGATATGGCTATCCGTCTTTGGATTAATACGATAGAGGCTGACTTCCGGTAAACGAATGTCGGGTTGATAAGTTCGTACTTGACCAACCGATTGACTCATTTCAACACTGATGATTTTTGGTAACACCGGTGTTGATATTTGATGTGGCTCAATAGCAGAAACAGGGGCGACCTTTAATGCTTGCTCCGCAAGCGTGGAAGCTTGATGCTGTTTATCAATAGTGACTTGAGAGGCTTGGCTTGCTACGGCTTGCGCTTGACCGATGGTGTTTTCTACTAGGTGAAATTTAAAATATTCCACCGGTAAATCTCGACTAAATGGTTTATCATCATCACCATATTTAGCCCATACTTTTTTACCTCTCCAACCATGACGCTTACGTTTTGTGACCATAGTGTACCAAGTTCCTTCATCATGGCGATGAATTTCACCGATGAGATCTTTATTCTCTAATCGAACAGAATTACCTTTTAAGTTACGATTTTTCTCATTTTGATTAAATACCCGTCCGCCCATACGGATTCGATTGCCGACCAAAATTTGTGAAACATCGTTCACTAAATCTTCACCATTTAACCGTAAATCACCAGCAATCAAAATTTTAGCTGGGTCACGATGTTCCAATGTCGTTGTGACAGTATGACGATTAAAATGCCATTGTACCCAAGTTGGATTGCCCACTCGTGGTCTACCGTCATTAAAATTAAAATAAGAGTTTTTGTCATGCCGATTATTGTTATTACGATCAAACCATCCTTCAAGACTAGAATAGCGTTTACCTTTACTATGTACCGCATATTCACTGATACGTTGATCTTGATGATCTTCTCCAGTAATTAAATGCAAATCATGATTCCATAACCGTTTAGTATTAATTTTTCCATTCCCCAAGGCTTCAATAGTAGCACTACCATTATCCACAAAATCAGCTTGTCCAATGGCTCGTTGGTTTGCATCGATTCGTCCACCAATCGTTAAATCTCCTAAACTCAAAATTAAGGCATGATCACTATTGGTTAAGGTACCTACCCCTAGATGAAGGTTTTTACGTGCCGCTATGGTTGCAGTATGCACTTCATTATTGGAATGTTCTGGTTGATTATTTAACACATTGGCTTGAATCGCTAACTCATCGCCATAAATACGTCCTGTGCCGAGATTATTTAAAGTATTCACATAAATTGCATTTTGTGTACCATCAATTAATCCCCGATTGGTCAATGAATTTGCAGTCAGTTGGGTATTGGGCGAGGTAAACTCGCTGTTTGTTGGATTCTCAATCTGTTTTGCTGTGATCTGTAAACCTTTTCCCGTGATTAATTGAGTCTGATTAATAAAATCGCCCATTGTTTTTATCGCTAAATGGCCAGCGACAGTAAAAGGTTGGGTAAGGATTAAATCTTTTTGTAGCTCAATCAAGGCATCCTGATGACTTTTAATATTACCTTCATTATTAAACTGTTGCAGAACCAACCTTAGATTTTGCCCGCTTTCAATGATACCCAGTTGATTATGTAATGTGAGAGAATCGCCTTGCAGATTCACGTTGCCTAAAGAGAGGATTTCACCTTGTTGATTATGGATATCTTGTGCCACACTCGCACTAAGTTGATCGGTGGTATAAATGCCACCTCGCTGATTATCCAGTTGCTTACTACTCAAGGTAAGCTGATGACCTACTAAGCCTTGCGTTGGTATCGCTGTCGTTGCTTTGGTGGCTTGATTATTCAGGTGATTTGTGATCAAGGTGAGCGTGGCACCACTTTGAATCACCGAACCTTTAGCGTTGATTGCTTGGTTGTTAATTTCACGATTTGCCGTAATTTCAATATTTTGTTGTGCTTGAATAGCTCCCTGACGATTATCTAAAGTATTCCCTGTTAAAGATATTTGTTGTTGGCTAAGTAAGTTTCCTTGTTGGTTATCAATTTGTTCACTTTGGATAACCAAATTACCCTTTGTACTGAGGTTGCCTTGCTGATTATTTAATACAGCAACGGCCTGTAAACGAATATCACCTTGACTTGTTATCCCTTGATGTTGGGTTTGTTGATTATTTAATGTATGGTTATGTGTATTAATTGTGATAGGCATAGTAGACAAAA
>NZ_JPXX01000005.1 GCF_000771875.1 Gallibacterium genomosp. 1 | reverse complement strand
AATTTTGTCTACTATGCCTTGTGATACCAGTTTGCCCATCAATAAAACCTTGCTGATTATTAAGCTCACCACTGTCGAGATGCAGAGATTGTTGTGCAAATAAAACACCTTGTTCATTGCGTAATAACGATTGATGGGTGTCAATCACTAAGTTAGCGGCACTACTAATTACCCCTTGCTGTGCATTATCAACTCCAAGCACAGAAATTGTTGCATCACCATGACTAAGTAGATTGCCTTGCCAGTTGGTAAGTTGTCCTCGTGCCTGTAATGTCAGCTGACCATTTTCAGTCACAATCAGACCTTTGTAATTATTGAGAGCATCTGTATCAAGATGTAAATCGTTACTTGCTACGATTTGTCCTTGAGTATTGTTTAATGCTCTAAAGCTAATCAAATGCTGTGCATTATCACTTTGAATAATTCCATCCGAATTGGTTATCTGCGTTGCGGTGATTTGCTGGTTTTGATGACTTGCAATAAAGCCATTTTGATTGATTAACTCACCTGTTTTTACAGCTAATTTATCAAACGAAATGATCCCTTGCTGACGTGAAGATTGCTCCGTTGCTTGATTGCTTAACCGTTGTTGATGTGTATCAATAGCCATTGCAGCAAGACTTTGAATAAGTCCTGAGTCATTGATTAGCTCGCCACTTTGGAGATCAAGTTGCCCCTCAGTATTGATCACCCCTTGCTGATTATTAATCCGTGTTTGTTGACTATTAAGAGTTAAATGTCCTTTAGCGAAAAGCAGACCTTGCTGATTATTAATTTCTTGAGCGAGAAGATTGAAGCTGCCTTGTGTAAAAATCTGCCCTTGTTGATTATTAATACCTTTTAGTAATTGAAGGTTAAATGGTTGTTGATCTCGGTTAATCCAAGTACCTAGTCGATTATCAAGTGAAGAGGCTTTGGTAAAAATATGAGCCGCTTGTAAATTCGCTTGCTGACTAGAAAGATGAGTTGGCGTAGATAAGTGAAGCGTATTTTTCAGCTCAAGATGACTTTGATCTAATACTAAATTATTTTGGGTCGCCGTTAAATCAGCTTGATAAGCCAGAAATCCACTTTGAGAGAAATCAAGTTGTTTTGCTTGGGCGGTAATTTGCGTAGAAGCTAGGTGTTTCCCGTGCGATAAAATCGTTTCTTCAGCGATCAAGTTCAATACATTTCCCGCAGAATGATAAGCAGGAATAGTCACTTGCTCACCTTGTGCTGTATGTGTAAAAGTTCCTCCGGCGATTAATTTTGCTGTAGGATGGGTTTCAATATGCTTCGCTTGATAAGTGATATTCCCCTCTGCAAAACTCTCACCAGATTGACTCATCGTTTCTTTGGCTTTTAAGGTAATATTGCCTTTTCCTTGTGCTTTGCCTTTGGCAATCAAACTACCTTGTTGTTGAATACCGTTCTGTTTACTCGTTGCTTGCAGATTGCCTTGCTGGCTATATATCACGCCAGCAGGCTGATTTGCTATCTGCTGTTGGCTTTGTAAGGTAATATCTTGTTTGGCTCCGAGATAGCCTGTATTGACTAATTGCCCTTCGGTAGTAATTTTGACTTCACCTACAGAAGCGCCAATATGCCCTGCATTGCGAACCCCTAAACCATTTTCTGTGCCAATGAGGTGAATTTTATTGGCATACATTCCGCCTAATTCGGCGACATCGACGGCATAGCCTACAGGTTGGTTTGCTTCGACAGCACGGATAACTTGAATACTGTCATTGTTGGCAGAAACCTGATTTTGCCCCGTTGTGACCTTGAGTTCATTTGCCCAAATGCCGGCATTTACCTTAACTTCTTTGGCAATAATATCGGTGTAATCTTGACGGCTACTATCGAATCCACGACCTGAAACGGTGACCGAACCTTTCTCTACACGATAGCTTTTCACTTCTCCATTTTCAATCTGCACCTCTCCAGTGGTTAATGTGCTGCGTCCGGCATTAATAATGCCGCAGCCTTCGCAATGAATCCCACTTGGGTTGGCAATAATTACATCTGCTTTTTTGCCTGCTACTTCAATATAGCCTTTTAATTGGCTTGGCTTTTTGGCATTAATTTCATTTAAAATGACTTTCGCTTCACCACCCACCAAGTAAGGGTTCGCCTGTACCCAGCCGCCTTGTTCTGTTTGCGTATTTTTACGGCTGTTATTGAGAATCGCTCCTTTTTGTGCCACATCAAATTGTTGGTATTTATTATGCGATAACCCTTTATCGTTTGGCGTTTGAATATTAACTTGCGGCAAGCCGTTGGCGGTTTGTAATACTATCAGTTGTTGGTTTTTGGGTGCAGTATTGTCCGCTCGGATTTGTAATTCTTCTGCGTGTGCGGAAGTGAAATAGAAAAAACCTAACAGCGAATATAAGCCGACAGTTAAAGGTTTTAATCGCCAGTGAGGACGTTGACTAAGCGAAGTGGAATAGCAATGTTGACCTTGATGTTTGGCTTTACCTTCACGCGTTGCAATTTCAGAAACCACGACTAAACGTTGTAATCTTTTACTAAAGATAATGCGATAAAGATGTTTATTCATAATTTACCCCTCAACGCTTCGCTTAGAATTGATAACTTAAATTGAAACCTGTAGTCATGTGCGATGTTTTAAAACCTGTCGGTTTATGCAAGGGTATCAGGTTGCACTGCCTAAATATTCACGATAGCATAATCTTCATATTCCCCAAAAAAATATCTAGATAATTTTAATCCAATTTCTTCCCAAGATTCGCATTTATCTACACATAGATTTATATAGCTCTCTATTTTTTAAAATCATATTTATCAATGATCATAGTATGTCTTAATATATTTGGCTTACTTTCATAAAGTTTTAATCACTCCAAAGAACAAACAGTTAAAATCTGTTGCTTCCGAAGCATCATCAACACCTATACATAATAGTAGATTTACACAAAATATTTTTTCATTCTCAGGCTGATATGTTTCTAATTCAAAAGTACAAGTTTGTTACGCCAAGAATTCCAAAATAACTTTAATTCTTTTTTTCTTGGAATTTTTTACGAAAATAGTGAAACAATAAATAAACTGCTAAAAGCGCAACAAAAATATAAATTCCAGTCTGCCCTTTACTTACTTGCTCTTTGATCCAATCAATATTATGTGCGCCGTGATATCCCAAATAAACCCAAATAGGTACAGAAATAATTGCAGCACAAAAATCCAAAACAACAAAACGAACATAGCTGATACGACGTGTGATCCCTGCTACCATATAAATTGGCGCTCTTAATCCGGGAAGAAAACGAGCAACGAATAATACTCGATTACCATAACGATCAAATTTTTCACGTACAGTTCGCATTGTTTTCGGCTTTAAAATTCGACGTAACGGACGGAAACGCAAAATTTTCACTCCGTAAATTCGACCTAGCCAATACATTGTGCTGTCACCGGCCAGCACACCTAGCATACTGACTACCAACATAATATGTGGATTAGCATACCCCAACCCAGCGATAATACCACCTGAAACTAAGGTAATATCCTCAGGAATAGGCACGCCAAAACCACAAATAATTAAAACAAATAAAACAGCAAAGTAACCATAACTACTGAAAAATTCTACTAATAATTGCACAACAGACTTCCAAATAAAAATAATAAAAGCACATTTCTTAGCTCAGTATTTTGCCTTCTTTGTCATAAAATTTCTACTCAATTTGTTACTATTATCAACACAAATAAAAAACTTTTGCTCCGTTACAAAATTATCGCAATTGTTTAAACAAAACTCTCAATTAACGATTGCATTTTATCGTCATTTCTCTATAATGCGACAGCTGATTTATTTTCAGCCCTATTTTGTCAAGCTACTGGGTCGCCTGTAGCTTGTTTTGTCTAACGACCGTTTAGGTCATAACATAAAGAGAATTAAAATGTTTAAATTTAATGCTGAAGTTCGTGAAACGCAAGGAAAGGGTGCGAGCCGCCGCTTGCGTAAAGCAGGCAAAATCCCTGCAATCGTTTATGGTGGTAATGAAGCACCTGTTTCTATCGTATTAAACCACAATGAATTAAATAACGCTCAAGTTGAAGATAGCTTCTATTCTGAAGTTATTACTTTAGTGATCAATGGCAAAGAAGTTGCGGTGAAAGTTCAAGCTATGCAACGTCACCCATTCAAACCAAAATTAGTTCACATCGACTTCAAGCGTGCTTAATTAACGTTTTTAAATACAGAACACCAACAGTAATGTTGGTGTTTTTGTTTATGTCTACAACGTATTCACTTTCAGAATTCGCTAATCCATTTTGGAGATGTTTATGTTTCTCAAATTGAATACTATCTACTATCGTGAACGGCAAGGTTTCAACCATTTAGGAGTTTTTAATGAAAAAAATTGCATTAGGTATCAGTTATGACGGCTCTCGTTATTTTGGTTGGCAAAAGCAACAATCTGTACAAAGCATTCAAAACGAATTGGAAAAAGCACTTTCCACCATCGCCAATGAACCTATCGAAATTTTTTGTGCTGGACGGACTGATGCCGGAGTACACGCCACAGGTCAAGTAATTCACTTTGAAACATCCGCTTCTCGCCCATTACAGGCTTGGATCTTCGGAACAAATGTACATTTACCAAATGATATTGCGGTGAAATGGTCAACAGAAGTAAACGAAGATTTTCACGCCAGATTCAGTGCTTTATCACGTCGTTATCGTTACATTATTTATAATCGTCCACAACGCTTTGCTATTTTACCGACTGGTATCACCCATCATCATTATCCATTAGATGAAAAATTGATGCATATTGCCGGTCAATACTTACTTGGAGAGAATGACTTTAGCTCATTCAGAGCTGCCCAGTGCCAATCCAAATCACCTTATCGTAATGTACATCATTTACAAGTTTCTCGCATTGGTGATTATCTTATTGTTGATATACAAGCCAATGCTTTTGTACATCATATGGTACGAAATATTGTCGGCAGTTTACTCGTCGTTGGTGAAGGAAAACAAAAGCCGGAATGGATTAAATGGTTATTACAACAAAAAGATCGCTCTTGTGCCGCTCCTACTGCTAAAGCTGCTGGTTTATATTTAGTGGAAGTTCATTATCCTAATATTTTTCAGTTGCCCAAAAGTGCGGTTGGCCCATTATTTTTACCGGATGAAATAATTTAAGCCAATTTTGCGATAATCTTGATATAGAAATAGTGAAAAAGATAGATAATACAAACTTTCAAACACGTTATCCTCAATAATGATCATAACGGTATTATCAACAAATAATACCACTTTTATCTAGCAAAAAAGATATTAAATTCTATGAAATTATGCTTTAATAAGCGCTATTTGCTATCATCTCGAACCAATTTTTGGAGATAAATATGAGTTGGATTGAAAGAATTTTTAATAAGAATCCCGTTTCCGGTTCACGCAAAGCGAATGTGCCGGAAGGAGTTTGGACAAAATGTACTGGTTGCGGGCAAGTATTATATCGAGAAGAACTTAGTCGTAATTTGGAAGTTTGTCCTAAATGCGATCATCATATGCGTATTGATGCTCGTACTCGCCTGCTTGCACTATTAGATCAGGATAGCACTGTCGAAATTGCTGCCGAATTAGAACCGCAAGATATTCTCAAATTCAAAGATCTAAAAAAATATAAAGACCGTCTTTCCGCCGCTCAGAAACAGACTGGTGAAAAAGATGCAATGATTGCATTTTCAGGCAAACTTTATGAAATGCCAATTGTTGCTGCAGCCTCAAACTTTGATTTTATGGGAGGCTCTATGGGTTCAGTTGTGGGTGCAAAGTTTGTTAGAGCAGCAGAAAAAGCCATTGAAAACAACTGTCCGTTTGTTTGTTTTTCTGCTAGTGGTGGAGCGCGTATGCAAGAAGCATTAATTTCATTGATGCAAATGGCAAAAACCAGTGCAGTATTAGCAAGAATGCGTGAAAAAGGTGTTCCATTTATTTCCGTTTTAACCGACCCGACTTTAGGCGGTGTATCCGCTAGTTTTGCAATGCTTGGTGATATTAATATTGCCGAACCGAAAGCATTAATCGGTTTTGCCGGCCCACGAGTAATTGAACAAACAGTGCGTGAAAAATTGCCAGAAGGTTTCCAACGCAGCGAATTTTTGTTAGAAAAAGGTGCGATTGATATGATCGTACATCGTAAAGATATGCGACAAACATTGGCAAGTATTTTAGCTAAATTAACCAACCAACCTTCTCCATTCAAAATGCCGGAAATGGTGGAAGAAACATCTGAGTAAAATAAAGGCATCTGTTTTAATGGCAGATGCTTTTCATTACTCTCAGAGTCTTCTCATATCTTCATTATTTAAGAGCATATAATATAGCAACATCAGTAAAATCATTCTTTCACAAGAACCTATTCCTCATCTAATATTGTAAATTAAATTTTTACTAATTTATCTACCCTTTTATCAGCTCTGTTTTATAATAGCATCTTATTTTTCTTTCTAAACTTTCCTTATGTTTGCAATTCAAGAAGCCTATAAAGCCGGGCTATTACAAAAAAAGTATTGGCTTAATAATTTAATTGCCGGCGTCATCGTCGGTGTTGTTGCACTCCCTTTAGCAATGGCATTTGCAATTGCTTCCGGAGTAAAACCTGAACAAGGTATCTATACTTCCATTATTGCTGGTTTAGCAGTCTCTCTTTTCGGTGGTAGTCGGTTACAAATTGCCGGCCCAACAGGGGCATTTATCGTAGTATTATCTGGTATCACTGCACAATACGGCATTGAAGGATTACAGATTGCAACTTTAATGGCAGGAATTATCCTATTTGCACTCGGTATCAGTAAAATGGGAGCTATTATCAAATTTATTCCAGCTCCAGTCATTGTCGGTTTTACTGCTGGTATCGGAGTCATTATCTGGGTTGGTCAATGGCGTAACTTTTTTGGGTTACCGCCAATTGAAGGTAGCCATTTCCATCAGCAAGTTTGGCAGCTCATTCAGGTTTTCCCTCAATTGCATTTTGCGACAACTACATTAGCAATCGCTGCATTATTGTTAGTTCTTTATGCACCTAAAGTGAAATACCTACATCGCGTGCCTGGGCCATTAATAGCTTTGGTTGTTATTACTATAGTTCAACAATTCGCTCAATTTGAAGGTGTTGCCACTATCGGTTCTGTTTTCGGCGGTATTCCACAAGGCTTACCGGAATTTAAACTACCTCGTTTGGAATGGACACAAATGATGACATTGATCGGCCCTGCTTTTACTATTGCGATGTTGGGAGCAATTGAATCACTGCTCTCTGCTGTGGTTGCTGATGGAATGTCAGGTACGAAACATCATTCCAATCAAGAATTGATTGGACAAGGTATCGCCAATATATTGGCACCGCTATTCGGTGGTTTTGCCGCAACCGGTGCCATTGCACGTACAGCAACTAATATTCGTAATGGCGGCAATAGCCCACTTGCAGGTATTATTCACGCCATCACTTTAGTTATCATTCTGGTTGTTCTCGCACCACTCGCTTCCAATATTCCACTTGCGGCATTGGCTGCTATTCTGTTCGTAGTAGCTTGGAATATGAGTGATGTTAGACGTTTTATTAATATGGTTAAACGTGCGCCTCGTGCCGATATAGTGATTTTACTGATCACCTTCTTTTTGACTGTTTTTTCTGATTTGGTGATTGCGGTTAATATTGGTGTTATTTTAGCCACTCTCTATTTCTTGAAACGTATGGCCGCAAGTGTTGAGGTTTCACCGAACAGTGCCGATCAAATTAATCAGGAGTTAGGACGTCAAGGAGAAAAAGAAGGATTGCCGGAATCAGCACTAGTGTTTGCCTTAGAAGGACCATTTTTCTTTGGTGCAGTTGAAAATTTTGAGCGGGCTTTAGCCGGTACCAATACCGATGCCAGATTTTTGATTATTCGTTTAAAATGGGTTCCTTTTATTGATATGACCGGTATTCAAGCTCTAGAAGATGTCATTAATTCGTTGCAAAAACGCAATGTGATCGTTCTGCTTTCCGGTGCTAATAAAAGAGTGGATCGTGAATTACGAAAATCCGGAATATTAAATTTAATCGGTGAATCTCGTTACTTTGCCCATTTTGAACAAGCTCTGGAACACGTTATTGAATTAGATCAACAGGCTCACTAAACTTGTAGTGCTCAATGTGATCCATATATGTAGTAAAAGATAGAAAATGACAAAACAAGCACCCAAAAAACAGACTAAGCCTAAGAAAAACAACCCTAAACTGAAACAGCGATTTTTCACTTTTTCGATAAAACTCGGCATCACTGCTCTTTGTATGGGTAGCTTTTATGCTATTTACCTAGATGGAAAAATTCGTTCAAAAATGGATGGGCAAATTTGGCAACTTCCTGCCGAAGTATATAGCCAAATTCCGGTTATACAACAACCGGAACATCCTACATTGCTCGAAGTAAAGCAACTACTGATTGATAACGGTTATCGTCAAACCTCTCTGCTTGCCGCTCCGGGTGATTTCAAAATTGATAACAATGATACTTTGGTGTTAATTCGACGGGCTTTTCCTTTCCCTGATATTGCTGAACCGCAACGTGTTTTACGATTACGATTCCAACAGCAACAACTTCACGTCATTGAAGATCTGGTGGCACGAAAAGCAATCACTGAATTTCGCTTATCGCCAAAATTGATTGCAATGTTAAATTCTGATGACGAAGAACGTTTGGCTATTCCATTACAACAATACCCACGTTTTTTGATTGACACCCTTATTTTAACCGAAGATCGCAACTTTTTTACTCATGATGGCGTTAGCTTTATCGGTATTGCTCGAGCCTTAGTTAATAATTTAAAAGCCGGTCATACTGTTCAAGGTGGAAGCACATTAACGCAACAACTTGTTAAAAATCTCTTTTTAAGTAATGAACGTACACTAAGTCGCAAGGCAAATGAAATCATTATGGCATTAATGTTAGATTGGCATTATGACAAAAACCGAATTTTGGAAACCTATCTAAATGAGATTTATTTGGGGCAAAGTGGTGATACACAAATTCACGGTTTCGCCCTCGCCAGTCAATTCTATTTCGGTCGTCCGATTCAAGAAATCAGTTTAGACCAAATTGCGCTGCTGGTAGGAATGGTCAAAGGCCCTTCACTTTATAACCCGTGGCGCAATCCTGAAAATGCAACCAAACGGCGCAATGTGGTATTACAAATGATGCTGGAGCATAACATTATCGATCAATCTTTGTATCAGATGTTAAGCCGACGTCCATTGGGTGTCCAAAGCCAACGCCCGGTGCAACAGGCTCAACCCGGTTTTATGCAAGCGGTTCGACACGAATTAACCGATCTGCTCGGCAATAAAAAGCTCAATTTTTTATCCGGTGCGAGAATTTTCACTACGCTTGATCCTAAATTGCAGACACAAGCGGAAAACGCCATTATCAGTGCAACAACTGCCTTGAAGTTACGCCATAAAATTCCGGATTTGGAAGCAGCGATGATTATTGCCAATTATCATACTGGTGAAATTCAAGCATTAGTGGCAGGAACGAATGTACAATATGCCGGCTTTAATCGTGTTTTGTCAGCAAGGCGACAAATTGGCTCTTTAGTGAAACCGTCCGTTTATTTAACGGCGTTATCCTATCCGGAGCGTTTTGCCTTGAATACCCCGATTAAAAACCAACCCATCAGTATTCCGCTACGTGGACAACCGGCGTGGCAACCGCGCAATTACGATCGCAAATATAGTGGTTCAGTGACCTTATTGAATGCCTTAGTTCGTTCCTTAAATATTCCGACAGTAAATATCGGAATGGCGGTAGGGTTGGATAATATTATTCGCAATCAAAAAAGTATGGGGTGGGATCAAGTCAAAATTCCTCGCGTGCCGTCAATGCTGCTCGGCTCTTACTCTATTTCTCCCTATGATGTAACTAAACTTTATCAGGTCATCGCCAATAAAGGGGCAAAAGTACCATTAACCACTATTCGTCACATTGTCGAGCGTGACGGTCACCAATTTTATCAACATCAAACCAATCCGGAACAGGTCGTTGCTGAAGAGGCTGCTATCGAAACACTGTTTGCTATGCAACAGGTTGTCGATCGCGGTACGGCACGTTCGCTGCAAGCCGATTTCGGCAAACTGCATCTTGCCGGCAAAACCGGCACCACCAATGATGGCCGTGATACTTGGTTTGTCGGCATTGACGGCAATAATGTCACCACTGTCTGGGCAGGGTTGGATAACAACCGCAAAACAAAATTAACCGGTGCTTCCGGCGCGTTGCAAATTTACAAAGCATTATTGCCTACTATTTCGGTGAAACCTTTCAAACTGCCACATACCGATACATTAAAATGGGTGAGAATCGATAATCACGGCAGTTGGAGTTGTGACAACGGAATGGAAATCCCTGTTTGGACTTCTCATAACCCTTGTGCAGTACAACCGCAAAATTCAGCTCCTGCACAAAGTGTATGGGATGCGTTGCAATTAAACGAATCCTCCGATGAGGCAACCGATGATGATAATCCGGATAACAACCAAGTACCAGTAGAAGAAGCTGTTCCTGTACATTAAAAAATATCAGCCAACAGGCTGATATTTTCTTACATCTTCAATTTATCCTGAACAATTCTCGCTTGTCGTAAGAATCTCTGACGTTCTTTACTTGCCATAGTATTATTCATACCCGGCAATTTCACTTTCATTGGGTTAACCGCAACGCCATTGATATGAAATTCATAGTGTAAATGCGGACCGGTTGAACGCCCGGTATTACCTGATAATGCGATGCGTTGCCCTTTCTTTACTGTTTGCCCCGGTTTAACTAATGAGCGACTTAAATGCATATAAACAGTTTGATACTCACGCCCGTGTCGTAACATTACATAACGTCCTGCACCACCTGCCTGATAAGATACCTTCACCACTACGCCATCTGCTGGCGCAATAATTGGTGTACCAATCGGCATTGAAAAATCGACGCCTTTATGTGGTGCAATACGCCCTGTTACCGGATTTTTTCGACGTGGATTAAAATGCGAAGAAATTCTATATTGACGCTGTGTCGGATAACGAGAAAAACCTTTACCCAAAGTTTCACCGTGATTATTGTAATAACGTCCATTCTCTGCTTGAATAGCATAATAACTCTTGCCTCGGCTGATAATATGAATTCCCATCACATTTCCTTGACCGGTCAATTTATTATTCAAATATTCACGATTAACCAAAATAGCGTAACGATCACCTTTTTGTAATTTGGTTAAACTAATTTGCCACTGTAAGGCATTAATCAGCTGATAAATTTGTTTGGAATCTAAACCGTTTGCACGCAAATGGTTATACAAATTACCTTCAATATCCCCCTTTAGTACTTCTTCTTTCCAAATACTTTGCTTTTGGATAACTTGCATCGTAAATTGACCATCTGCCTGCCGCTCATAAATACGCTCCTCTTTTCGAGAAACTAACCAGTTTAAATATTGTAAATCGCCATCCTTAGACAAAATCCAATAAAGCTGTTGCCCAGTTTGTAGTTTTTTCAAAGTCGGATCTAACTGATACAACTCATTGACGGTATCTACCTCTAAACCGCTCGATCCCAATATATCAGCTAGAGTATCACCGTCTGCTACAGTCGCACCGAATTGATTGGTAATACTAAGCGCCTGTCCAGCTGCATTGAGAAGTTCATTAAGTGCATCTTTCGCATCTTGTGGCAACTCATCATCACTAAAAAAGGTATCATCCGATAACTGATCATCAAAATTTTCATCACTATCTGTATCTGTCGCATTAGTATCATTACTCTGTGTAGTCTGATTGTTTTCTATTTGATTACTATTTTTCCATTTTAATCGAGCTTTATTTTGCTCATCAGCAGCAGATGTTTTAGTTTCAACCATTTCTTTCAATAGCTGCTCACCCGTACCACTCATTGGTTTAGTTTGATGCAATAAAAAATAAAGTATTGATGTAAAACAGAGAATCGCAACACTAGCAAGTAGTGTTCTAATTATTATTTTTCGCTTTAAACGATCTCTGGCTAATTTAATATGTTGCATTTTAATTAACTCAAATAACTAACTCATATAATCTATTTTGAATTGAAATAAGACATAATATTAACGGAAAAATTCCCCTTTTTAGGAACATATTTCATTAAATGCATAAATCTTAAACATTATCTAAAAATTTATTTGATCCCCTACAGGATTTGCATAAAATACAGACCGATTTTTAGAAAGGTACCGTTATTATGCACACTTCACAACCGCCCCTAGTTGAATTAAAAAATATTTCAGTTGAGTTTAATAACAAAATTGTATTGCAAGATGTTTCGTTATCAATTCAACCACGATCCATCACTACTATCGTTGGGCCGAACGGCGGTGGAAAATCTACTTTGCTTAAAGTTTTGTTAAAACTGATTATGCCTAAGAGTGGATCTGTCCACTATGCTGCCAATACCAAAATTGGTTATGTACCACAAAAAATACATTTGGATAACTCATTCCCTATTACAGTAAAAAAATTTCTTTCACTTAAACCGAAAACAACGAAACAGGATATTGAAAAGGTACTACAATTGCTTTCTATCACCCGTTTAGGGGAACAAAGTATGCAAAAATTATCCGGTGGAGAAATGCAACGTGTTCTATTGGCGCGCGCTATCTTGAACAAACCTAATCTATTGGTATTGGATGAGCCAACTCAAGGTGTTGATATTATTGGGCAAAATGAACTTTACCAGTTAATTAATCAAATGAGGGAACGATTTGATTGTGCTGTACTAATGGTTTCTCACGACCTACATTTAGTGATGGCAAAAACCGATCACGTACTCTGCATCAATCATCATATCTGTTGTGAGGGTACGCCGGACTCCATCAGTGCTCATCCGAATTTTATTGACTTTTTTAACAATCAGAATGAACAGAATGTTGCTATTTATACGCACCATCATAATCATAAACACAATCTACACGGTGATGTCTGCTGTTCTGGCGAACATCATTCTGCTGATTGCCAACATCAACATTAAGGTTAATTATGTTTGAAATTATTTTTCCTGCTTGGATAACCGGCATTATTTTATCTTTAATCACAGCCCCACTCGGTGCTTTTGTTGTTTGGCGGAAAATGGCTTATTTTGGAGACACCCTGTCACATTCTGCACTGCTCGGTATTGCTCTAGGCATCGTCTTTGATCTTAATCCTTATATTGCCATTCTTTTGCTGATTATTTTATTGGCTCTTATTTTGGTTTGGTTGGAAAATAACACGCATTTTGCGGCTGATACCCTGCTCGGCATTATTGCTCACACTTCCCTTTCCTTAGGTGTTGTCACTATTGGCTTAATTGGCGGCGTCAGGGTTGATTTGATGAATTATCTGTTCGGCGATCTGCTTGCCATTACTTATCAAGATTTACTCTGGATAGGTATTGGCGTTATTTTAGTATTGAGTATTCTATGTTACTTCTGGCAAGCATTGATTTCTGCCACAGTAAACCCGGAATTAGCGCAAATTGAAGGGGTTGATGTCAAAAAAGGACGCATTGTGTTAATGTTGCTAACTGCCATTACGATTGCATTAAGTATGAAATTTGTCGGCGCATTAATTATTACCTCTCTACTGATTATTCCTGCTGCTACTGCTCGCCGTTTTTCCCGCACACCGGAAAGTATGGCAATTGTTGCCGTGGTAATCAGTATGATTGCAGTAACCGGAGGATTACTACTCTCGGCATTTTATGATACAGCTGCCGGTCCATCTGTGGTGATTTGTTCTGCTTTACTATTTGTTTTATCATTACTCAAAAAACAACAGGAGTAGCTATGAGCAAACTTTTAGAAGATCGTAATGATATTGAACTACTGGTTAATCGCTTTTATGATTCGCTTTTAGCCGATGAAAGAATTGGATATATGTTCGCTCATCTACGCGGAAAACATTGGCAAACCCATTTAGAAAAAATGTATCGATTTTGGGAAAGTAATATTTTTGATATGGAAAGTTATCAAGGAAATCCAATGTTGGCACATATCAAAATACACAACCGCCAGCCAATGAGCGAAGAGATGTTCGCTATTTGGCTATCTCACTGGCAAAATACGGTAAATCAGCTCTTCTACGGAGAAAAAGCTGAAAAAGCCCTTTTTCGAGCGGCAACAATTAAAGATTTGATGCAACAACGTGTACTCACTGATGAGCTACCAATGTTTATGCAGAAAATCAGACCAATTCGAGGTTAATAATGAGCTATTGTGATTATGTTAATCAATTAGCGGAGGATGAAGATCCATTTAATAAATCATATCACGATCATCGTTATGGTTTTCCGATTGAAGATGATAATGAGCTGTTTGCCCGTTTAGTAATGGAAATTAATCAAGCAGGGCTTAGCTGGACGTTGATCTTAAAGAAAGAGCAGGGCTTTCGACTTGCTTATGACCAATTCAATATCGCAAAAGTGGCTAACTATAATGATGAAGATCGCCAACGCTTATTGAATAATCCGGATATTATTCGCAATCGTCTTAAAATTAATGCCGCTATTTATAATGCCAAACAGATCTTACAACTACAGCAACAATTCGGTTCATTTAAAACGTGGCTTGATCATCACTATCCCCAAACACTCCCCGAATGGGTTAAACTGTTTAAAAAACAGTTTAAATTTGTTGGCGGAGAAATTGTTAATGAATTTCTTATGAGTACTGGTTACTTACCGAACGCTCACGATAAAACCTGCCCGATTTATCAAAAAATTCTACAAACAAATGTGAAATGGAAAGAATCATCTTGAATTGGTGATGTATTAATTTGTCTACTATGCCTCAAGAAATAGCCAATGCTATTTAAATGGTGTTATTACAGGAGCTAAAGACAAATCATCAAAATGAGGAATGTGGGACAAAATCAGAAAATTTCATCAATCCTTGTCCTATAATGGTTTATAGAATTGATGTAACGTTTTATAAAACCATTATTTAAAAAGTTACATCAACGTTACATCAATCTTGAAAACAAATGCAATCCTATGCAACAAATAAAAATGACCTTTTTTATATTTTTCAATAACTTGCAACGCTATGCAATGTTATGAATATAACCAGTGGTGGAGCTGGGGGGAGTTGAACCCCCGTCCGAAATTCCTCTACCTTCAGCACTACATGTTTAGTCTAGTCTTTAATTTCACTTAATCACTGCGGACAGACACGCGATAACTAAGCTAGTTTGATTCAATTTAGTGTTTCGATCCTCAAACGGCGGCTTCCACACGATCTCGTTTAAGTTGACTCCTCTTTAATCCCCGTCTTACGAGCGGAAGCTAGGGAGAGAAGGCTTTACGCAGGTTATTAAGCTGCTAAAGCGTAGTTTTCGTCATTTGCGACTATTGTTTTGCGGTTTATTTACGAGGCCTACCGCACCTCGACATGCACCTTAGGCTTTGCTAATCCCGTCGAATCCTAGATCAGCCCCAAAATTGGGCAACAGTTTAACAGAAAGAAAAAAAAAGAAAAGTTAAAGTTATCCTTTCTTTATTAGAAAGAATAACTTTTAAGCTATAAATTTAATAAACGTTCTAGAGAAGGTGCAAAATAGTAACTGCCTGTTACTGGTTTAGTAAAACCTAATAGTCGATCTGTTTTTCCGTCTAATTCTCCAAACATACTAAGTAACTGCTGTTCAATATTGTGAAGCTTACTGCAATAAGCAATGAAATATAAACCGTGTTTACCACTTACTGTACCATAAGGTAAGCTTTGGCGAATGATTTTTAAGCCTTTTCCATTTTCTTTTAAATCAACACGACCAACGTGTGAGGTCGGTGGCACATCATCAAGTTCAACACTATCCGGTTTCGTTCTTCCAATAACTTATTCTTGTTTTTGCTGATCTAATTTTTGCCATTTATCCAATTGGTGTTCCCAACGTTGAGCGAATACATAACTACCATCTTTATCTATTCCGTCAGCCACCAGCCCAATTGATCTGCGTAATTCATCTCCTACTGGATTTTCAGTTCCATCAATAAAACCTGTAAGATCTCGTTCTTCTACCCAGCGGAAACCGTGAGTTTCTTCTTTAACCTCAATTGCTTCACCAAAAATTTGTAACGCTTGCTGTGCAAGAGAAAAATTTACATCATGTCGCAACGAGAGAATATGAATTAATAAATCATTCTGTGTTGAAGGCGCTGCCAAATTTCCCTTTCCTAATTGAGTAAAAGGTTTTAATTCTGTCGCATCAGTTTGATTAGATAACTTTCTCCAGGCATCATTACCAAAGGCTACAATACTATAAAGATGTGCATCAGGATATTGTTGTTGTAATGCTTCTGTTGCTTTGATCAAAGCTTTACAGGATTGAGCTACTGCCGAAAAATCAGCAATGTTTGCTTCAATAAAAATTGCCGCTTTGCAATGTTCCAATAAAATGCCTGTTTGTGCGGTCATACTTTCCCCTATTTGTTTCAATAAAAATAATTGAACGTTATTATAATGCAAATGGGGAAAAGGTTGAGGCATTATTTTTAAGCAAACGTTTGCTTAAAAATATTAAAAGAGATTTTCATTTCAATCAAAAATCTGTATAATGCCGCCGCAATATTTTTTAATCATTTTATTTATTAACTTTTAACAAAGAGAGATATTGCAATGCTTAGAGTAATTAAAGAAGCCCTCACCTTCGATGATGTTCTTCTTGTTCCTGCACATTCCACCGTATTACCAAATACGGCAAATCTTTCAACCCAGCTTACTCAAAAAATCCGTTTAAATATCCCTATTCTGTCTGCCGCGATGGATACCGTAACTGAAGCCAAAATGGCGATTGCACTTGCACAGGAAGGTGGTATCGGCTTTATCCATAAAAATATGAGTATTGAACGCCAAGCTGAGCGTGTACGTAAAGTGAAAAAATTTGAAAGCGGTATTGTTAATGATCCAATTACCGTACGCCCAACTACGACACTCGCTGAAGTAGCAGAATTGACAAAGAAAAATAAATTTGCTGGATATCCAGTGACTTCAGAAGATGGGGATTTATTAGGAATCGTAACCGGTCGTGATACTCGTTTTGTTTCTGATTTATCGTTACCAGTTACATCAGTAATGACACCAAAAGAACGACTTGTAACTGTAACTGAAGGCAATTCATTCGATCGGGATCATATTTTTGCCTTGATGCATCGTCATCGTGTGGAAAAAATCTTAGTAGTTAATGAGCAATTTAAATTAAAAGGGATGATTACCCTTAAAGATTACCAAAAATCTGAACAGAAACCAAATGCCTGTAAAGATGAATTTGGACGTTTACGCGTTGGTGCAGCGGTTGGTGCCGGAGCTGGTAATGAAGCTAGAATTGATGCTTTAGTAAAAGCTGGTGTAGATGTTTTATTAATTGACTCGTCTCACGGTCATTCTGAAGGTGTGTTACAGCGTGTTCGTGAAACACGTGCAAAATATCCTGATTTACAAATTATTGCTGGTAACGTAGCGACTGCTGAAGGTGCGATTGCTTTAGCTGATGCTGGTGCGAGTGCAGTGAAAATTGGAATTGGGCCAGGTTCAATCTGTACAACTCGTATCGTGACAGGGGTAGGCGTGCCGCAAATTACAGCAATTGCTGATGCAGCAGAAGCATTAAAAGATCGAGGTATTCCTGTTATTGCAGATGGTGGTATTCGTTATTCAGGTGATATTGCCAAAGCGATTGCTGCTGGTGCATATTGTGTTATGGTGGGGTCAATGTTAGCAGGAACAGAAGAAGCACCAGGCGAAATTGAACTTTATCAAGGACGTGCTTTTAAATCTTACCGTGGTATGGGGTCTTTAGGGGCGATGGCAAAAGGTTCATCAGATCGCTACTTCCAAAGCGATAACGCCGCCGACAAACTCGTGCCAGAAGGCATCGAAGGACGCATTCCATACAAAGGCTACTTAAAAGAAATTATCCACCAACAAATGGGCGGCTTGCGTTCTTGTATGGGCTTAACGGGCTGTGCCACCATTGAAGATCTCCGCACCAAAGCCCAATTTGTGCGAATCAGCGGTGCAGGTATTAAAGAAAGCCACGTCCATGATGTTACCATCACCAAAGAAGCGCCAAATTATAGAATGGGGTAAATAAAAGTGCGGTCAATTTTTTGGAGGTTTTATAGATGAAATTTATTAGGATGTTAAGTTTAAGCACTCTACTATTAACAGGATGTGCAATGTTTTATCCTCAATACAGTGGAGAAAGTACAGCTGATTCTCAATTAAAATCTGATACTGAGCGAGCTTTAATTTTCCCATTTGTGCATTACTATAGTTGTTCTATAGGAAAGATAAAAATTCATACACAAATATTAAATGTTGAACAAGAGCCTAATAGTAATACATTAAAATTGGCTCAAGAATTATGGAAAGTAAATGCTTGCGGAAATCTTAAAGATATTTATATAGATTTCATCCCTGATGGACATGGTGGCACTTTTATAAAAAGTAGATTTACACCTTAAAAATATTATTAATTCTGAGAAAAATAAAAAATGAACAACATCCACAATCACAAAATTTTAATCTTAGACTTTGGTTCGCAATATACCCAATTAATCGCACGCCGTATTCGTGAAATTGGCGTTTATTGTGAATTATGGGCATGGGACGTTGCAGAAGACGATATTCGCCATTTTGCACCAAATGGGATCATTCTTTCAGGTGGTCCGGAAAGTACAACTGAAGCAGGAAGCCCACGTGCACCAGAATATGTATTTAAAGCAGGTGTACCTGTACTTGGTATTTGTTATGGTATGCAAACTATGGCAATGCAATTAGGTGGTTTAGTTGAACCATCTAATGAACGTGAATTTGGTTATGCATCAGTTGAAGTCGTTACACAAGATAAATTATTTGCCAATTTAGCAGATGCACATTCTGCACAAGGTAATGCATTGCTTGATGTATGGATGAGCCACGGCGATAAAGTTACCCAATTACCACCGCACTTTCAAATCACGGGAACAACTCCAACTTGCCCGATTGCGGCGATGTCCGATGAAAGCCGCCATTTCTATGGCGTACAATTCCACCCAGAAGTTACCCACACCAAGAGTGGCTTAGCCCTTTTAACCAATTTCGTGGTGAATATTTGTGGTTGTGAACGCAACTGGACACCAGAAAACATTATCGAAGATGCCGTTGCTCGCATTAAAGCACAGGTGGGTGATGATGAAGTGATTCTCGGCTTGTCTGGCGGGGTAGATTCCTCCGTTACCGCTCTTCTTTTACACCGTGCTATTGGTAAAAATTTGCACTGCGTCTTCGTGGATAACGGCTTGTTGCGCCTAAACGAAGCTGATCAAGTGATGGAAATGTTTGGTGATAAATTCGGTCTAAATATTATCCGTGTTGATGCTGAGGATCGTTTCTTAAATGCGTTAAAAGGTATTGATGATCCGGAAGCAAAACGAAAAACAATCGGTAAAGTATTCGTTGAGGTTTTCGATGATGAATCTAAGAAATTAACTAGCGTAAAATGGTTGGCACAAGGCACTATTTACCCTGATGTAATCGAATCCGCTGCTAGCAAAACCGGAAAAGCACACGTTATCAAATCTCACCACAATGTGGGGGGCTTGCCTGATTATATGAAACTAGGTTTAGTTGAACCATTACGCGAATTGTTCAAAGACGAAGTGCGTAAAATCGGTTTAGCACTTGGTTTGCCTGCTGAAATGCTCAATCGTCATCCATTCCCAGGTCCGGGGTTAGGTGTACGTGTACTTGGTGAAGTGAAAAAAGAATATTGCGATTTACTTCGTCGTGCCGATGCAATCTTTATCGAAGAACTTTACAATTCGGGTTGGTACTATAAAGTTAGCCAAGCGTTTACCGTATTTTTACCAGTCAAATCCGTTGGTGTAATGGGAGATGGACGTAAATATGATTGGGTTGTTTCCTTGCGTGCGGTAGAAACTATTGATTTTATGACAGCACATTGGGCTCATTTACCTTATGATTTGATCGGTAAAATCTCCAACCGTATTATTAATGAAGTAGATGGCATTTCCCGTGTAGTCTATGATGTCAGCGGAAAACCTCCTGCAACGATTGAGTGGGAATAGAAGCTATTTCATCGACAATGACTTTACAAAGTAAAATAAAAATTAGACCGTAGCTTAGTCGTTACGGTCTTTTTATGTCCTTCAATTGCCAAGAGTGATAAAAAAATTTGGAAATGTAGCGTGAAAATGATATGAAAGCAAAAGAAACAAACCAAATAACAGATCTATTGAAAAATATTTAAAGAAAGGATGGTGAATAAGGTGAATAAATTGAAGTTAGGAAAATTAGAGGAAGTTGACATTAGAGAACTATGGAAGCACGAACAGTATGATTTTTCTGAATGGCTTGCCAAAGAAGAAAATATAGAAATGCTAAGTAATAAAGTAGGATTAACATTGACTGATATAAATAAAGAGGTTTTTGTTGGTTCATATCGCTGTGATTTAGTTGCAAAAGATGAAACTACAGAAATTAAGGTTATCATTGAAAATCAGTTGGAAACGACCAACCATGACCATTTAGGAAAAATTATAACGTATGCTTCTGGGTTAGATGCAAATGTAGTAATTTGGATTGTTAAAGAAGCAAGAGAAGAACACAGAAGTGCGATAGAGTGGCTAAATAATAAGACAACTACAGATATTTCCTTTTTTCTAATAGAAATACGTGCATTTAGAATAGGAGATTCTTTGCCAGCACCTCAATTTGTGGTTGTAGAAAAACCTAATGATTTTGTCAAGGTAACAAATGTGGGCGTAGATAATGGAGAATTAAGCAAAGCTCAATCCGAAAGATTTAACTTTTGGAATAAATTTAATGAAATTGTAGCTTCAAGGAATAAACCTTTTAATATAAGAAAAGCAACAACAGATCATTGGTATAATGTTGCTCTTGGTACAAGTGAGGCACATATATCTATTACATTAGTAAATAAAACAAACAGCATTGGGATAGCAGTTTATATAAATGATAATAAAAAACTTTTCAACAAGCTGTACTCTGAATCCGAATCAATACAAAATGAATTAGGATTTAATATGGATTGGCAAAGATTAGATGATAAAAAAGCTTCTAGAATTATTTACTATATTGATGGATTAGATTTTAATAATCATAAAAACTATGATGAACTTATAAATAAAGTAATAGATAAAGTGATTGCTATCAGAGATGCTTTTAAAGATCGCTTATAGTAGAACTAGAATAGGAAGAAAAAATACAAACGAGCTTCAATTAAACAAATTTGCCAGTAAGTAAGCTAACCCAACGCAAGAAAGAAATTTAATTGGAACTTGCGTTGGGATATTTTTAGATAAAAGGAAAATTATTTTCGGCGTTGTTGCAATTCTACCTGACGCATTCCCCAGATACATAACGGAATAAAGGCTAGCAACACCAGTGAACCTAAAATAACACTCTGCCAAGCAAAATGTCGCCATAAGAAAATCAGATAAAAGCCGACAACACTTGAGCCGAAATAATAAAACGAGAGATATAACGCTGAGGCTAATGCTCTTGCCTGTTTAGCCTGTTTGCCGACCCAACCGCTTGCCAATGCGTGTGTTGTAAAAAAACCAACGCTACAGATTAATAACCCCATAATAATTAATGGCAATGATGACACCAACAACCATAACACACCAATAACCAATACACACCATCCTAAAAACATCCCTTGCAAAGACGAATAACGCTGTGTTAATTTCCCGGTCAAACTGGCTGCGAAAGTTCCGCTTAAATAGCATAAAAACAGCAAAGATACTTGTGTGGTTGAAAAATTATAAGGTTCGCTAAGCAGACGCAAACTCACTACAGAATACAAATTAATAAAGACACCGAAACCTAACCCTCCAATAAAAAATGTCCTCCATAATTTTGGATTTCGGATATGTCCGCACAAATTATTTCTTAAATTAGTAAATTCCAATGTCTGTTTCTGAAAATTCTGTTCTTTAGGCAGGCAATAAATAATCAGCAACGCACCAATGACTGCTAATACCCCACAAAATAACATTGGCATATTCAGACCAAAATGATCGGCGAGGAATCCACCCAACAAACGTCCTGAAATACCACCTAATGAGTTTGCTGCTATATATGAACCGACAACAGAAGTAATAGAACGAGGTTCAAATTCCTCACTAATGTAAGCCACCGCCACTGCCGGCAAGCCTCCCAATGTTATTCCTTGAATAACACGCAATGTAATCCAACTGCTTACGCTATCTGCAAAATAAAGAATTATCCCCAAAATTGCCGTTAAAATAAGGCTAATCATCATCATTAATCTACGACCGAAACGATCTGCCAATAATGCCCACGGAATTAAACTCAAACTTAAACCTAATGAAGCACCAGCAAAAATCCAATTCGATAATGTAATAGATACTTGATAAGTTTTAGCAAACTCAGCCAGAATTGGTTGTGCCGAATATAAATTACAGAACACTAAAAAAGAAGAAAATGCCAATGCAACACTAGCAAAATAGAATTCTCGGGAATGGAGTGTAATCATAATGTTTTATCATTTTAGGAAAGCGTGATTTTATCTTAATCCTTTAACATTTATTTTACAAATATTTTATTCCGCACAATATTGCAATACAACCACTTCATCACCGACTCGCACTACTCCACTATTTATCGGCACTAAATTAATACCGAATAATGGCTCACCATCAGCATTAGTATGAATTTTCTTTAAGGTACGAAAAGGCTCACACTTTGCATCCAATTCACCACTTTGCAAATTTCTCGTTGTTAAAACACAACGTGATGAAGGCTTGGTGTGTAAAAATTCCATTTCCCCAATCTTAATTTTTAGCCATCTTTCTTCCGCAAACGCTTCTCCTCCTGTCACCACCAAATTAGCACGGAATTGATCAATGCTGATTGAGGCAGGACAAGCCGCCTGCACTGCCTCAAAGGAGCTTTGCGTAACTAATAACAATGGATAGTCATCCGCAAATGAAACACTATTTTCAGGCATTTTTTTCACAAAACGTTGATCCATTTCCCCTAACCAGCGTAATACTACTTCTTCTTGCAATTTCTCGCTAAACCAACGATTAATATTCGCTGGAGCAATGAATGAAAGGAAATGCGTTCCCCAAACTTCACAGCTTTCCTGAACATTAAAATCACGATAACGCACAACAATTTTCGACCCATCACAATGACGCACAATCAATCCCTGAGCCACAGGAAATGCAGACAGTTGATACAACGCTCCGTGCTTACGCGCAGTAATAAATCTTCCATTAACATCCGTTAACATAAATTCACGATCAAAATTCAAACCGCGAGATTGTACATAAGCTTGTTGCACAAAATAGGGTTGTGTCGATTTAATTGGGAATAGGGTAATTTTTTGCACTTGATTCATTTTGCTTTTCCTCTTTTTTCTCCTGTATCGGCACTAATCTATAACGTTTTCAACTTAAAAACCATATTTTTAATAAAAACATATCTTTTAAACAGATCTGATAAGGATTAAACAAAAAAATCGTGATATCTTAATTTTTTATAAAAATTATAAAAAATTATTTGACACCATCTAATTTTTAATTTTATTTTCTATGCTAAATTTAAATAAAAACTAATTTTAATAAAAAATATCTAATTAAAATTAGACTTTATTAGAAAAACTACGATTGCCCATAGATTCTTATAAAAACATACAGGAGAAAATTATGAAACTCGTTAGTGCAATTATTCAGCCATTCCGTTTGGATGAAGTTCGTGAAGCTTTAACCGACATAGGTGTACACGGCATCACGGTTAGTGAAGTCAAAGGTTTCGGTCGTCAAAAAGGACATACTGAAATTTATCGTGGCAGCGAATATACCATCGACTTTTTACCAAAAATTCAGATCGATATTGCTGTCAGCAATGATTTGGTGGAAAACGTGATTGAAACCATTGTGGAAGCTGCCCAAACCGGTCGTGTCGGTGATGGCAAAATTTTTGTATTGCCACTTGAACAAGTCGTCCGCATCCGTACACGCGAAACCGGAGATGATGCACTCTAAATTTATTCAATAATGCAAATACAACACACTTAGGGGAAATTAAAATGAGAACATATCGTTGGTTATTAGCATTTCTACCAATCACTGCTCACGCAGAACTAACTGATTGGATACAACCAATCTCCGCTATCAGTGCTGGAGATACCGCTTGGGTAATGTTAGCTGCCATTTTAGTGCTATTTATGACTATTCCGGGGTTAGCACTCTTTTATGCAGGAATGGTTCGTAAGAAAAATATCCTTGCCACAATGGTGCAAAGTTTTGCTGTTTGCTGTTTAGTGGCTGTTATTTGGTTGATCTGTGGATATAGTTTAGTCTTTACACCAAATAACGCCTTTATTGGTGGATTGGATCGCCTATTCTTAAACGGATTAAACGTTTTTACTGAACAAGAGAAACTCACTATTTATCCGGGTGCCGCTTCGATTCCAGAATCAGTATTTATGGTATTCCAAATGGCGTTCGCAATTATTGCCGGTGCGATTATTACCGGTGCTTTTGCTGAAAGAATTAAATTTGGTGCGGTTTTGGTTTTTGTCGGAATCTGGACATTATTGGTTTACGTCCCGACTGCCCACTGGGTATGGAGTATCGGCGGTTGGTTAGCGGAAGACGGTGTTCTCGACTACGCAGGTGGAACCGTTATCCATATTAACGCCGGTGTTGCTGGATTATGTGCTGCGCTCTTTATCGGCAAACGTATTGGTTATGGCAAAGATGCAATGCCTCCATACAACCTTACATTAACCTTAATCGGTTGTGCAATGCTTTGGATTGGTTGGTTTGGTTTTAACGCTGGTTCTGCCCTTGCTGCCGACAGCCGTGCTGGAATGGCATTAGCCACCACACAAATTGCTGCTGCTGTTGCTGCATTAACTTGGATGCTTTGTGAAGTGATCAGCAAACATAGACCTTCCGCATTAGGATTAGCATCTGGTGCAATTGCAGGATTAGTCGGCATTACGCCAGCAGCAGGTTTCGTGTCAGCACAGAGCGCAGTTTGGATTGGTTTAATCACTAGTGTATTCTGCTTCATAGCAGTAACAAAAATAAAATATAAATTAGGCTATGATGATTCACTCGATGCATTTGGTATTCACGGAATCGGCGGTATTGTAGGTGCGGTATTGACAGGTGTCTTTGTTTCAACTGACATCACTGGTGGCGATGCCAGCATATTAGCTCAAGTAGAAAGTGTCCTCATTACCCTGATCTACAGCAGTGTAATGTCTGTCTTCATCCTTTGGGTAATGAGCAAATTTACAGACATCCGCGTTTCAACCGATGAAGAACGCCAAGGTTTAGACCTCGTTTCTCACGGCGAACGCTTAGAATAATAAGAACCGAATACTTTCCTATTGCTGTACCAATAAAAAAGGTGCAGCTTTTTTGATCTGTACCGTTCTCTATTCTGCTTATTCAGCAGCAAGTTTAATAAAGATTAGCCCGTTTAGAATGCAAAATCGTCTGTAAATTAGAAGAAGTAAGATAATCTTTTTGTTTCATATCAGAACTCCTAGAGACAAAAAAGTGCGTTTACACGCACCTTTCATTATTTAATGTTCACTAATTCTATTTAATAATTTATAAAAAATAGTTTCCTGATGACTTGCCAACGTTTGAAAATCACCTTGCTCAACCACTTGAGCATTATCCATTACTACAAGTTGATCAAATTGATCCAAACCACTTAATCGATGAGTAACCATAATCAATGTTTTATCTCGACAATGTTGCAATAACAAAGCGAGAATATGACGTTCCGTTTCACGATCCAATCCCTCCGTTGGTTCATCTAATAAAATTATCGGGGCAGATGATAATAAAACTCGTGCAATACCTAAACGGCGTTGTTCACCACCCGATAAAGTTCTGCCACCATCACCCAGCCAACTATCTAGCCCCTGTTCCTGTTCAAGCAGATACTCTAACCCCACTTGCCTAATCACCTCATTAAGCTTTTGATCATCGGCATTAGGGTTTGCCAATAACAAATTTTGACGTAATGTATCACTAAAAATATGAACACGTTGTGTCAATAGGATCATCTGTGAACGCAATGTTGGCTCACTATAAGCCGCTATCGGTTCACCTGCTAACAAAATTTGCCCCTGTGTTGCATCATAATTACGAATCAGAAGCTGCAATAATGTCGATTTACCACTACCGGTTTTTCCCAAAATGGCTATTTTTTGTTGTGCGGTGAAAGTGAGATTAATGCCTGATAACGCCTGTTCGGTACGATCCGGATAATGAAAATGAACATCTTGAAATGTTAATAATTTATCTGTGTGGCTTAGGTTGATTTGTTCAAGGTTGCCGTCAAATGTGACTAACGGCTGCTGCGTAATAATATCATTTACACGTTCCGCCGAAGCAATAACCTGCCCTAAGTGTAAGAATGCCGCACCAATCGGCATTAAAATTTCAAACGAGGCTAACGCAGAAAAAGTGACCAAGGCAATCAATGCCAATTTAAATTCATCATTGCCCATTGGCGTTGCTGCCGCCATCCATAACGTGCAAACAATCATTAAGCCATTGATAAACAACAAAATCGCACTGGATAAGCCTGATAACTGTGCCTCTTTTTGTTGATATTGCAACCAACTTTTTTCTGTTGTTGCTAATTGTTGTTTTAAATTATCGCTGGCATTAAACAGCAATAATTCAGCTTGAGCTTGGATATATTCAACAAATTGACTGCGGTATTGCGCTCGGGTTGCCGTCAGTTTTGCCCCGAACTTTCTACCCAAACGATAAAAAATGGTTGGTAACACCACTAATAACAATAAAAGCGTGCCGGCAATAAAACAGGCAATGGTTTTATCGAGAAAACTCAAGCCAATGCCGATAAAAACAATCATCAAAACTGCACTGACGAACGGTGCAAACAGCCGTAAATAAAGGGTATCCAGCGTGTCCACATCCGCCACTAACCGATTCAATAATTCGCTATTACGATAACGGCTCAACACTGCCGGACTTAACGGAATAATTTTGGAAAAAATCATTACACGTAATTTTGCCAAAATTTCAAAGGTCACATCGTGGGTTACTATTTTCTCAAAATAACGTGCCACCGTACGTCCAACCGCCAATCCCCTTACTCCGGCAGAGGGATAGAAAAAATTAAACATTAACGACACGCCGGCAATAGCCGCTGCAGCTAAGAACCAGCCGGAAAGAGTTAATAAACCAATACTCGCCGCCAAACCGGTCAGCATCAAAATAATGCCTAACATCAAACGTGCCGGCGAGTGTTTAAACATCGCTAAAAATGGTAATAATGATCGCATCACTTTATCCTTAATTCACTTCCGTTTGTCGTTGTGCCAATAATTCAGCAAAAAAGCCTTGATGTTGTAATTGAGCAAAGTGTCCTTGTTGCACAATTTCTCCTGCTTGCATCACTAAAATGCCATCGGATTGCTTCAAATCCTCAATGCGATGGGTAATCATCAATGTAGTTTTCGCTTTACCTAATTGTTGCAAGCTGTTCAACACCTTATTTTCAGAACGGGCATCCAAACTGGCGGTCGGCTCGTCCAACAACAATAATGGCGTATCCTGCTTCAATAACGCTCTTGCCACCGCTAAACGTTGTGCTTGCCCAACTGATACCCCAAAACCGCCATCCTGTAATGGTTTATCCAATAAAGGGATCAGTTCTTCAACATAAGCCTGTTGCAAAGCAGATTTGAGTTGTTCATTGCTAGCATTCTGATTAGCAAGACATAAATTTTCGCGAATTGTGCCTTGCAACAACAATGGGTTTTGCCCCACCCAAGCCAATTTCTGCCGCCATGCATTCAGATCCAGTTGATTCAGTTCAATACCATTAATCAATAAGCTTCCTCGATAAGGCAAAAATCCCAACAATACGTTCATTAGCGAGGTTTTTCCGGCTCCACTTTGTCCGACCAATGCAATATTTTCGCCTGCATTAATCGTGAAAGTTAACGGTTTCGTCAAAGCCTTACCGTCCGGCGACAACACCTCTAACGCTTTAGCTTCAATATGAATTGAGCTGCCATTGATGGTTTCATTTCCTTGCTGTGCGATTAAAAAATCTTGAGAAAGGAACTCTTCTATCGTATCCGCCGCCCCGATTGCTGCCGCTTTGTCGTGATAATAAGTGCCGAGATCACGCAATGGCTGATAAAATTCGGGCGCTAAAATCAAGCAAAAAAAGCCGGCAAACAGTGTTACACCTGTGCCATAACTACCGAATTCAATTTGACCTAAATAACTAAACCCGAAATAAACCGCTGTCAAAGCAATTGAAATTGAAGTGAAAAATTCAAGTACCGCTGATGAGAGAAAAGCGATTTTCAACACATCCATCGTTGTTTCACGAAAATCTTCAGTACTGTCTTCGATTTGTTCCGTCTGTTGTTGTGTGCGGTTAAAAATACGCAAATTTTCCAATCCTTGTAAACGATCCAAAAACTGACCGCTCAGACGGGAAAGTGTGGTGATATTACGCTGATTTGCTTCCGCCGCCTTAATGCCGACCAACGCCATAAAAATTGGAATCAGCGGCGCGGTCAACAATAAAATCAAGCCTGCCGCCCAATTTACCGGGAAAATAG
The DNA here is from genome assembly GCF_000771875.1 of Gallibacterium genomosp. 1. Classification (GTDB taxonomy): domain Bacteria; phylum Pseudomonadota; class Gammaproteobacteria; order Enterobacterales; family Pasteurellaceae; genus Gallibacterium. The sequence goes on along the minus strand of NZ_JPXX01000005.1, from coordinate 149,866 downwards.
CAATTAATAAAATCAATGGTGCCGCCCCTGCCAAATATTGCTGAGGCAAATAACGCGCATAAAAGTTATGCAAATTCTCTACCTGCTCCAGTGCCAACGTTGCCCAGCTACCTACCGGCTTATAAGACAATGTGGCCGGACCGACTTGCTGCAATTTAGTTAAAATCTGTTGGCGTAAATGTCGACGCAACCGTTGTCCGCTGTAAAAACCGACTTTCTCTCGCGCGTAAAGCAACCCAGCCCTGACCAAAAAAATGATCGGCAAGGCAATAAATGAAGGCAGCAGCTGTTCTCGCGGCAACTGCGCAATGATGAGATCGTGCAGTAATCCTGCTAATAACCAAGTTTGAACAACTAAGAGAATTGTGGAAATAATCGCAAATAGAAGGTTTAGTCTTAAAGGCTTGCGAATCAGTTTATTTTGCTGTTTTAACCAGTTTTGTAATTGTTTTTGGCGTGATTTTTCCATAATGGTTTAAAGACAAAAAGAGAAACAAAATCCCCTCAAAAAATTGAGGGGAATAACATCATTAAGCACCTTTCGCTTGTTGGGCATCGAGATAACGTTCCGCATCCAACGCTGCCATACAGCCGGTTCCTGCTGAAGTAATTGCCTGACGATAATGTTGATCCATCACATCGCCGGCAGCAAATACACCTTCAACCGAAGTCGCGGTGGCATTGCCTTGCAACCCTGATTTCACCACAATATAACCATTATTTAATGCCAATTGACCGGCAAAAATATCGGTATTCGGTGCGTGACCAATCGCTACAAAAACACCATCTACACTCAAAGTTTCTTGTTGTTCAGATTGTGTGTCTTTTAACTGTAAGTGAGTAACCCCCATATTGTCCCCACAAACCTCCGCTAAAGTACGATTAGTGTGCAACACGATTTTCCCTTCTTCCACCTTCTTCATTAGACGATCCAAGAGAATTTTTTCGCTACGAAATTCATCACGACGATGCACTAAATGTACAGTGGACGCAATATTAGCTAAATATAACGCCTCTTCTACAGCAGTATTACCACCACCAATCACAGCTACCGGCTTATTGCGATAGAAGAAACCATCACAAGTAGCACAAGCTGATACACCGCGACCTTTATAATTCTCTTCCGATGGTAAGCCTAAATATTTTGCTGATGCTCCAGTAGCAATAATTAGGGCATCACAAGTAAATGTTTGGCTATCACCATATAAAGTGAATGGACGCTTGGCGAGATCAACTTTATTAATATGATCGAACACAATTTCTGCTTCAAATTTTTCAGCGTGTTCCAACATTCTTTGCATTAATTCGGGGCCTGTGGTTTCACCTGCATCACCTGGCCAATTTTCAATTTCATTGGTTGTAGTTAATTGTCCACCTTGTTGTAAACCGGTTACCAATACTGGTTTTAAATTTGCACGCGCCGCATAAATTGCAGCAGTGTAACCTGCTGGGCCGGAACCTAAAATTAATAATTTACTATGTTTTGTTTCCATTTTTTGCCTCTACTCTTGTTCTTACAAAAACGTCGTTAATATAACAATGAATACACTAACCGACGATATTTATTCGTTAACGGATCACTATTGCCTAAAGCGGATAAAATCGCCAAATACTGACGTTTCACCTCGCCCTCTTCGGCATTCAGATCCTTTTGTAAAATTGATAATAATAAATTCAACGCCTCTTCATTGCGATTTGCCTGATGCAGTTGTACTGCCAATTTAATCGCAATTTCCGCTGTCGGATTTTTTTGATAATCCTGTTGTAATTGCTGAATTTCCGGTGTATCCGCCGCTTGAATTAAGAGTTCAATTTGTGATTGCAGACCTTGCCAACGGCTATCCCTGTCTTGTATTGGAATCTGATTCAGAATTTCCTGTGCCGGCTCAACCTTTTTCATTGCAATATAGGTTTCAGCATATAACAGTGCGACATCACTGTTTTTCTTATCAGAAAGTTCCCACGCCTGTTTTAACAACGGCAATGCCTGCTCATAATTTTCTACCGCTAAATAATCCAACGCTTGGTTAAATTTAATTTCATCCTCTTTCGGTAAAATCACTTGCAAACGTTGCTCCAATTCCGCCTCTGGTAACATACCTTGAAAACCATCCACCGGTGCGCCATCTTTAAAAAGATAGGTGGTCGGCAACGCCTGAATACGAAATTGCGCTGCAATCATCTGTTCCGTTTCACAATTAACCTTCGCCAGGATGAACTGCTCGGCATATTTTGCAGCAAGTCGCTCCATCGTTGCGACAAAATCAAGTGAAGTGCGATCTGAAGCCGCATAAAACAGAAATGCCAGTGGCTGTGTTTTGCCCATATCCAACACTTCTGCCAGATTCTGCCCGTTTACCTCAATAATTTGTTGCATATATTATTCCTATTCTTCCAACAAAAGTTGTTAGAGTTTAGCAAAAAGCGCGTACATTCGCAGTATCAATTTAGGTTGATTCCGTCTATTGTAGGATTTTTCAGCGGAACACTTAATCAAGAAAGAAGTTATAAGTACTTTTGTGTATAATTTGCCGGTTAAATTTATTATGAGAACGATTATGGATTTATTAAAACTAAAATGGCAAGCATTGGCACCTACTTTCTCTTTTTCTCAATCTGTAGATCCGCAACAAACCTTTTGGGATCTTCAACCAAGAGCCACTGCCGCTATTGATAATTGGCTGGCACAAAATAGCAATGCAATTTTAGTGCTAAAAGGCGATGAGCAGTTTGTCGATTTGCTAAGACTGCAACACTATTTAATAGAGCATTATTTTGCCGATAAACCTGTAACAGTGAATGGCGTGCATTACCAATTTCAGCAGCCTGATGCCAATGATTTTCCGACAATTGAGATGCGTCCGGCGCAATCCGTACAAGATAACTTTGCTCAACGTTATTGGGTGAAATGTGCCGATTATCTCTCTCCGCAATATCTTTTTGGGCAAGTGTTACAGCTGGTTAACAGTAATAAAATCCAACTGATACCAGGCTTAATTCACCAAATAAACGGCGGTATCCTCATTTTGTCCGCCGCGCAATTACTCTCACAATTTGACCTTTGGCAACGTTTATTAAGCATTCTGCAACAGCAACAATTTCATTGGCAACTAGATGATATTTTACAGCGTCAAACCTGCGTTATTCCGCCAATGCCATTGAAATTAAAATTAATTATTGTAGGCAGTCGAGATAATCTTGCCGAATTTGAAACTTTTCAGACGGATCTTTATCAATTAGCAGATTATGCTGAAATCGCTGCTTATACAGAGATTGAAGATGAACAGCAACAACAGCAATGGGCAAGCTATCTTATTGAGTTAGCAAAAAATGAGTTGCAATGTAATCTTGATCTTTCCGCCATTAATCGGATTTATCAATGGCTGACCAGAGAAAGTGAAGATCGACATTTAATCGCCAATTCACCAACACAGCTTATCACTATTCTGAAAGGTGCATTAAGTTATCAAGCAAATAGTAACGATAACAGCATTAATGCTGAAATGGTGGAGCAGTTCTATCAACAGCAGTGTTATCAACGCAATTTGTTACAACAACGCAGTTATCAAAGCATTCTTGCTGAACAGGTTTACATCGACACTGAGGGCGAAGAAATCGGACAAATCAATGGCCTATCCGTGATTGAATATCCGGGAGTTCCTTATAGCTTTGGCGAACCATCTCGCATTAGTTGTTTAGTTCAAATCGGCGAAGGTGGAGAAATTATCGATGTTGATCGCAAAAATGAATTAGCTGGCAATATTCACAGTAAAGGAATGATGATTGCACAATCTTGTTTAAGTAATATTTTGCAGCTACCGAGCCAACTTCCATTTTCTGCGTCACTGGTTTTTGAACAGTCGTACACTGAAATTGATGGCGACAGTGCCTCATTAGCAATGTTATGTGTACTTGTCAGTGCGCTTGCCGAATTGCCGTTACCACAAAATATCGCCGTAACAGGAGCTATCGATCAATTCGGCTTGGTTCACGCCGTTGGTGGTGTCAATCAGAAAATTGAAGGTTTCTTTGCCATTTGCCAACAACGTGGTTTAAATGGTAACCAAGGAGTCATTATTCCTGCCGTTGTCTGCAATCAGCTCAGCCTAAATCAAGAAGTGATTGATGCGGTGAGAAATCAACAATTTCATCTTTGGATTGTGGAGGATGCGGCACAAGCATTACAAATTTTATTACAACGTGATTTAATCGAAATGCCGGATAAAACTTATCACATCAATAATCGTCCGTTAAATCAACTCATTTTGCAAAATATCGAACAAAAATCAGAACATAAATCAGGTTGCTCAAAGTGGTTTTCCTGGTTAAGTGCGATGAAAAAAGCATAAAACGAACAAAAACTGATCCGACCATTCAGCTAACAGATGTAAGCTATTTTAAAAAGTATTTTTCCTTGCTAAAATAGTTCACATCTCGTTTTCCCTTTTTAGAAAACTCTTTTTATGCATATCGCAGGAGATCAGTATGCCTAACACAAGTACACAAAAAAGAAATTTTACCGCTCAGAAATCATTTAATTATGAAGACTTATTAGCTTCCGGTCGAGGCGAATTATTCGGCGAAAAAGGACCTCAACTACCAGCACCATCAATGTTAATGATGGATCGTATTGTCGAAATGGATGAATATAAAGGTCGATTTGGCAAAGGTTACATTGAAGCTGAACTTGATATACGCCCAGATTTACCATTTTTCGGTTGTCATTTTATTGGCGATCCTGTGATGCCTGGTTGCTTAGGTTTAGATGCAATGTGGCAATTAGTCGGTTTCTTCTTAGGGTGGATCGGTGGTGAAGGTAAAGGACGAGCATTAGGAGTAGGTGAAGTAAAATTCACTGGACAAATTTTGCCTACTGCTCAAAAGGTAACTTATCGCATCCATTTAAAACGTGTAATTAACCGCAAACTAATTATGGGATTAGCAGACGGAGAAGTAGAAGTTGACGGTCGTATTATTTATACTGCGGCTGATCTAAAAGTAGGATTATTCCAAGATACAACAATGTTCTAATAATCAAATCAAATAAAGATGAGAAATTTTCCATCTTTATTATTATAAAAATTATTTTTAGTTATTAAATATCAAACCTATTTTCTAATGGCATACTGACAAAAATTATAATAATGATTACTAAAAATCATATTTTCTTATAAATCTCATTCTTTAATTTTTTAAATTATCTCATTATAATAGTTTCCTTTTATCAATTGACAGGAGAAGCTATGTCACAAAATACAGAACATGTTAACAATCAAGTTAGCAATGCTTTAGATTTACAAAATGTTGATTGGCATTCATTATTAGATGAACAACATTTACTTAATATTTTTAATGACTGGATTGTTCCTTATTCAATTAAAATTTTATTAGCTATCGTTATTTTCTTGGTTGGGAAGCGACTAGCAAAATTTATTAGTAAATTATTAGCAACAATGATTCTTCGCACAGTAAAAGATGAGATGTTAAGTGAATTTATTCGATCAATTGCCTATTTTGCTTTATTATTAATTGTAGTAATCGCATCACTCTCTCAACTAGGCATTAATACTACCTCTTTGGTAGCATTAATTGGTGCTGCCGGTTTAGCTATCGGTTTATCCCTACAAAATTCACTGCAAAATTTTGCTGCTGGTGTGATGATTTTGATATTTAAACCTTTCCGTAAAGGGGACTTTATCGAAGTTGCCAGTGGTTCCGGAACAGTAACACAAATTGGTTTATTAATGCTGGAACTAAGAACTGGAGATAATAAAACTGTATTAGTGCCGAATAATCAAATTTTCACACAAAAAATTACCAATTATTCTTTAAATTCGACTCGCCGTATTGACTTTATTTTTGATATTTCTTACGAATCGGATATTACCAAAGCAAAAGAAATTATTGCACGTTGTTTGCAAGAAGAACCTCGTGTATTAAAAGAACCAGCACCATTAATCGCAGTGGGTGCATTAGCGGCAAGTAGTGTTCAGTTATTTGTTCGTCCTTGGGTAAAAACTGCTGATTACTGGGGTGTACATTTTGATATTATGGAAAAAGTAAAATTAGAGTTTGATGAAGCTGGTATCGATATTCCGTTTAATCAACTGGATATTAATTTTCCTGAAAAAGCAGTAGAAATTATTAAGCAAAATTCAGAAAATAAATAAACTTTAATTCCAAAAATCAAGGCGTGTTCAAATTAGCACGCCTTTATTGTTGCAATAATCGTTTGGTATATTCGGTCTGTGGATCAGAAATTACTTCTAATGTATCTCCATATTCAATGATTTGCCCATCCTGCAACACTAATAATTGATCAGAAATATGTTTAATAATTCCAATATTTTGCCCAATATAAATATAAGCGATACCTAATTGTTCCTGTAATTTCAGTAATAAATTAATTAATTGAGCGCGTACTAAAGAGTCAAGAAAATTAAGTGCATCATCGACAATAATAACTTCCGGCTCTAAAATTACTGTTCTTGCCAGTGCTACCCGTTGTTTTTGACTGATCGTTAAATCACTGAAACGAATATTGGTATGATTCGGTGATAACCCGACTAAACGTAATGTATGAAAAATTTTCCGATTCCGCTCGCGTTCCGAAAGCGGTGTTGCTAATCTTAACGGTAAATCTAATGTCTGTCCCACATTTAAATGTGTATTAAATGTTGAGTTCGGATCTTGGAATAACATACGGATATGTTTAGAACGAAATGAATAGTCACCAAATTTCAGCAATTTATTTTTAAAATAAATTTCACCTCGGCTTGGCTCAGTAATGCCCATAATCATTTTTGCCAAAGTTGATTTACCCGAACTGTTTTCGCCAATAATTGCTAATGTTTGCTTTTGTTCCAATTGAAATGAAATATCTCTAACTGCATCAAAAGCTCGATTAAATAAGGATTTGCCGCTAGTCGGGAAGGTTTTAGTCAAATTCTCAATGCGTAATACTACTTCACCCATCTTATTACTCTTCTTTTCCAGTTAATGTTGCTTGGATCGTAATCGGCTCCACTTTCTCTTTTGTTTCAGAATGAACACGAATATTTAACGGATAATAACAAGCATATTCGTGTTGTTTTAATTTCCGCAACGGTGGTTTTATCACACATTTACGTTGAGAGAATGGGCATCGTGGCCCTAAACGACAACCAATCGGAATATTCGTTAATAAAGGTACCATTCCCGGTAATGCATTAAGCTGGGTTTTAGGCGCCAACGGAATATTATAATCCGGATTGGAATTCATTAACGCCATTGTATATGGATGAAATGGCGAGTTCATAATAATCTCTTTCGGTCCACTTTCCACTGATTGACCACAATACAAAACATTAATTGTTTCACACCATTCGCTGACAGAAACTAAATCACTGCTTAAAAATAAAATCGTAGTACCGTGATTTTGATTCATTGCTAATAAAAGACGGTAAATTTGACTTTGTGTATTAGTTCCTAGTGCGGTTGTTGCTTCATCAGCAATCAATAAACGGGGCTGATTAGCAATTGCCATTGCGATCATCACTTTTTGTCCTTCACCTTCCGTAATTTCGTTAGGATAACTCCGCATAATATCTTTATGATCACGAATACCAACACGATGCAACAATTCCACAACACGCCGCTTTTTCCAACCAAACCAACGCCACCATTTGCCTTTGAAAGTCCAATTTGGAATAGATTGAATCAGCTGATCTCCAATGGTTTTACTTGGGTCGAGATAAGTCAAAGGATCTTGATAAATTAGTGAAATTTCTCTGCCAACCAGTTTACGTCTCTTTGCCGGTGAAAGTTTTAATAATTCAATATCATTAAAACGGAACCGATCCGCACTAATAATCCAATCATCTTTTACAGCATTACAAATTACTTTAGCAATTAAACTTTTCCCTGAACCCGATTCCCCAACTAATGCATAAATATCTTCTTCATTAATAGTTAAGTTCACATTATCAACAATGCGAATTTTTCCATTTGCTGTTTTAATATCAATACATAAATTACGAATATCCAATAAAGCCATTATTTTCTCCCTCCTATGAATAATATTTATAGAAGGATCGTAATAAGCTGTTACTTAATACGTTAATGACCAAAATAGAAAACATTATCGCAGTTCCTGGTAACACAACCGCCCAAGGCGCAATATATAATAAATCAACCGAATCTCTTATCATCGCTCCCCATTCCGGCATTGTTGATGATGCTCCCAAAGAAATAAAGCTTAATGCACTCACATCCATAATTGCTAGAATAAATATTCTAGCTGTCTCTCTGACAAAAACCGGAAAAATATTAGGTAAAATAGTTTCTTTTAATAAAATATATTTTGAAATACCTTCCAAACGAAGTAATAATACATAATCTTTTTGTAATTCCTGTTGTACAGCATTATCTATTTGATGAATAAAATGAGGTAATAAAGCTAAAAAAATAGCCAACATTGCATTGGTTAACCCACTATTAATTAATGCCGCAATAATAATAGCGACCAATAAAATTGGAATGGATAAAAATACATCACCAAGATATTTTAATGTTCTAGATTTTACCCCTTGATTAATTCCAATGATTAACCCTAGACCACCACCAATTATTAAAATTGCTAACACAATAATCAATGCAGAACCGAATGTATAATGAACTCCCCATAAAATACGACTAAATAAATCTCGTCCGATATCATCAGTTCCCAATAAAAAAACTAAATTACCACTTTTATCCCAAAATGGTGGCATTAATTCATTACCTATAAATTGTTGATCCGGAGAATATGGTGATAAAAATGGTACTAAAATAGCAATAACTACCAATCCGGAAAAACAGAATAAACTGAATAAAGCAATACGATCTTTACTGAATATTTTCCAAATTGCTTTTTTTGCTTTCGTATTCCGGAAATCTTCTACCCTCTGCTCAATCATACCAAGCCTTTTTCTTAAACGGATCTAAAATAAATTCACTTAAATCTGCTAATAAATTAATAAATAATACCACTATTCCAATTACAATAACCCCACTTGCTACCGCATTATAATCCTGTTCAGAAAGTGCAGCAATTAACCACTGACCTATGCCAGACCAATTAAAAATATTTTCAATCAACATACAAGCTGCTAGTGTCAAAGTAAATGTACGAATAATATAAGGCAATATAGGTGCTAATGTGTTACGTAATAAATAAACACGAAGAATCTTAAATTTTGACCAACCACGAGTTAAAGCAGTCTTAGTATAATTGGCCGAAATAACCTGCTCCGCCCTATGCTGTGTTAATCGGATAATCTCCATCATCGGCATAATCATTAAAACCAATGTCGGCAATACCAAATGTTGCAATACACTTTGCACAATTTTAATTTTATACGGTTCTTCCACAAACCAAACATCAATAATCGCAAAACCGGTTACCGGTTTAATTTCATATAATGCATTATATTGACCAACTGATGAAATTTCCCAATTATAAATTGCTGCCAAATATAATAAAATTAAACCAATCCAATAAACTGGAATAGATAGCCCTACTGAAGAAAAACCTCGTATGAATTTACTAACAGAACGATTACTTAATGCTCCTATAAACCCTAATGGAATTCCAAATAACAAAGCCAAAATCATCGCAGCAATACATAATTCTAAAGTTGAAGGTAAAACAGATAAAATTTGATCTCTTAAGAGTTCACCACCGATATATGTAATACCAAAATCTGCATTTGCTAATTTTTCAATATACTGCAAATATCCTTGAAGGGTTGAACCTTCAAATAAGACTTGATTAAGAGGATCTTTCAACATAATGGTATATGCTAATATTGATAAAATCACTAAAGAGATAAAAATCAGTAATAGTCGTCTAATCAAAGCAATAATCATTTTTTCCCCTCATTTAAAGACAATGATGAAAAATGAATATTTCCAAATGACGTCATATTTAATCCTATTACCCGATTATTTGAAACTAATACATTATTTACTGTAGCAATCGGGATAATCGGCACTTGTCTAATAATTAATTGCTGTGCCATATCATAGTCCAATGCTCTTAATAACTGTACATTAGTTTGCAATGCTCTAATTAATAATGCATCAAGTGGTGGATGACACCAATTACTTAAATTAGAGATAGTATTTTGTGATGGACAACTTAATATTGGTCTTAGGAAACTATCCGGATCTAAATTATTTGTAATCCAACCTGTTAAAATCATATCATAATTATCCGTACCATCCTCTACACTCTGTTTAAGAAAATTATAAGATACTACTTTTACATTCAATTTTATACCTAATTGTTCCAAATCATATTTTATCATTTCTGCTAATTTGACTGGATTAGGATCATAAACTTGCTCTTCATTAATTACCCAAAGAGAGAGATTAAGTAATTTATCAGATAATAATGATTTTGCCTTTATTGGATCGTAATTATATTCAAATGAAGTCGCATTAAAACGCGAAGCCCACGAAATTTGTGGAATAATACTTTGTGCAATTTTAGCCGTATCATAAAAAATATGTTTAATAATCCGAGGTCGATTAATTGCATAAGCTATCCCTCGTCTTACATCAATATTTTGCATAATTGGGCGCTTCATATTTAATGCTAAAAAAGATAAATTCATACTATCGGAAGAACTTATTTGCACACTAGGCAAACGTTCATTTAATAATTTGAGCTGGCTTGCATCTGGAAATGCGACAATATCACATTCACCATTTAAAAACCTTGCCAAGCGTCCTGTTTTTGTTGTTGAAACATCAATGACAATATTTTTAATATTCGCTTTTTCTCCCCAATAACCATCATTTCTTACTAAGCGAATATTTTTATCGCGAAAATAACTCTTTAATTGATAAGGCCCAGTACCGATAGGCAAAATATCCAATTGTGCCAAATTACCATCAGCATTGAGTTGTAGAGCATATTCATACGACAAAATCACGGCATTAGGTCCGGAAAGATGGGAAAGCACTGAAGCATCTGGGGAAACCAGATTAATCTGAACTTGATAAGGATTTAAAGCGACAACCGAATTAATTTTATTCCTTAATTTAATACTTTCAAAATAGGGAAAATGTTTATTTTTTGCTTTCTCATTGAACAACTGATATTGCGAAATTTTACTGTTTTCCTCATCAAAATCATCATTCACAGGCAAAATACCGTCATTTTTTCCTAAAATACGATTTAAAGAAAAAACAACATCTTCCGCATTAAAATCTCTTGTTGGCGTAAACCAACCTGTACTGTGAAATTTCACACCTCGACGTAAATTAATCAAAATATGTTTACCGTCCGCTGAGATGTGATACGAAGTTGCCAACGAAGGTACGACCTGATTATCATTTCCCGTCAGTTCAAATAATTTATTATATATCTGATCAGCAACAATATTGGTATGACTACCAATCTCTGCCGTTTGTGGATTCAACGACACAGGTAAATCGTGTGTACAATAAACTAAACCATTATTCAACACCTCTTTTGGAACTCTTGGTGCCGAAAATGCCGTCTGTACGAAGATAAAGCAGATAAAAATTGTAATATATTTAATCAAAGCCATTGAAAAACCAGCTTACTTACTTACTAATCTATTCTCATCTAAATTCAGCAAACCAGCATATTAACTAGCGATTGCTTCTTTGTAAAAGGATATTATCGTTAATAGTCTATTAAATCATCAAAATCACGATCTTAATCAATACTTTGTTTTTAATTCTAGATACAAAAAATATCATAATCTTAATTAAAATACTCCAAACAGAATAAATTTCATTCCTTAATTTATAAAAAATCATCACTAAACCGATTTAGCTTTAATAAAATTGGTGTAATTTTTAACCAAATAACTCCTATTGATTATTTTTTTATTATATAAAATATTTTTTGTTTTATCATTTCGTCAGTTATCATTTCAACAAAATGAAAGCTAATAGTAAAAAACACTATATCTTATTGATAAAATTAGGAAATTTTCACGAACCGGATGCAGAAGTCCCACTTGGTGAAAATCGCTAATCTGATTAAAAAAACCTCCTTTTGAAAATACGTTTTAACATTATGTTAAAACGTATTTTTCTTTAATCTTTCTTAAAAATCGTTCTCTTGATAAAACGCAATTCATCGTTATATATCACAACAAATACTTTTTTCACTTCTAAAAAATCAGCTACACTAACAACAATTAAATAAATTTAAGTCTATTATGCTAAAAACGTTACAAAACGAACTAGATAATTTGATTGAACGCAGCTTGGATCAAACTTTACGTCTGGCGGTAACCGGCTTAAGCCAAAGTGGGAAAACTACATTTATCACCGGATTTATCAATCAACTATTATCATTAAATACGGTAGAACACCCTCAATTGCCATTATTCAATGCTGCTCGTCATCACCGCATTTTAGGTGTTAAGCGCCTAACTCAAAAAAATTGGGAGCTTCCCCGTTTTGAATATGAAGATAATTTGCTATCACTGCAAAAATCACCACCACAATGGCCTCAATCAACTCGTGGATTAAGTGAAACCAGATTAGAAATTCATTACCAACATAGCCGAAGTTTATTACGTCATATTAAAGCAAACGGTGTGCTTTATTTGGATATTTTTGACTATCCCGGAGAATGGCTGCTTGATTTACCTTTATTATCACAAGATTTTCAACATTGGTCGCAAGCTATGCACCAACTGTTGCAAGGAGAACGAAAACAACTGGCTCAGCCTTGGTTGGAAAAATTGCAAAAGCTCGATCTTACACAAGTCGCAGATGAACACTTTTTAGCTCAACTTGCCAAAGATTACACCGACTATCTGCATCAATGTAAATCCGCCGGTTTTTACTTTATTCAACCGGGACGCTTTATTCTTCCCGGAGAAGCGGAAGGCGCAATCGCTTTGCAATTTTTTCCATTGGTTCATCTTTCTGAACAACAATGGCAACAGTTACAAAAAAATGCCGACAAACAGAGTTATTTTTCGGTGTTGCAACAACGTTATTGCTATTACAGAGATCAAATTGTCAAAGCCTTTTACCAGCAACATTTTTCACGTTTTGATCGTCAAATTATTCTGGCTGATTGTCTAACAGCGCTTAATCATAGCCATCAAGCGTTTATTGATATGCAAATGGCATTACGGGCTTTATTCCAAAGTTTTCATTACGGACAACGCAATTTTTTCAGCCGTCTGTTTTCGCCAAAAATCGACAAATTGTTGTTTGCCGCAACTAAAGCGGATCATATTACAACCGATCAAATTCCCAATTTGATCAGTCTGTTACGACAATTAGTTCAGTCAGAAGGTGAGCATCTACAATTTTCACATATTGATATTGATTTCACCGCATTTGCGGCGATTCGTGCCACACAACAAGTGATTGTAGAAGAACAGGGGCAGCAATTTAAAGCCATTCAAGGCGTTAGAAGTATAGATAAAAAATCGGTAACACTCTTTCCCGGATCAGTGCCACAACGGCTACCAACTGCCGATTTCTGGAAAAATTCCGCTTTTGAATTTGATCAGTTTGAACCGCAAACGGCGCTTGAAGGCGAGCCATTACCACACTTACGACTTGATTCAGTTTTAGAATATTTATTAGGAGACAAATTAACATAATGAACAATAAACACCTATTTCAACCCCAAGACAGCGAACCGCAGCCGGAAAAGCTAAAAACAAAACGAGAATTTCACCCTACCCAAGTTGAACTCGATCAAAGCGCATATCAGGAAGAGGGTGAAATGGAGCAACAATTACAACAAGCCATTCAGCGTCCGCTTTCTTGGTGGCAAAAAGGATTAATTGGCACTGTTGCCCTGTTTGGCGCAGCAACCATTGCGCAGGCAATTCAGTGGTTGGTCGATGCTTGGCAGCAGCACCAATGGATTAATTTCGCATTTGCACTCGTTTTTGCTGCCATTGTTGTCTTTGGTGTCAGTGCCGTAGTCAAAGAATTTCGTCAATTACGACAACTCAAAAAGCTGGCAATATTACAACAACAGAGTCAACACTTGCAGCTTAATTCGCCGATCAGCAACACAGAAGATAGTACTAAGCTGACAAAGCAATTACTAAACTATATGCAAATATCACCACAACAACCGCAATATCAACAGTGGCAGCAATATGCAAATCAAGGCTATAACGCATCAGAATTGCTCAAACTCTTCAGTGAAGAATTTCTGCATCCACTCGATCAGCAAGCGCAAAAAATTGTTAATAAACAAGCCCTTGAAGCAACAATGATTGTGGCAATTAGTCCATTAGCACTGGTAGATATGGCTTTTGTTGCTTGGCGTCATCTACGTTTAATCAACAAATTGGCAGCATTATATGGGGTTAAATTGGGTTATTTCAGTCGTATCCGTTTAATCAGAATGGTGTTGTTCAATATTGCTTTCGCCGGCGCAACCGATGTTATTCGTGATATTGGAATGGATTGGCTTTCGCAAGATCTTACTGCAAAGCTGTCAGCACGTGTCGCGCAAGGTATTGGTGTCGGTCTGCTTACAGCACGATTAGGCATTAAAACGATGGAATTTTGTCGCCCCGTTCCTTTCACTGCAAAAGAGAAACCAAGATTACATACCATTCATAAGTTATTAATTACTGAAGTTAAAAATGTGATTAAAGATAATATTTTCAAAACCGCAGAAAAAGAAGCACGTTAATATTATTACCTAGTGGCATGATGACTAACATTTTTTTGATGGGCAACATATGAAGGTTGCCCTATAACTAATTTATATTTATCCGTATTAGTTGTTGCCTTATTTGCCCACACTTTATAGAATAGCTTACCTTGTCTAAATGTGGTTTCATTGAAACTCTTCTTCACCCTTTCGGGTAGAATGCTTCACTAGAAGTGAATCTCACTTCGAAGTCAGAATAGTGCATCAAATGAGTTCCATTTAATGCACTGTTTGATGAGTTGAAACATTTACACATTGTTCAAGTACCAATAAAAATCGTAAGATTTTTTAGTCGCTTGGCATTGGTCGAGCTATGGCATTAACTCACTACTGTAATGGAGAATTTTGTGAAAAAAATCACTACTTTATTAGGTATTAGCGCACTTGCTCTTGGTATCAATACGGCTGTTCACGCTGATGCGGACACCGTTTACCTTTATACTTGGACAGAATACGTACCTGACGGTTTGTTGGATGACTTTACTAAAGAAACTGGCATTAAAGTTAATGTTTCCAGTCTTGAATCCAATGAAACAATGTACGCTAAGTTAAAAACTTTGGGTGATAGTGCAACTTATGATGTCATTGCGCCATCAAATTACTTTGTATCCAAAATGGCAAAAGAAGGGATGTTACAACCTTTAGATCACAGTAAATTACCTGTGATTAAAGACCTTGATCCAAATATGTTGGATAAACCATATGATCCAGGTAATAAATATTCTCTTCCTCAATTGTTAGGCGCGCCTGAAATTGCTTTCAATACTGACACCTACAAAGCGGAACAATTCACCTCTTGGGCGGATCTTTGGAAACCGGAATATAAAGGTAAAGTACAGTTATTGGATGATGCCCGTGAAGTCTTCAACATCGCTTTATTAAAACTTGGTGAAGATCCAAACACTAAAGATCCAGCCATTATTAAAAAAGCATACGAAGAGTTATTAAAACTCCGCCCGAATGTATTGGCATTTAATTCCGATAATCCAGCAAACTCATTTATCGCTGGTGAAGTTGAATTAGGTCAATTGTGGAACGGTTCTATTCGTATTGCGAAAAAAGAAAATGCACCTATCAATGCCGTTTATCCAAAAGAAGGACCGGTTTTATGGGTAGACACTTTAGCTATTCCTAAAACATCTAAAAATCCTGATGCTGCACATAAATTAATTAACTATTTATTAAGTCCTAAAGTTGCTGCTCGTTTGGCAACCGAAATTGGTTACCCAACAACCAACTTGAAAGCAAAAGAATTATTGCCAAAAGAAATTACTGAAGATCCAAGCATCTACCCACCAACAGATGTATTGAAAAACAGTTATTGGCAAGACGATGTTGGTGATGCAATTCAATATTACGAAAACTATTATCAACAATTAAAAGCAGCTGAATAAGTGATATAACAATAAACTTTTTAATTAACGCCCTCATTTTTGAGGGCGTGTTATTTCTACTTTTTGATTTATAGTCTATTTTCTAATTTATTAAAATGAAACAAAGAAATACCACTTTTTTAATTTTAGGCATTATGATGATTGGCGTAGTGCTAAGAATGCCATTTACTGCTATTCCGCCTATTCTGCATGAAATTGCTACTGAATTTTCTATTCCAATCAGTCAACTTGGTATACTAACAACCTTACCACTTATTATGTTTGCTTTAGTTTCGCCTTTTGCGGCAAAACTCGGTCAACGCTTCGGTTTAGAAAAACTATTTGCAATGGCGTTGGTTTTAATGTTAATTGGCTCTACATTAAGAATTTTCTCTTTATCACTGCTCTTTACTGGCACCGTACTAATCGGTATCAGCATTGCAGTACTCAATGTACTGTTACCAAGCACTATTATGGCGAATCAACCAAACCGCTTAGGCAAACTCACTTCACTCTATTCTCTATCAATGACCTTTGCCACTATCATCGGCTCATCATTAGCAATGCCAATTACTACAGCTTACAGTTGGCAAACTATGATTCTGCTACTTTCTGCTATTTTGCTGATTGCATTGTTGGTTTGGTTGCCTAATATCAAACATAACCATTATTTAGACATGCACAATAAAAACCAAAATAATCCGACGCTATGGAAAAATAAATATGTATGGTGTTTCGTGATTTTCGGTGGCTTACAATCGCTTTATTTCTATACTACGTTGGCGTGGTTACCGACAATGGGGCAACAGGCCGGTCTGTCTGCCAACACAACCGGCTATTTGCTTGGTGTTTTTATGTTGGTAACAATTCCATTAATGCTGTTTTTACCCACTGCTTTTATCCGTTGGTCAAGCCAAAAACGCCAAATCGTTATTATACTTTTTATGTTAATCGCTTTACTTGGCGTAATGATGATGTTATTAAATTACCAAAGCATTACCTATTGGCTATTTGTCAATATTTTTACCGGATTAGCAGGTGGTGCATTATTCCCTTATCTTTTAACAATGCTATCTGTAAAAACTACCTCACCAACCAATACGGCTAGATTATCAGGGGTTGTTCAATCCGGAGGATATCTCTTAGCTGCCTGTGGGCCGGTATTATTCGGTTACGGCTATGGTATTTGGCATAGCTGGTTACCACAAATCTGGGTTCTTTGCGGTTTAGTATTAGTAATGGCTATCGCAGCGTGGTTTATTGAAAAAACAGACAAAATTATCTAATTCAATCGACATCGCATAAATTAAATCGCGATGTCGATTTTCTTTGTTAAAATAACGTTTCCTTAATTAGGTTATTGATGATGTTATGATTATTACCACTGATATTATTACTATTTTACAATATACTATTCCTATCACTATCTGGATTTGTCAAGTTTCTATCACTTTACGTCTGTTATTCAAACAGCAGGCAATGTCGGTTACCTTATCGTGGTTATTAATTGTTTATATCGTGCCAATTGTTGGCATCATTGCTTACTTTATTTTTGGGGAAATCAAGTTAGGTTCGCATCGCGCTAAGCTTTTCCACCAATTAAGACCTAAATATGTCGCTTGGTTTAATCAATATAAAGATTATAAAAATCTTGTCGAAAATAAAGAGGCATTACGATACAAATCACTGTTTGATCTTTGTCAACGTCGTCAAAACATTCCTTGTATTATTGGCAATGATCTACATATTTTGCAAACACCACAATCCATTATTCAAAGTATTATTAAAGATATTGAGCAGGCTAATTTTTCTATCAATATGACTTTTTATATTTGGCAAAGTGGAGGGCTTATCACTCAAGTTGAACAAGCATTATTAAAAGCTAAGCAACGTGGTGTGCAAATTCATATTCTACTTGATTCTGTAGGTAGTCGAGATTTTCTCTTGAGTAAGCATTGCCAACAATTACGCGACCAAGGAATCGAATTTTTAGAAGCATTACACGCTAATCCATTACGAATGTTTTTAGAGCGTATTGATCTTCGTCAACATCGCAAAATTGTAGTGATCGATAATCAAATTGCCTATACCGGCAGTATGAATATGGTTGACCCAAGTGAATTTAAACAGGATGCTAACGTTGGGCAATGGATTGATATTATGGTTAGAATTGACGGGCCGGTTTCCTCTATTCTTAATCATCTACACGCATGGGATTGGGAAATCGAAACTGAGCAACAGCAGCCTTTTGCTTTTGCACTTTGCCCATTATTGCCGATTGAAAATGACAATTCGCACGCTGTACAAATTGTTGCCACAGGCCCCGGCTTCCCAGATGATTTAATGTCGCAAACACTTTCAGTAGCCATATTTTCTGCTAGAAAATCAATCACAATCACCTCACCTTACTTCGTGCCAAACCAAAGCATTGAGGATGCTTTAAAAATCGCAGCGCAACGTGGCGTAGAAGTGAATATTATTTTGCCGAAAAAGAATGACTCAACTATGGTGCAATGGGCAAGTCGCGCACTTTTCGATAATTTATTAGCTGCTGGAGTAAAAATTCATCGATTTAAAGGCGGATTATTACACACTAAAAGTATTTTGATTGATCAACGATTAGCATTAGTCGGTAGCGTTAATATGGATATTCGCAGTTTTATGCTTAATTTTGAAGTAATGATGATTGTAGAAGATCGCGATTTTGCCAAAGAAATTTTGCAGCTACACCACAACTATTATCAGCAAACTGAAACCATCGATTATCAACAATGGCAACAGCGCCCTTTGTGGCAACGCTTTTTTGAGCGGTTATTTTTCTTTTTCAGCCCACTTTTGTAAAAACATTATGCAACAACAAGTTAGAACATTTAATCAATTGACTACACGAGAGCTTTTTCAGATTTATCAGGCTCGTACGGCAGTTTTTGTCGTTGAACAACAATGTTCATATCAGGAAGTGGATGAAATTGATCTATGCGCATTTCATCTCTGGCTATCGGAACAGCAACATCTTGTCGCTTATACTCGTATTTTTTTCCAAAATGAGTACGTTCATTTTGGACGTGTTTTAGTAATGCCAGATTTTCGTGGCAAAAGCTATGCTCAAACACTATTAAGAAGCACATTAGCTTTTATTCAACAGCAATTTCCAAACTATCTCATTGAAATTCAGGCACAACACTATTTGCAAGAATTTTATCAGAAATTCGGTTTTGTTGTGGTTTCAGATATCTATCTGGAAGACAATATCCCACATATTGATATGCGTAAATTTTGATGGCATTCTTCTGCCATCAATCATTAACCAAACCTTTTTTCCACCACAATACCAACCGATTTTGCTTGAGCAACGGCACTGGGCTTACTTAGTTTTAAACGAATTTGTGAGATTTGAAAACGCTGATGTAATTGATCCACCACCTCATATGCTACTCTTTCAATCAATGCAAATGATCGGTTACTGACATAATCAATGATAAATTCGCTAACCTCTGCGTAATTTAGACAAAATTGAACATCATCTGTCCGTGCCGCCTGCTCACTATCCCACGCCATTTCTAAATCAAACACTAATTTTTGTTTAATCTGTTGTTCCCAAGCATAAACGCCAATAGTGGTAAAAATAGTTAACTCTTCAATAAAAATAAATTCTTTCGTCATATAAATTTCGCCGTTTAATGAATTAATTGTAGCTATACTAACAATTTTGGTTACAATAAACAAAAGCCCAAATGAGTGAAAAGGAAAAGTTATGAGTCTATTTGCTATTTTTTATATGCTAATTGCCTATTTGATAGGTTCTATTTCGAGCGCGATCATTTTATGCAAACTCTTTCACCTTCCTGATCCTCGAGAAAACGGCTCTCATAACCCCGGAGCAACCAATGTGTTACGAATTGGTGGACGTTTGCCAGCATTACTGGTGCTAATTTTTGATATTCTTAAAGGAATGTTACCAGTTTGGCTCGGTTATTACCTACAACTAACACAGTTTGAATTAGGAATGGTGGCTTTAGGTGCCTGCCTAGGGCATATTTTCCCAATTTATTATCACTTTCGTGGTGGCAAAGGTGTAGCAACCGCATTCGGTGCAATTGCACCGATTGGCTGGTCTGTAGCAGGATTTATGCTTGGTGTCTGGTTATGTGTTTTCCTACTCACCGGTTACTCTTCTCTCAGTGCAGTAATTGCCGCATTAACCATCCCATTTTATGTCTGGTGGTTTCGCCCCGAATTCACCTTTCCAACCGCATTAGTTTGTTGTCTTCTTATCTACCGTCACCACGACAATATTCAACGTTTATGGCGTGGACAAGAAGACAAAATGTGGGATAAATTAAAAAATAAAAAGAAGAAATAATTATCTCAGCATAAATTTAATCGGGATTTTCTGTTCTGTAGCTAAACCTGCCGGACGTATGCCAACACTATTGGCTTTCGCTACTGCATCCATTGCCGACTTATCCAAATCTTCATAACCAGAAGAACGATGTAACCGCACATTTTGGATTGTTCCGTCATCCATCAAAGTAAACTGCACTATGACAGTACCTTGACGATGCAACATTTTTGCTCGTTGCGAATAACGTTTATGTTTTTCAATTTCTCGCCTTAATGCAGAACGATATGCTGCAAGCTCATCACTATTTGTTCCTGTTCCTTGTAAATTTTGTTGCTGTGTTGTAACAGGCGCACCCTGTGCTTTAGATTGTACTGCCTGCGAAACAGGGCGATGATTTTTCTTATGATCACGATGTTTTTTATGTTCCTTTTTACGCTCTACAACTTCTTTTTTAATCTCTTTTTTAGGCTGTTTCGATTCTTTTTTTATTGTCGGATCAGGAACAACTTCTTGTTTCTGAGTTTCAACTATCTTTTCTGGTTCAGGCTTGATTTCTATTTCCGGTTGAGGTTCTGGTTGAGGTTCCTCAACAATATTGGCAGAAAACAATTCCATTGAAATGATTGGTGAAATTTCTCCATTTATACTATTTGCTGACTGTTGCGTTCCATCAAATGACCAAACCACACCGGCAAATAATGCACTATAAATAGCAGTGGTAACATAAAAAGCAGGCTTGGTGTAATGCACTTAATTGCCTCCTTTATCCTTTACAGTAACAATGGCAACATTTTTGATCTCATTTTTACCTAATAAGTCGGTAATACTAACAAATTCTTGGAAAGTAGCTTCAGAATCTACTTTTAATGTTACTTTTTGTGATTTATCCCAACTCGCCATCTCTTTCTCTAAATCGGTTCTATTGATCGGCTTATCATTGAAATAAAGCTCACCATCTTTAGTGATAGTGAGCAGTTTCGCAAGTTCATCCGATTTAAATGCTACCGTGCTACTTGCTTTTGGTACATTCACCTTAATTTTACCTTGCGAAATAAAAGATGCAGTAATCAAAACAATTGCCAACAGTACTAACATAATATCAATGAAAGGAATGATATTAATTTCATCGAACTTCTTCATATCTCATTCCTATCTTGATTGTTCCGCCTGTAAAGATTTCCACTGTAAGCGTTTCACTTCCACTTTACGCCCTAAACCGTTGTAAAACATCATTGACGGAATAGCGACTAAAATTCCCACAGCAGTTGCTTTCAGTGCTAATGACAAATGAAGCATAATGGCACTAGCATCAATGTCGCCACCCGATTGCCCTAACTGGTAGAAAGTGAGCAAAATACCAATAACTGTTCCCAACAATCCCACATATGGTGCGTTTGCACCAATGGAGGAAATAATGGTTAAATGACGTGTAAGATCAATTTCAAGATCGTGGATATTCTGATAATTTTTAATATTGATTTTATGTAAAAACAATAAGCGCTCAATCACCATCCAGACCATTACAAAGCTCATCAACGCCAACAGACCTAAAATAATGTAATCAACATATTGTTGTAAGAAATCAAATAATGCATCCATTTTCCAACCCTTTAAAAACAACAAATATAAGGCATCATTGCAATGCACTTATATAAATTAACAGGAATAAAGACTTTCCGCCTTTATTTAAAGGTTGGCAGAAAGTCAAACCATTACTTAGAATTTATAAGAAACGGTGAATTTATAGTTACGACCGAGTTCATTATCTGAAGCCGCATAATATTTAGTTGCTTGAAAAAGCAGCGAGCGGTAATAATACAAATGAGGTTTTCTTCATTCCAAAATTCTCCTTAGGTTATTGAGGATTAAAAACTATCAATTAAATTAATGAGAACTATTATCAATAAAAAATTTATTGCTTTCAAGATATTTTTAGGAATTATTATCATTTTCTTGCAAAGAATTAGAATGAGATCATTTTGTAAGTTTTTTATAGAATTTATAAGAAAGATTAGGTCTATATAGTGATGAAAGAAACACTGATGAAGAGATTTTACTTTTTTATGCCGACGAATTTTATACTCCATTTATCTTTGAAAGAATCAATCCTGTCGGCAAAAATAAAAACGAATAACTATACTGACTAAATGATACCCTGTTCCTCCAATTTACTTAGAAAAAATGGCATCTGTTTCTTCCACCACGGCCAATCGTGATCAACATCGTATCCCCAAAAATCAAACCAAGCGACAATGCCTTTCGCCTGAAAAGCTTCTTGCAAACGTGCTGTATCTGCAACGTGCTGCTCTTCCCAAGCACCTTGTCCTACTGCCACAATATAGTGATTTTGTCGATAACGATCTAAAAACCAACTATCCTGCTGTCCCCAAAGATAATCTATCGGCGAATTGAAATATATCGCCTGATCCCCATAAAATTCCCCAGTAAAGAAACGAGCATCATAAACGCCACTTAGCGCAATCGCCACATCAAACAAATCCGGATGACGCAATGCAAAATTAATGGTATGAAACGCCCCCATACTGCAACCGGTCGCCATCATTGCGCCACCCCATTGCGATTCGTGCCGAATTAATGGCACCAATTCATTGATGATATAACGATCATAAGCATCGTGTGCTAATGCCATATCGTGTCCGGATTTGTAAGTTGCCAACCACGACTCTTTATCGTAAGAATCAGGCGTATAAAACTTCAGTAATCCACGATCTATAAAAGAACGGCAGGCTTCAATCATCCCGAAATTACCATATTCATTTTGATCACCGCCTGAGGATGGAAACACAATTACCGGCTTACCGGCGTGACCATACACATTAAAATACATTTCACGCCCTAGTTCACCGCTCCAATGACTTCTTCTCTCAAAATGCATAATTCACTTCCTCTCAATTATTGTTTTTGATGTGCAAATTGAATAATTTCCCGCATCTGCTCCAGAGTTTCAGTTCTCGCTAAAATTCCCTCTTCTCCCATAATTTTCGCAAAAATGCCCGGCACCTGTTGCACACTGATAATGTTGTTACCAAATTTTTCGCAAACTGCCTGTGTCGTATTAAGATAGTTTTTATTCGCCTTACGAGAAATATAAACTACATTCCACGGATGAGTAATATGCGCATAGAATCTATTTTCTTTAACAATATTGGCATATTCATTAAATACATCAAAATCATTCGCATAATTCCACATATCAATGGTTAAACCACCCGGTGGACGGCAGTTAATTTCAAGGGGTAATATTTCGTTGCTGCCCTTAACACGGAAAAACTCAAAATGGAAAAACCGCTCTCTGACATTAAAGGCTTCGACACAAATTTTACCGAGTTCAACTAATTTCGGTGAAATTTCACGTGGCACAAAATAGAACATATCGCCACCTTTTTCTACTGTATCCAACACTGCTTCAGAATATTCTAAACTGGAATAGAATACGATATTCCCATTGTGATCGGCTAAACCATCAAACGTCACAATATCTCCATCGATAAATTCCTCCATAATATATTCAACATTTGGTGCTTTATGTTCAAAGAAATGTATTAAATCTTGTTTTGTACGAATTTTATAAGTGTCACTCGCTCCAACACCCGAATTCGGTTTAATAATCACTGGCAATTTTAATTCTGCAGCCAAACGATGAGCATCCTCTTCATCAGAAAAAACACGCCCTTTCGCCACTTTCAACCCTGCTTCTTTAAACACTTCTTTCATTTGTGATTTGGTTTTAATCATTTTCATATCTTCGTTTTTATAACCAAACACATTAAAATCAGTACGAAGTTTTGCATCCAACTCCAACCAATATTCATTATGCGATTCAATACGATCAATCCGTCCATACTTATGTGCAAAATAGCCAACTGCACGATAAACTTGATCATAATCCTCCATATTATCAACACGATAATATTCTGTTAGTGAATTGCGTAGTCCTTCGCTTAATGATTCATAAGGAGCATCAGCAATTCCTAATGTATTAAAACCGTTTTCACGCAACCTATGTGCAAACGTTTCAAAATTGGTGGGAAAATGGGGTGAAATCATTACAAAATTTATTGGTCTTGACATCAAAGATTCCTCAAATAGCAATGGTAATTAAATATAATGCTGTGGTGTACTATTTATATAAATAGTCTGATTGATATTACTATTCCAACATTCCTTGTTGCAATCATATTTTGTATATAAAAGCATATTTTTATGTTTTATTCAGCCAATATGATTCATCAGATCTTTTCATTTTTTCGGTGTTACTGAAATTTTCATCGTGAAATGGTCAAAAGCAATAATTTCCAGTAGAATAATGCTTTTATCAAATCACAAAACAAACAGCGAGAACTATGTCCACACAATTTGTTTTTACAATGCATCGCGTGAGCAAAGTTGTGCCACCGAAGCGTCAAATTTTAAAAGATATTTCATTAAGTTTCTTTCCCGGTGCAAAAATCGGTGTACTCGGTTTAAACGGTGCCGGTAAATCTACCTTATTGCGCATTATGGCAGGTGTAGATAAAGAATTTGAAGGGGAAGCTCGTCCACAACCCGGCATTAAAATCGGTTATTTGCCACAAGAACCAAAACTAGAACCACAACAGACCGTGCGAGAAGCGATTGAAGAAGCAGTTCACGAAGTGAAAAATGCATTAACCCGATTAGATGAAGTTTATGCACTATATGCTGATCCAGATGCGGATTTTGATAAATTAGCAGCAGAACAAGCTGAATTAGAAGCGATTATCCAAGCTCACGACGGTCATAACTTACAGAATCAATTAGAGCGTGCAGCAGATGCCTTACGTTTACCAGATTGGGACAGTAAAATCGAACATTTATCCGGTGGTGAACGTCGCCGTGTTGCGCTTTGCCGTCTACTATTAGAAAAACCGGATATGCTATTATTGGACGAACCAACAAACCATCTTGATGCGGAATCCGTGGCTTGGTTGGAACGTTTCTTACACGATTATGAAGGCACTGTTGTAGCTATTACCCACGACCGTTACTTCTTGGATAATGTCGCCGGTTGGATTTTAGAGCTTGATCGTGGTGAAGGTATTCCTTGGCAAGGTAACTATTCTTCCTGGTTAGAGCAAAAAGAAAAACGTTTAGCACAAGAGGCAGCAACCGAATCAGCTCGTCAAAAATCAATAGAAAAAGAGCTTGAATGGGTTCGTCAAAATCCAAAAGGACGTCAAGCAAAAAGCAAAGCCCGTATGGCTAGATTTGAAGAATTAAATAGTAGCGATTATCAAAAACGTAATGAAACCAACGAACTCTTTATCCCACCTGGTCCTCGCTTAGGAGATAAAGTCATTGAAGTGGAAAATTTATCCAAATCATATGGTGATCGTACTTTAATTGATAATCTATCTTTTAATATTCCTAAAGGTGCAATTGTCGGTATTATCGGAGCAAACGGAGCTGGAAAATCTACGCTATTCAAAATGTTATCCGGTCAAGAACAACCTGACAAAGGCACTGTTACATTAGGGGACACTGTGGTGCTCTCTTCTGTCGAACAGTTCCGTGACAAGATGGATAATAGCAAAACTGTGTGGGAAGAAGTTTCCGGCGGTTTGGATATTATGAAGATCGGTAACTTTGAAATTCCAAGTCGTGCTTATGTAGGACGCTTCAATTTTAAAGGTGTTGATCAACAAAAACGTGTCGGTGAATTATCAGGTGGTGAACGTGGTCGTTTGCATTTAGCCAAATTATTACAACGTGGCGGAAATGTGCTGCTCCTTGACGAGCCAACCAACGATCTTGATGTGGAAACCTTACGTGCATTGGAAAATGCTATCTTGGAATTCCCGGGGTGTGTGATGGTTATTTCTCACGACCGCTGGTTCTTGGATCGTATCGCTACTCACATTTTGGATTATGGTGATGAAGGTAAAGTCACTTTCTATGAAGGTAACTTCTCTGATTATGAAGAGTGGAAGAAGAAAACCTTTGGTGCTGAAGCCGTCCAACCAAAACGTATAAAATATAAACGTATTACGAAATAAATCACTACCAAATAAAATATACCGCCTATATAGTTTTATACACAACTAATAGGCGGAATTATCCATTATAAAAAGCTGAATTAACTTGCCAACGCTAACATCTCCTGTGCATTTGCTAACGATAACTGTGTTACTTCACTACCACCAAGCAATCTACCCAACTCTTTTACCCGTTCCTCAGCATTTAATAAACTGACCTGTGTTTCTGTTTTTCCGGCTTTGCAATATTTTTCAACTTTATAATGTTGATGCCCGTGTGATGCGACCTGCGGCAAATGCGTGATACATAGAATCTGCACTTTTTCACCTAATGAACGCAAAAGTTTACCGACAATATTGGCTGTTGCCCCACTAATTCCAACATCTATTTCATCAAAAATCACTGTCGGAATCGTACTTTGATCTGACGTTAAAGCTTGTAATACCAGTGCAATTCTAGATAATTCACCACCAGAAGCATTTTTATGCAAAGGTTGAAAACTCTCTCCTAAATTGCTCAATAGCATAAACGTGATTTGATCTATACCTTTATTAGATAATTTTTGTGATTCCATAGTGCATTGAATATCAAATTCAGCATTTTCCATTGCTAACTGTTTAATTTCTTCGGTTACCGCTTTCGCTAATAAAATGGCACCTTGTTGCCGACGTTCCGAAAGCTGTTTCGCAATTCTCATTGCCTGTTGATAAGCTTGCTGTTCCGCTTCGACTAACAACTCTTCGCCATCAATATATTCCGCTAACTGTTCATATTCATGCTTTAATTGCTGATGATAAACCGGTAATTCTGAAACATTAACCCGATGTTTTTGTGCTAATTGTAACGCCCGTTTTAAACGCATTTCCGTATTAGCCAATAATTCTGGATCATCCTCAATACGATAGGCAAGATGCTGCACTTCAGAAAAAGCCTCTTGAACGTAAATCTGTGCCTGTTGAATTAATTGCAGTGCCTCTTTAAATTGCTCATCCGCCTCAACCAATTCATCTAAATAGCTCACTGTTTTATTTAATAAATTTTCGATATTCGCGGTTTCATTTTCCGACAACAACTGTAAAACAGATTGCGACCCTCGACTTAACAATTCACTATTTGCTAATCGTTTTTGTGTTAAATCCAATTCTTCAAACTCACCCTGTTTTAAGGCAAATTCATTCAATTCTTCAATTTGATAATGTAATAGCTGTTTTCTTGCCTCGTTTTCTGCACATTGTTGACGAAAATCCGCCAATTTTTGCTGTTGTTGCTTCCACAAATGAAATTGATGATTTAACTGCTGTAATAAACTTTGGTTATGACAAAAAGTATCCAATAGCTGTAATTGATATTCAGGCTTCAATAATTGTTGAGAACAATGCTGTCCACTGATTTGCACCAATAATGCGCCTAACTCACGTAATTGAGCAGCAGGCACCGGTTGATTATTAATAAATCCTTTTGAGCGCCCATCTGCACTAATTGTACGGCGCAAAACACACTCTTCCGGATTTTCTTCATCATCCAATTCGTGTGCTTGTAACCATTGCTGTGCCGCAGAATTATTTTGTAATGAAAACAATGCACTAACATCCGCTCTTGATTCGCCGGAGCGCAACATTCCGCTCTCAGCACGCTGCCCCAAACAGACCTCTAAGGCATCCAATGCAATTGACTTGCCGGCACCAGTTTCACCGGTAATAACAGACATTCCTTGTGCAAAATCTAAGGTAAGACGATTAACAATAGCAAAATTATTGATGCGTAATTGAGTGAGCATAAGAAACCTCCAATACTGTATAAATATCAGTATATACTGTTTTTTTATACAGTAAAGTGTTTCTTGAAATTTAAAATAATTTTTTTAGCCAACCTAATTTAGAACTGAGGATGTTATAGTAGTTATAATCTTGTAAATGCAGCAGTTTCATCCGCAAATCACTCTTTTTCACCACAATCACATCATCAATACAGAAAGGAATATTCACCTGACTATCACAACTCACCTCTAACTGCCGCACGTTATACTGTGCAAAACGAAAGTGCAATTTGCTGTCGCCATCCACCACCAACGGACGAGAAGATAGAGTATGAGGGAACATCGGTACCAATGTAATTGCATTTAATAATGGCGTTAAAATCGGTCCACCGGCAGACAATGAATAAGCGGTTGAACCGGTCGGTGTAGCAATAATCAAGCCGTCAGAGCGCTGCGAAAAACAAAATTTATCATTAATATAAACTTGAAAATCAATCATATGTGCAATTTTTGCTGGATGAATCACAACCTCATTAATCGCTTGATTTGACGCAATAACCTGTCCTTCTCGTTCCACATTCACATCCAATAAAAAGCGTTCTTCCACAAAAAATTCGCCACGATCCAAACAGGATGATAACTGTTGATACACCTGATCTGGGTCAATATCAGTTAAAAATCCCAAATTTCCACGATTAATCCCAATCAACGCTGTATCATAACGAGCAAGTATGCGTGCTTTCCCCAGCATATTGCCGTCACCGCCAATCACAATCACTAATTCTGCCATTGAGCCAATCTCATCCAACGTAGCAATATGTTTTGCACTCAATTGCAGAGCTTTACCGACTTCCTGTTCAACTAAAACGTGATAACCACGATGCTTTAGCCAAATAAATAGATCTTGATGCATTTGCAGGCGATCATCGTGTCGAGGCTGTCCCACTACACCAATCGTGCGAAACGAACGATGTAATGTATGCTGTTGCGGTTTCATTCTAAATTCTTGCATAACAATTACCCAATTGATAACAACGCAATCCTTGAATTGCACTAAATGAGGCTTATATTAACATAACTATCGGCGATAAATTTGACTTAATTAATATCTCACGCCGAATAATTGGCGGTTATGGTGTTTTTTGTTAAACTAGCCGCCGTAAAATGCCTCTTTTTGATTTTGGAGAATATTATGTCTGAACAACAAAACAACGAACAAAACGCGATGAATGAAGAAGTAAATCAACAAGCTACAGAAACAGAACACGTCAACGAGCAAGAAAAAAGCAACGAAATTGATCCATTAAGTGAAGCACTTGCCAAAATCCAAGATTTAGAAGGTCAATTAGAAGAAGCTGCCAAAAAAGAACAGGATATTATGTTAAGAGCTCGTGCTGAAATTGATAATATCCGCCGCCGTACCGAAGCGGACGTAGAAAAAGCACATAAATTCGGCTTAGAAAAATTTGCCAAAGAGATTCTTAATGTAATTGATAATTTAGAGCGAGCTGCTGCAACCCCAAACACCTCTGAAGATGAAAGCGTAAAAGCTCTTTTTGATGGAGTAGAACTTACCCTAAAAGACCTCCTTTCTACCGTAGCTAAATTCGGTATCGAACCAGTCGGCGTTGTAGGTGAAACTTTTAATCCAGATCTTCACCAAGCAATCTCAATGCAACCAACCGAAGGCTTCAACGCTAATCAAATCACTACCGTTCTACAAAAAGGCTATCTACTAAACGGACGCGTTATTCGTCCTGCGATGGTAATGGTTGCCTCTTAAAAAAACAAAAAACCTCTTAAGCTGAACCAAGCAGCCTAAGAGGTTTTCTCATATTATTTATTAGTGTATCTATCAGAAGTTAGATTGATATTTTCAAATAAAGAGGTTAATTGTGATTGAAGCTACTCCACTAACTGTTCCGAACCAAGCACAATCCGATTCGCTTCAACATTGATCGCTTTGATAAGAGATTGGTATTCATTGATAGCCTCCAATAATGGTATCGGGATATACTTTTCTATTTGTTTCCAAGCTTCTGAAAGTATAAATTTTGTTGTTTCTTGATAGAGCGAAACAAACGCAATCTTGCAGGAAATTTCTAATGACATAGTTACTCCTTTGTAAAGTTTGTTACAAATAATAATACTAAAATAGCCTAAAAAACAAAATTACAAATTTGTATTTTTAGCTCTATTTTCTCTTTTAAATCATCATTATGCGATATGGATCACACTTTTCTCTTTGATAACTTATTAAATTATTTTCTTATAAAAACTTACTGTAAACACCCCACAGAAATGATTAAAAATCAATCTTTAATTAATCGTTTTTTATCCAAAATATTGCTCTCCTTCCCATCCCATTAACTTTTGATTAAAATATCGCTCTCATCTCTCATATCAGGAATAGACAGTGAATATTAAAAAGACAGTACGGCTCGGTTTATTATCGGGATTAACTTTATTATTTATCGGCTGTGCAAATGATGGACAATTTGTTGCACCTCAAGTTACGTTACCGCATAACGATCCGGTATGGTTGCAACATCAACAGGCGGTGAATGCGATTAATCATTATGCGGCAGAAGGGCAATTAGGTTATATCAGCAAAGAAGAGCGTTTTTCTTCCTCGTTTCAATGGCAATATTTAGGTGAGCAACATTATCGTTTATATTTTTCTTCCTTATTAAGTCGCAGTACATTAACTATTGAAAAAACAGCAAATAATACTGTAATTTTCGATAATAAAGGCAATTATTATGCCGATAAGGATATTCATCAATTATTACAAGATATTATCGGTTTTGATTTTCCGGTAGAACAATTTCCGAATTGGTTAAAAGGGTTGCCGGGAAATACACAAAATTATGTTGTTAATCAGCAGGGTTTATTAAGCCATTTTGATTATCAATGGCAAAATGAAATATGGCAGGCGAAATATGTAAATTATAATCAACAATCGCCAAAGTTGCCGCAAAATTTATTTATTAGTAGCCCGGATAAAACCTTAAAAATTCAAATTAAAAAATGGACTTTCTAATGGTTGAAAATAACTCTTTTTTAAATCGTTCTTTTTCATTTCCTTGCCCGGCAAAATTAAATCTTTTTTTATATATTAATGGGCGACGTGAAGATGGTTATCACGAATTACAAACATTATTCCAATTTTTAGATTTTTCAGATCAGCTCACTGTAACAATAAATAACAGTGGCAATATCACTTTGGAAAATCAATTGGATGATGTTGTGCCTGAAGATAATCTTATTTTTCGTGCCGCAAAATTATTACAACAATACACGCAAACTTCGCTGGGTGCTTCGCTCTCCATTGAGAAAAAGCTGCCGATGGGCGGTGGCGTTGGTGGCGGTTCATCCGATGCGGCAACAACATTAGTCGCCTTGAATTATTTGTGGCAAACCAATCTTTCACTCTCTCAATTAGCCGAGCTCGGTTTAAAACTCGGTGCGGACGTGCCGATTTTTGTTCACGGTAAAGCCGCTTTTGCCGAAGGTGTCGGTGAAAAAATCAGCTATTGTGAACCGGATGAGAAATATTATGTGGTATTAAAACCGAATGTGGCGATTTCTACCGCAAAAATCTTTCAAGATCCGAAATTGCCGAGAAATACACCAAAACGATCTTTGTCACAATTATTAGCCGACGTTTATACAAACGATTGCGAAAAAGTTGTGCGAGATCATTATCCTGAGGTTGAACAAGCTATTCAGTGGTTGGTACAATATGCACCGACCCGTTTAACAGGGACTGGCGCTTGCATTTTTGCCGAGTTTGATTCGCAAGATGCTGCAATAGCCGTATATCAACAACGCCCGACCCACTTATCAGGGTTTGTTGCCAAAGGGGTAAATCGTTCTCCGTTATACCTTGCCCTTGAGGATATGCAACAAAATTGTTAACGTGTGGATTGCATTGCAATCTGAATTTTAAAAAACCAACTCTGAGGTTAAAAATGCCTGACATTAAGCTGTTTGCTGGTAACGCAACACCAGAACTAGCAAAAAAAATTTCTGAACGTCTTTATACTTCACTTAGCGATGCCATCGTGGGTCGTTTCAGTGATGGTGAAATCCAAATTCAAATCAATGAAAATGTACGTGGTTCCGATGTATTTATCGTTCAATCCACTTGTGCGCCGACAAATGATAGTTTGATGGAATTAGTGGTTATGATCGATGCCCTTCGTCGTGCTTCTGCCGGAAGAATCACTGCAGTTGTGCCTTATTTCGGTTATGCCCGTCAAGACCGTCGTGTGCGCTCTTCCCGTGTGCCGATTACAGCAAAAGTGGTAGCAGATATTTTATCCAATGTCGGCGTTGACCGTGTTTTAACTTGCGACTTGCACGCAGAACAGATTCAAGGTTTCTTTGATGTGCCGGTAGATAATGTTTTCGGTTCACCGGTTCTATTGGATGATATTTTGAAGAAAACTGATTTGGAAAATCCGATTGTCGTTTCTCCGGATATCGGCGGTGTGGTTCGTGCTCGTGCAGTAGCAAAATTATTAAATGACACAGATATGGCGATTATCGATAAGCGTCGTCCTCGTGCCAATGTTTCTCAAGTGATGCATATTATCGGTGATGTTGCCGATCGTGATTGTATCTTGGTTGATGATATGATCGATACCGGCGGTACATTATGTAAAGCGGCGGAAGCATTAAAAGAACGTGGTGCAAAACGTGTATTTGCTTATGCAACGCACGCTGTTTTCTCCGGTTCAGCACCGAAAAACATTGCCAGCCCGGCATTAGATGAAATCGTTGTTACCGACACTATTCCGCTTAGACCGGAAATTATCGCCTTGAATAAAGTACGCGTGTTGACTTTATCCGGTATGTTGGCAGAAGCAATCCGACGTATCAGTAACGAAGAATCTATTTCAGCAATGTTTAATAATTAATAGATTCGCTGCAATACTCCATAACAAAAAACCTGCTGATCTAGCAGGTTTTTTCATTGTCATTATGTCTATTTTGAGAAATCGACTACAAACGGCGAACTTGCCAAAACGCTTTATTCCAATAAGGATTATTCAGTGAGGAATAGATAACACCACCTTTGGTAGAAGCGTGTAAAAATTGGTTATTTTTGACATAAATACCAACGTGGTAACCATTAGGACCTCTGCCGGTTTTAAAGAAAACCAAATCACCGGTCTGGAT
Organism: Gallibacterium genomosp. 1; assembly: GCF_000771875.1. Taxonomy (GTDB): domain Bacteria; phylum Pseudomonadota; class Gammaproteobacteria; order Enterobacterales; family Pasteurellaceae; genus Gallibacterium. The sequence goes on along the minus strand of NZ_JPXX01000005.1, from coordinate 116,483 downwards.
TTCATCTAAACCGACCTCAATGCCGACTTTAGATTGTGCAGTAGTGGTGCGTGGTAATTGAATCGCAAAACGATCCGAAAACGTTCTCATCACAAAGCCGGAACAATCAACCCCACTTTTCGTATTGCCGCCTATCCGATAAGGAGTGCGATACCACTCGTGCTGCTGCTCACTGAGCTGTGCCATCGTATAAATCGGATCAGGCATCCGACTGTTATATGAATGACGATGTGATGAACAAGCTGCCAATCCTAAGACTAAACCAATAATTAAACTTGTTTTAACAGAAGATGTTAGTTTTATTTTTAACACGGACATTCTCCATTCTTACAAGAAACAGATAAAATAAAGAGTACCCCTGTTCAAGGAATACTCTTTTTATTCAATTAATCTTTCGGTTTAGATTTCTCAACGCGTGCCCGCAATTTTTGCCCTGCTTTGAACACTACAACACGACGCGCAGTAATCGGCACATACTCACCTGTTTTAGGGTTACGACCCGGACGTGATGTTTTATCACGCAATTCAAAGTTTCCAAAACCGGATAACTTCACCTCTTCACCGGACTCAAGCGCCTGACGGATTTCTTCAAAAAATGATTCAACCAACTCTTTTGCATCATTTTTATTTAGATTGAATTTCTCAATCAAATTTTCAGCAAGTTCTACTTTTGTTAGTGTCATAAATTAATCTCTCAAATAAGCGTTTAATTTCTCTTTCAATGCAGATAACACGGTATCTACCACTGCTGAAATTTCTTCATCACTTAGCGTTTTTTCATTATCTTGCAAAATCAAGCTAATCGCTAAACTCTTCATTCCTTCGGCAATCCCTGCACCTTGATAAACATCAAATAAATTAATTTGTGTTAATTGTGCGCCGGCAGCCTCACGACAAACCGTTAACACCTCATCGGCAGTCACATTCTCTGCCACAATAATCGCCAAATCGCGGCGGTTAGCAGGGAATCGGGAAATTTCTTTGGCTTGAATAACATCTTTATGTGAAATCTTATCCCATAAAACTTCAAACACGACAACTTTTCCGTTTAAATCCAATTTTTGTGCTACACGAGGATGGATCGTACCGATAAAACCGATCTCCTCATCACCCAACATAATGGCAGCTGATTGCCCCGGATGTAAGGCTGGATACGATTTTGCAACAAATTTAATATTTTTTCCAGCGTTGGAGAGATCAAAAATACTTTCTAGATCACCTTTCAAATCAAAGAAGTTGACAGCTTCCGACTTAATCGCCCAATGTTCATTATGACGATTACCTGAAATTACCCCACCAATCACAAACTCTTGACGCACACCAATCGGATGATCGGCATCAACAACAAAACGCAAACCGCTTTCAAATAGACGGATTCGAGATTGTTGACGATTTTGGTTATATGCCACTGCACCAAGCAATCCGCTCAATAAGGAAACACGCATTGCTGACATCTCAACAGAGATCGGATTTGGCAAAATCAACGCTTCTTGCTCAGGGTGCAATAAACGCTGCACTTTCGGATCAACAAAACTATAAGTGACCGCTTCTTGATAATCGTGCTCAACAAACGCTGTTTTAATGCGGCTTAATGAAACATCAGACTCTTTATGTTCGCGCATCATTAAATGTGCCAACGGTGCATTATTAGGAATTGTGTTATAACCATAAATACGAGCCACTTCTTCGATTAAATCTTCTTCGATTTCAATATCAAAACGCCAACTAGTAGGTACCACAGTCCAAACATCGTTTACATAGGAAACCTGGAAGCCTAAACGCTGCAAAATATCAGTAACACTTGCAGTTTCAATATGATGACCTAGCAAGTTATCCAATTTTTCACGACGCAATGTTACCGGATTTAATTTTGGTAATGCATTTTCATCAACAACCTCACAAATTTCACCAGCTTCACCACCACAAATTTCGATTAACAATGCAGTGGCACGTTCCATCGCATAGCGCTGTAATTCAAAATCCACACCACGTTCAAAACGGTGCGAAGCGTCTGTATGCAAGCCATACTGTCTGGCTCGTCCGGTGATTGCCAACGGTGCAAAAAAGGCGGATTCTAAAATCACATTTTGTGTATTTTCATTCACACCGCTTGCTTCTCCACCAAAAATACCTGCCATTGCCAATGGACCATTTTGATCAGCGATTAATAACGTATTCTCTTTTAACTCTGCGGTTGAACCGTCCAACAATACTAATTTTTCACCGTTTTTCGCCATTCTGACTTGGATTGGTTGCGTCACCTTATCGGCATCAAATGCGTGCATCGGTTGACCTAACTCCAACAAAATATAATTGGTGACATCAACCACCGGATCGATAGAACGGATACCGCAACGACGCAATTTTTCTTGCATCCAGATCGGGGTTGCCGCTTTCACATTGACATTTCTTACCATACGCAATAAATAACGTGGGCAAGCTTCAGGTGCTTTTAATTCAATCGCCACTTTGTCGCTGATAGTGGATTTAACCGGTGTAAACTGCAATTCGTTCATTGCTGCTTTATTCACCACTGCCACTTCTCGAGCAATGCCTCGGATACTTAAACAGTCCGCACGGTTCGGTGTTAAACTGATCTCAATCGCTTTATCATTTAAGTTAAGATATTCACGCAAATCCATACCGATCGGTGCATCTGCCGGTAATTCGATAATACCGCTGCCGTCAGTTGAAATGGCTAACTCGGCATAGGAACATAACATTCCTTCCGAAGGTTGCCCGCGCAGCTTGGCTTTCTTGATTTTAAAATCACCCGGTAACACTGCGCCGACTTTCGCACAAGCCACTTTCAATCCTTTACGACAATTTGGTGCACCGCAGACGATATCTAATAACTCACCGCTACCGACATCCACTTTAGTTACGCGCAGTTTATCGGCATCCGGATGTTGTGCGCATTCCACCACTTCACCAACCACAACATTACTAAATTCACCGGCAACCGCCTCAACACCATCAACTTCCAAGCCTAACATTGTGATTTGATCACATAACTGTTCGGTGCTAATCGCAGGATTAACCCATTCTCTCAACCACGATTCATTGAATTTCATTTTGTCAAATATCTCCCTGCAAATTAGTTAAACTGTTTTAAGAAACGTAGATCATTTTCAAAGAAAGCGCGCAGATCGGTCACGTTGTAACGCAACATTGTTAAACGCTCTACCCCCATACCAACCGCAAAACCGGAATATTCATTCGGATCAATACCGACATTGCGTAACACATTTGGGTGTACCATTCCGCAACCTAACACTTCCAACCATTTTCCATTTTTTCTCATCACATCCACTTCCGCAGAAGGTTCAGTGAATGGGAAATAAGAAGGACGGAAACGCACTTGCAAATCTTCTTCAAAGAAATTACGCAAGAAATCGTGCAACAAACCTTTTAATTCAGTGAAATTTGCCTTTTTATCAACAAACAATAACTCAATTTGATGGAACATCGGCGTATGTGTTTGGTCATAATCGTTACGATAAACACGACCCGGCGCAATAATACGAATCGGCGGACGCTGTTTTTCCATGGTTCTAATCTGCACGCCTGAAGTTTGCGTACGCAATAAACGTTCCGCATCAAACCAGAAGGTGTCGTGGTCGGCACGTGCCGGATGGTGTGCCGGAATATTTAGAGCATCGAAATTATAGTGATCGGTTTCAATTTCCGGCCCTGTTTCCACCGCAAAGCCAAGTTCAGAGAAGAATTTCACCACACGTTCAATGGTTAATGTCACCGGATGAAGCCCACCGTTTTCCAATTTACGTCCCGGCAAAGTAACATCAATCCGTTCTTTTGCCAATTTGGCATTCAATTCCGCCTCTTCCAATTCAGCTTTTTTCGCATTCAATGCGGATTGTGCTATCTGTTTTGCTTCATTAATTTTTGCTCCCATTGCCGGACGCTCTTCGACAGAGAGATCACGCAGCCCCTGCATTAATAATGTGTAAGGCCCTTTTTTCCCGAAATACTCAACACGAATGGCTTCCAACGCTTTTCCGTCCTGAGCTGCTGCAATCGCCGCTAAGGCTTGCTCTGTAATCTGTTCTAGGTTTTGCATACCTTTCCTCTATGATTTAGATAACTCAATAATCGTCAAAATTTGTCATAAAAAAAGCCTCCATACTGAGGAGGCTTGTCAGTTTAATTGCCAAGATTTTAGTTAAACCAATCGCCTCTTAGATACTAAGAGCAAAAAAATCGAAAACTAAAAAATAATGTGGTCATAATTAAACTGAAATGAAATTGTTAAAAGTGAAGTAATGATAATACTAACCGCTTAAAAAATCACGTTTTATTGTTGTATTTCTGTAATTTCTTGTTGTAATACCGCCGCAATTTGCGCTTTTACGCACTCCCGCTCAAAATAAACACCTTGCGGTAACAGCGAATAGCAAAACCGCTCTCCGGCAAATGAAAACGCCAATAGGGCTGCGTGTAGATAGCAACGATCTGCCGGTGATTTATCGCCATACAAAGGATCACCCAAAATCGGGCTGCCCAAACTTTTCATTGCAACCCGCAGTTGATGTGTTTTTCCGGTTTGCGGTTTTAAGACAAACAAACGCAATCCGCTTTCACAACTGATTGAATAAAAACGAGTAATTGCCGGATTACTGCAGCTTGGCGACAATTTCCACATTGATCGCCGGCTCCGCACCATATCGCCTTTAATCAAACCCTGTTTTTTCTTCGGTTTTCCCGTTGCCAATGCCAAATAAATTTTTTGCACCTGATGTGCGGCAAACTGTGCCGATAATTCCGCTGCCGCTTGTCGATTCAAGGCGCACAATAATAAGCCGGAGGTGCTTTTATCCAAACGATGAACCAACCAAACCTGCTCCACACCAAGCTGTTCGGCAAGCTGTGTCGTTAAACCCTGTTCATTATCATCTTTATGTACACTGACACCACAAGGTTTATTGATTACCACAAAATTTTCTGTTTGAGCCACAATCTGAAAAGGCATTAACACCACTTCTCCAATAACCATAAAAGTTCGCCAGTATAAGCGATTTCAAAAATAATGGTATGAGTGCATAAAAATATTCACAATTTTTCCAAGAAAAACCGACTCAAAAACAGTATTTATCACAAATAATTTTACCTACATCACAAAAATGAAGGTTATTTAAACCGGATAGCATAATTTGTTCTATCATAACGCCATAGGTCAGAAATAAGAGGGATATTATGATGGCAACAACTAATCCAAAAATTAAAGCAATTCAGATGCAGCTCGCGCAGTGGGATGATCAAATTCTCGCTAATGACATTTATCAAGCCCTTTCTCAACAACATTTTGTTGGAAAATTATCGCCACAAGTCGTCAGTGATCTTTGCAAAAATTTCAAATTGAGCGTAAATCACTTGGCTTTGCAATTACTACCTATCGCTGCCTGTTATTCCGTTACGCCTGTTTCCAATTTTAACGTTGGTGCTGTGGCACACGGTATCAGCGGTGCGCTTTATTTCGGTGCAAATCAAGAATTTTGCGATAGCAGTATGCAGCAGACCATCCACGCCGAACAGAGTGCGATTTCGCACGCTTGGATGAATAATGAAGCCACCATTACCGCTATCACCGTAAATTACACACCCTGTGGGCATTGCCGCCAATTTATGAACGAATTGAACAGTGCGGAACAGTTTTATATTCATTTACCGCACGCCCAAAATAACCGTTTACACCAATATTTACCCGATGCTTTCGGTCCGAAAGATCTTGATATCAAGACTTGTCTGTTTGATCCACATAACAACAAATTAACCATTGACAGTTTTGAACCGTTGGCTCAACAGGCATTATTGGCGGCGAACCGTTCTCACGCACCTTATAGTCAGGCTTATTGTGGTGTCGCACTGTTATTAAAAGATGACACCATTTTAACCGGTCGCTATGCCGAAAATGCCGCATTTAATCCAAGTTTGCCGGCATTACAAGTGGCAATAAATCTGGTGAGATTATCCGGTTATCACGATCAGGATATTACCGCAGCGGTGATGGTTGAATTGCCTACCAAAATGCAACAACGCTCAATGGCAGAGCAACTATTGCAAGCAATTAACCCGAATATTAAATTTCAATATTTCGTTGCGAAAATAAACTAATCGAATCGAAAGGTAAAATAAATTTGTGATCCGTTTCGCATTTTTTTATTTTAGTTTAAAAAATTTTTATAACATTTATTAGAAAATGTTATCTTTAATAGTATAACTTCTCATCCTAAAAGTAAGGTTTATTATGAAAACTCTAGGTCAATTTATTGTAGAAAAACAAGCCGAATACCCTAATGCCAAAGGTGAACTTAGCGGTATTCTCTCCTCTATTCGTTTAGTGGCTAAAATTATCCACCGTGATATTAACAAAGCCGGTTTAACGAATGATATTATCGGAAATTCAGGTGTTCAAAATGTACAAGGCGAAGCACAAATGAAACTTGATGCATTCGCCCACGAAAAAATGAAAGCAGCACTTATTTCTCGTGATGAAGTTGCCGGTTTCGGTTCGGAAGAAGAAGAAAATATCGTTGCTTTCGATACAGAACGTGCACGCAATGCAAAATATATTATCTTAACCGATCCTTTGGACGGCTCATCTAATATCGATGTAAACGTTGCCGTTGGTACTATTTTCTCTATCTATCGCCGTGTTTCACCAATCGGTCAACCGGTTACCTTAGAAGATTTTCTGCAACCAGGTAATCGCCAAGTTGCCGCCGGTTATATCGTTTACGGTTCATCCACCATGTTGGTTTACACCACCGGTAACGGCGTAAACGGTTTTACTTACGATCCTTCGCTCGGTCTATTTATTCTTTCCCACGAAAATATCAAAATTCCACAAGATGGGGCTTGCTACTCCATTAATGAAGGACATTATTTGAAATTCCCAATGGGCGTGAAAAAATATATTAAATATTGCCAAGAAGAAGATGAAGCAAGCAATCGTCCTTATACATCACGTTATATCGGCTCATTGGTTTCCGATTTCCACCGTAATATGTTGAAAGGCGGTATTTACATTTACCCAACCACCACGCGTTATCCGAACGGTAAACTTCGTCTATTGTATGAAGGCAACCCAATGGCGTTCCTTGCTGAACAGGCTGGCGGTATGGCGACTGACGGTTATCGTCGTATTCTTGATATTCAACCGACCGCATTGCACGAACGTACACCGCTCTTTATCGGTTCAAAAAATATGGTGGAAAAAGCCGGTCAATTTATGAAAGACTTTAAAGAATAATTCCTATCAAAAAAACAAAAAATCCTCGCTATTTCAATAGAATAACGAGGATTTTTATTATAAAAAATTAACGCATTGTTACAAATTCTTCCGAACCGGTCGGGTGAATTGCCACTGTATTATCAAAATCTTTTTTAGTCGCGCCCATTTTAATGGCAACCGCAAAGCCTTGAATCATTTCATCGACACCGAAACCAATGCCGTGCAGACCAACAATTTTCTCTTCCGGACCGGCACAAACCAATTTCATTCGACAAGGCTGACGATGTTGTGTGACCGCCGTGTACATCGAAGTAAAGGTAGATTTGTACACTTTCACATTTTCTGCGCCATATTGTTCAATGGCTTGAGGCTCGGTCAATCCTACAGTACCGATTGGCGGATGGCTGAAAACAACAGTCGGGATTAAATTGTAATCTAAATGTTCAGTCGGTTTATTGTTGAATAAACGTTCAGATAAACGGCGACCGGCAGCTACTGCAACCGGTGTTAATTCAACCGCACCGGTATTATCGCCGACCGCATAAATACCTTGCACATTGGTATTCTGATATTTATCAACTTCAATAAAGCCTTTGCTGTTGGTTTTCACGCCGGCAGCTTCCAAATTGAGCTGATCGGTCATCGGTACACGACCGATCGCCCAGACAAGGCAATCTACGGTTTGTGAGCGACCGTCTTCCAAAAAGAGTGTGAGTGAGCCGTCATCATTTTTCACCACTTTTTGTGGAATCGCGTGAGTGTGCAAAGTTGCGCCCTCGCTATTCATAATTTCCACTAAAGTTTCAACAATTAACGGGTCAAAATTACGCAACGGCGCGTGTTTGCGCACAAATAGATGCGTTTCAACGCCCAAACTATGTAAAACGCCTGACAATTCCACTGCAATGTAACCGGCACCGACTACAGCAACACGTTTTGGCAATGCTTTCAATGCAAATACACCATCGGAATCAATGCCGTATTCAGCACCTTCAATGTTTGGATGACTTGGACGACCGCCGGTTGCGATCAAGATATGTTTCGCTTTGATTAATTCGCCGTTGACTTCAACAGTGTGTGCGTCAACAAATTTCGCAAAACCGCGAATGACATCAACTTTGTTATTGCCGAGAACTCGCTCATAGGATTGATGAATACGATCAATATAGGCTTCACGGCTTTCACGTAATTTTGTAAAATCAAATTGGTTAACAGTCACATCAAAACCATAATCCGGCGCATAAAGGTTAATGGCTTCTGCAATTTGCGCACCGTACCACATCACTTTTTTCGGCACACAACCCACGTTTACACAAGTACCGCCAAGATATTTGGCTTCAATAATGGCACATTTTTGACCATAGCTGGCAGCACGGTTAATCGAAGCGATACCGCCGCTGCCACCGCCAATCGCAATATAATCATATTCTCTCATTTTTGTTCTCCCATTAAATTTAAACTGTTATGGCGTCTATTTTGACGAAATTAAATAAAATACGCCAACTGTTAACATAAATTGGTTTAATTGGTAATAGCGATATTTATTCCGGCGTAATCCAATGAAGATCCCAATGCCCGGTGCCATCCGGCGCTAAAACGTTGGTTAAATACGGCAGAATGGCTTTCATTTGTGCTTCTAATTTCCAAGGCGGATTAATCACAATCATTCCGCTTGCCGTCATTCCTCGTTGTGCGGTATCAGGGCGAATACCCAATTCAATTTGTAGGATTTTACGGATCTGAGTCTCTTCTAAAGCGCGCACCATTTTCTTAATTTGTTGACGTAAAACCACCGGATACCAAATGGCGTATGTGCCGGTAGCAAAACGTTTATAGCCCTCAACAATGGCATCCACTACAAGCTGATAATCCTCTTTTAATTCATATGGCGGATCGATCAGAATAAATCCACGCCGTTCTTTGGGCGGCAAGACTGCCTTCAACTGCTGAAAACCGTCATCACGTTTAACCTGTACATTTTTATAAGGCTGCATATTTTTGCGTAATAACGGATAATCGCTCGGATGTAATTCGGTTAAAATGGCTCTGTCTTGCGGACGCAATAAATTTGCCGCCAATAGCGGAGAACCGGGATAAAAACGAAGTTTTTGTTGGGAATTTACTTTCGCAACTTGATCCAGATAATATTTCACCGTTTCGGGAAGATCTTGGCGTTGCCATAAATAACCGACGCCTTGCTCAAATTCCGCTGTTTTTTCTGCTTCAAAACTTTGTAATGAATAAAGACCAGCGCCGGCGTGTGTATCTAAATAGAGAAAGCCTTTCTCTTTCTGCTGTAACGCATCAATAATTAAAAGTTGCACAATATGTTTCAGCACATCGGCAAAATTGCCAGCATGAAAACTGTGGCGATAACTTAACATAAATTTCCTCTTATTTTTCTAATTGATGCCAATGTTTCGGATTGACAAATTCAATGCCTTTATCAACAAAAGCGATGTTTTCGTGTTGCAACAAATAGCGTTTTGCCGGCAATCCGCCACCAAAACCGGTGAGCTGCTGTTGTTTGCCGAGAATACGATGACAAGGCACAATAATGCTGATAGGATTTCTTCCAACAGCACCACCGACCGCACGCACGGCTTTTGGTTTTCTTATTTGATGAGCAATATCAGCATAACTAGCAGTTTGACCAAAAGGGATTTTTAATAATGCAAACCAAACGGCACGTTGAAATTCCGTGCCAATTAAATGTAATGGCAGATCAGAAAATTCTGTTCTTTGTCCAGCGAAATATTGTATTAAAGCGTTTTTTGTTTGTTGCAACACCGGATGTTGATCATCATAACGCCAATTTTGCTGTGTCTGTACCTGTTCGCGTTCAAACAATACACTAATTAAATGTTGTTCTTGAGCAAAAAGCTGTAAATTGCCAATCGGAGAAGACATTGTCAGCCAATAAATATGATCTGCCATTTGATTAATCCTTTTTAAAAGCTCGCTATTGTATTGGAAGCGGTTGAAATAGAAAAGTTAATAATTTTTACGGCGAATAAACGCGATTAAATTTTTAATTCGATAAATTAATAAGGCGGCGAGGATTAATACGCTACCAGCCAATTTTAATGCTGTTAATTGTTCATCAAGCCACCAAACACTCATTATCATTGTCCACACCGGTTCAAGCAACATAATAATAGAAGCGTTAGCAATATTGCAGTAACGTTGCCCGATTGTTTGCAACATATAACGGAAATTGGTACCGATTAGCACGCTAATGGTTAGCCACATAATTGCTGAAGTCGGCACTTCACTTTTCCACGGTTCAACTATTAATGAATAACTAAGGCAAAGCACACCGACTACAGAAAGTTGCAATGTAGTTAAAGCTAAAGCCGGAATTGATTTTGAATATTGATTGTGTAAAACAAAATAACTTGCTGAGAATAGCGAGGCAAGTAAATAGAATAGACTGTCAGTCGAAAAATGCAATTCACCTTTAGAAATCGCCAATAAATAAACACCGGAAAGTGCAATCGGCAAAGCAATCCAAAATGAGCGTAACGGTTTATTATGAAACACCAACCAAGAAATCAATGGTGCGATTAACATTGAAATGCTCATCAAAAAAGCTCCCTCACCAAGATTATTGCTATAAGTAATAGCAATAATCCAAGTTGCCATAAAAGCAGCGAATAACAGCCCTGTGGCGCTGGCACGCATTACTTCGATTCGAGTTAAACGTTTAAATTGTGGATAGGCAAATGGCAAGAATAACAAAGCAGCAGAGAAAAAACGCAATCCAATAAAACCGACAGGCGGAAAGCCGACTAAAGCATACTTTGAGAAAAACCATCCCAAAGCTGCCAAAATGGATACAAAAAACAGAATAATTTCACCAATGCCATCTTTTTTTGCCATAAATTTTTCTTCTTATAGGAACAATGAAGGACAATGTTTCTATTATGAGCATTCAGGAAAGGCGTGTAAAACTTTTTTCAAGTCAGTCGCGGATAATGGCATAATAAATCAGGAAAAAATACTAATTAACTGGATATTTATACAGTTTAAAGGTATGCTAACGAACACATTTTTATAGGGCAAGGCGCACTTGTGCTATGAAGACAAAATGAGGTAATTATGATTGGGCATTTACGCGGTATTTTATTGGAGAAATCGCCACCAGAAATTTTGTTGGAGGTTAACGGCATTGGTTATGAAGTGTTATTGCCAATGACCAGTTTTTATCATTTGCCGGAAGTGAATATGGAAGCCGCCATTTATACGCATTTAGTGGTGCGAGAAGATGCGCATCTGCTATTCGGTTTCTATCATAAGCAGGATCGCACACTATTTAGAGAATTAATCAAAACCAATGGTGTCGGCCCTAAATTAGCGTTGGCTATTTTGTCAGCGATGTCGGTAAGCGAATTTTCTTATGCGATAGAGCGCGAAGAGTTGTCGAAGTTGGTGAAGATCCCCGGAGTGGGAAAGAAAACCGCCGAGCGTTTGATTGTTGAACTGAAAGGCAAATTTAAAGCGTATCAGCACGATGATTTCTTTATTGAACAGACCGCAACGCAAAGCGGCATCGATACAGAGAAAGTTTCCGCAACGGATGACGCCATTTCTGCGTTAGTTGCGTTGGGTTATAAACCGGTAGAAGCAGAAAAAATGGTGAAACGTGTGGCAAAACCGGAATGGGATAGCGAACAGTTGATTCGTGAAGCCTTGAAGAATGCCTTATAACAATACATAGAAGCAAAGAGATATGATTGAAGCAGACCGTATTATCAGCCCTACAGCAAAAGCGGAAGAAGAATATATCGACCGCGCAATTCGTCCAAAATTATTGCAAGATTATGTTGGACAGCCACACGTTCGGGAACAGATGGATATTTTTATCAAAGCGGCAAAAATGCGTAATGATGCACTTGATCATCTATTGATTTTTGGCCCTCCCGGTTTGGGAAAAACGACATTAGCCAATATTGTCGCCAATGAAATGGGGGTGAATATTCGCACCACTTCCGGCCCAGTGTTAGAAAAAGCGGGAGATTTAGCAGCAATGTTGACCAATTTAGAGCCTTATGATGTGCTGTTTATTGATGAGATTCATCGTTTATCACCGGCAATCGAGGAAGTGTTGTATCCGGCAATGGAAGATTATCAGCTGGATATTATGATTGGTGAAGGGCCAGCAGCACGGTCGATTAAATTGGATTTGCCTCCTTTTACTTTGGTTGGCGCAACGACTCGTGCTGGATCATTGACTTCGCCATTGCGAGATCGCTTTGGCATTGTGCAACGCTTGGAATTTTATTCCATTGAAGATTTAACCTCCATTGTGGTGCGTAGCGCAAATTGTCTTAGTCTCCAGATTGATGAGCAAGCAGCACACGAAATTGCACGCCGTTCACGCGGTACACCTCGAATCGTGAATCGATTATTGCGTCGTGTTCGCGATTATGCCGATGTAAAAAATGGCGGTTTTATTTCGGTAGAAATTGCTAAACTAGCTCTAACAATGCTAGACATTGATTCAGAAGGCTTTGACTTTATGGATCGTAAACTATTAATGGCAATTATTGAACGTTTTGACGGGGGACCGGTCGGTTTGGATAATTTAGCGGCGGCAATTGGTGAAGAGAAAGAAACAATAGAAGATGTTTTGGAACCTTATTTAATTCAACAAGGCTTCTTACAACGTACTCCACGAGGAAGAATCGCCACATTGCATACTTATCGACATTTTGGAGTAAGTAAATAAAATCTATTATCAATATAAGCTTTGCTATGTTTAAGGAGTCTATGTAATCCCGAAGCATTATCGAAATTATCTTTTCACTTATGAAGGCAAACTATTCAAATAATTGAAGCAAGAACTTGCGGGTAATAATAGCTACGAAATCATATAAATTATGTTTATAAAGCGTGCTTCGATAAATACAAATGGGTTATTACCGAGATATTTTCGAAACAGCAAGAGATAAATCAGTATAGTAATGGGGAAACTCTAGCAAAAGTCGATGAATTAAATCATCGACCTCATAAATGTTTAGGTTAACGAACGTCTTATGAAATTTATTTTGACGAGGAATTGCATTTGGCTCGACAATTTAAGCCTCAAAAACTACGACTCCTCAATATGCCCCTGATCTAAATGCACAATATCAATTTCATTATTGGCATCAACTTGGAAGGCTTGTCCAAATCCTTTTACAAATAGCCCCTGTTTCGGAATAAGGTGGAAGAGGGAGAAATCTTGCATTTTGACCAATTCCTTCATTAGATTGCCGTGGCGTTGTTGCAGTAAGCCTGTGCCAAGTTCCCATTCGGGAGCGTTTCGCGGCACTTCAATCACTTCTGCCTCGGCGGTTAAGCGGTGGCGGGCGAAAATTTGGCGGCTGGATTGCTCGTCTTCAATCAACATTAAAGACACCTTGCCATTTTGTTTCAAATTGCGGGCGTGCTTGGCGATGGTGGAAATAAAAATGTAGTAGCCTTTTTCGCTTTCCGCAAAAGGGGCGTAGCTCGCGTTCGGCATTCCCGCTTCATCTACAGTGGCTAATAACAGGGTTTTACATTGTTGTTTTAATTCTTCAATTTCGGGTTTTAAGCGCTGATTTAAACGCTGTTGGCGATCTAGCATAAAATTTCCTTATTTTTCAGTTGGTTAAATTTTTCTACTTGATGAGGGAAAAGCTGGCGTTGCGTATCTCTGCCGAGATAAATTTTAAATAGTACATTGTCATCTTCGGTAATAAAGGCGATGGCATAGCTTTCTTTGCCACGAAATGGCTTGCTGATAAGGGCAATGTCTTTTACGCGGTCTAATTTGAGATGCCCGTGCAAGGCGATATCTGGCTGTTTATCCATATTCAGATTGAAATAGCCGTAGCCTATTTTACCCTGCGGAAAAACGCCCGATATTTCAAAGATCGAACCCGCTTTTTCGATAATCGTCACCACCTCGCCCCAAGTGTGGATTTCCGCAAGCAGGGCTTCCACTTGCCCCGTAAAGAAAGACACAAAGTGCGGTGGTAAATTTTTGAGAATTTTTCCTTCGGGAACTTGGAATTTTTCAGCTAAATCAAGGGTGTGTAAATCAGGCTGAGATTCTAACACCTGAGCAATTTGTTGTTGCAATGTCATAACTTTCCTTTTTTATTGAACTGTTAGAATTGATAAGCCACGCTCACTTTCACATTTCGCCCTGCCGATGGCGTGAGGCTAAAAGCTTGGGTGTAGGCTTTGTCAAAGAGATTTTCAATCGCAAAATCAACACGTAAGTTTTCCCACTCCCCTTGTTTTGGTGCATAGGTCGCGGTGAGATCCGCGAGGGTGTAAGCGGGATATTCTTGCGTGGTTTTGCTTGGTAAGCGTTTTTGGGCAAAGTAATGGCTTAAGCGACCGCCAACGGAAAATTTATCTGCCACCACGGCATAATTTCCGCCAACAATGATCCTATCTGCATTAATATTTTCCAAGGCTTCACCCGTTTGACGATCTTTTCCTCTGAGCATTCCATAATTGGCATAGAGCGACCAGCTTGGCGTTTGGTATTCTGTGCTGAATTCTACCCCACGCAAACGGGCATTTTGAACATTGCGGTATTGAAATATTTCAGGAATATCTTTTGCTTCATCATTATATTTAATTACTTCAAGATTAATAAAATCTTTCACGTCATTTTGGAAAAGTGCGGTGCTAATTTTTAACGAATCTTCCGCTTTCCACAGATTTTGCCAATGGAAGTTAAAATTAATTTCTTTATTACGGGCAACTTCGGGCTTGAGATCCGGGTTTGATTGGAAAGAAGTAACCAGCATTCTGTCATAACCAAAATGATTGCCCGAAACATAACGTTCTTGCAGGCTCGGAGCACGGAAAGCCTCGTTATATTTCACATTAATGTCAAACCAGTCTGTTGGCTGATAGCTGAGCGTCAATGCAGGCGATAAATGGCTTTTTTGATAGCTTTGTGAGCTGACTTCTGAGGTTTTGTAATGATCAAATCGCAACGCTGGGGAAAGCGTCCATTGCTCTGCAAGTTTCAAGTGGCTAAGCAAATAGGTTCCCCACACATTGGCTTTTGCATTGTAAGGGTTTGGGCGGTATTTTGCGGTCGCAAGATCTCTACAGCCCGCGAGGGGATTATTGGCACAAGTCCCATCAAGTTGTTTTTTCTCCCTTGCGGTAATGGCGTGATCTTGATAAAAATCCACCCCATAAATAAAAGCAGCTCGCTCAAATTCTGAGCTATTGCGGAAATTAAAACCCCAAGTGCGATAACGAGTTTCGTCATTAGCGAGGGTGCGTTGGTTTTGCTCCGTTTCTTTAGTGCGGTTAGTGTAGAGGGTCAATTCACTATTTATCCAGTCTGATTCTGGATTAAAAAGATAACGCAAAGAAAGCCCTGTATCGACAATTTTTTGCTGTGCTAAATCTGTTGTTCCGCCCGCTTCGCTGTAATCCACTTTACCACCTGTGTCACGGCTTTTCTTAACATAATCAAAAAAATCAATAGGCGTATAAGGCTCTGCCATTTCATTATTAGCAGGGGCGAGTTGCTTATTGACTGTGTGGCGGAAATTTAGTTCAAGACGGTTAGTTTCGTTAATTTGCCAGCCCGCTTTCAACAAGCCCCCTTGTTGAGTTAAGCCACTGTAAGGCAACTCACCCAAACTTTCACCCAAACGTAAATTATTGCTTTTATTGCGAAAACCCTGAACTAGCACATCAAATTTTTCATTCGCACCATAAGCTGCCACTTGCGTCTCACTAAGGGAACTAGCGGATTGGTAACCCTGTTTGACTAACACCCCCCAAGGCTCATTATTTTTAAGTAAGTCAAAGGCATTAAGCGTTCGCATTGCCATTACGCCACCTAATGCACCACTCCCCCACAAGGCACTACTTGGGCCTTTCACCACTTCAATTTGCCCCAAGGTGCTTGGCGGAAGAAAATAAGATCCGCGATGTTCCAAATTAAAATTTTGTCGAACGCCATCAATCACTTGCACAACACGGGTTCCGCTAAGCCCTCGTATATTTACTTTTTGAGCAAGTGGACGACTCCCTCCAGAAATTGAAATATTCGGTTTAGATGAAATTGCTTGAGCAACGCTCGTTGCTTGTGCTTCCTCTAACTGATTTCGATCTAAACGTTCAATTTTATTTTGTGTTTGAGCATACTCTGTCGGATCTCGTAAAGCAGAAACTTCTATTTCCTCTAACATTTCTGCCCCGCCTACTGATGGCAGCAATGAACAAAGTGCAAAGTAAATAGGTGATCGCTTTAATTTCATTGGAAAAACCTCTCATTCACTGTTTTATTAATTGAGTTGATAGTATTTGTTAAAAAATAAAAAGTCAACACTATTGATAATAATTTTCATTTGTGTATGATCGTTTTCGAAATAAACTCTTAACCCTTTTTTATTAGGTGAATATTATGCGTTATTCTAATTATCTACTTGGTTGTATTCTTACTTTACCGTTATATGTTCAAGCTCAAGAAAGCTTTCAAGATCAATTGCAACAGGCTGGGGCTATTTCACAGGAACTCAATCAACAACGTAAACGTTTAGAAAAGCCTGATGGGCAGTTATTCAAACAACCCGTACATATTCATTCGCAAAGCAATAATGCACTGCGTTTTGAATTAAATCAGATACATATTAAATTGCTCAATGAGACAGGTTTAGAAACGCCAGTAAAACAAGATTTATCGCATTTAATTAAACCTTATCTTAACAAATCAATAACACTTGATGATTTAAACCAACTCACAGAAAAAATTACGCAATATTACCGTGAGCATAATTATTTAGTTGCTCGAGCTTTCTTACCCCCTCAAGAAATTGAAAATGGTGAGCTTACAATCGGCGTGATGGAAGGGAATATTGGGAACATTAACATTGATAATCAAAGCAAATTATCCGCTAATTTTGTCAGACGAATGGCAAATACAAGTATTAATAGCCAACGTTATTTATCTCAAACAGAAACGGAAAAATTAGCATTACTATTAAATGATATTCAAGGAATTAAATCTAAATTAAGTGTACAGGCTGGGGAAAAGACAGGCACAACAGATGTTAATGTCCTTTTGCAAGATGCCAAACGTTGGCAAGCTTATGTTTTTTCCGATAACCAAGGCTCAACGAGTACAGGACGCTATCGGATAAGTGCGGGTGGAAAATTGTTCAATTTGGCCGGATTAGGTGATGAGCTGAGTATCAATGCGTTAAGCTCCCAAAACCGTCGTTTGAAAAATATTCGGATTGAATATTCGGCGTTATTAGATGGATATGGAACAAAAATCGGTACTTACTTCTCATATTTAAACTATAAATTAGGCGGTGATTTCGCTGCATTAAATGCTAAGGGATATAATCAAAATGTAGGGATTTATCTTTTACATCCAACTATCCGCCAACCTGATTTACACGTTAATACCAAACTTACACTTTCACATAATCGTATTGCAGATAGCCAAGTCGCTAGCCAAGAAGTAGAAAATCACACTCGGATTAATCTCGTTAATTTAGAATTAAATGGCGTTTGGAATAGCCTACCAAAGGGAACGACCTATTTTAATATGGCAATGAGTATTGGGCTGGAACATAATCAAACGTCAGAAGCCTATCAAAATCGTCCTCTAGATTGGCAAGAAAATAATAAATTTACCTTAACCAATATTGAATTAGGACACGAGCAGATCTTACCTTATGATTTTGCCTTTGATATTAATGTGAAAGGGCAATTAAGTGATCGAAACCTCTCTTCTAATCAAAAAATGTTATTAGGCGGTCAATCTGCTGTGCGAGGATATCGAGCCGGTGCGTTTTCCTTATCTGACGCCATCATTGGACAATTTACGCTCAAACATTATTACCCACTTTTCAAAGAAAGTTTACTCACGACATCAGCATTTTATGACATTGGTGCGGGTAAAAAATACCACAAGATCAGTACCTATAATCAACGTCCTGAAGAAACGAATCAAATCAAATTACAGAGTATAGGTGTGGGATTCCAGCTTTCTGCTCCGAATAATTATTCAATAAATGCGTACTATAGCCGCCCTATTGGTCACAAATTGGCAAATGAAAAAGATCACCAATTTGTATTGTCATTCTTAAAATTGTTTTAAGTTATTGGAATATCAATGTCTTACAATCATTTAGGAGCTAAACTATGAAAACTTCTCTTAGCCTTATTTCTTTAGCCATACTGTCTAGTTCAGCTATCGCTAACAATATTGATGTAAATGCGTTACCTAAAAATCACAAACTCACTCAAGGTGACGCCAGCATTTCACAAAGCAATAATGCAATGACTATCGATCAAAAAAGCGATCGTGTTTCTATTGATTGGAAAAGTTTTAATATTGGCAAACAAGCCAGTGTTACATTCAATCAGCCCGCTTCCTCAAGTATCGCCTATAACCGTGTAACGGGGGCGGATGTTTCCACCATTCAAGGCAAGCTTAATGCCAATGGACGAGTGTTTTTATCTAACCCTAACGGCGTGATCTTTACCAAAGACGCACAGGTGAACGTGGGTGCGATTCTTGCCACGACGAAAGAGGTGGAAAAACTCGCGGAGAAACCCCGAAATAGCTATTCGCGTGATGAGCTTCGTTTCCAATCTAAAAATCAGCAAAAGCAAGGCGAAATTCGCAATGAGGGAGTCATTCAGGCGGAAGAAGCCATTTATTTGGTGGGCGATAAGGTCGTGAATAACGGAAAACTTCACCTAACGGGAAATCCTGAAGAGGTAATTAAACTGAATTATTCGGGCAATCTTGATGGCATAGCGGTGAAAAATAAAACGGTACTGTTGGGGGCGGGGGATAGTTTTACCTTTGATTTAGCCAATTTCAGCATTAGCTTAACGGGTAAACAGGTAGCAGGGCTAATTGAAAACAAGGGAGCGATTATTTCTAATGACCGCATTTTGCTTACTGCCAAAGGGGAAGATCAGCTTAAGCATTCAGCGGTAAATAATGCGGGCTTGCTGGAAGCCAATGATATCGCCATTGAGGGCGGAAAAATCGTTCTCACGGAACAATCGGATATTCGCTATGGCAAAGATAGCCGTAATGGGGCTACCCTTAAAATTACGCAAACGGGGAAAGACAAAGACGCGAGCATAAAAATAGGCGGAAAAATTACCGCACTTGCACAAACAGACAACGTTAAACAAGCCACTTATCACCATAATGATCGCTTCCAATCAGGAAAAATGGCGCGTGATGAACAAGGAAAAATTCTTTATACAGCGGACAAAAAAACGATTGCTAAAGCGGAACAATCCGAGAATGGTTTAATTGGAGATGATGGGAAACGCTATACCAATCAAAGTGATGTCGTTTTTGTGATTAGTGCTAAAAATGGAGGCTATCAAACAGACAGGAGAGGTTATAGACCTGAGTTTAACAAGAAATTTGATGCATTACGCTTGCCTTATCGTGATGAACGCATTTTAGAAATTGGTTATAACGAAAAAAATGGTGAATTGAGCGATATCAAAATTATTAAACGTAATAATAATCTTGATTCCATTAACAGTAAAATTGCTGACATATTAGAAGAGAAGATTAAGGCAAAAGATTTTTCTTTCCTCAAGAAAAATGAATTGGATTCTTTAACCGCAAAAGTTATTGAGGAGCAAAAACAAGAACTTATTAATAAACTGGGCATTAATGAGAAACAGTTATCTCTTTTATCGGGCGATCAAACCGTTAAGGTTGGGGAACGAGTTTATACTGCTCCAGCCGTTTATTTATTAAAATCAAATGTCACTCAGATTTTAGAAGAAGTGAAAAAAACCAAACCCGATGCAAATTTTGAAGATTTGACATTATTAGCATCGATTTTGAATAATCGTCGTCCTGTTTCTCAAGGTATTGACAACAGTAAAACGAAAACAGGCTTTCTGAATGACGAGAAAAAACAAATTTATCCTTTAATGGTGTCACAGAGTTTATCGGAAAAGCTAAAACAGAATATTGCCTTACCTTTAACAACAATCAGTACACAAACTCAGCTTGAAATTCAAAATGCAGATTTTAATCATATTGAAGGCGGAAAACATAATGTAATGATTTTAGCCAATAATTCCAAAGATAATGAAGCAACGATTCGTTTACAAAGAAGCCATATTAATCTTGGTGGAGGTGCTTTCGGCATTGGAAGTACAACAGGATTTGTGCCTTTACAAGAAAATATCTTGCAAGTAAAACAAGAAAACGGGCAATTGATTTCCTTATACAATGTAACAGGTACATCTCTAAAACAGAAAACGCTAAATGAATTATTAAAAAACATTAAGTTTTATGATTTTAACTCAAAATTCCAAACTAAAGATAATCAGCAGATTTCTTTACCTGAACTTTGGACGCAATTTGTAGAAAATCCAACGATTCAAAATAAGAATGTTGAAAATGCTAATTTTTATACTTTTGTGAAAGAGAATTTCAAGGCGTTTGTGCAAGACAAGTTAGTAACAGTTCCTACTCAAGTGGATACCGTTTTATCTCGCTCAACATTTTCTGATGGCAGTGCCATTAATTCAAATTGGAAAAAAATTGAAGTTGCCAAACAAGCCACTAATATTCCAGGCCTTACCGCTCATCAATACGCCCCATTTAACGTTGAACTAAACGAAGTCACTTTCCAAAAAAGTAAAGACTTCATCATTGCGGACGGATTTAAAACAGTTCAGTTAAATAAAGTTACCAGTAAAGATGAGATCGGAATCTATATCAATGCAGGTAATCAGCGTTCTTATTTCAGCAAAGAGACTAATTTATCTGAAAATGTGAAAAAGCAAGGCTATGAATATCTGATTGCTAATTTAGAAGAACGCATTACACGAGGGAATTTTTCCGTCTTAAACGAACGTTATGATTTTAATCAATATAATTGGGATGTAAATAATACGCCATTTACACGCAAACTTGCTCATAGTGAAAGAGCAAGCCGTGCGGCAAATAGAGAATTAAACAGAGCCTTTGCTGAATGGGTAGGCGATGCTACAAGCCAGCGTTCGCATATCGACGGCACAAAAATCACAATTCGAGATAGCCAACTAAACAGTAAAGATGGTTTTATGCATTTACTTGCCAAAGATGTCGATATTCAAAATAGCCATTTAACGGTCAATTATGCTCGACCGCTTTATGATGATTTTATGCCTAAAGCCAGCAAAATAGGGATAAATGCGAAGAATATTCGATTAGATCATAGCCACCTATTCGTCAGCGGAGAGGATAGGTTGAATACATCCGCAATGCCGGGGGCAGCTGGTATTTTCTTAATTGGTGATGTTGTCGGTAAAAATAGCAGTATTTATGCTAAAACATATCAGGGGTATAGTATCCGAACCAGTGGAAAAACAACGTTAAGTGGAGAGTCTTCGGCAAAAGATTTACGCATTACCATTATTCATACTGGGCCTTATCCAAAAGACAGTGGTTCCGTATTTGGTGCAAATAGTGCGGACTACTTTATTGAAGGAATAGGTTTTGATGTGGGAGATATTATCCAAAGAGATGAAAAAGGGAATGTTATATCGGGTACCACATTAAGTAATCTAGAATTTAATATTTTTGCCCCTAATGGTGCAAGAGCCTTTAAATCTTACGATAATTCTAGCAAAGATTATGTTCCGAATATCAAAGTAATGAAAAGTGCTATCTTCAATTATTTTGAACGACCACGCATTGTTTCTCTTGCCTCAAATGTTGTTACTGGCAAAAGTCAGGCACTGACCTTAAGAGATATGCTACGCAATATTGATCAAATTCAAGGTGTCAAAGCAAGCAATTTAGGTTTACAACAAGCGAGTAACACGAACCTTCCAACCTCTTTAAATCAAATAGATAACATAATACAAAATGTTTCTTTACCAGAAGAGCGAAGTGAAGTTGAAATTTGTGATGCAAGCAGCCAAGAATGCTCTACACTTCCATCGAAGATGAATGGAAAAGTCAGCGTGGGAGAGATTTTGTAAGATAATATGTAGAAGATCAAGTCTGATCTTCTACACATTAACCGTGCAAAATCATAAAAATCTTATAAAAAACTAACACCTTCTCAAACCAACAAAAAACCGGTGTTTCCGCCGGTTTTCTTTTCTATTTTTAGCACTATTAAGCAAGATATTTTGATTTTAACTCTTTCGCAAATGCGATTTTTTCTGGAGTTAATTCTTTGGTCATCGGTTCGCGACAATAACCGGCATCCACGCCATCCAATTTCAACAACTCTTTAATGGTGAGATAAAGTCCGTTAGATAAAATGCCTTCGATCAAGTCGTTGGTAACGTGTTGAATTTGACGAGCTTCTTCGATCTTACCTTGTTGAGCCAATTCAAAAATTTGTCTTGCACGCACACCATTGACATTGAAGGTACTGCCGATGGCACCGTCCACGCCCAATACTGCCGCTGAAAGCATCATTTCATCAAAACCTGCCCAGATAAGGTGGTTCGGATAAGCTTTACGTACACGTTCCAATAAATAGAAATCACCGGCAGTGAATTTTACGCCAATAATTTTTGGATTTTTATAAAGTTCACCAAACTGTTCCACACCGATATTCACGCCGGTTAAGAACGGAATTGAGTAAACGATCATATTATTACCGGTTTCCGCCACGATGGTGTCGTAATAGTTTTTGATTTCAGCAAAACTGAATTTGTAATAGAAAGGTGTTACTGCAGAAAGAGAGTCATAACCTAATTCAGTTGCATATTTACCCAACTCAACCGCTTCCTGTAAATTAACGCTACCAACTTGTGCAATTAATGCCACTTCATCTTTCGCTTCATCTTTGGCAATGCGGAAAATCTCTTTTTTCTCTGCGGTTGAAAGCATAAAGTTTTCGCCGGTGCTGCCACCGACATACAAACCATTCACTTTCATTTTATCAATGTTGTAACGGATAATTTCTCGCAATCCTTTTTCATTGATTGAGCCGTCCGCATTAAAAGAAACTAATAATGCACTGAAGATACCTTTTAAATTTTTCATAAAATTTTCCTTTATTAACAGAGTTATTTAATTCGTTGTTCCAAAATAACATTAATGGTTTTCTGTTTCGCTTTAATCGCTTTTTGTTCTTCTTTACGCACCAACAACGCATAAATCAGATCCATCACGAACAGCTGCGCAATTTTTGTACCGATTGAATCCCCTTGCATTTGCCCTTGACGATTACCATTAATCAAAACATAATCCGCTTCTTCGGTAATTGGCGAGCGTAAATTGTGCGTCAACGCGACGGTTTTTGCTCCAGCTTTCTTCGCAATGCGTAACGCACGGATGATCTCTTCCGAATAACCGGAATGACTAATCCCGATCACCACATCTCCCGCTTTCATCAGCGAAGCCTGCATATACATAAAGTGGTTATTCGTGGTTGCATCCACCTGCAAGCCGATGCGCATTAATTTATGTTTTACATCTTCAGCGGTAATGCCTGATGAACCGACACCGAACAAGAAAATACGTTTAGCTTTGTAAAGTTCATTAACCACTTGATCCAACTGATCAAAATCAAGCAAATTGATGGTTTCCCCCACCACATTCACCAACGCAGTTTGTAATTTTTTGGCAATTTCAAATGCGTTATCCTCTTCCGATACTTCTGTATCCAACAAGGTTTGGTTCTGCTTCTCTTGTGTCGCCAATTCAATCGCAAGCTCTAATTTGAAATCGGTATAACCTTTAAAGCCGAGTGTCCGGCAAAATCGAATAAAAGTCGCTTCACCAACATTGAGTTGTTCCGAAACTTCCGACAAAGAAGATTGGCTTAACAAATTCGGTGAAGCCAAAATTGCCGCCGCAATTCGCTTTTCCGTTTTCGTCAAACTGGTTTGCAATGCTCCAATCGTATCAAGAATTTTTCCGCTTTCAGACATAACGCCTCCCTTTACTTAAAGCAAGGTAACCGGAATTTTTACCACCAATTTTTTCAAATGTTGCACTTTGCCTTCGACATTACAGCCCGGTTTATGCGGTTCATAAGGAAGAAAAATCGCAAACATTTTCGGGCGCAACACAATTTCACTTTTGGCATCAATATCCGGTGTTAATTGGTAATCATCTTTTTCATCATATTCGCTATAAAGTGATAAATCAGGATAAACAGGGCTACATTGAATGGCCTCTTTACCGCTGATTAAAACTTGAATATCTAAATATTGACGATGAATTTCCGCTTTTTTACTGCCGGCATCGGTGGTATCAAACTCCATTACATTCATATAAATTTGATCGGTAATATTATGTTTACCCAATTCCAAACCTGCTAAATCAAGTGTCTGCAAATGATCCAAAGCCTCTGCAATCACTTTCGGCAAACCCAATTTATATTCCGCTTTTGTCAAATCTCCAATAAACATATCTGTTCCTTATTTTAATGTTGTTAAATTCTGCTCAACCCACCACGCTGCGCCAATCAAGCCGGCATCTTGTCCGTGAAACGCTCGTTCGACCGCACATTGATAAAATTTAGGCTGTTGTTGCAAATAGCTTTTCACCAGTGGTAAATAACCTTCTGCCAAACCGACACTACCACCGATAACCACTTTTTGAATATCCAATCCAATCACTAAATCTGCAATTAAGTTAGCGATAGTTTTCGCTGAACGCTGCACCAATGCGGTCGCTTTTTCATCCTGCTGACGAAAACGCTCAAACACCTCTTTGGGTGAACAAGGGTGTTCCCAAACGCTGGCTGCCGCTTCAATCGCACGTCCGGAAGCAATCGCTTCAACGCAGCCTTGTCGTCCGCAACCACAAATCGGTCCGTTCGGATCAGCCAATGTATGGCCAATATGTCCTGCCACACCGTTCGGTTCTGTTAATAAGTGACGCTGTAAAATAATGCCGCCGCCAACCCCGGTAGAAACGGTAATAAAAACAAAATTTTCCACTTGATCGGCATTCTGCTCTTTATATTCGGCACAAGCCGCCGCCTGTACATCATTTAATAAACCGATCGGTTTATCGGTATGACGCGCAATGCTCTCTTTTAATGGAAACTCTGCCAATCCGCCTAAATTTTTCGGATTTAATGCCGTTAAGATGCCATTATTAATAATGCCGGTGGAAGCAACCGCCACGCAGTCAAATTGCCCTTGATACTGCTGTACAATCTCCGCCAAGACCTTATGCATCTCATCAACCACATTTTGTGTCGGTGTTGCGATTTGACGGCGACAAGTTACCGTCCCATTATTAACCAACGCTGTTGCAATTTTGGTGCCACCGATATCTAACGCTAAAACTTGCATAGGTTTCTCCCTATTTTGCTGATTTGACTGCATCCGCAAACCAGCTGACAATATGTTCCAAACGAGTCAATGCTGATCCGACCGTAACTGAATGCGCGCCGATTTCAATCGCTTTTTTCGCCAATTCAGGTGTGTTGTAACGCCCTTCTGCCATTACTCGACAACCGGCTTTTGCTAAATCAATTACTAATTGATAATCCGGCTCTAACGGCACTGTACCTCCGGTATAACCAGACATTGTACTACCAATCAAATCAACACCTAATTTTTGGCAGAATATCCCCTCATCAAAAGTAGAGCAATCTGCCATTGAAAGTTTGCCCAATGCTTTAATTCTTTTCACAGTTTCTTCAATCGTTGTCGGGCGAGTACGAAAGGTGCCGTCAAAAGCGATGATATCTGCTCCTGCTGCTGCAAGTTCTTCAATATCGTCTAAAAATGGCGTAATCCGCACCGGACTGTCTGGCAAAT
Source organism: Gallibacterium genomosp. 1 (assembly GCF_000771875.1). Classification (GTDB taxonomy): domain Bacteria; phylum Pseudomonadota; class Gammaproteobacteria; order Enterobacterales; family Pasteurellaceae; genus Gallibacterium. The sequence goes on along the minus strand of NZ_JPXX01000005.1, from coordinate 90,484 downwards.
CGCGTTTAACAATGCCGATAATTGGTACATTGACGGTTGGTCTTGTTGCTTTTAAATTCTCAATCCCCTCAATACGTAAACCAGCGGCACCGCCAATCACTGAAGCCTGCGCCATTGCAGCGACAATTTCAGGATGATCCATTGGACCATCATCGACCGGTTGACAAGAAGCAATTAAACCGTGCTTAATTGCTGCCAAAATTTCTTGTTGATTTAAATTTGACATATAAACTCCAGTAATTTTATTAAAATAGAAGTTAGACTTCATAATGGGTGTAATTTACTCTTATGTCATCTTAAGAACAAGCAAAATAATTTTTTTTTGAGATCAAGATCTCACTTTTTTGCAAAAATGGAGGGATTTTACAATCAAATGGAGGAGAAAATTAAAAAATTATGCAGAGTAAAATTCTCTGCATAATTTGCTGCTATAAGATTTAAAGATATTCCAACTCAACGTCATCAAACATTTTGCGAATCATATCATTATCACGAATCTGTTCAGCAGTTTCCACTTGGGAGCGTGTTAGATGTGGTGCAAAAATATTAATAAAGTCATAAGTATAACGGCGTAAAAATGAGCCTTTTTTGAATGCAATTTGCGTCATACTGGCTTTGAAAAGATGGCTAGCATCAATTGCAACCAAATCGCTATCCTGATCGCTATAAGCCATCGATGCCATAATGCCAACACCCAAACCAAGACGTACATAGGTTTTGATCACGTCTGCGTCTGTTGCTGTAAAAACAGTATTTGGCAAAATACCCTCACGATTAAAGGCATAATCAAGATCGGAACGCCCAGTAAAACCGAAGATATAGGTAACGAGCGGATATTTCCCCAACTCTTCTATGGTTAAATGTTCAACTTCCACTAATGGATGGTCTTTCTTTACAATCACAGAACGATTCCACATATAACAAGGCAATAAAATCGCATCTTCAAATAAATATTGTGCTTCAGTAATAATTGCCAAATCAATTTCACCTGAAAGCAGCAATTCATAAATTTGTTGTGGTGAGCCTTGATGAATATGCAAACTAACATCTGGATAACGTTTGACAAACGTTTTTACTACTTCCGGCAATTTATAGCGTGCCTGAGTATTAGTGGTGGCAATGCGCAATGTGCCGACGTCTGGGCGTTTATGCTCATCGGCAATTGCTTTAATACTCTGTTCTTTCACCAATAATTCACGAGCAATTGCAATAATTTTTTCTCCGGTAGGTGTTAAACTTTGAATATGTTTACCGTTACGTTCAAAAATTGATAATCCAAGCTCATCTTCTAACAATTTAACCTGTTTACTAATACCGGGTTGGGAAGTATAAAGTGACTTTGCAGCATCAGTAATGTTTAAATTATTATTTGCAATTTCAACAATATAACGTAATTGTTGTAACTTCATTCTTCCTCCCTGAAGACCACTTTAACGTTTTTGATAACGTTTTTTGAGTGAATGTTGTTTAACCGCTTTACGAATTTGATTCGATTTGAATGAGCGTGAATTTTTATTGTCCACTTTGCTTTCAGTTTCGAGAGGTAAATCAACCAACTGGCGCAAATAATTTACTTTTTCTAACGGTAATTCAACCCAACCGCCACGAGGTAAGCCTTTCATCAAGTCAATATTACCGTAACGAGTACGGATTAAACGACTCACCTGAATGCCTTGTGACTCCCATAATCGACGGACTTCACGATTTCGACCTTCCGTTAAGGTGACGGAAAACCATTGATTCATTCCTTGACCACCTTGTGCAGAAATCTTTTTAAAACTTGCAGGGCCATCTTCTAATTGCACACCTTTACGCAATTTTGCCAGCATTTGCTCTGTAACCTGACCAAATACGCGTACTGAATATTCACGTTCAACTTCTTTGCTAGGATGCATTAAGCGATTAGCTAATTCGCCATCCGTAGTAAATAATAATAAACCTGAAGTATTAATATCCAAACGTCCAACCGACACCCAACGAGCATTATTAATGCGAGGTAAGCGCTCAAAAACGGTCGCTCGTCCTTCAGGATCGTGACGGGTACATAGTTCTCCTTCTGGTTTGTAATACATTAAAACTCGACAAATATCTTTGCGTGCAGCAATTAATGAAACCAGCTGTCCATCGACACGAATTTTGGTATCGTTTTTTACTTCAACACGATCACCTAATGAGGCAATTTTACCATTCACGCTTACACGCCCCGCCGCAATAATCGTTTCCACCTCACGGCGTGATCCGATACCGGTACGAGCCAATATTTTTTGTAATTTTTCACCGACAATTTTGTCTGTATTTTCTTTCTCATTTTGCTTGAGTTGCATAAATCTCCTTGTCGTCTTCACAGACGTCTAATAGTTAAATAAAAGGTTCAATGCTACCGCTGCCTTTTCTTAAAATCATTGGAGGCTCAACCGTTAAATCGACTACTGTTGTCGGATCTTGCCCAAGATAACCACCGTGTATAATTAAATCAACTTGATTTTCCAATAAGTTACGAATTTCTTCCGGATCAGATAAGGTGAAATATTCTTCTCCCGGCAGCATCAAGGAGCAGGAGAGAATAGGTTCACCTAATGTTTTTAATAACGCCAACGCAATATTATTATCTGGCACGCGAATACCAATAGTCTTACGTTTAGAGGTCATTAAACGTCTCGGTAGCTCTTTCGTTGCTGTTAATATAAAGGTATAACGCCCCGGTGTATTATTTTTAATCAAACGATAAACAGTATTGGTAACCAATGAATAGTTGGATAACTCCGATAGATCGCTACAAACCAAAGTAAAATTATGCCCTTCGGGCAATTTACGAATACGAATAATGCGATCCATTGCGTGTTTATCACCGAGCATACAACCTAATGCATATCCGGAATCTGTCGGATAAACGATAACACCGCCGTCACGTAGAATATCGACAGCTTGATTGATCAAACGTTGTTGGGGATTGTCCGGATGAATATAGAAAAACTGGCTCATAACACCCTCCTGTATTGTGACAACAAAAACGGCTTATTATATAACGCATTCGCTCTTAAAATCACAAAAGATTTATATTATCGTTGCCAAACTGTTTTAACATTTTCAGGAATAGTTAAGTTTTTGCCCAATTCTATCCAACCGCACGGATAATGGAAATCTGAACCGACAGAAGCAGACAGTGATAATTTGCCCAACCACTGAATTAACATTTTTTGCTGATTGTGATCAACGCCACCGGCAATTTCTACCGCATCGCCGCCCCATTGTTGGAAATTCTCAATCAGAGTACGGATTTTATTATTCGTCATCTGATAACGCATCGGATGTGCCACCACCGCAATGCCGCCAGCTTGATGGATAACCTCTATCGCTGTCGGAATATCACACCAATTTGCTTTGACGTAACAAGGCTTTCCTTGAGAAAGATAACGCTTAAAGGCTTGCCCTTCATTGCTTACCATACCGATATTGACTAAATAACGTGCATAATGCGCTCGCGTTACCTCACCACTGGCCAAAGCCTGCGCTTCAGCAAAAGCATTTTCCAATCCAAATTTTTTAAACTTTTCACCAATTTCCACCGCTCTGGTATAACGTAATTGTGCTTGTCGTTGCAATAATTCAGTCATTGCCGGATGAGTTGCATCGAAATCTAGCCCCACAATATGAATAGTTTTGTTTTGCCACACTGTTGAAATTTCAACTCCGCTGATTAAGGTAATTTGTTGCTTATGAGCTGCTATTTTTGCTTCGGCAAGGCCATCGATCGTATCGTGATCGGTTAATGCCAACACCTCAACGCCTTGTTCTTTGGCGCGGGCAATTAATGCTGTTGGCGACAATACACCATCTGAAGCATTGCTGTGGGAATGAAGATCGATTTTTGTTGCAGAAATCTGTGATAACTTTTGCATTATGTTCTCAAATTAATTATGCGTATTGTTGGAATATCACTTGCGGTGCGGAAACTTCAATCATCAGAGATTCAAGTCGATTAATGTTAATTCGAAAAACATCACCGAACTGAAATTGAGAATTTGGTAATTTTATTTGTTCATCTAAAACAATCACACTAGCAATTCCCCCTTCAATATCGGTAATTAATAATGTTGCCCATATTTGACTTTGCGAGATTAAGCATTTTGCCAATCCAATATTTGTCGGCATTTGAGATTGTTCAAGTAAAGTAAAAAACCAATTTTGTTGTTGTTTAGGCAATAAAAAATGGCGACAGGCAACTGCACTATAAGCTAATTGATGACAAACTTCTTCTGATAATTGCAATGGCGATAAAATATCAATAAAGTGATTAACTAAATCAAAATCAGCTACTTCAAAAGTACTATTTCCCATTCCATCTCTATTCAGCACATTTTTATTTAGTGTTGTTTCAACAATTGTATCATTAGGTAATATTGCAGTGAGGCGATCTCGCACACTATCATAGCTCCATTTACACTTATTATTGAATGCCATAAAAATAACTTACCTAAAAATAAAATAATAATGTAGTTGATTATATGATAAAAAAAGAGAAAAGTGCGATTTAAATAACACTTTTCTCTAAATTTTCCTTTATTATGCAATATTTTTTACTAATTCCTGCACCAAATTTGGTCCGTGATAAATTAAACCGGAATAAAGTTGCAATAATTCTGCACCTGCCGCCATTTTTTGCTGAGCATTTTCCACACTATCAATGCCTCCACTGCCGATAATTGGAATATCACCTTTTAATTCTTGATATAAACGAGCAATAATTTTCGTGCTTAAATCCTGTAATGGTTTACCGCTTAATCCGCCCTGTTGATCCGCATTTTCCAAACCGGTAACCGTATCTCTTGATAAAGTAGTATTAGTGGCAATCACGCCATCAAATTGATGACGACGCAAACTATCTGCAATCGCCACCAACTCCGCTTCGGTTAAATCTGGTGCAATTTTTAACGCTATCGGCACATATTTATTCTGCTGCGCTGCCAATATTTTTTGTTTCTGTTTTAATGCACCTAATAAATCTTCCAATAACTCGCCATATTGTAATTGACGCAATCCCGGAGAGTTCGGTGATGAAATATTGACAGTAATATAATCAGCATATGGATATACTTTTTCTAAACAGAGCAAATAATCATCTCGTCCTTTTTCTACAGGTGTAAAAGTATTTTTACCAATATTAATTCCCAATACGCCGTCATAGCGAGATCTCTTAATATTTTCGATCACCTTATCCACGCCATCGTTATTAAAACCGTTTCGATTAATTATTCCTTCTGCAGAAATTAAACGAAATTGTCGAGGTTTTGCATTACCGGGTTGCGGTAATGGCGTTACCGTTCCCACCTCAATAAAACCAAAACCTAATGTGCCGAAACCGTCAATTGCTTCAGCGTTTTTATCTGCACCTGCTGCTAATCCAATCGGATTTTTAAAAGTAATTCCCATACATTGTTTTGGTGTTCCTGTAACTTGAAAATATTTCTCAAGCAAACATTTTGCCGGACTATGACCGACCATCCCCAATAAATGAATTGTTAATTCGTGGGCTTTTTCCGCATCTAATGAAAATAAGACTTTGCGAATTATTTGATACATACTCGTACACCTCGCTGGATAGTTAACTGTAATATTTTAATAGAAAAAGAGAGGCTAGTGCCTCTCTTTTAGTTTATTGTAATGCCTTGTCTATTTTCTCAAATAAATCACGAGAAAGATTTTCTACTTCTCTCAAACGTTCCAAACCGCGCTTCATCAATGTTTGTCGCTGATTGTCATATCGTGACAAACGAATTAATGGTTCAATTAAACGTGCTGCCACCTGTGGATTTGAACTATTTAAACGAATCAAAACATCAACTAAGAAACGATAGCCTGAACCATCAATTGCGTGGAATGCACTTGGATTTTGTGAACAAAAACTACCTACTAATGCACGTAACCGATTCGGATTATTAAAATTAAAACTTGGATGTTTCATCAAATTCTGCACAATTTCTAACACATCCTCATCCGGACGAGTTGCCTGCAACGCAAACCATTTATCCATCACTAATCCATCGTGTTGCCATTTTTGCTCAAAATCTGTCAATAACTCATCACGGCAAGCTAGTTGTGCTTGAGTTGACATAGATAATGCCGCCAAAGTATCAGTCATATTATTAGCGTGGGTATAATGTTTATACACTAACGTATTACCTAATTCGGTAAAGGCTAAATAACTTAAACAGACATTATTGAAGCTACGTAAAGCGATACTCTTCTGATCAATATGATATTCATCTTGCTGTGTAAAGTTATATAAACGCAATAGTTGATCTTTCAAAGTAGAAGCAATCTCTTTCTGCATAAAACTACGCACTGCACGAATACCTGATGGATCAATGGTTTTGAATAACTCTGCAAACTCAGTTTCTTTCGGCAATGTCAAAATTAATGCTGTCAATTCAATATCTTGATTATAATTATCCAGCAAATAGTGCAGTGCCTGAATAAATTCCTCCGAAAGTTGCATTGTTTCATTTTGTTGATAATGCTGTAAATTTTGGCGTAATTCATTAGCCAATAACATCTGGCTAGCATCCCAACGAATAAAACCGTTTTCCGCAAATTTCATTAAGGTAATCAACTGTTGTTTACTATAAGGAAATTCTAATTTAACCGGCGCAGAAAATTCGTTTAATAATGCTGGAACCGGTTTTTTGTATACTGGTGAAAATTCAAAAGTCTGTTCATATTGTGTAATATTCAGCACATCGGAACTTAATTCAACACCTTGCACTTTCAATGGCAACACTTGTCCTGCTTCGTCATACAGGGAAACACGAACTGGAATATGTAGATTGACTTTATCCATTTGATCCAAAGTTGGCGGAGTCATTTGATTGATATGCAGGCGATAGGTCAAAGTATTGGTATCATATTCATCTGTTATGTTTAATTCCGGCGTACCAGATTGACTATACCAACGACGGAATTGAGTTAAATCGCCCCCAGAAGCACGCTCCATTGCGGAAACAAAATCCTCACAAGTTGCTGCTGTTCCATCATTTTCTGCAATATACAATTTCATTCCTGCTTGGAATTTTTCTTCTCCTAGAAGTGTATGAATCATACGAATTACTTCCGCCCCTTTTTCATAAACAGTAACAGTATAAAAATTGTTCATTTCAATTACTTTTTCTGGGCGAATCGGGTGTGCCATTGGACTGGCGTCTTCCGCAAATTGTACTGCACGAAGGAATTTCACATTATTAATTCGATTCACAGTACGAGAACCGGTATCAGATGAAAACTCTTGATCTCGGAAAACAGTCAACCCCTCTTTTAAGCTGAGTTGGAACCAATCTCGACAAGTAATACGGTTACCTGTCCAGTTATGGAAATATTCGTGGGCAATAACTCTTTCTATGTCAAGGTAATCATTGTCAGTTGCAGTTTGTGGGTTTGCCAATACAAATTTAGAGTTAAAGATATTTAAACCTTTATTTTCCATTGCCCCCATATTAAAGAAATCAACAGCAACAATCATATAAATATCAAGATCGTATTCGAGATCAAAGCGATCTTCATCCCATTTCATTGCTTTCTTCAAACTGACCATTGCCCAATCAGCACGATTTAAATTACCTTTATCAACATAAAGTTCCAATGCCACTTCGCGTCCGCTACGTGTGGTGAAAGTATCACGCAATACATCGAAATCACCTGCCACCAATGCAAAAAGATAGCTTGGTTTCGGGAAAGGATCTTGCCATTCTACCCAATGAAATCCATTATCCAAGTCCCCTTGACGAACGCGATTACCATTAGAAAGCAAAATCGGATATTGCGCTTTATCGGCAATAATGCGTGTGCTGTAACGTGCCAACACATCAGGGCGATCCAACATATAAGTAATTTGACGGAAACCTTCCGCTTCACACTGGGTACAAAGTGCTTCACCGGATTGATACAAACCCTGTAACGATGTATTTTTCGCTGGAGAAATTAAGGTAACAATCTCTAATTCAAATTTGTCACGTACAATCGTTTCTAAATCTAAAATCAAACCATCATTTACTTTTTCATATTGAGAAAATGGTTCATCGTTCAGTTTGATTGAAACTAAATCTAAGCTTTGTCCATCAAGATGTAATTTGGTCGCTTCTGGATTTAATTTATGCACCAAGCTCTTTGCCGTGACTTTAGTTTGTTGTGCATCGAGTTGAAATTCAAGAAAAATATCACTAATTGTGTAATCAGGCTTTTTATAATCTTTCCGATATTTAGCTTTTGGTAACATAAATCTTCCATCCATAAAAACATAAAAAAACGTGTGCTAGGATAAAGTTTTATTCCTCAAGTTGCAATCTGATTTCAAGGATTTTCAATGGTTTCTTCCTATCGTCGCTATCTTTGATTTTAATTCAAATAAGATTGTCATATTTCACTGCTCATCAATAAATGCTATCCTTATACCCTCAAATTCACTACTAGGAAATTATGTTATGCCTCAAACTGAAATTGCGATTGTAATGGGTTCCAAAAGTGACTGGAATACAATGCAAGAAGCCGCCAATATTCTCGATCAATTACAAATTCCTTATTACGTTGAAATTGTTTCTGCTCATCGTACCCCCGATAAATTATTCCAATTTGCTGAAACTGCTGCTGAAAATGGCTATAAAGTTATTATTGCTGGAGCTGGCGGTGCGGCGCATTTGCCTGGAATGTTAGCAGCTAAAACTCTTGTTCCTGTACTTGGCGTGCCAGTAAAAAGCTCAATGTTGAGTGGTGTAGATAGTTTATATTCTATTGTACAGATGCCAAAAGGCATTCCGGTCGGCACATTAGCTATTGGCCCAGCCGGTGCAGCAAACGCCGGTTTGCTTGCAGCACAAATTCTTGCCGTTTTTAATGCTGATTTAAGCAATCGTTTACGTCAATTTCGCCAACAACAAACCGATGATGTATTAAATCATCCCGATCCACGAGTTATAGATCAATAATTATGCAAAAAAGTTCTCTTTATCCAACAATTTACGTTTTAGGTAATGGACAATTAGGTCGAATGTTACGTTATGCCGGTGCGCCTTTAGATATTAATGTTGTACCTCTTGCATTCCAACAAGCTCTGTTTGAATTGGAGCAACAAGCGTTGATAACAGCCGAAATTGAACGTTGGGAGCAAACACCATTAACCGAACAGCTTTCTTCTCACCCAAATTTCATTAATAAAAATATTTTTGCTTATCTTGCAGATCGCCTTACCCAGAAACAATTGCTTGATCAGCTTGAACTTGCTACTTCTCCGTGGCTACATTTAACCGCACAAACTTCGTGGCAACAGGTGTGGCAAAATGTCGGTGAAAAAGTGGTCGTAAAACGTCGTACCGGCGGTTATGACGGTCGTGGTCAATGGATTGTCGATCAACATAATACCGATGTGATTACTGAAGCGTTATTCGACCACACTATCGCCGAAGCCTTCATTCCTTTTGACAATGAAGTTTCTCTGGTTGGTGCCAGATTCGCCGATGGTCGTACCTATTTCTACCCAATCACGCAAAATTTACAGCAACAAGGCATTTTACGTTACAGTGTTATAATATCAACCAAGCCGCATCCGATGCAAGCTGAAGCGGAACGTATGCTTGGTAAAATTATGCAACATTTAGATTATGTCGGCGTCATGGCGATGGAATGTTTTGTGGTGGGTGATAAATTGTTGATCAATGAACTCGCGCCACGTGTACATAACAGCGGACACTGGACACAACTAGGCGCAAATATCAGCCAGTTTGAGCTTCATCTACGTGCATTATTGAATTTACCGACGCCCAAATTAGTCGCAAGAATGCCGACCGTAATGGTCAATATTATCGGCACCGAACATCACAAAGAGTGGTTGGCATTGCCTTATTCTCAACTACACTGGTATGGCAAAGAGGTGAGAGCCGGCAGAAAATTGGGGCATATCAATATTGCACATCCTGATAATATGCAGCTGATAGAGATTTTAAACCAACTTGAACCGTTACTGCCGGACGATTACCAATCCGGTTTAGCTTGGGCAAAACAGCAATTACAAATTGCATAAAATAAAATTAAATCGCTAGAAACACTTGTCAAAGTCAACGCTTTAACGGTATAACTAGCACACTGTTAACACAACAATTATGTAGAAGGAAAATCTGATGTTTGAACATATTGAAGCCGCTCCGGCTGATCCTATTCTTGGTTTAGGTGAAGCATTTAAAGCTGATTCACGCAGTAATAAAGTTAACCTTGGTATCGGCGTTTATAAAGATGCCAACGGTCAAACCCCTATCGTTAAAGCAGTAAAAGAGGCTGAAAAACGTCTACTTGCCAATGAAAATACCAAAAACTATCTTGGCATTGACGGTTTAGCTGATTTTAATCGTCAAACACAAATTTTATTATTCGGTGCTGATCACGACATTGTCAAAAATAAACGTGCGAAAACAGCACAAAGCCTTGGCGGTACCGGTGCATTGCGTATTGCCGCTGAATTTATTAAACGTCAAACTTCTGCAAAAAATGTTTGGATCAGTGCGCCAACCTGGCCAAACCATAACGCCATTTTTAAAGCGGTCGGAATGAATATCTGTGATTATCGCTATTATGATAAAGTTACTCACGGCTTGGATTGGGAAGGAATGATTGCTGATTTAGAAAATGCACAAGCAGGTGATGTAGTATTATTCCACGGTTGTTGCCATAACCCGACCGGTATCGATCCTACACCGGAACAATGGGCAACATTAGCAAAAATGTCGGCTGAAAAAGGCTGGTTGCCGTTATTCGATTTTGCTTATCAAGGATTTGCTAACGGTTTGGAAGAAGATGCGGTCGGCTTACGCACTTTTGCCGCAAACCATCAAGAATTGTTAGTAGCCAGTTCTTATTCCAAAAACTTCGGTTTATACAACGAACGTGTCGGCGCATTCACACTTGTTGCTGCCAATGAAGAAATTGCTACTAAAGCATTCAGCCAAATTAAAGTTATCATTCGTACCCTTTACTCTAACCCGTCATCTCACGGTGCGAGTGCTGTTGCAACCGTTTTAAATGATGCACAGCTAAAAGCGGAATGGATTGCTGAATTGGATGAAATGCGTGGCAGAATCAAAGCAATGCGTCAAAAATTTGTGGAATTGCTGGCTAAACACGGTGCAAAACAGAATTTCGATTTTATTATTCAACAAAACGGGATGTTCTCTTTTAGTGGATTAAGCCCTGAACAGGTTGATCGCTTAAAAGAAGAATTTGCCATTTATGCTGTTCGTTCCGGTCGTATCAATGTCGCTGGCATCACCGAACAAAATATCGACTATTTATGTGAAAGTATTGTGAAAGTACTTTAATCACTGATTAGATCAAGTCGCTCCTCATCGAGCGACTTTTTTATGACATAGCAGCATATAAAATTTACAATTCAACCGAGTCAAAACTCATCCACCACAAACTCAAACCAATCAATCACATCCTGTTCGTGAATACCATTTGTAACCATCACATTAGCTTTGTGCATTTCAGATTGATTCCCCACCAACAGCGGATGCCATTCCGGTAAAGGTTTGCCCTCATACAGTAATCGATAAGCACAGGTTTTCGGCAACCACGTGAAATCAGGTAAATTTTTCTTGGTTAATTTAGTGCAGTCCGGCATTAATTTAAAACGATGTACATAATTTCGACAACGCCCTGTTTCTAAATCCAACAAATCGCAAGCAATACGGGTAAAATAGAGCCGTTGTCGTTTGCCTTTTCCTTCAATAAACTTTCGATAGCAGCATTTACCGCAACCATCACATAACGCTTCCCATTCATCCTCATCCATTTCCAACAAACTTTTCTGTTGCCAAAACGCTTCACTTAATGCCATTTTTCAACCACTCCATTTTTTATCTTAATTCTTACCCAAATTGAAATTTTTCTAAAATTTTATCTAAGAATTATGAATTTTATTAAAAATAATCTAACAAACAATTTTTTTATTAAATAAATTAATTATCGTTTGACCTTATTCTCCTTTTTTTGTTATATCTACCACTATCGAAAGTGAAATGAGGTACAACAATGATCGAACAATATTCTGCAATGCGCAACAATATCAATATGCTTGGACATATGCTTGGCGAAACTATCAGCGATGCTCAAGGAAATGATATTCTTCAACTTATTGAAAAAATAAGAATTTTATCAAAAAGCTCTCGTTCCGGCGATGAACAGGCACGTCAACAACTATTGCAAACATTAGAAAATATCTCCCCGAATAATATTATTCCAGTGGCGCGTGCTTTCAGTCAATTTTTAAACCTCACGAATATTGCCGAACAATACCAAACTATTTCTCGCCACCATACTGATGAAGTAATGTCTGAACGCTCTATCGCAGCGTTGCTTACTCGTTTAAAGCAGGATAATAATGTTTCAAAGCAACAAATAATTGAAGCCGTACAACAACTATTGATTGAACTAGTATTAACTGCACATCCGACCGAAGTAACTCGCCGCTCTTTAGTACATAAATATGTTGAGATCAATAATTGTCTGCGTAAATTGGAAAATGCCGATCTAACCCTACTTGAGCGCCAACAAATTGAGCGTCGTCTTCTGCAATTGATTGCTCAGGCGTGGCACACTAATGAAATCCGTACACAACGCCCTACTCCATTTGAAGAAGCTAAATGGGGATTTGCAGTTATTGAAAATAGCTTATGGTCTGCCGTGCCACAATTTTTACGTCAATTAAATCAGGATTTGAAACAACATCTACAATTTCAATTACCTGTTGATTTAGCCCCTGTTCGTTTCTCCTCTTGGATGGGTGGCGACCGTGACGGCAATCCATTTGTTACAGCTGAAGTTACGCAAAAAGTTTTATATTTGGCTCGTTGGAAAGCGGCAGAACTATTCCTCACTGATATTCAGCAGCTTTCTGATGAACTCTCTATGATTGAATGCTCTCCTGAATTTATACAAAAATATGGTGATCACGAGGAACCATACCGAACAGTAGTAAAAGATCTTCGTGTTCGTCTTAACAACACCCTAAATTATTTTGATGATAAATTGGCTAACCGTACACCAACAATTCATCTGGAACAGATTATTACTACTGATGAACAATTATGGCAGCCACTATACGACTGCTATCAATCACTATGTGCTTGCGGAATGCGGATTATTGCTAACGGCTTATTACTTGACTGCTTACGCCGTATTCGTTGTTTTGGTGTTACTCTCTCTCGTTTGGATATTCGTCAAGAAAGTTCTCGCCACGAACAAGCTATTGCTGAAATTACTCGCTACATCGGTCTAGGTGACTATTCACAATGGAGTGAAGATGATAAACAGGCATTCCTGATTCGTGAATTAAGTTCTCGCCGCCCATTAATTCCGCAAGATTGGCACCCTTCAGCAGAAACAAAAGAAACTTTAGATACCTGCAAAATTGTAGCACAACAGCCACAAGGTATTATCTCTTGCTACATTATTTCAATGGCACGCACAGCTTCTGATGTATTGGCTGTTCACCTTCTGCTAAAAGAAGCTGGCATTAAACGTGCATTGCCGGTAGTACCACTATTTGAAACTTTGGATGATTTGGATAATGCTGAAACTGTAATGCAGCAATTATTTGATATCGGCTGGTATCGGGGCATTATAAATAATAAACAGATGATTATGATCGGCTATTCCGATTCTGCCAAAGATGCCGGAATGATGGCTGCTTCTTGGGCGCAATATCGCGCTCAAGAAGCATTGGTCAATCTTTGTGAAGATCGCGGTATCGAGTTAACACTGTTCCACGGACGTGGCGGTACTATCGGTCGTGGTGGAGCTCCAGCTCACGCTGCGCTGCTCTCTCAACCACCTAAATCTTTAAAAAATGGTTTACGCGTAACCGAACAAGGTGAAATGATTCGTTTCAAATTGGGGTTGCCAGAAGTGGCCGTACAAAGCTTAGATCTTTATGCTAGTGCTGTTTTAGAAGCCAATCTATTACCACCACCAAACCCAAAACAGGGTTGGCGTGAAATTATGAATGAACTTGCCGACACTTCTTGTAAAATTTATAGACAAGTGGTTCGTGGTAATGCCAACTTTGTACCCTATTTCCGTGCAGCAACACCAGAACAAGAACTTTCAAGATTACCTCTTGGTTCTCGTCCCGCAAAAAGAAACCCAACCGGTGGTGTCGAAAGTTTACGAGCTATTCCTTGGATTTTTGCTTGGATGCAAAATCGCTTAATGCTACCAGCGTGGCTTGGCGTAGGTGCGTCATTACGCACGTTATTTGAACAAGGTAAAAGGGAAACCATTGAAGAGATGTGTAAGTCCTGGCCATTTTTTTCTACTCGTATCGGAATGGTCGAAATGGTATTCAGTAAAACCGACTTATGGTTAGCTGAATATTATGATCAACGCTTAGTACCGGAAAATCTGTGGTACTTAGGAGAATCATTACGTGAACAACTGAAAGCTGATCTTCAAACCTTGCTTTCACTTTCACACGAAGACCGTTTAATGGCGGATCTACCGTGGATTGCTGAATCGATTAAATTGCGCAATATTTATACCGATCCTCTCAATCTATTGCAGGTAGAATTATTGCATCGATTACGTAGTGGTGAAAATAACCACGCCTTAGAACAAGCTTTGATGATTACCATTACCGGTATTGCTGCCGGAATGCGTAATACAGGATAATTTTAGCAAAACAAATAAAACGGTGGTGAATTTTACTACCGTTTTTTAACTATATAAATCTGCCTAAATTCAGTAAAATATCGCCATTCTTATTTATCCTAAACAGTTATGGCGTTATCTCATACAATACTTTCAATTTTGGCACATCAAGCTGCCACCGGTTATGATATCAGTAAAAAATTTTCACAAACTTATGGATTAATCTGGCAAGCAACTCATCAGCAGGTATATCGAGAATTAAATTTATTAGAAAAACAGGGGTTAATCTCTTTTTCGTTGCATTTCCAACAGGGGAAACCTGATCGCAAAGAGTATCAATTAACCGATCAGGGTGAACAACAGCTGAAAAAATGGCTGCTGGAAAGCACGCTAACAAACGGAATTTTACGAGATGAGTTTATCTCTCGCATTTTGGCAGCATTGAAATGTCATCCGCAAATGGCATTCAGCGCAGTAAAAAAACGACAGCTCGCTCATCAGCAAAATATCCAAAATATGCAAAAATTGATGCAGGAATTAGAACTGCTTGAGGAAAAAACACTTTATGATACGTTAATGATTCTGTTGCTAAAGCGTAGCATTCGCCAAGAGTATGTCAATCTGCAATGGTTAGAACAGGATCTATTGCCTATGCTACAGTTGTTGCAACAGGAATAATAAAAGGAGAAAAAGATGCCCATTACAATTATTAGACCAGCACAACAGCAGGATTTACCAGCATTACTAGACATTTATAATCACGAAATCATTAATGGTGTTGCCACCTTTGATTTACAGCCTAAGTCACTTATGGAAAGACAAAGTTGGTTTGATGAACACAACAAAAATAATCATCCACTATTGATTGCCGAACGTGACGGTGAAGTGCTTGGTTATGCCTCACTCTCTCGCTATGCGGAAAAAGCAGCATACAATTCAACAGTTGAACTTTCTGTTTATATTGCACCATCGGCAAGACGGCAAGGTATCGCCTCACAATTAATGAGTGCCATTATTGAGCTGGCTAAAAAAAATTCCGCCACCCATTTAATCGTATCATTAATTACAGGAACCAATTTAGCAAGTATTACTTTACACCAAAAATTCGGTTTTAATAAAGTCGGAACACTGCATCAGGTCGGCTACAAACACGAACAATTTTTAGATGTTCATATTTATGAGCTATTAGTTTAATTTCACTTACACAGGTATTTTTATGACTGAAATTCAAAAACTCGATCCGGATACAGCAATCGATATCGCCTATGATATTTTTCTTGAAATGGCGCCAGAAAATCTTGATCCTGCTGATATTATATTGTTTAACCTTCAATTTGAGCAACGTGGTGCAGTTGAAATGGTTGAAACCAGTGATAATTGGGACAATGAAATCGGTGTATTGATTGATCCTGATGAATTTGCTGAAGTCTGGGTTGGATTAATTAATGATAATGATGAAATGGATGATATTTTTGCCAAAATTTTGATTTCACATCAAGAACAGGATCGTCAATATCACATTATTTGGAAAGAATAATATAAATAAAAATCTGCCTAACTTCATCTGTTAACCGTTAGACAGATTTTTTCTGATTATTGTTGTGCAATACGCACTTCAACTGAATCATCCTGTTTAATCTTTTGATCAATCCGTGCAGTTTCTACACAAAGCATTGTGCGGTATCCATATTCGTTCATCGCACTGGTCGCTTTATGCCACGGATTCCATACCACAACATTGCTCGCATTATGATGTTCCACCTCAATAAAACGCGCATTTGCCTTATCTTCAATATGATTAATACGGTTTTCACCAGAATATATATAATCAGTATGTTGATGAATAGACAATGGTGATACTACATCAATCTCCTCTTTGGCTACTGAATCAAAACAATGTTTCGGCAACCCAAAAATTGTGGTCTTCTCAATATCACCAATATTAAAATAAGTATGCAATGCTAATTGTGCTTCGCTGTTATCTAATTGGGTAAATTTAACCCTACAATCTTCAGAAAATGCCATTCTTACTCGCGCAATCGCAATATTATTTTCAGAATATAACCCAAAAATTAACTTCACTTCGTGTTCGGATACTTGCCAATCACTCAACACCCATTGCCGCAAGCGCGCAAAACCGTGTGCCGGTTCGCCATTTGCACCAAACCACGGATAACAGATCGGTATACCACCACGAATTGCAATTCCTTGTTTAAAAGGTTCTGCATCACTCAACCATAATATATCCTGCGCCGCATACTTAGGTTGCCAGCTTAATAATTGCGCCCCCTGCAACGAAACAATCGCCCGACCGGTTTCGTGTTCCACCACAATCATCGAAATTTCATTATAGCGTTGCAGAGAAATATTGGGATGAATCTGTTCAATAAACTGCATTTTGTTTAACAGCGAAAATGTCATTATTTATACCTCAAAAAATAATCGGAAAATATTGGTGCTAGCATAGATCGATTAGTGCGTGAAAAAAAGTTATAATCTGAAAATTCTCCCATTTATTGAGATAGTTAAAACTTTTCTAAAAAATTACTGGTAAAAATGTCAAAAATCCAACAACTACAACAAATTTTCTCCACTGATGGCTTACTCAGTAAATCTATCGCCAAATTTCAACCTCGCCTTGAACAGCTTGAGATGGCAACAGCCGTATTAAATACAATAGAAAAACAATCACAACTCATTGTTGAAGCCGGCACAGGCACAGGCAAAACTTTCGCCTATTTAATTCCAGCACTGCTCAATAAAGAAAAAACCATTATTTCCACCGGTTCTAAAAATTTGCAAGATCAGCTGTTTCAGCGTGATCTCCCCACTATTATTAAGGCTATGAAGTTTGATGGTAAAATCGCTCTACTTAAAGGAAGAGCAAATTATCTCTGTTTAGATCGGTTGGATAAAATCTACCATCGCGGTATTTTAGGTGATCGTTCGCTATTAAAAGATTTAAAAGCGGTGCAAAAATGGCGTAATGCAACAAAATCCGGAGATTTAAGCGAGTGTAATGCACTGCCGGAAGACAGTGCCATTATTCCACAACTGACTAGCACTACAGAAAGCTGCCTTGGTGCGGATTGCCCGTTTTATAAAGATTGTTTTGTGTTAAAAGCTCGTCAAAAAGCGATTGAAGCCGATTTAGTGGTGATCAATCATCATCTCTTTTTCGCTGATATGGCGATTAAGGAGAACGGTTTCGGAGAACTCATTCCCAATGCCGATGTTATTATTTTTGATGAAGCTCACCAATTGCCGACTGTCGCCTGCCAATATTTCGGTGAAACGCTCAGTTCTCGCCAAATTTTTGAACTTTGTCGTGATGTGAATCTAGTTTACCGCTCTGAACTGAAAGATATGACGCAATTAGGCAAAGCAAGTGATTTATTGGAAAAAATTACTCAAGATTTCCGTTTAACTTTTGGATTGGATAACCAACGTGGTGATTTACGGCAACTCTTTGCCAAAGATGAAATTGTCAAAGCTTTTCAGCAACTACAAGATAAATTGAAATTTCTACTGGAAGTAGCAAAAAAAGGAGAAAAGCGTAACGAAACATTGGATCGCATTATCGAACGCATTGAAGATTTAATAAAATTAAGCGACCGTTTAGCACAGGTACAACAAGTTGGTTACTGTTACTGGTTTGAAATATTCGGTAAACAGTTTAGCCTGCACATCACCCCATTGACCATTGCCGATAAATTTCAGCTACAACTGGAAAAACAGCAAGCAGCGTGGATTTTCACTTCTGCTACACTAGATTCCGGCGATAATTTTTCCCATTTTGCTGCCGAGTTAGGTATTATCAATGCACAGAAGAAAATTTTGCATAGCCCTTTCAATTATGAAGAACAAGCTCTACTCTGTATTCCACGTTATCTGCCGGCAAGCAACCGTGGTAATACGCTACAACAATTAGCTCAAATGCTGTTACCGATTATTGAAGCTAATCAAGGGAATTGTTTTGTGCTTTGCACCTCAATTTTTATGATGAAAGGCTTTGCTGATTACTTTCGCCAACATAGCCATTTAAATGTGTTACTACAAGGAGAAACCAACAAAAGCAAATTATTGCAACAATTTACGCAAAACAAGCATACTGTTCTTGTTGCAACCCAAAGTTTTTGGGAAGGCATTGATGTTCGTGGCGATGCACTTTCTTTGGTAATTATTGATAAATTGCCATTTGCTTCACCGGACGAACCGCTACTAAAAGCACGAATTGAAGATTGTCGTTTACAAGGCGGTGATCCGTTTAATGATATTCAAATTCCTGAAACCATTATTACTTTAAAACAGGGTGTAGGGCGTTTAATTCGCGATATTAATGATCGCGGTGCAATCATCATTTGTGATTCTCGTATTGTAACACGCCCCTATGGACAACAATTTTTACAAAGCCTCCCACCAGCAAAGCGTACTCGGGATTTAACGAAAGTAATCAATTTTTTGCAAAAAATTAAGGATAAAACAGAATGAAACCTACTTTACTCGCATTAGACACTTCAACCGAAGCCTGTTCCGTTGCATTACTTTTTAACGATGAAATCACCTTTTTCGATGAAATCGCACAACGCACACATACACAACGTATTTTGCCGATGATAGATCAATTACTGCAACAATCCGGAATCAAATTAACGCAAGTTGATGGTATTGTATTAGGGCGTGGTCCCGGCAGTTTTACCGGTGTACGTGTTGGCGTTTCTGTTGCGCAAGGGTTGGCGTTGGGTGCAGATTTACCGCTCTACCCTGTCTCAACATTAACCGCTATGGCACAAGCCGCTTATGAGCAACAACAAGCAAAAAGCGTGTTAAGTGCTATTGATGCCAGAATGAATGAAGTCTATTTTTCACAACTGCAATATCAGGCAGTTATTTTGGACGGCGTACAATATGATCATTGGCAAACTATTATTGAAGAACAGGTTATTGCTCCGCAAAATTTGTTTTTACAATTAACAGGAGATTATAAGAACACCCTTAAAGTCGGTAGCGGTTGGGCAGCATATACTGAGCTTTCCGCTGTTTCGGCTAAAGAGAGCAACATCACTTTGCCTTCCGCTAAATATATGTTATCTCTTGCAAAACTAGCCTATGCCCAAAATAACTCCATCTCTGCCACCGCACTCGAACCGGTCTATTTACGCAATGAAGTCACTTGGAAAAAACTTCCGGGAAGAGAATAATTAAAAAAATGATGGTTGCTAATTTACATACCATCATTTTTTGAATTTTAAGAGACTTATTTGCTCACCGGAGAATGAAAATTCATCTAAATATTCTTTATTCTTTCTATAAAACTTCATACATTTTGATATTTAACAAACTAACCATCAAACAATAAATACTGATTAGAAAAGACTAAAAGAACAGCTAACCCTACCATAAAGAGCGAGGTTTTAAATTGTATTCAGAAAAAATACGGGGTGAAATATTTCACCCCGTATTACCTCATATTTTGAAAATAACTAAGCAAGTTTTGCACGTCTAGCTTTCACGGCTTCGGCAAGATCATATAACAATTTTTCGGTATCTTCCCAGCCAATGCAAGCATCAGTTACACTTTGCCCATAAACCAGTGAGTTTTTACCATCAATAATATCTTGACGACCTTCAACAAGGTTGCTTTCAATCATTACCCCGAAAATATGGGTTGAACCTTCGCTTAATTGACGACAAACATCATCACACACTTCAAGTTGTTTTTTGAACTGTTTTGAACTGTTTGCGTGACTAAAATCGATCATTACGTGTGGGATTCTGCCACTTTTTTCAATGTCATTCGCCACTTTTAAGACGTGTTCTTTTGAGTAATTCGGACCTTTATCGCCACCACGTAAAATAATATGACAATCATTGTTTCCTTTTGTAGCCACAATCGCAGAATGACCAAATTTGGTAACAGACAAGAAATAGTGTCCTGATTCTGCTGCACCAATAGCGTCTAATGCAATTTTTACACCACCGTTAGTACCGTTTTTGAAACCAACCGCACAAGATAAACCAGAAGCTAATTCACGATGCACTTGAGATTCAGTGGTTCTTGCGCCGATTGCCCCCCAGCTCATAAAATCAGCAATATATTGTGGTGTGATCATATCTAAAAACTCACCGGCTGATGGCACTTCAAGATCATTAATATCTGATAATAATTTACGTGCCATTCTTAAACCGTCATTAAGAGTATAAGTGTGATCTAGATGAGGATCGTTAATTAAACCTTTCCAACCCACAGTTGTGCGTGGTTTTTCAAAATAGACACGCATAATCACTTCCAGTTCACCTTTCAATTCTTCACGCAACACTTTTAAACGTTTCGCATAATCCAATGCTGCTTCAGGATCGTGAATTGAACAAGGTCCAATAACAACCAATAAGCGATCATCTTCTTTGTGTAAAATATTATGTACTGCTTGGCGAGCCTGTTTAACGGTTTTTGCTGCGACTTTACTTGCCGGATATTTTTCCAATAATGCAATCGGGGGAAGAAGTTGCTCTACTTTTGCAATACGAACATCATCGTTTTCAATACGAATATCTTTTTTAATCACTGCCATTTAAATACTCTCTTGTTTTTATGTACTACTAAACTAGTGCAAATACTAGCATATAATGTTTTATTTTCAACACTTTTTTAATGATTATTTAAAACTTTCGCCGGTTGTAATTTTGCTGCACGAATTGCCGGATAAAGTGAGGCAAGCAAACTTAATAGCAAAGTAGCAACAAATACCAAACCAACATCACTGAAATGCAATTCACTCGGCATAAAATCAATAAAATAAACGCCATCCGATAAAATTTTAGTATGGAAGATTTTTTCAATCACGTAAATAATCTCGGTTAAATTCAGCGCCACCACAATACCCAAAATAATCCCCCATAAACAGCCTTTCATTCCGGAAAATAAGCCATACCAGAGGAAAATTCGGCGTATAAAACCACTGTTAGCACCTAATGTACGCAAAATGGCAATGTCCCCCTGTTTGTCTTTCACAGCCATAATTAAGGTAGAAATAATATTAAAACAAGCAATACCAATCACCAACACCATTGCAAGATACATCACGGTTTTGATTAACGAAATATCACGATACATATAACCGAAACGCTCTATCCAGCTATGTGCTGTTAACACTTGTGGATAATCTGCTAGTGAGGAAAAATCAAAATTATTGACAGCAAAAGGTGAATAAACTGCAACCTCAACACCACTTACCTGTGTAGGTTGATAATCAAGATATTGTTGAGCCAATGCTAATGGAATAAACGCATAGCTGTGATCTAGCTGTCCGTCTAAACGCAAAATTCCAGCAACCTGCAAACGGTGACGTTGAGGTTGTGTCATTTTGTTAAGTTCTTGCTGATTTTGATTAGATACCAATAACGACACCCAATCACCGACATTAACATTGAGATCTTTAGCAATGCCATAACCTAATATAATTCCTTGATTTTTTTCGGAAAAAGTTTGCCAATGCCCATCCAACACAAATTGCCCAACTGCACTCACTTGTTGCAATAATTTAGGCTCAATGCCTTTCACCTGAATCACTTTCAATTTACCGCCAGCTTCCGCCAAAGTAGTGAAAGTTACATAAGGCGAAATGCCTTTAATCTCTCTGTTCGTATGCAATGCTTGTACTAATTTTTGCCAATTTTGAATCGGCTCTTTTTGATAACCACTAATATCAATATGTGGCACAACCGCCAAAATGCGTTGATCCAATTCTCGTTGAAAGCCGTTCATTGCACTTAAGCCAATAATTAAAACAGCAACACCTAACGCAATGCCTAAGGTTGAAAACCACGAAATCAATGAAACCAAGCGATTTTTCTGTTTCGCTCGCTGATAACGCCAGCTGATAAAAAACGGCGTACTCATCATAAACATTCCTCTATGCTAAGTATCCCGTCACGCATAAGATATCTTTTCTGTAATTTTGCCGCTAATGATAGATCGTGTGTCACTAATAAAAATGCAATGTTTTTTTCTTGATTAAGTTGTTGAATTAATTCAAAAATATTTTCTGTTGTTTTTTGATCAAGATTACCAGTTGGTTCATCCGCCAACACTAAGTCAGGATTATTCACCAATGCTCTGGCAATAGCAACCCGTTGTCGTTCACCGCCTGATAATGCCGAAGGACGATGATTAATACGATGAGTCAATCCCACTGCTGTTAACATAACCTCCGCCTGTTGATAAGCTTCTCGACGATCTTTTCCAGCAATCAACATTGGCATTGCCGCATTTTCCAATGCAGTAAAATCCGCCATTAAATGGTGAAATTGATAGACAAATCCTAAATGGCGATTGCGTAGCTGTGCCACTTGTCGGTCAGAAAGTGTAGATAATTGCTCACCGTTTAAAAAAACCTCGCCCGAAGAGGGTTTATCCAACCCGCCCAACAGATGCAATAATGTACTTTTTCCTGATCCGGAGCTGCCTACAATCGCCGTTAATTCGCCTCGATATAACTGAAAAGAGACATTCTGTAACACTGTCATTGGCTTATCGCCCTCTTGATAAATTTTAGAAAGCTGCTGACAAGCTAATAATGGTTGTGTCTGATTAGTAGTATCTGTCATAAAATTACTCATAGCGTAACGCCTCCGCCGGTTCAATTTTTGCTGCTCGATATGCCGGATAAAGCGTTGAAATAAAAGATAAAGTTAATGAAAATAAAATGATCACGATAATCTGTTCCGGATCTATTACGGTTGGTAACGGAAAACTTAACGAATCAAACCAGCTAAGAACAGGTGTGAGGTAATTGGCGGATAATATGCCCAATATTGCTCCAATAAGAGTGCTTAAAAACCCAATCAACATCCCTTGATAGATAAAAATCGCCATCACCTGCAAACGAGTAAAACCTTGCGTTTGTAAAATGGCAATTTCACTTTGTTTATCCAATACCATTAAGCTTAGTGAAGTAACAATATTCGCAATTGCAACCAAAATGATAAGACTGACCAACAGCGACATCATATTTTTTTCCATTTTCACCGATTGGAAAAACTCCCCTTTTTGACTGCGCCAATCATCAATCTGCCATTTATCTTTCGGGAAATAGTTCAGCAACTCGGTAATCAAGAAAGGATCTTGTAAAAACAGACGTTGCCCCTGCACTTGATCCGGCTTTAATCGTAATAATCTACCCACATCCTGCAAAGCAGCAAAGATCTGATTATCTGCACTCCAGTCAGGATAAATCGCTGCCACTGTGAACAGACGCTGCATCGGCATACGCCCTAACGGCGTATAAACACTGTTTTCCGGAATCAATAACCGTACTTTATCGCCGACAACCAATTTATTTTGACGCGCAAGTTGTGCTCCGATGATCAGATTAAACTCCCCCGGTGGTATCAGTGTTGCCAATTTCTCATCAACACCGCTTAATAACGGGTCATCCTGACGCTGTTGTACCCCAATTAATTGGGCCGCACTTAAACCATCACTGCTTTGCATAATCACATTTGCTCGATTAATCGGCACAACTTTAGTAACAAAATCTGGTAATTTCGGTAGTTGATCTTGCGTTAAAGAGAATGGCGACTGTTGTGGGGTAATGATCGCTTGCGGAATATTCTCCAGTACATTCTGTTTCTGGTAATCTTCTAATCCGTTCATTACCGATAATACAATAATTAATGCCATAACGCCTAAGGTAATTCCGACACCTGCCAAACGTGTAACTAAGCGACCAAAACGATCACCACTTTTGGATCGCCAATAACGTAATGCCACCATTAATGGGACGTTTACCGACATAATTTTCCTTATTTTTTACCCTAAATAGCTCTTTTGTTTAAATTTAATAAAAATTATGGGTGCAAAAACACACCCATTATTTCATTCGTATCTGTTATAGTGTCAATACTCATTTACCTGTTGCGACAAACTCTTCAATATTTTGTGTAACTTTATTCACCAAAGTGGTTACCGCAGAATCTGATGCCCACGCAATATGTGGAGTAATCAATAAATTTGGTAAACGTTTCGCCGCCTCCATTAAAACATTGCCTTTTTCCGGTGGCTCTTGACGCATCACATCCAATGCGGCACCTGACAATTTTCCGGAAGATAGTGCTTCAAACACTGCCTGTTCATCCACCAACGGACCACGACCGGTATTGATCAATAAAGCACCATCCTTACAAAGTGCCAATGTTTCACGATTGATTAAATTTTGTGTGGTTTCAGTCAATGGACAATGCAAGGTAATAATATCGGCTTGAGCCAAAACATCTTCAAATTTGGTATAGCCTTCACGGATAGTTTCTGCACCTCGATGTTCAGCGAACAATACTTTCATTCCGAGCAGTTCTGCCAAACGTCCGACTTCACAACCTAAATTACCACGACCCAAAATACCTAATACTGAGCCTTTTACATCTTTTATCGGATAATCAAAATAACAAAATTGCTTACAGTCCACCCATTTATCGCTGAGCTGATCGCGATACCACCCCATCAAACTGTGGCGTAAAGCATAAATCATACCAAGAACGTGTTCAGGTACGGTAACAGAAGAATATCCGCTAACATTTTTAACGGTAATACCCAATTCTTTTGCTGCATTAAGATCAACATTATTAGTTCCGGTCGCTGTGATAGCAATCAGTTTCAATTTTGGCAATTGCTGCATCACTTCTCGACTAAAAATCACCTTACTGGTAACGGCAATTTCTGCATTATGCATTCGTTCAATCACCTGATCTGCCGAAGTATATTCATATTCCACCCATTCGTGTTCAAACTTAGGACGAGGGATAGGGATATGTTTAGGAATAGCGGTACTGTCTAAAAATACAATTTTCATATTCGGCTCCTTATATTAGTCGGGAATGATACACTTTTTATTTAACGTTACTAGGAAACGTAAACGCATTTCTATCGCATTTATCACAAATTTTCTTAATTTGAAGTATCTAACTCCACAAAACTTTTCACTAAATCGTCCACCGCTTTGATTTGCGACACAAACGGTTCAAGTTTATCTAAAGGCAGTGCGGAAGGTCCATCACATTTTGCTTTTGCTGGTTCTGGATGAGCCTCCAAAAACAATCCTGCCAAACCAACTGCCAAACCAGATCTTGCTAATTCAGTAACCTGTGCGCGACGACCACCTGATGCTACACCAAATGGATCTCTGCACTGTAAAGAATGCGTTACATCAAAAATAACAGGGCAACCTTTCGACACCTGTTTCATAATACTGAAACCTAACATATCCACGACTAAATTGTCGTAACCAAAATTAGTACCTCGATCACACAAAATCACTTTATCATTGCCACACTCTTTAATTTTTTCAACGATATTTCCCATTTGCCCCGGACTTAAAAACTGCGGTTTTTTCACATTAATCACAGCACCGGTGCGTGCCATTGCTTCTACTAAATCGGTCTGGCGAGCTAAAAACGCCGGCAATTGAATAATATCCACCACTTCAGCAACCGGTTGACATTGATAAACTTCGTGAACATCGGTAATGATGTTAACACCGAAAGTTTGCTTTAATTCTTCAAAAATTTTTAAACCTTCCTCCATTCCAGGGCCACGATAAGAATGGATTGAAGAACGGTTCGCTTTATCAAAAGAAGCTTTAAAAATATACGGCACGTTTAACTTGTCTGTCACTTTAACATATTGTTCACAAACTTGCATCGCCATATCACGACTTTCCAACACATTCATACCGCCGAACAGCACAAACGGTTTGTCATTCGCAATTTCTATATTACCTACTTGTATAATCTTATTTTGCATAAATATTTCCTATAACTTATTGAAATGAATAAGGAATATGTTTTAAATCCTGTAATTGTAATCTGATTAACGGAGCTACCGGATCTTGCGGACACTGCTCAATAAAATAGGTTAAATCTGGAACTGCCAAATGAAAACATTCCATATTGCCATAAACCACCCCTCGATCTCGAATTTCATAAGGATCATCTGGCGTTTCCGATAAACGATGTTCAATCAACGCTAACGCCTGTTCATTACGTCCTTCCCGAATTAAAGCGCTTTTTAGCACTTGATACATTCTATCTTCCAAATCAATTAAATCACCTACACCAACATACTCTTCCGATAACGGTGTGCCAAAGCCAAGATAGCCTTCCAACCACGTTTGAATGGTTTCCTGAGAAACATATTTACCGTTCCAAGGGTCGATAAAAGCAACTTCATCATCCACATCCACCCGCAATAAAAATTGTGTTGGGAAATTCACACCACGTATCGGCAAATGAAAATTAGCGGCAATAAAAAGTAATATTGACCCTAACACTGCCGGCGTTCCCTCTTTGGTGGCAAAGACGTGAGGCAACATCAGATTGGAGGCGTGAAAATAGGTTTCACGATCACAAAAAAAGCCTTTTTCTCCATAGAAAAACTGAAGCAACAGATGTACTCGCATTTTGACATCTGTTTCCCCTTCAATAAATTTGCCAAATTCACGAATCAAATGCCCTAATCTGGAATAGATACTGCTTTTCTTGAAATCGGCATCAATAATTTGGTTAAAAGAGATAAGTTGATTTAATAAATATTTCCCTGCTTTTTCTCTTTCTAAAGCGATTCTAAGCGCCTCATCATTATCTATTATTCTATTTTTTTCCATACTACCTATCCCACTTTGCATAGGTGACACGCTGATTGCCACCATAATCTAAAACGGTTTTTACTGCACACCAATTATAACGTTTAAACAGTGCCTGCACTGCATCCGCCTGCTGCCAACCGTGCTCAATCAACAAATATCCGCCGGTATTCATAAAGGCAGTTGCTTGCTCAATAATTCGTTCAATATCCGCTAATCCTTCCTTTTTTGCTACCAGTGCGGATAACGGCTCAAAACGCACATCCCCTTGTTTAAGATGAGGATCATTTTCGGCAATATAAGGTGGATTACTGACAATAAAATCAAATTTTTGTGTTGACAAGGATGAAAACCAGTCACTTTGCATAAACTCAACATTGGTTAAATGGTTACGTTGCCTATTTTGTTTTGCCAACAGCACTGATTCTGCCACACGATCTACGCCAATAATGCGATAATCTCGCTTTTGTTGGGTTAATTCAGATGCTAACGCTAGCGCAATCGCCCCAGTTCCTGTGCCTAAATCTAAAATTGATAACGCCACTTCGCTTGAATAGTGCTGCAATAGCGATAACGCTGTTTCCACCAAACATTCGGTATCGGCTCTTGGAATCAGCGTTACCGGCGAAACCAATAAATCCAAACTCCAAAATCCTTTTTCACCAAGAATATAGGCGATCGGCTCGCCTTGTAGACGACGTTGCAGCAACAGTTCCAAGCGTTGCTGCTGTGCTTCACTTAATCCTGTTTCTGCAAATGCCATAATTTGTGCTTTGTTTTTCTCTGTCACAAAGCACAATAAGGCATTTGCATCTATTTTCGCATCCTCGCTACTCTGTGCGGCACTTAATCGTGCAACCGCCTGTCGCAACCATTGCTGATAATTCAAGTGCGAATTACTCATTTTCAGATAAAGCAGCAAGCTGTTCCGCTTGATATTCGGTGATAATAGGTTGAATTAAGTCATCAATTTTTCCGTTCATAATTTCATCCAAACGGTATAAGGTTAAATTGATGCGATGATCGGTAACACGCCCTTGTGGGTAGTTATAAGTACGAATTTTATCGGAACGATCTCCCGATCCTAACAAACTACGTCGAGTATCCGCTTGCTCTGCGGCTTTACGCTCCTCTTCCGCCTGCACTAATCTGGATGCCAACACTGACATCGCTTTCGCTTTATTTTTATGTTGTGAACGTTCATCCTGACATTCCACCACAATACCGGTTGGAATATGAGTAATACGCACCGCAGAATCGGTGGTATTAACGTGCTGTCCTCCGGCACCGGATGAACGATAAGTATCAATACGCAAATCGGCTGGATTAATTTCAGGCAAGGCGGATTCCGGCAATTCCGGCATTACTGCCACAGTACAGGCTGAAGTATGAATTCGACCTTGCGATTCAGTTTTTGGCACACGTTGCACACGATGACCACCGGATTCAAATTTTAATTGACCATAAACATTCTCACCGCTGATTTTGACGATAATCTCTTTATAACCACCCTGCTCGCTCTCATTCGCACTCAACACCTCCGTACGCCAACGCTTACTTTCCGCATAACGGCTGTACATTCTGAACAAATCACCAGCAAAAATTCCAGCTTCATCGCCACCAGTCCCAGCACGAATTTCTAAATAACAGTTATACTCATCATTCGGATCTTTCGGTAACAATAGAATCTGTAACTGTTGTTCGCTCTCTTCAATGCCTTGAGTACAATGTGCAATTTCTTCTTCCGCCATCTCTTTCATACTCGGGTCATCAAGTAGAATTTGTGCCTCTTGCAAATCACTATTAAGCTGTTTCCAGCGAGCAAAACATTTCACCACCTCTTCCAATTGTGAATACTCTTTTGAATATGCTCTGAATTTCTCCTGATCATTGATTACTGAAGGGTCGCCAAGCAACGCCTGTAACTCTTCATAACGCTCATCTAATGTTTCTAATTTACTGATAATAGAGGCTTTCATCATTCACCTTTTATAAATGTTATAACTTGAACTGAAAAATCTGCTTATTCTAACGAATAATCATAATGATGAACAGGCAAATCACATCATTCTTTTCACTCGTTTCGTCCCGATATTTGTTACAAACAGAATAAAAAATAAGCTATTAAAACAATGAAAATCGGAAACTGTAAAAAATAGATTACATTGTAAACCTTTTTATATACAATCAAGGCTCTCATCCACTCTCAAAGAGAATTTATTATGAAAAATAAAACGTTAGGTAGTGCTTTAATCGTCGCCGGAACCACCATCGGCGCAGGAATGTTGGCGATGCCGATTACATCCGCTGAAATGGGGTTCGGTTACACTTTATTATTACTTTTTATCCTTTGGGCTTTGCTTTCTTATAGTGCGTTGTTGTTTGTTGAGGTTTATCAGAAAGCGGAACGCAAAGATGCCGGAATAGCCACCTTGGCTGAACAACATTTCGGTATGGTTGGTAGGGTTTTAGCCACCTTATCCCTTGTGATTTTTATGTATGCTATCTTAACCGTCTATTCTTTGGGCGGTGGTGATCTTTTTGCACCGTTTTTAACGATTTTCGGTGAACACGCCTCCACTGCGGCGATCATCGGTTTCGTGGTTATTTTGGCGATTGCGGTCACTATCGGTACAAACGCCGTTGATGGTTTTACCCGCCTATTATTCCTGATTAAACTGGTGGCGTTTGCCTTAGTGCTGTTCTTAATGTTGCCAAAAGTAACCGCTGAAAATTTGGGTGCTTTACCGCTTAATTACTTTTTAATTATCTCCGCCAGCCCGGTCTTTTTCACCTCCTTCGGTTTCCACGTTGTTATCCCAAGTATCAACAACTATTTAGATGGAGATATTCGCCGTTTACGTATTGCCATTATCGGCGGAACCGCTATTCCGTTGGTGGCGTATATTGTGTGGCAAATGGCAACTCACGGTGTTTTTGAGCAATCACAATTTGTGCAAATTATTCGTGATGACCCAACATTAAACGGCTTGGTTAACGCTACTTACAAAGCAACTGGTAGTGATTTAATCAGTGGTGCGGTGCGTACCTTCTCAACTTTAGCATTAATCACCTCTTTCCTAGGTGTATCGTTAGCATTAGTTGACTGTTTAGATGATTTGTTAAAACGCGTTCACATTACAGCAAATCGCTTCACTTTAAGCCTATTAACCTTTGTCCCGACGCTGTTATTTGCATTGTTCTATCGCGATTTCTTAGCGGTATTAACTTATGCTGGTCAAATGTTCACATTCTATGGTTTGGTACTACCAGTTGGTATGGTGTGGATGTTAAGACGCAAATATCCAGATTTACCATATCGAGTTATCGGCGGTAATATCGGTTTATTGGTTGCCTTGGTGCTAGGATTATTAATCATCAATGTGCCATTCTTAATTGATGCCGGCTATTTACCAAAAGTTGCCGGTTAACGACTTTCCTCAAATAAATGACACAAAGACCGCAGAACATTGCGGTCTTTGTTTTTTATGCAGCATCTGCTTTTCATGTGGTTTTCACTGCACAATTTCCACTAACTTTTCAAAACTCTCTACCACATCATATTGCACCTTTTCAGGTGTAAAACGGCGATTCATTTCGGCAAAGAATTTTTTAGCACATTCGATTTTGCTCTGCTCAATAGTGCGCAAATCCATACTCGACATCGATCCCTTCGTTTCAGCGACAAAATAGACGTGTTTCACTGTTCCTTCTTTAAAAGCGATTGCCCAATCGGGGTTATAATCACCTACCGGCGTAGGGATAAAGAAGCCACGTGGCAATTTGGCATAAACCACAACTTCGGCACTGGTTTCCAAATGTTGGGCAAATTCACGTTCAATTTTGGAATCAGTAACTACATAGTCATAAATATGATGTCTTGGCGTAGCAAGCGCATTTTGCAGTTTGGACGCATTTTGCCCTAAGGTAAAAATGCTTGGATCAAATTTTTCTTCAATCGTGTCATAGGCAAGATGCTCAATAATCGTCGTGGCTTTTTGTTCATTAATCAGGCGAATCGCTTCGGTAATGAATTGCTCGGGATTGATTGCAAACTTCGCCAATGCGATCTTTTTCATTCCCATCAGCATCTTTGCTACCGTTTGTCGTGTCAACTGCGTACCTTCAGTGATTTTACCAATCAAATCATAACGCACGGCAGAATACGCTGAATGATAGCTCTCTTGTGGTGTGCTTTCTTTGAGCTGAAAACTTCTGCCGCCTTGCAGGTCTTCATAAGCGATCTGTGCTTTTTGTTCACCCTTTTCCACGCGGTATTGCAACGGTGCAACGTGTAAACTATTTAATGCTCCAATCGCTTTTTCAACCAACTCATTAGAATCAAAATGCACAGTATAGACAGCTTTATGATTGATACGCTGCCACAATGCTTTAAAGGCTTGTTTGTTAAAATTTTCATTAAGTGCATTAAGTTTTGGTGCACGGTCATCATCCACCAAAGCACTCAAGGCTTCGGCATTATAGAGGTTGTCAATCAGATGGCGAATACTCGGCGCATAAGGCTGTAAATCTTCAGGCAGAGACGCAAGGTTTCCAGCTTTTTTCGCTGAATGATATTGCTCAGTGATTTGATCATTTTCATCGACATAATCATTCTTAACCAAATACTGATAGATTTTTTTCGCCGTTCTTTCATCCACTTTGATTTTTTCGCCTTGTACATTTTCAATGGTTTTACCGGTGAAATAAGCAATTTCGGCTTTTTGTGGACGAGCGGAAAGCGATTCGCTGATGTCTTTTTGCAAGCCTTTGACAAAATCTTGATAACTCTCATTCGCCACTACAGTCAGCACATTAATATCATACACAGTGGCAGGATTATCCATACGTTCACCCGTTTGATTGACCGCAAGGCGCAAACCACGCCCTACTTCCTGGCGGCGAGAGATGGCGTTATCACTATGTTTCAGTGTACAAATCACGAAAACATTTGGGTTATCCCAACCCTCACGCAACGCGGAATGCGAAAAAATAAAGCGCACAGGTTCTTCAAAAGAGAGCAAGCGTTCTTTATCTTTTAAAATCAGATCATAGGCATCAACATCATCGGCTTCATTCCCATTGTTCTTTTTCACTTTGGGATCAATCAAACGCTTGTTCTTATCAATAGAAAAATAGCCGTTATGCGTTTTTTCGCTAGAAATACCTTTTAAATAATCGCCGTAATCGCCTAGTTCCAGCCACGGCAATTCATTTAAACAGGCTTTGTACTCTTCTTCAAAAATGCGAGCGTATTCACCTTTTTCGTCAGGTTGATCATAATCACGATATTTCGCCACTTCATCAATAAAAAACAGCGATAGCACTTTAATTCCACGTACAAACAACTGACGCTCTTTCTCAAAATGGGCGGCAATCGCTTCACGGATTTGAATACGGCGCAACACCGTTTCATTGATATCGCCGATCGCCTCGCCTGTTTTTAATTCCATACCATTGAGAAAACTGACACTATCGATATTGGCGTTGATGTCTGAAACAACAAAGCCCGTACGGTATTGTTCCAAACCACCTGAAAGATCAAACAAATTGTCGCCTTTCTTGAATTTTCGGCAAATGCGTTTGATATTGCCTGAAGCATTTTTTTGCTCAAACTCGATCACCGCTTCCGGCGGTTTTTTCGGGGAAATCTCAATTTTTTCTAAATACAAATAGCCTGCTGTGCCTGCCAAACCTTTGACACTGATGCCACGCACGGCAATTTTTTTCACCAATTTTTGGTTATAGGCATCCAATGCATCCAGCCGGAAAATCTTGTTGTAAGTGGTTTTATGGGTGGCAGAATAACGCAGCACCATCAATGCCTTAAACTGCTCCAAAGATTTCAGCGTTTTATCACCTTCCATCTTTTGCGGTTCATCCAAAATCAAAATAGGACGATTGGCACTGATCACCTCAATCGGACGGCGTGATTGAAAGTCGTCCAATTCCTCATAAATCCGGCGATTGTCTTTCCCGGTGGCATTAAACGCTTGCACGTTAATCACCATTACGTTAATGCCTGCATCACTGGAAAAACTCTCTAAATGGTGCAGCTGCTTGGAATCATATACAAAAAATTTTGCTTTTTTACCGTAAGTTTCTTGAAAATGATCGGCGGTAATTTCCAGCGTTTTTTTCACGCCTTCACGAATGGCAATGCTTGGCACCACAATAATAAACTTACACCAGCCATATCGCCGATTCAGCTCAAACATCGTTTTAATATAACAATAAGTTTTGCCTGTGCCGGTTTCCATTTCAATATCTAAATTGATAGGGGCAATTTTATTTTTCACCAACTTTTCGGAAACAGGCAAATTTTGCCGCTGCTGTACATTTTGCACATTGTCCAATAATTGTTCAGGAAGGATTTCAATGTCGGCATTGCGGTAGGCAGCACTGTTATTGTTATCGTTAAAATTCATCGCAAGTTGCGAATTTCCGGCACGTTTCTTCTTACCCAAATCCATACGGTAATGAAAGTTGGTTTCGCCATATTGCGGTTGATGAGCAAAACAATCCACCACCGCTTTTACCGCTTCGCTTTGATAAGCTTGAATTTTGAATTTCAGTTTCATCGCCATTCCTTAAATCGTCTTCACTTCCGTACTTTCGGAATATTGTTGAAAAATTTGTCCGGCATTGATTTTTGCTGCATCGTCTTTAAAGCTGTCATCACGGAAGACGGCTCGCAAAGGTCGGTATTTAGTCAATGCAGTGATGAAATCATTATCCACTGTCTGTTTATCAAAGCAGGCGATCAGCGTATTGCCGTCAACGAAAAAGACAGTACGCCCCATAATTTGTTTGATCTCAATCGGCAACGACAAATCCACGCTCCAATCGAGCATCACTTGGAATAATAAATCTTCAGGCGTGCGGTCGGGTTTGATGTTGTCGCTCACTTGGTTCAGCCAATCCTGTTGAGATTGTTGTATTTTTTTGAGGGTTTCTTCAGGAGTGTAATAGACGTCCGCCATATTGGAGGTGTCGGTTTTCAGCACACGAAAACCGCCGTCCCAGTTTTCAGGCAGCTTATCGGCAAAATCGTTGCGAATTTTGTCGGCAGCACGGCGAATGCGTTCTTTGGTAATTTCAGCAATGGTGGTAAACCCTGCTTTAAAGGCTTCAGATTTTTCCTCTGTTTTTTCAGGCAACTGCACACAAATAAAACGGCGATTGCCTCCGTCTTCGGCATTGAGCTGCATTACGGCGTGAGCGGTTGTGCCTGAACCTGCGAAAAAGTCTAAAAATATTTCATTATTATTTTTTGTGAAAAGACTAGTCCCTTGAATTAACTCTTTTACTAGACTAAGCGGTTTTGGATATTCAAAAAATTTATTTAATTTAATTTGTTCTAAGTCTTTAACACCTTCCTTGTTTAAATGCTTCAGAATGCTATAGAATTTAGTACCATCTTCATCAACTCTTCGCAATCTTCCGACAATGTGTTTTCCATTTTTAGGAATCAAAATATAGCTTCCTTGTCTTATTCCTTCATCTATTTCTATTTTTTTATCTATTCCCTTAACCTCTTCAATTTCTTCATAAAGCAATGTTCCGTATTTCCCAAATTCTCTACGCAACCAATCTTCTTCAATCCAATATTGAATACCATCCTTTTCAACTACTTTTCCTCTAATATCTTTCGGTTTAAAAATACCTTTAAAACTGCCTAAATTTTTAACATAGGTTAGCAAGTTATCATGACCTTTAATAACTTTTTTTGCTAACCCACCGCCTTCAGAACGAATAACAACCATATCTGCAAAAAAATTCCTTTCCCCAAATACCTCATCACATAATCTTTTTAAATTTGCCTGTTCATTATCATCAATTGAGATAAAAATCACGCCGTTATCCGCCAACAGATTTCTTGCCAGTTTTAATCTCGGATACATCATTGACAGCCAGTCGGAATGAAAACGCCCATTGCTTTCGCTGTTAACTTCCATACGGTTGCCCTCTTCATCTTTTTGGTTGGAACGGCGTAAATAATCTTCGGTATTTTCGGCAAAATCATCGGCATAAACAAAATCTTTGCCGGTGTTATAAGGTGGGTCGATGTAAATCATTTTGACTTTGCCAAGATAGGTTTCTTGCAAAAGTTTGAGGGCATCTAGGTTATCGCCTTCAATAAAGAGGTTTTCAGTGGTGTCAAAATCCACGCTTTCATCACGCACAGGGCGCAGGGTTTTGGCAATAGGTGCGTTGGCGGTCAAAAGTGCTTCGCGCTTACCGGGCCAATTGAGCTGATAACGTTCTACCCCCCCCCCCCGACCAGGCTACCGGAAAGCTCTTGCTGTAACAGCTCAAAATCAATGGCAATTTTGGGTTTGCCATTTTCATCTAGGATTTCGGTGGTGCAATTGGGGAAAATTTCTGCGATTTTTGCAATGTTTTTGTCCGTCAGATTAGGGCTGTGCATTTTTAGCTTTTCTATATTGCTCATTTTTTAATTCCTTGATAACCATAAAAATCTGCACCTTACTCAGTTGGCTAATTAATCCAACTTTTGGGATGCAGATCAAAGCGTATTTTTAAATCTTAAATAAAACGAAACTATTTTTTCTCTAAACTCAACACATCATCTGTGGTTAGTTCAGTATTATCATCAATCTTCATTGTGTCTTTCAAACACTGCTGACGGATTTGTTGAGCTGCGGTCATATCATTTGCTTTCTCAGCCAAATAAGCCGCAACAGTATAATCTTGAACTTCAATATCGGCTTTATCTTCTGTTGCTAAAATTTTTGCAAACGCCTGTCGAGCTTTATCAAATTCATTAGCATGTAATGAAAGATAACCAATTGCTCGGACAAAAGCACAATTCAATTTAGCATCAGTCTGCAATTTAGCCGATTTTTCTAACCACTTCAGTATTTTGCTGCTGTTAGCCACTTGCAAGCGAGCAATTTGCGTGACAAAAGCCAACATTTCGCTGCTTTCAATACGTTTAAATGAATCTAATACCAATCGATAAGCTGAATCGTGATCATCACTATCAATTAAGCGACGGATCATACCAACAATTGCATAGCTGTTTTGACGACGTGAACGCGGTTGATCTTCCCACCATTTCAATAAACCGTCGATACCCTCTTCATTCATTTTTTCATCAAGCAGACCATCAACAACCTGATGTTGTAATTGCATAAATTCAGCTTCAGCATATAAACCGCTTTTACCAATCTTCGGTAATAGATTATCCAACGCCAAATAAGCGTGAGAACGAAGATAAATTTCCACCGCCAAACGCAACACTTCGACATTTTTCGGCGCCAACACTAGCAAACTGTCCACCGCTGTTCTTGCCGTCGGTAATTTATTCTGTTGTAACAGGATACGAGTACGTGCCAATTCAACAATTAAATTATCTGAACCGGCAAGCTCTGTCGCTTCAATTAAGTATTTATTAGCGCTGAATTCATCACCACGTTGTTGCGCGGCTTCCGCTGCTTTAACAAAATTCAAAATTGGTTCGGATGAGTGTTTCGCATTTTTACCTATCAATTTTTCGGCTTTAGCGTAATTTCCTTCATCCATCTTCACAAACCCCTGCAAAATCTGTTGCTGAGCTTTACGACGTTTTCTCACAGAGAACCAATTATAAGTACCACTACTTAAACGGAAAAATCGAGAAATCACCCATTCAATACCATAAACAAGCGCCAATGCGACAACAAAAAATATCACCAGCATTGTAATGCTCATCTCAATACTGTGAGATTCTGTCAAAATACGTACATAACCCTGTTTACCGGAAATGTAAGGCCCACCAATAAAACCAACCAGCAGGATAATCATTAAGAATAATACTCTGAACATATCGTATCTCTCCCACTATTCTGTTTTTTCCGGAATTTGTTCTGTATTCGGATTTTCCGATACAGGTTGTTGTGCTTCAGGTACTTTATCATCCACAACCGATTCAGAGCCAACCTCTGTTGTAACTTTCTCTTCCTCTTTATTTTCTTCTAGAATTTGTGAATTCGCTTTCAAATCAACTTTCTCAATTTGATGTGACTGTTTATGTAGTATTTCATCAAGAATAGTCAAACTTTCAAAGGTATTCGGCGCATCAACGTAAATAGACTGTTCTGATAACTCATCTAGCTGTTGTAAGAATTTTTGTGTTAAAGCACTATCAACATTAAAGTAACTTCTTACCCAGCTAGTAACAGCTTCAAGTGAACTTTTATAAAGCTCATTCTGCTGGCGAGGCACAGCTAGGATAGCAATCTGCAATCGTAAACGAATATTTTCACGTAAATAGATATCCTGATTTGGAGCAAGCAGTGCTTTTTCAACCGGATCTCGTGGTTGAATGCGGATAAAATGATTTAAGAAAGAATTGGCAGATTTTTCAATATTACTTTTCCAATCACTAATAGAGTTTGAAGGCTCATCACTATTTCCACTATCACTGTTACTAGCAGATAAATCCAATAATTCCAAATCATCAATAGAATTAGCCAATTGTGATAATTTTTGCATAATAGCATTTTGATCAACATCATTCACATTTGCTAACCGTTTTAAATCTTGTGCAATTGCGGTACGCACGGTAATTGCACGAGGATCGGTAACATCATTGAGTACTAAATCAGCCTCTTTTAATAATGAAATAGCCGTTCCTAAATCATTATCTATGATCAATTTACGCTGTGCATTACTCAATAGAAAATCCGCTTCCGACATTAGCCACTCATTCGGCTGAGTTTGCGATCTTTCTGCCATAGTTTTATTAAGCTGCGTCTGTAATGCAATAATCTGCTGTTCGGTAATACCTTTATTTTGTTGTAACACATCTAATGTTGATTTGGTTGCATTCAGCTCCTGTTCAGTTTTCGTTAATGCTTCTTTTAATGAGTTGACTTCTGTCATATCGACACTATTTGACGATGCTGCTTTTATCACTACTTGCTGACTTGATTCTAATGCTGAAACCTGTTGTTGCAAGTTAGATAGCTGTTGCTGCCCAAGATAATAGCCAGCAGCACCGACACCCAAAGCGACCAATAATGCCAACAAAGCTAATCCTTTGCCGCCACTGGATTTTTGTTTATTTTCTGTTGTTTTCATTGCTTTTTCCGCTTGTGTTGAAGTTGAATTAACCGAAGTTTTATCCTCTTCCACAGTGGTATCCACTTCCACTCTTTTATCTAATTTATCCTCTTTCTTATTTGCAGAAGCCTTTTTCTCATCAGTAACAACAATTTTTTCTGCCGTATTTTCTGCTTCCACCGCTTGAGAATCTACCTGCTCCCTTTTATCAGGATCCTTACTGCTATTCTCATCTGTAGTCAACGACGCGCCTTCGTTTATTTCCGCACTGGTTTGAATATCAGTTTCGTTATGTTGTTTTTTCATCACTACACACCTTATCTATTATTTATCTCAAGAATGGGGATAAAAGGATAATATTGTTTTTAATAAACTAAGATTATCTGCCTTTTCAGAGAGAATAATCTTATCTGGTTGCCAACCTGCATCCAACGCAAGCTGTTTCAGGCGATTACTAATCAGTGCCAATTTACAACTCTTCAACCAATTATGTTCACTTTTTGGAATAAAATCCAGCAAATACCGCAAAATTTCACCACTGGTCACCACAATTGTATCAATACCAGCACGAGAAAAAAATTTCAATTCAGCTTCACTTAACTGCTGTGTTCGGCGACAATAACACGCCACTGTTTCCACAACTGCACCACGTTCCGGTAACTGATGCGGTAACAATTCTCGACCAGCTTGCCCTCTCAGTATAATAACACGTCGACCATTACAATTTTGCATTTGTGACAATGCTAATAAACCCTCACTATTCTCATTAGCAAAGGGATAATGCACAGGTTGTTGTGTCGCCTCACTTAACAAAGCGGCAGTTTTTCGCCCTACTGCAAAATAATGCACATCTTTACGCCACCCGAAACCAGTATTTTGTAACACTTGATGAACATATTGTACCGCATATTGCGAAACACATATTACATAATCATCGGCAGCAAGTTGTTGCAATTTTTGTGGCACATCATTTAATTGTTCACCTGTTTCAATTTTAATGAAAGGCGCATAAATTGCCGCTACTCCCTCTTTATTTAACATCTCCGTTAGATGCTGACCAGCATCTTCCGGTCTTGTGACTAAAATACCCATTTATGATTTCATCGCTTGTAATAATAAAGCTTCTGCACCTTGTTCTAACAGCAACTCCGCCACTTGTACACCCAGCTGATCCGCTTGTGTCCGAGCTGCAGTTGCTTCAGCTCTTAATACCTTGCTACCATCAATCGAACCAACCAATGCACGCAAAAAGAGTTGATCACCATTCAAAATCGCATAACCGGCAATCGGCACTTGACAACCACCCTGTAACCTATTGTTCATTGCCCGTTCGGCAATGACGCGATCCCAAGTGTCTTGGTGTAACAACGGTTTCAGTAATTGATTCACCCATTCATCATCCTGACGACATTCCACACCGACTGCACCTTGCCCGACCGCCGGCAAGGAAACTTCCGGCGCAATAAAACTACGGATACGTTGCTGCTCTCCCAAACGGATTAATCCGGCGGAAGCTAAAATGATGGCATCATATTCGCCCTCATCCAATTTGCGTAATCTGGTACCGACATTACCTCGTAAGATTTTTAACTGAATATCAGGACGAAGTGCTTTCAACTGACATTGCCGCCTTAAACTTGATGTTCCCACTACTGCATTTTGTGGTAATTCATCCAAACTTGCATATTGATTGGAAACAAATGCATCGCGCGGATCTTCACGTTCACAAATGACACTAAGATGTAATCCTTGTGGGAACTGCATTGGTACATCTTTCATAGAGTGAACAGCAATATCAGCTCTCCCCTCCAGTAATGCCAATTCCAACTCTTTTACAAATAGCCCTTTACCACCAATTTTTGCTAATGGTGTATCTAAAAGCACATCACCTTTGGTCACCATTGTAACCAATTCCACTTTTAATTCAGGGTATAAAACTTGCAGTTTATGTTTAATATAATTGGCTTGCCATAATGCCAAAGGGCTTTGACGCGTTGCAATTCGGAGAACATTTTTTTGCATAATTAACTCTTTTTCTTCAAATTATTATTTACTCTATATCCTACCATTGTTGCCCGACATTGTCAGTGTTTCCCCTTGGCAACTTCATTGAGATTTATCAAAAACTATGCATCTGTGATAGGTCTACTATTTACCAATAAAGGTTAAAGTGTTAAAGTTTTTGTCAAATTATGTATTGAGATCATTTATCATAAGAGATAATAGGCCGTTGATGAACAATCTGGATGTCGCCAAAAAGAAAGTTGAACAGCTAGATAAACTACGTTTAGAACGGGCGCTTGCTGGAGCACCAAACGAGTTTCAGTATGTTCTAAATTTAGTTTGTGTTTTATTGCATCATAATATTCCCGAGCTACCGGGATATGTAGAAGATGCCCCTTTCGGTATTGTTAATTTTTCTTTCAACCGTTATCAAGAAAATTATCTTTCTTCAACACTATCCAATTTAGAACGTTATAGTCTTAATCATAACAACACTCATAAAGCCGATATTTGTGGTGTTTATGCAATGGGTAGCTTAGGATCAATTACACAAACTTCTCGCTCAGATCTAGATTTGTGGGTTTGTGCCACTCGTAGCTTAACCCTAATTCAACAACAAAAATTACAACAAAAATTTTCTCTTATTTGTCAATGGGCACATAACGTTGGCGTGGAATTAAATCTGTTTTTAGTCGATCAGGATCGGTTTCGTTATAAACAAACTGCCGATCCACTTTCTGCCGATAATTGCGGTTCAAGTCAATATATGTTATTGCTAGATGAATTTTATCGTTCTGCCATTCGACTCGCGGGTAGCCCTTTATTGTGGCTACATTTAGCAGTCGAAGATGAATCAAAATACGATGAAACCGTGCGTCAACTTATAAATAACGGTCAATTAAACCCAAATGAGTGGGTAGACTTCGGTGGTTTAGGTAATCTTTCTGCTAATGAATATTTCGGCGCAACCTTATGGAATCTCTATAAAGGCATTGATTCACCTTATAAAGCGGTTATCAAAATTTTATTACTTGAATGCTATTCGTGGGAGTTTCCTAACACTAAACTAATTTCACACCAATTTAAACTAGACTTATTACTAGATCGCAATGTCATTCATCATTTTGACCCTTATATGGCAATGTTGGACAAAGTAACCGACTATCTGTTACGCATCAATGATCTGGAACGCCTTGATAATGTACGCCGCTGTTTTTATATCAAATCAATTGAAGACATTGATAATAATGAATTAACCGGTAATTGGCGCATTACCCTATTAATGAGACTAGCACGTCAGTGGCAATGGAATAATGATACCATTCAAGAATTAAATCAGAAAAAATATTGGCGGATCAAACAGATAAGAAAAAGTTACAACAGCCTTGTTAATTTATTAATGTGTAGTTATCGCCAATTAATGGAGTTTGCTCGTAAATATAATATTTCCGGAGTAGGCATTATTCCTGAAGAT
Source organism: Gallibacterium genomosp. 1 (assembly GCF_000771875.1). Lineage (GTDB taxonomy): Bacteria > Pseudomonadota > Gammaproteobacteria > Enterobacterales > Pasteurellaceae > Gallibacterium. The sequence continues at coordinate 48,619 of NZ_JPXX01000005.1, read as the reverse complement.
ATCAGTATCTTAACTCGAAAACTTTACGCTGCATTTGAAGAGTTACCAGGCAAAGTAACCTTGTTTAACCCTAATATTTCCACCAATATTGCGGAAAAAGAACTCACTTTTGTTGAAACCGATGGCAATTCAGCAATGAGCAAAGGTTGGTATCTGTTAAATCAAGCACCGAAAATTTCTTCATTATCAAAATATCGCCACGTTGAGTACAATCCACAGCTCAATAAACTGGTCTGTTGGGCTTATTTTAATGGTGTATTAACTGAAGAGACAGAATTTAACATTATCAGCAAAAACGTCTCATTGGAAACTTTAAAACAATTCATTGCAGATTTAAGAAACACCTTCCCGGTACAAGTTAAACCTGCAACCAATGCCGATTTGTATCAACCTTGCGAAATTCGCAATTTAGCAGTTATCGTCAATTTAGTGAACGATCCTACAGAAGAAGCCTCACTACTCGATCACCATTTCCGTTTACAGCCTAAACATCTGTTCAATAATTTAAGTAGTAAACAGACAAAATTAATTGGCAGTATTGATTTTACTTATCGTAATTTATGGAATGAGATCAGAACACTGCATTTTGAAGGCCCAAGCGCTATTTTTCGTGCATTAAAAGTATTATCCAACAAAATTTATCGAAGTTCCGTACCGATCAACTCCGTCAGTGTATTCTGTTATAGCAGACATTATCGGAATATTCTTAGTCGTTTTGTAAGTGAACTGATAGAGCGTTGCATCAACATTCAAACCAGTAATTTAATCAATAGCAATCAGCTTAATACTCTGCACGTTGCTAGCGAAGCGTGGAATCACTTTTTTCATAAAAATGAATTCAATATTACAGAAGAAATTTTGAATGAAAACCAACATAAAAATATCGCTATTGCTCAAAAACCGCACACTGGAGGTGAATTAAAATATCCTCAAGCAATAGAATTCTATTCAAATGAAGGCTTTCTTCAATTCTTTTTTGAAGATAATAATGACAATACGTTTAATATTTATATTCTTGATGAAAGCAATCAGCTCGAAGCTTATTATCATTGTGATGGTGTTAAAAGTCAGAAAATTGAAGAAATCAATCAAATCTATCGTACCGCTTCAAACGGAGATAATAATACACCATTCCAAATTTCAAAAAATAAATTTAATTACCCACAGTTTTATCAAATTAATCATCTACAAGGAAAAACGACAATCACTCCATATCATTCAGAGTAGTTTCTCCCCCCCCCCTAAATGACGGCAATTTCGCTAAGACAGGGAAAGGTTTTATTTAACCTAAATCAATATTTATCTTCATTAAGATAAAATTTCCCCAGCAAAATAACACTCTTCATATTCATCTTGTGATAGTATGTATCGTATTTTTGAAAAAATGGGATTATTTTAGATGAAGAAAACAACAGTTTTAGTGATTGATGATCACCCATTAATGCGTCGAGGCATTACTCAACTCTTACAATTAGATGATTCGTTTGAAATATTAGCTGAAGCCAGTAATGGCACTGAAGGGTTGGCATTAGCCAAACAATTCTCACCGGATATGATTATTCTAGACCTCAATATGAAAGGGATGTCCGGTTTAGATGTGTTAAAAGCATTACGACTTGATGATATTGATGCTCGTATTGCCGTCTTAACTGTCTCTGATGCTCGTTCTGATATTTTTGCACTGATAGAAGCTGGTGCTGACGGTTATCTATTAAAAGACACTGAACCGGACACTTTATTAATACAGTTGAAAAAAATTGCTGAAGGACAGGTTGTGTTAAGCGATGCTGTTAAACAACGCCTGTTAGACAATCACTCCGCTAATGATCCATTACAACTATTGACCGAACGTGAAATGGATGTATTAAAACTTATCGCTACCGGTTTATCTAATAAACAGATTGCTAATCAATTATTTATTTCTGAAGAAACTGTTAAAGTACATATCCGAAATCTATTACGCAAACTGAATGTACATTCTCGTGTTGCCGCCACAGTACTCTATCTGGAACACCGGCATTTAGATTAAAACTTAATTGACGGGCTAAATGGGTTACTTTCGATAAAAATTAGACAAATTCACTGTAACCCTGATTACGCTTTACAAATTCTTGATATAATAGCTCGCCATATAACACCACACATCGAAAGATTAGGTAAATAAATGAAGTTATTCTCTTTCTGCTTTTTTAGTCTACTGTTGCTTTTATATACCACTACTGCCAATGCTAATTGGAAACAGGTTGGTAAAGCTGAATATAACTGGGGACCATTCCATATTTATACCGTTTCTCTATTCACTGAAAACGGTACTTACAGCAGTGAACAACGCCCACTTATGTTAAGAATTAAATTTGCCAAACCAGTTGAAGGAAAAAACTTTGCAATTTCTCTCTTCAAAGAGATGGCATTGGATAAAATGCCAACTGATCAAGCAGAAAATTTAAGAAAACGCCTTATAAAGAATTTTCCCGATTTTAAACCTGACGATGTGTTGAATTATATTGCCTTGGATAACGAAGGTTATTTTGTTTTAAATGACACTATTTTAACTGAACGATTTGATCCCACATTTAATCGAGAATTTATTGCCATTTGGTTGGATTCTCCAAGCAGTTTCAAGCAGTTACAACCGCGTTTATTAGGTGAAAAGAAAGAAGAACAGACGGCAACAACCGTAACAGAAAATGCCGATGCAACCAAAGCAAATTCAAGCACACAAACTGCTGATAGCAATTCTACCGAAAATACACAACAATCTGCTAAAACACCTGAAACAGAGGAAAAAGTAAAAGCGGATAACTCCAGTGTAAACAGTACTCACAGTTCAAGTACAAAAGAAGAAAAACCAATTAAAGCTGATGGCAGCGACAAATCAGCAACAGAAACTAATAAGGTTAGAAAACAAGATAATAGTGCGGTAGAACAAACAACGAGCGATGTAGAGAGTAAAATTAAGTCATCGCAACCACGAACCTCTTCAACGCAAGAGATAACTAAAAAGAGTGCCGATGCAAATCAGGCATCAAAAATGAAGGAATCCGATATGAAAACCCAATCTGTTAGCGCAGACACCAAAACTGTTAACACAGACACAAAATCAACAGCAACAAACACGCAAACAGACGATAAAAACGCTGTGAATGAAGAAAAGACGAACACAACAACGGATAGCAAAAAATCACAGCAGGAAGATTCAGACACTGAACAATCAAAAGCGCAAGAGCCAGATGCTGAAGAACCAATCGAACCGGCAATTGAATGTGATCCAATTTTGCCATTCTTAAAACAATATCATTGCTAATATGAATAATTTAGAAATTAAGCGTATTTATCAACCCATCAACAATTGCGATGGGTTTCGTATTTTAGTGGATAGGTTATGGCCTAGAGGCATTAAAAAAATTGATGCTGAAATTGATTTATGGGCAAAAGAAATTACACCTTCACCGCAATTACGCAAATGGTTCAACCATCAAGCTGAGAAATTTGAACAATTTAAACAAAGCTATCTTATTGAATTAAACAATAATCCTTATGGTGTTGAATTTGTAGAGATATGTAAACAACAAATATCACAGCAAAATGTTACGCTACTCTATGCAGCTAAAGATCCTCTATATAATCACGCATTGATATTAAAACAGTGGTTATTGACTCAATTAAAATAAAATTGATCTAAATTCAAGTTTATACTTTCTGCTAATTTTCTGATTTTTGATATATTTCAAAAGTTCCAAATTAATTAAAAATTAATTGATATTTATCAAAAAAATGCCTACTCAAAAGAGGTATCTTTATTTTCGTCATTAAGACAGTGTCTCAGATACCCATTTTCAAGGAGAGTTTTATGAAAAAATTAGCACTAGCACTTGCAACTTCCGCTGCACTATTAGCAGCTTCTTCTGCAGCAATGGCTCACCAAGCTGGTGAATTCTTTGTTCGTGGTGGTCCAATCTTAGCTGTTCCGAATACCGATACTCACAACTATAAAAGTGATCTTCCATTATCTTATGATTTTGATGTAAACAGTAATGCACAACTTGGTTTAACTGGTACTTATATGATTACTGATAACCTCGGTGTGGAATTATTGGCAGCATCTCCATTTAGCCACGAAATTAAATTAAATACACTTTCTGTAGGTAATAATGATATTAAAGATGTCGGTACTATTGCGAAAACCAAACATTTACCACCTAGTCTCTATTTACAATACTATTTCTTAGATGCAAATTCTCCGGCTCGCCCATATGTCGGTGCAGGTATTAATTATACTCATTTCTTTGATACTCACTTTAATTCAACAATTGACAATGCAGGATTAGGTGTTACTGCACATAATCTTAAATTGAAGGATTCTTGGGGTCCAGTTGTAAATGCTGGTATTGATATCAATATTACCGATAAATTATTCTTCAACACCTCTGTATGGTGGGCTAAAATTAAGACCAAAGCGACTTTCGATTTGAAAGAGGCTAATGGTAAAATGCACTCTCAAGAAGCACGTGTTACTCTTGACCCAACCATCTTCTTCGTTGGTTTAGGTTATCGTTTCTAATTTACTGTTAATCGTTAAACAGTAACATTCCAATTAAAGCCATAGCAAAAATTGCTATGGCTTTTGCTTGATCCCATTCTCAATGTGCGTATAGTAATGCGTTTGTTTTTAGCTAAAATATAAGGAATTGCGATGCAAAATGTTCTTTTTATCAGCGGTATCGATACCGAAATTGGAAAATCCGTAGCCACAGGTGTTTATGCCAAAAATTTAATGGCTCAAGGTTTTTCTGTTATCACGCAAAAAATGATACAAACTGGTTGTGATAACATTTCAGACGATATTTTAGTTCATCGCAAAATTCAGGGAATTGGACTAACCGAAGACGATTTAAACGGTAACACCTGCCCTTATCTTTTTCATTATCCTTGCTCTCCACATTTAGCAGCAAAAATAGAAAATCGCCAGATTGATGCTTCAATTATTGATGAAAAAACAAAATTATTAGCACAGCGATATGATTATGTCTTGCTCGAAGGAGCTGGAGGATTAGCCGTTCCTTATCAAGCAGATAAAACCACACTTGACTTTATCGCTGAACGCCAATATCCATTGATTTTAGTCACATCAGGTAAATTAGGTAGCCTCAATCATACTTTGTTGAGTCTGATGGTTTGTCAACAACATAACATTGAAGTAAAGGCATTGGTCTATAATCGTTTCCCTGAAAAAGATAAATTAATCGAACAGGATAGCCAACAATATTTACAACAATATTTACAACAACATTCACCACAAACTGAATTTATTTTGTTAGAAAAGTTTAATTTTTAAAATTTTATTTGACAATTCTCGCATTAACAGGTATTTCTATACGGGCTTGTAGCTTCGGCTACGCAGGAGAGGCGCGGAACTCAGGTCGTTATTTTTAGGTCTGGCACCAAAGAGAAATAATCAGGGGAGTTTCGCCGAGATAAACAACACTACCAGGGTTTTGTTTATCGGCTATTAGGGCTGAATCCCTAAGGCTGTCATCGGTAAACGATGGAGAGCTTCTGAACAAGTCAAGTTTCATCTCTTCCAAGTTTTCCTTAACCTTCTGCAAATTTAATTTTACTCACAATATCATTATTTAAGGAAAAACTATGTCACATTTATCTGTTGCTAAATTTGGTGGTACTAGCGTTGCTAACTACGCTGCAATGCAGTCTTGCGCAAAAATTGTTATTTCTGATCCGAAAACTCGTGTTGTCGTGTTGTCAGCTTCTGCTGGCATCACCAATTTATTAGTAGCTCTTGCTAATGGGTGTGAAAAAACAGAACGTGAAAACTTACTCAATCAAGTTCGACAAATCCAATATAATATTTTAGATGAACTTAAAGATGCGGCAGTATTACGAGAAGAAATTGATCGTTTATTAGATAATATTGAATCACTTTCAGATGCAGCAGCCCTAGCTACTTCACCGGCATTAATTGATGAAATCATCAGCCACGGCGAAATGATGTCTACATTAATTTTCGTGGAAGTCTTACGTGAGCTAGGTGCAAGTGCCACTTGGATTGATGTTCGCACTTTGGTGGCAACCAACGATCATTATGGCAAAGCAGCGCCAAATGATGAATTAACTCAACAAAACTGTGATCGAGTATTAAAACCTTTAATTGATCGTGGTGATCTTATTATTACTCAAGGCTTTATCGGTCGTGCGCCAAATGGCAAAACAACGACTTTAGGTCGTGGTGGTAGTGATTACTCTGCTGCACTATTAGCGGAAGTCTTGGATGCCAATGATGTATTAATCTGGACTGACGTTGCCGGCATTTATACCACTGATCCTCGTATTGCACCAGCAGCACAAAAAATTGATACTATGAGCTTCTCTGAAGCTGCGGAAATGGCAACTTTCGGTGCGAAAGTACTTCATCCAGCAACTTTATTACCAGCCGTGCGTAGCAATATCCCTGTTTTTGTCGGCTCAAGTAAAGCACCAGAACAAGGTGGAACTTGGGTAACTCGTGATCCGCAACCTCGTCCGTTATTCCGTGCGATTGCATTGCGCCGTGATCAAACACTAGTCACTTTATCCAGTTTAAGTATGTTGCACGCACAAGGCTTTTTAGCAAATGTCTTTAATATCCTAGCAAAATACAAAATCTCTGTAGATACCATTACCACTTCAGAAGTCAGCATTGCCTTAACATTGGATAAAACCGGTTCTGCCTCTTCCGGCGCAGAATTACTGTCTAATGAACTTCTCACTGAATTAAGCGAAACCGCTTCTGTTAAAGTGGACACTGGTTTAGCGTTAGTTGCTTTAATCGGCAACAATTTGCATAACACAGCCGGCGTAGCAAAACGTTTATTCAACACCATTGCCGACTACAATGTGCGTATGATCAGCTATGGAGCCAGCAATAACAACGTTTGTCTATTAGTAAAAAGTGAAAATGCGGACGATGTCGTTCGTAAATTACACAAAGAACTTTTTGAATAATTTTGGATATCAAACGAGAGCCTTTGCCAATGCAAAGGCTTTTTTTTTACTCAAAATTAACACAAATATGATGAATTTTTTGTAATTTTTGTGATTTATCTCTCAGTAATGAAATATTACTTCATTTATAATAAAAAAATGATTTATAGCAATCATAAAAGAAACGAGCATCGTCTATTTTTGTACGATCTGCTACTTTCACCCAACTATCTAACTCTATAGGAGAAACGCAATGAAATTTAACAAATTATTACTTGCCACACTATGTATGGGACTTTCTGCAACCGCATTTTCCGCAGAATATGACTTAAAAATGGGCTTAGTAGCTGGTCCAACATCAAATGAATACAAAGCTGCTGAATTTTTTGCTAAAGAAGTTAAAGCAAATTCTAACGGCAAAATTGAGATTTCACTTTATCCAAGCGCACAACTTGGTGACGACCGCTCAATGATTAAACAACTTGGTGATGGTGCATTAGATTTCACTTTCGGTGAATCTGCCCGTTTCCAATTATTCTACCCATCAGCAGAAGTGTTTGCACTTCCTTATATGATTCCGAATTTCAAAGTAGCAAAAGAAGCATTGTTTGATACTAAATATGGTCAAAATTTAGTAAAAAAAATCCACGATGAATTGGGCATCACCATTTTAGCCGATGCTTATAACGGTACTCGCCAAACCACTTCTAACCGAGCCATTAACAGCATCAAAGATATGAAAGGCTTAAAACTTCGTGTACCAAATGCCGCAACTAACCTTGCATATGCAAAATATTCCGGTGCTGCACCTACCCCAATGGCATTTTCTGAAGTTTATTTAGCACTTCAAACCAATTCTGTAGATGGTCAGGAAAATCCATTGCCAACCATTCAGGCACAAAAGTTTGAAGAAGTTCAAAAATATTTAGCTTTGACCAACCATATTCTTAATGACCAACTTTATTTAGTCAGTAATGCAACTCTTGAAGATTTGCCTGAAGATCTGCAAAAAGTAGTTAAAGATGCCGCTGAAAAAGCCGCTGATTACCATACAAAACTATTTGAAGATGGTGAAAAAAATCTTATTGCTTACTTTGAGAGCAAAGGTATGACAGTTACTAAACCGGATCTTGCCCCATTCAAAGAAGCAATGAAACCTTACTATGAAGAATACATTAAGAAAAATGGTAAAGAAGGTGAAGAGGCAATTGCTGAAATCAATGCTTTGACTAAATAATCCTACAAACCTTAGCGTCATACGACGCTAAGGATTTTCTAACCTAAGATGTATGGGGTTATATTTATGAAATATTTTAATAAACTCGAAGAGTGGCTAGGTGGTGTGCTTTTTTTGATTATATTTGTTGTTCTTATTGCACAAATCTTAGCACGACAAGTTTTTAATGATCCTTTAATCTGGAGTGAAGAGTTAGCTAGATTGTTATTTGTTTACGTTGGAATGCTTGGCATTTCAATGGGTATTCGGACACAACAACACGTCTTTATTGACTTTCTAACTAATATGATGTCTGAAAAAATGCGAAAAGCAGCAGTTTCTTTTTCTCAGTTGTTAATTTTCATCTCGCTTATTTTATTTATCCATTTTGGAATTAAACTCTACAATGGAGCTACTTTTGAGATTGTTTCATTGGGTATCTCTGAAAAATGGCTTTACGCTGCATTGCCGTTATTATCCGTGTTAATGTTAATCCGTTTCTTACAGGCACAAGTTGAGAACTATCGTAATAACTTGAGTTATTTTCCTGCTGTATTCTTTCTTATTAGTGCGATTTTATTGATTTCATTAATTTTAGTTCATCCGGATATATTTAAAATTCTACGTGTAACCAACTATGTAAAATTTGGCAGCGAATCTGTTTATATCGTCCTGTTAGTTTGGTTGATCATTATGTTTATTGGCACACCAGTCGGTTGGTCGCTCTTTATTGCCACTATTCTCTACTTCACAATGACGCGTTGGAATGTGGTCAATGCTGCATCTTCAAAACTAGTAGACAGCTTAAACAGCTTCTCTTTATTAAGTGTGCCATTCTTTATTCTTACCGGAATTTTGATGAACACTGGTGGTATTACCACTAAAATTTTCGATTTCGCAAAAGCATTACTCGGACACTATCGTGGCGGTATGGGGAACGTCAATATCGGTGCTAGTTTGATTTTCTCCGGAATGTCAGGTTCTGCTCTAGCTGATGCGGGTGGTTTAGGTCAGTTAGAAATTAAAGCAATGCGTGATGCCGGTTATGATGACGATATGTGTGGTGGCATTACAGCAGCCTCTTGTATTATAGGACCATTAGTACCACCAAGCATTGCAATGATTATTTATGGTGTGATTTCCAATCAATCTATCGCAAAATTATTTGTTGCCGGCTTTGTGCCGGGTGTATTAGTTACTATTGCGTTAATGGTAATGAATTATTTTATTGCTAAAAAACGTAATTATCCACGTACACCAAAAGCTTCGTTAGACGTGCTTTGCCGTGAATTTAAAGGTGCTATCTGGGCATTATTGACGCCAATTCTTATCATTGTCGGTATTTTCTCAGGTTTATTTACCCCAACGGAAGCTGCTGTTATTGCTGCGCTTTATTCTATTATTGTAGGTAAATTCATCTATAAAGAACTCACTTTACAAAGTCTATTCAAAGGTTGTGTAGAGGCTGTAGCGATTACTGGTGTAACCGTGTTGATGGTAATGACCGTAACTTTTTTTGGCGATATGATCGCACGTGAACAGGTTGCAATGAAAATTGCAAAAGTTTTTATTACTTTTGCTGATTCACCATTGATGGTTTTAGTGATGATCAACTTATTGTTGTTATTCTTAGGAATGTTTATCGATGCTTTAGCATTACAATTCCTGGTATTGCCAATGTTGATCCCTATTGCAGTACACTTCAATATTGACCTAATCTTCTTTGGTGTAATGACAACCTTGAATATGATGATCGGCATTTTAACTCCACCTATGGGAATGGCATTATTTGTGGTAGCTCGAGTCGGCAATATGCCAGTCAGTACGGTTACTAAAGGAGTACTACCGTTCTTAATTCCAATCTTCACGACACTGGTTTTAATTACGATTTTCCCTCAAATTATTACCTTTATTCCTAATCTGCTATTACCAGGTTAATCTGATTCCTGAAGAAAAACCCATCAGTTGTAAAACTGATGGGTTTATTTTTTACAAAGGTTAAGAAAAAATCTTCATCACAATTAAAAATAAATCAAATAACAACGGCGCACATAATGAGGTAATCACACCACATAATACTAACGAAATAGAACTGAATGTACCTGCTTTTTTATCTACATCCATACAGGCTGCAGTTCCTAATGCGTGGGACGCCGCACCAATAGATAAACCTATTGCTTCACTACGCTTTAATTTTAACAATTTAACAATGCTATAACCAAATACCGAACCAACCAATCCAGCAATAATCACCAGTACAACAGTAATGGTCGGTACACCACCGATGGTATGAGATACCGCCATTGCCAATGGTGTAGTAATTGATTTAGCAAATAATGTTGCCATTACTTGATTGTTCGCACCTAACAAAAATGCAATAAAAGCACCACTAAACATTGCAAATACGGAAGAAAAGGTAGTAATAAATAAAATGCTACGCCACGATTTTTTAATCTGTGGCAATTGTTCATATAAAGGCAATGCCAACGCAACAATAGACGGAGCTAACAGCATATTCAAGGGCTTATTACCAGCAATATAAGAATGATAAGGAATGTGAAAAATCAATAAAATGGCAACTAATGCACAAACCGTTAAAACAAACGAATTAAAAACGATAGATTTTAATTTCTTATTAATGGTTACCGCAATGGCAAACACGACTATGGTTAATACGGAATAGAGATAAATCATTTTGTAACCCTCACTGCCCGTTTTTCCGCTTTTTTTCTCAATCTGGCAAAAGAGCGGTATGAATACAGATATTCAGCCAACAAACCGGTCATCACAATGACCAAACAGGTACTGACTACAGTCGGGATCAATAACGATACCGCCTGTTCTGTCAATATATCAAAATAATCAATGATACCGACGCTGAGAGGAATGAAAAGCAGTGCCATATAACGAATTAATAATGCTCCGCTCGGCAATAACCACTCTTTTTTTATCAATTTCAGCACTAAACAGATAAATAACAGTAACAATCCCCATATGCTGGAAGGAATACCTATCGGAAACAGATAATTAATCGCTTCTCCCAAGTACAACATCACGTACAGAATTGCAATAGAACGAAATAATTGAAAAATTTTATAAAACATTTTTAATCGAAATATGCCATAATAGGTCACTATTTTACTCCTATTTTGTGATCTATGTCACACTTTAATCGATGAAATTATGATGAAAAAACTATTAATTATCTTATTTTTTTCACTATTTACTTTGAACAGTATTGCCGTTCGAGAAATCAACTGCCAAGTAGTATCAATTAGTGATGGTGATACTTTTACCTGTTTATTAGCCAACAATAAAACAATTAAAGTTCGTCTTGCCCAAGTGGATGCTCCGGAAAAAAAACAACCTTACGGTGATCGTTCCCGTCAATTGTTATCACAATTAATTTTTAAAAAACAGGTGCGTTTAAGTTCAAGCGAATACGATCAATATCATCGTGTTCTTGCAGAAGTATTTGATTCACAAGGGAGAAATATCAATCTTATAATGGTACAACAAGGGTTAGCTTGGGCTTATCGTCAATATATGCACGATAAACAATATTTAGCTGCCGAAGTGCAAGCCAGACAACAACGTCGTGGTTTATGGCAAGATGATAATCCAATTTACCCAAGTAATTGGCGAAAACATAGTAAAAATCCTAGTTTAAAGTTAGATAATCCGCCAGTACCAACACTGGGTAATGTCGATATAAGAACAAAACAACAAAAAACCGTAACTACTCCTGCAAATTGTCAGCAACATCGTAGCTGTAAAAGTTTTAATTCTTGTGCAGAAGCGACTGCATTTTTTAAACAGTGCAATGCTACTTATCTTGATGGCAATCATGACGGAATTCCTTGTAACTCTTTGTGTCGTTAAGGATAACAATGCAATCTTTCACCATTAAACAGTTTCGTAAAGACTTTCCTTTTTTTCAAACAAAAAATGCTGCCGTTTACTTGGATTCAGCGGCAACAACATTACGACCACAAACATTGATTGATACCACAGTTGAATTTTATCGTTCCGCCGGCTCAGTGCATCGTAGCCAATACGATTGGCAACAAACACAGCATTTTGAACAAGCACGACAACTGACGGCTGACTTTATCGGTGCAGAAGATAGAGATTGCATTGTTTGGACTTCCGGTACAACACACAGTCTTAATGCTATTGCCTATGGTTTAGATCATTTTCTACAGGCAGGCGATCAAATCATCATTAGTGAGGCGGAACATCACGCTAATTTTGTTATTTGGCAACAACTGGCATTGCAGAAACAGTTGCAATTAACGGTATTACCGTTACAGGCAGATTATAAAATTGATGAAAAGGTATTAGTACAGGCATTATCCTCTAATACCAAAATTGTTGCACTAAATTGGGTATCAAACATCACCGGCTATAGCCAACCGATTGAAAAATTCTGCACACTAATTCGTCAACTGGCAGAGAATGCATTTATTATTGTTGACGCGGCACAAGCTGTTTTACATCATAAAATTAATTTACAAGCATTAGACATTGATTTTATTGCTTTTTCCGCGCATAAATTGTTTGGCCCAACTGGGCTAGGCATATTAAGTGGTAAAAAATCTGCTCTCAATCAGTTACAACCACTCTTTTATGGAGGCAAAATGGTGGAGAATGTTACGTTACAACACAGTACTTTCCAACCATTACCTTATCGTTTAGAAGCAGGAACACCTAACATTGCCGCAGTTATCGGGTTTGGAGCAGTATTAGCTTGGTTACAACAATATCATTACGCCACATTAGCTCATCATACATTAATGTTAGCTAGCCTTACACGTCAACGCTTAACACAATATCCACATTGTCGAGTATTAAGTGCAAATGATGGGCATATTATTAGCTTTGTATTTGATAATATTGAAAATAGCGATTTATCCACACTGTTAAGCGAACAACAGATCGCTTTGCGTACCGGTCAACATTGTGCCCAACCCTATTTACATTTTCTGCACCAATATGGCACTTTACGCCTCTCCTTTGCGCCTTATAATAATCAACAGGATATTGAGCGCTTTTTTGATGCTTTAAATAATGCGCTCGCCATTTTGGAGGAGCAATGACATTTACAGAAATTCAGCAACTTTTTGCTCAAACTCAAACTTGGGAACAGCGTTATCGACAATTAATTTTTCTAGCTAAACAATTAGAAAAACCTGATGATGAAACTCTCTCAAACATACCGCTGATTGAAGGCTGTGAAAGCCGATTATGGTTTAAACTTGATGACGATCGCTGTATCGCCTATAGTGATGCTCGTATTTTAAACGGCATTTTGTTTATCATTAAAACTGTTCTTTCGGAAACTCCGATAACACAGCGTTCCAGTTTGCAAATCACACCGTTATTGCAACAACTCAAAATTGATCAGCGTTTAAGCGAAACTAGGCTAAATGGACTAAAAAAGATTGAACAGCTAATCCAAAACGCATAATTCATAGATTCTTATCTTGACGTCCTCCCGTCCTAAAGGATGGGGATTCCTACCAGTGCTCATATAAAAAAGCGACCATTCGGTCGCTTTTCAATTCTGAATCCCTATTACTCTTCACCAAGAAGTTTTAAATCACGATTTCTTACTTGATTTTTCAAGATCTCGGTAAACTCTTCCACACTGAAAGTACCCAAATCCGCACCTTTACGTGTACGAACTGCCACTTTGCCTTCGGCAATCTCTTTATCACCGCAAACCAACATATAAGGCACACGTTTTAAGGTATGCTCACGGATTTTGAAACCGATTTTTTCATTGCGTAAATCTGATTTCACACGTAATCCGGCATCAGATAAGGTTTTAACAACCTTTTGCACATAATCTGCTTGGCTATCGGTAATATTCATTACCACTGCTTGAGTCGGTGCCAACCACGCAGGGAAGAAACCGGCATACTCTTCGGTAATAATACCGATGAAGCGCTCAATTGAACCTAAAATAGCACGGTGAATCATAACCGGTGTTTTACGCTCATTATCTTCCGCCACATAAGAGGCATTTAAACGACCCGGTAACGCAAAGTCTAACTGAACAGTGCCACATTGCCATTCACGACCAATACTATCTCGTAAAGCAAACTCCAATTTCGGACCATAGAATGCACCCTCTCCCGGCTGCACTTCATATTCTAAACCATTATGTTCAAGTGCTTTTGCCAAATCCGCTTCAGCACGATCCCACATTTCATCAGAACCGATACGATGTTCCGGACGAGTTGAAAGTTTGACATAAATATCAGTAAAGCCAAATGTACTATAAATGTCATAAACCATTTTAATACAGGAAGTTACTTCGCTTTCAATCTGATTTTCAGTACAGAAAATATGTGCATCATCTTGAGTGAAACCACGAACACGCATTAAGCCGTGCAAAGAACCTGAAGGTTCATTACGGTGGCAAGAACCAAACTCCGCCATACGCAATGGTAAATCACGGTAAGATTTCAAACCTTGATTAAAAATTTGCACGTGTCCAGGACAGTTCATCGGCTTAATCGCATACTCACGGTTTTCTGATGAAGTAGTGAACATTAAATCACCATAGTTCTGCCAGTGACCGGTTTTTTCCCAAAGCACACGATCCATCATAAATGGACCTTTGACTTCTTGATAATCATACTGTTTTAATTTAGTGCGAACAAAAGTTTCCAATTCACGGAAAATTGTCCAACCATCATTATGCCAGAACACCATTCCCGGAGCTTCTTCCTGCATATGATATAAATCTAACGCTTTACCAATTTTACGGTGATCACGTTTTGCAGCTTCTTCAAGACGTTTCAAATATTCAGCAAGCTGTTTCTTATCTGCCCAAGCTGTACCATAAATACGCTGCAACATCTTGTTATTGCTATCGCCTCGCCAATAAGCTCCAGCCACTTTTTGCAATTTAAAGTGATGACAGAAACGCATATTAGGGACGTGTGGACCACGACACATATCAATATATTCCAAATGATGATAAAGCGCCGGTGTAGCGTTTTTTTCAATATTTTCTTCTAAAATTGCCATTTTGTACGGCTCACCACGTTGTTCAAATACATCGTGTGCTTTTTGCCAAGAAACCGGCTCTTTGATCACGTCATAATTAGTTTTCGCTAATTCCAACATTCTTTTTTCAATTTTCTCTAAATCTTCCGTAGTTAAAGAATGATCAAGATCAATGTCATAATAGAAGCCATTTTCTATCGTTGGTCCAATTGCCATTTTGGCGTTAGGATAGAGTTGTTTTAAGGCGTGACCTAATAAATGAGCGCAAGAGTGGCGAATAATTTCTAATCCGTCTTCATCTTTAGCAGTAATAATTTCAACATTTGCATCTTCGTTGATTAAATCACAAGCGTCTTTACGCACACCGTTCACACGTCCGGCAATACACGCTTTAGCTAAACCTGCACCAATACTTTGTGCCACTTCAAGCACTGTAACCGGTTGTTCAAATTGACGTTGAGATCCGTCAGGTAATGTAATAATTGGCATAATAAAAATCCTTACAGTGGTAACCCATACGAGAGGTTACTTGTGTTAATGTTTATTTTCGAATTTTATTGCTATTTCTACTTCAATAGCGAAACAAAACACTATTTCATAGCAAAAATTGCAATAAAATACCCACAAGTTATTGCGGGCAAGAGTATATCACAGCCTCAATAGCAATAAAATTTTAAAATTTAAACTATTTTGATATCAAAGATAAAAATTCCTGCTTAATGGCACGATCCTGACGGAAAATACCCCCATAGGCAGAGGTGACTGTAAAGCTATTCGCATCACGAACTCCGCGACATTTTACACAAAAGTGAGTTGCTCTAACATAAACTGCCACATCATCCGTTTCTAAAATCGTTTGAAATGCCGTTAAAATCTGTTCTGTCAATCTTTCTTGAACTTGAGGACGTTGTGCAAAGAAATCAACTACGCGGTTAATCTTTGATAAGCCAATTACCCATTTTTTAGGATAATAAGCAACTGCGACTTTACCTGAAAAAGTAACAAAATGATGTTCACAGGTGCTGGTCAAATTAATATCATTCACCAACACCATTTCACTAACATTCATTCTATTTTCAATACGAGTAATCTTCGGGAAATTATGGTAATCCAAACCACTAAAAATTTCGTCAAGATACATTTTTGCCAAACGTTTAGGTGTCTCTTCTAAACTGTCGTCTCTTAAATCTAAACCAAGAATCGTCATTACCTCTTTCATATGCTGTTCAATTTTTTGACGACGTTCATCCTGAGTCCCCACACGTGGCATCATTGGTGTTTCCAGACCTTTAGACAATAAAGCGGCTCTAACTTGTTGAGCCTCCAATGAAATTGTATTCATCTACCTCTCCTTATTATGAAGTTTCTATTTTAACAATGGTGATACATTTGTGAAAGAGGGATTTAAAATTCACTGAAACCGTAGAAAGAACTCTCTAAAATTGTTCTATTCTTCTTATTTTTGCTCTGTATTTCTAAAACAAAAATGCTATGATTGGCAGCATTAAATTTTGGAGAAGAAAATGATTAACAGACGAGAGTTGTTACTACAAGAAATGGGCATTACCTTTTGGCAATTAGTACATCCTGAAGTGTTACAGGGTGTAGGAATAATTAATGTGCCAGCCGATATTCATACCATTATTCTATCAGAACAGCATTCGATAATAGGCTCACAGTTAATACAAGATTTACTACGTGCAGCAGAAACAACTACTGATAAAGCCTTAATTATAAACTGTCAACAATTACAACGTTTAGAGAGCGATCATCCACTGCTTGTGTTTTGTGTTGAAGATTGTTTATCACAATTTCAAAACTCAGCATTAGCCAAAATTGCCACACAAATCATTTCATTAAATTCAACATTAATCTTGTCCGTTCAACAAAAACGAACCATTTGGCAACAAATCCAGCACTTTTTACAAAATGAAAACACAATTTCAAACCATCACTGATCACGATTTCACGCAACTATTTCAGATTGAACAAGCGGCACATAGTGTGCCTTGGAGTTTAGCTACACTCAAAAATAATCAGGGTGATAATTACCTTAATTTTAAGGTTTTATATCAAAATAGCATTATTGGATTTTGTATCTGTCAAACTGTTCTTGATGAGGCAACACTATTTAATATTGCAATTGATCCGCAATTTCAAGGAAACGGTTTCGGCAAAGCACTATTACAACATTTGATGAATGAATTAATAGCAAAAGGGATTACAACCTTGTGGCTAGAAGTAAGAGAATCCAATCAAAAAGCAAGAAAATTGTATGAAAATCTCGGCTTTAATGAAGTTACCGTACGAAAAAATTATTATCCTGTTGTCAGTGGTGGACGTGAAAACGCTGTAATTATGGCGTGTTACCTATAGTCTTTAAAATAAACAACACGCCATTTAGCTTATTTAATATACACTAATTTAACATCATCACCGATTAAGCTAACATCACTTAACCGCCATTGTGGTGCATCCTTCAGATGTTGCAATTGCGGCAAATGACAAAGCCCTTTTGCCTGATCACCTAACAATTTCGGTGCAATATAGACAATTAATTCATCTACCAAACCGGCTTCAATTAGCGCTCCGGCTAAAGTTGCACCTGCCTCCACCCAAACTGAATTTATCTGCTGTTTCCCTAGCAAATTAAGTAAATCCGTCAAATAATAAGGGCTTTCTGGTAATTGCTGCTGCTGACAAAATGCCGGGAAATGTTCCATATTACGTGCGCTCGGACTGACCAATAAAATTGAGCTTTCGCTTTCAAACAAACGCCCTCTAGGCTCGATTTGATGTTGAGAATCTAAAATAACACGCAATGGTTGACGTAATTTTTCTTGCGGATAGATTGATTGCACCTCAAGCGGTAATTGTTGCCAACGCACATTTAATGCGGCATTATCCGTCAATACGGTCTTACTGCTGGATAAAATAGTAGATGCCATTGCGCGATATTGCTGCACATCCTGCCGTGCCGCTTCACCTGTAATCCATTGGCTTTCACCATTCGCCATCGCAGTACGACCGTCAATGCTGATCGCCATTTTCAGCTGCACATAAGGGAAGCCGGTACGCATTCTTTTTAAAAAACCTTTGTTCAACTGTTCCGCTTGCTGTTGTAATAGCCCGACCGCCGTTTCAATACCGGCATCCGCCAGCATTTTTAAACCACGTCCGGCAACTTGCGGATTCGGATCTTGCATTGCTGCCACCACACGCTTGACCCCGGCTTCAATCAGCCCTTTCGCACAAGGTGGCGTTCTGCCGTAATGCGAACAGGGCTCGAGTGTAACATAAGCTGTCGCTCCGTTCGCTTTTTCTCCTGCTTCTCGCATTGCCATCACTTCTGCGTGAGGTTCGCCGGCTTTTTCGTGATAACCTTTACCGACAATTTCCCCATTTTTAACCAACACACAACCGACTGCCGGATTAGGTGTGCAAGTAAAACGCCCTTTTTTTGCCAATTCAATCGCCAATGCCATAAATTGGTGATCTTGCTGTGAAAATTCAAAATTTTGCATTATTCTTTATTTAGTTTGTCTATTTCTTCACTGAACTGTTTAATATCATCAAAACTGAGATAAACCGATGCAAAACGGATATAGGCAACTTTATCCATTTTTTTCAACTCATTCATTACCAATGTACCAACCATTTTGCTTGGCACTTCTCGCTCACCGGTGGCTTGCAATGTATGCATTATGCGGTTGACCGCCGCCTCAATCTGCATTTCACTGACCGGTCGTTTCTCCAATGCGTGATAAATACCGGCACGCAATTTTTCCTCATTAAAAGGTTCACGATTGCCGTTATTCTTAATAATACGAGGAATCACCAATTCCGCAGATTCAAAAGTGGTAAAACGCTCTTTGCACTGGGTGCATTCACGGCGACGTCTGACTTGATAGCCTTCGGAAACAAGACGACTATCAATCACTTTCGTTTCCGGCGCTGAACAAAACGGACAATGCATATTGCCTCCTTCATAAATAATTTATTTTATTCACTCCCCTATACTACCTGATACAAAACAGATAGAAAGGGGGAATATAAAATATTTCATTGCAAAATGGTTGTGAAAAATCAGCCTAACTGTTGTAACAAATTAAAAATACGCTTATCTGAGATCGGATATGCGGTTTTTAACTGCTGTGCAAAGAGGCTGACACGTAACTCCTCAATCATATAACGAACTTCCAAAATTTCATCACTGATCGGTTTAGATTTCGGCAATTTATTCAATAGCTGTTGATAAGCCTGCTGCACGCTCTCTATTTTCAACATTAAGGCACGATCACGATTGACATCCTGTGCCACTTTATCAAGCCGTTTATCAATCGCTTGTAAATAGCGTAATAAATCTGCTAAGCGTTTATAACCGCTCTTCGCCACAAAACCCGGATAAATCAAATGGTTAAGCTGCGTTTTAATATCGGATAAAGCAAACGCCAAATTAAAATCCAGACGCCCTTTCATCCGTTTATTAATTTCATATGCCAACGTTAAAATCTGCTCAACTTTTTGTGCAATATCCACAGTAGCATCATTTAAATTTTCACGGACAAAATCTCGCAACTGTTCAAATTGCTGCTCCTGCCAAACCACACCGCCAAAATCGCTGATTAATTTATCCACCGCACAAGCAATACAGTCATCAATAAGCTGCAATACTGTGCCAAACGGAGTGAAATAAAGCCCTAATTTTGCTTTATTCGGTAATTTTTCGTGTAAATATTTTATCGGTGAAGGCACATTCAACAGCAACAGACGGCGCAATCCTTGACGCATCGCACGTTGCTGTTCAAATTCCGTTTCAAACAATTTAATACCGACCGACTCCTTCTCATCAACAATTGCCGGATAGGCTTTGATACTGAAGCCACGTTTTTTTTGCTCATAGTATTGCGGCAAAGTATCAAAATTCCAAATATGAATACCGCTCTGCTCAATGCCGTCATCTGCCACTTCAGTAATACTTTGCTGCACTTGATCTTTTAAAGAAACTTTTAAAGCATCAAGATCGTTGCTTTCTGCAATTTTACGTCCTTTTTCATCAATCACGCGAAAACTCATTTTCAAATGTGACGGCACTTGTTGCCAATTCCATCCGGTCGGTTCAACCCAAACACCGGTCATTTTGCGTAGCTGTTCACTTAAACTTTCCACCAATGGTTTTTCCAATGGTGTCACTCGCGCCAAAAAGGCTTCGGCATAATTCGGTGCCGGTACAAAATTACGGCGCAATGCTTTCGGTAAGGATTTAATCAATGCCACCACCAACTCCTGACGCAACCCCGGAATTTGCCATTCAAAGCCATTTAATTCGATCTGGTTGAGTAACAGCAATGGAATATGTACGGTTACGCCATCCGCATCCGTTCCCGGTTCAAACTGATAACTTAATTTCAGTTTTAAATTGCCTTGATGCCAAAAATTAGGGAAATCTAAGGTACTGACCGAGGTTTCATCATTCAACAGGAATGACTTTTCAAAATTGAGCAATTCTGCATCTTTCTTCTGTGCCTGTTGCCACCAACGATCAAAATGGCGTTGTGATACCACCTCCGCTGGAATACGCTGATCATAAAAATCAAACAACGCCTGCTCGCTGACTAAAATATCACGACGACGTGTTTTATGTTCCAACTCTTCCACTTCTTTGATAAGCTTCTGATTTTCAAAGAAGAATTTATGTTTAGTGTGCCAATCTCCCTCCACTAATGCAGAACGAATAAAAATCTCACGACAAATCATTGGATCAATGGCACTATAATTAACCGTTCTTGCTTGTACGATCGGTACACCGTACAGTGTTACTTTTTCACTAGCTAAAACAGCTCCCTGTTTTTTCGACCAATGTGGCTCGTGATAACTTTTTTTCACCAAATGCTGTGCCAACGGTTCAATCCATTCCGCTTCAATCGTCGCAACAACTCTACCCCATAATTTAGACGTTTCGACTAATTCTGCTGCCATACACCATCGAGGTTGTTTTTTAAACAATGTGGAAGCTGGAAAAATTGAAAAATGGGCATTCCTTGCGCCAAGGTATTGCTGTTTTTCCGTCTCTTTACTACCAATATGTGAGAGCAATCCGGCTAATAGTGCAGTGTGAATCGGCATATATTCTGCTGCTTCAGTATTGATCGCAAGCCCCATTTCCCGAACACTTAAACGTAACTGATGATAAATTTCCTGCCATTCACGAATTCGTAAATAATTGAGGTAATCTTTTTGACACAAACGTCTAAATTGATTTCGAGAAAGCTGTTTCTGCTGTTCCTGAATATAACGCCACAAATTTACGAAAACCAAGAAATCCGAATGTTTATCCGCAAAACGGCGATGCTTATCATCTGCTGATTGCTGTTTATCAAGTGGTCTTTCTCTCGGATCTTGAATCGACAATGCGGCAACAATTACCAACACTTCACGCAGGCTACCGTTACTTGCTGCCATCAACACCATTTTTGCCAAACGAGGATCTACCGGCAGACGTGCGAGTTGTCGTCCACTTTCCGTTAAAATCCGTTTGTCACCATAACGCCCTTTCACCATTTTGAAGGCCTGCAACTCATCCAATAAACGTAATCCATCTTGAATTTGGCGACGATCCGGTGCATCAACAAACGGAAATGATTCAATATCATCCAGACCTAATGCGGTCATTTGCAAAATGACCGATGCAAGATTGGTACGCAAAATCTCCGGATCAGTGAATTGCGGTCTACTATTAAAATCCTCTTCAGAATAAAGACGAATACAAATCCCTTCACTAACACGTCCGCAACGCCCTTTACGTTGATTTGCCGAAGCTTGTGAAATCGGCTCAATCGGCAATCGCTGTACTTTGGTGCGATAACTGTAACGTGAAATTCTTGCTGTGCCGGGATCAATCACATATTTAATTCCGGGAACAGTCAAAGAAGTTTCCGCAACATTGGTGGCTAAAATAATGCGATTTAAAGCTCCCGGATGGAAAATGCGATTCTGTTCCTGTGCCGATAAACGAGCATAAAGCGGCAAAATTTCAGTATGGCGTAAATCCCTTTTTTCTAAGGCTTCTGCGGTATCACGAATTTCACGTTCACCATTCATAAAAATTAAAATATCACCTCGACCCTCCGCCTGTAATTCATCTACCGCATCAAAGATCGCCTGCAACTGATCTTGATCTTCACTCTCCGCAATTGGTCGATACCTCACCTCAACTGGATAAGTTCGCCCCGAAACCTCTATAATCGGTGCATTATTAAAATGTTTAGCAAAACGCTCAACATCAATGGTCGCTGAGGTAATAATCACTTTTAAATCTGGTCTTTTAGGCAATAATTGCTTTAAATATCCCAAAATAAAATCATTGTTCAGGCTACGCTCATGAGCTTCATCAATAATCAACACGTCATATTGATTTAAATAACGATCCGCTTGAATTTCCGCCAATAAAATACCATCTGTCATCAATTTTATCTGCGTATTTTCACTGACTTGATCATTAAAACGTACCTTATAACCAACAATATCTCCAAGCTCGGTTTGTAACTCTTCTGCGATTCGGGTGGCAACAGAACGTGCGGCAATACGGCGAGGTTGCGTATGCCCGATAAATCCTTTTTTCCCTAAACCCAATGCTAAACACATCTTTGGAATCTGTGTGGTTTTGCCCGATCCTGTTTCACCGGCAATCACCACTACCTGATGAGTGGCGATTGCACTCATAATTTCTTCACTACGTTGGCTCACCGGTAAATCTTCCGGAAAAGTAATTTGCAATGGACGTTGTTGTCGTTGCAATAATTTTTGCTTTGCCGTTTCAACCGCATTGGTTAATAAAGCCTGCAATTCCGCTTTTGCCTGTGCCGGAGCTTTTTTTATTCTCGCCGCTAACAAATATTTATCCGCGAACATTACCTGATCAAGTTCAGATAACAATTGTTTTTGCCACGCTGCTAATGGTGCTCTGTTTACGTTTTTATGTTTCACATTGCGCTGAGATTTTGTTGCTGTTTTTGTTTGAAATTCCGTCATATTTTTTAACTATTCTTCGATTTGATATTCTGCTTTTAAGGCTGACAATAGCCCTGAAATTAATTGCGCCAGTTCAGTTTCGCTAATAATAAATGGCGGCATAACATAAACCAGTTTGCCGAATGGACGCAACCAAACCCCTTGCTCAACAAATTTAGGCTGTAAGGTTGCTATATTCACGGCTTGTTTCATTTCAATCACCCCGATTGCGCCCAACACTCTTACTTCCTGCACACAATCCCATCGTGCTGCTTCCGCCAAGCCCTGTTTTAATTGCTGTTCAATTCGTTTTATCCGTGCCTGCCAATCGCTTTGTAATAATAGTTTAATTGAGGCATTTGCCACTGCACAAGCTAATGGATTTCCCATAAAAGTTGGCCCGTGCATAAAACATTTTGCCTTACCGGTACAAATAGTTTCCGCTACTTGCTTAGAAGTTATCGTTGCCGACAAGGTCATATAACCCCCAGTTAACGCCTTCCCAATACAGATAATATCCGGAATCACATTAGCGTGCTGATAAGCAAATAGTTTTCCTGTACGTCCGAAACCAGTAGCGATTTCATCAAAAATAAGCAAAACACCATACTGTTCGCATAGTGCTTTAGCTTTCTGTAAATAAACAGGGGAATAAAAATACATTCCACCCGCACCTTGCACAATCGGCTCAAGAATCAAGCCAGCAATGGTTTGATGATGTTTTTCCAACAAATCCTGTAACGGTAAAATCGCTTGCTCCTGCCACGCCTGATCAAATTTTATTGGTGGCTGTGGCAAGAAATATTGGATCGGCAAACTTTTACTGAAAAGTGAGTGCATTCCAGTAACCGGATCGCAAACCGACATTGCGTGCCAAGTATCACCGTGATAACCAGAGCGAATAGTAGCAAACTGATAACGATTACTTTCACCTTTAGCCTGTTGATATTGAATTGCCATTTTCATTGCTACTTCAACCGCAACTGAACCGCTATCGGCAAAAAAAATCTTATCCAATGGTTGCGGTAAAATGGAAAGAAGTGTTTGCGCCAGTTCTGCCGCCGGTTCGTGAGTAAAACCGCCAAACATAATATGACTCATTTTACTGATTTGTTGTTGCAGTGTTTGATTTAACTCCGGATGATTATATCCGTGTAATGCTGCCCACCACGAAGACATTCCATCAATTAATGTCCGACCATCTTTTAATGTAATTACTACACCGTCCGCTCGTTCCACCGGATAAACTGATACCGGTTCAAGCATAGAAGTATAAGGATGCCAAATATGCTCACGATCAATAGAAATAAGTTGCTGTAAATCCATTCTTCTCTCCTAAAAATATCGCCTCACAAGGAAATCCTAATGAGGCGCTATTTTTGCTTTAATCATTCAATCAGCCATAATTTATTCTTGTAGCTGATCTAACATTTCCTGATTAATTTCAATCTTTGCTTTCTCACGCAATGCTTTCAATAGTGTTGCTTGCAAATCATTTACACGGAACTGCATCAATTGCGAAATAAATACTTTTTGTTGTTCAGCTGATAATTGACCATCTTCAACTTTATCCAAAGCAATCGCTACAATATCACCATTTTGATCTATGCCAACGTGATAACTTGGTTTACCATCTACCGGTAACGGCATTGCAAAAATCTGTTTATCCAATGCCGGATTTTTGCTTTCCGCATAAATTGTTGTCAGATTTTGTTTAAATTCTATCGCACTATTATCACCGGATTGTAATTTAGTTACCAACGACTTCACACGATCCAATTCAATATTTTCTGCTTTCTCTCGCTGTAATAATGTTGTAATTTGCATTTTTGCTTCAGCTAAAGATTTAGTACCTGCCGCTTTATGATCTACAACTCGGAAAATGATACTGTGGTTTTCACCAACGCTAATCATTTGTGAGTTCATACCTCCCTGAACAAGTTCTGGGCTGAACATTTCAGTAATCACATTGCTAAAATTTAAAGCCGCCGGTACATCATCACGTGCAAAATAACTTGTCTCTTCAACTGTTAAATTGCCCTCTTTGGCAGCATTAACCAAACCACTTTGATCTTCAAATGCTTTATCTGCGACCGCTTTTTCAACACTAAAATATTTACGTTCTGCCAGATCCTGACGCACAAGATCAGTAATACGACTTTTAACCTCTTCTAGCGGTAATACTGTAGCTTCATTACGAGCCAACACTTTAATAATGTGATATTTATCATCCACTTTGGTTGGTTTGCTATAAGCTCCTACTGCTGTGTTATCAGCCACAGTCTCAAAGGCTTTCGGTAATTGTCCTGCAACCACCCAACTTAAATCACCACCATTAACCGCTGTTAAACGGTCAATAGAATATTTTTTCGCTAACTCAGCAAAATCTGCACCCTGTTGCAATTTGTTGTAAATATTATCCGCTTCCGCCTGTGTATTTACTTGAATATGAGCAATATGCTGTTTTGCCTGCCCCATAAATTGAGATTTATTGTCTTGATAATATTGAGCAACTTCAACATCACTCACTTTCAGCTCTTTCGCCAAATTATCTTTATTAACATCAATATATTGTACTTTTACTAACTCAGGTGTGGCAAAAGCAGCCTTATGCTCATTGTAATATTTCTCAATTTCCTGATCTGAAATGGTCTGTTTAGCCGCTAAATCCGCTACTGGGAAAGTTGCTAAACGCACATTTCTTTTCTGAAAGAATAATTTCACAAATTGCTGTTGTTGCGCTTCAGTTAAGAAATCACTTGCCAATAAAGATCCCATTAATTGTGATAAAACTAAATCCTGACGCACAATTTCCGCATATTGATCCGGAGTAAGATTATTATTAGCTAACAATTGTTGATAAACTGCGTTATCAAATTGACCATCTTTTTGGAATACTGGATTCATTACGATCGCCTGCTTAATCGCTTCATCGCCTACACCCAATCCCAACTCTTTGCTGTATTGGCGTAATAATTCATCATCAATTAAACGATCCAATACAGAATGACGTAAACCGTTGGTAAATTCGGCAGAATCCGCCACTGCAGCAAATTTATCCCCCATCTGCATCGCCAGCTGTTGATATTGGCTTTGATATTGTTGTTGGAAAAGACGTTGGGAAATTTCAACACCATTTACGGTTGCCGCCGAGGTGTTTTGGCGGGAAATTAAATAACCGGCAACACCACTCAACACAAATGAAATGGCAATGACCGACATTAATACTTTCCAGACCATACTATGTGTATAGCCACGCAGTTTCTCCATCATAATGAGAGCTTCCTTATAATAAAAACAATAATGGACAAAATTATATAGAAAAGTTGGGTTGGCTGCATCTATTAAAAAGCCGGTCATCTTATTTTGACCGGCTTTTTGCTGATTAATTGACAGTTGATGTCATATTTTTACTACTACGTTTTTTCGGAGTGGCTAAATTTTTCACTACCTCAATCCCGACCGGTGGTTTTTCCAGTGCCAATGCTAAAACTTCATCAATAGTTTCAACCGGACGAATATCCAATGCAGATTTCGCATTTTCCGGAATTTCTTCAAGATCTTTGACATTATCTTTCGGGATTAAGACGCGCTTAATACCTCCACGATGTGCTGCCAATAATTTCTCTTTTAAGCCACCGATTGGCAACACTTTACCACGCAAAGTAATTTCACCTGTCATTGCCACATCGGCACGCACAGGATTACCGGTTAAGCAAGAAACCAAAGCGGTACACATTGCTATCCCTGCACTTGGGCCATCTTTCGGGGTTGCCCCTTCAGGAACGTGAATATGAATATCTCGTTTTTCATAGAAATCCGCATTAATACCCAACTGTTCAGCTCTAGCACGAACTACCGTCATTGCTGCCTGAATGGATTCTTTCATTACATCACCCAAAGAACCAGTGTAATTTAATTTACCTTTGCCTGACACTGAAGCCGCTTCAATAGTTAATAAATCACCTCCAACTTCTGTCCACGCCAAACCAGTAACTTCTCCAACACAGTTTTGATTATCTGCTTTGCCGTATTCAAAACGTCTGACGCCAAGATAATCGTGTAGATTACTACTATCAACAACAACTTGTTTCAAGGATTTATCCAATAATAAATTCTTCACTGCTTTACGGCAGATTTTAGAAATATCTCGTTCTAAATTACGCACACCCGCTTCACGTGTGTAATAACGAATAATATCTAAAATTGCTTCTTCTTTAACGATTAACTCTTTTGCTTTCAAACCATTACGTTCCATCTGTTTGTTCAACAAATGACGCATTGCAATGTTCAGTTTTTCATCCTCGGTATAACCAGAAAGACGAATGACTTCCATACGATCAAGTAACGGTCCCGGTATATTCATTGAGTTGGAAGTGGCAACAAACATCACATCGGAAAGGTCATAATCTACCTCAAGATAATGATCACTGAATGTGTTATTCTGTTCCGGATCTAACACCTCCAATAACGCTGATGCCGGATCGCCACGCATATCCGCACCCAATTTATCAATTTCATCCAACAAGAATAATGGGTTTTTCACACCCACTTTCGCCATATTTTGGATAAGTTTACCCGGCAAAGCACCAATATAAGTTCGACGATGACCACGAATTTCAGCTTCATCACGCACGCCACCTAACGCCATTCTCACATATTTACGACCGGTAGCTTGAGCAATAGATTGCCCCAATGAAGTTTTACCAACCCCCGGAGGCCCTACCAAACATAAAATTGGTCCACGAATCTGATTGGTACGAGTTTGTACCGCTAAATATTCTAGAATGCGTTCTTTAACACGTTCCAATCCATAATGATCATTATTTAAAATTTCTTCCGCCTGTTTTAGATCTTTTTTCACCTTAGTGCGTTTATGCCACGGTACTTGTACCATCCAATCAATATAAGTACGAACCACAGAGGCTTCCGCTGACATCGGCGACATCATTTTTAATTTTTGTAATTCCGATTCCGCCTTTTCTTGAACCTCTTTAGGCATTTTTGCATCAGCAATTTTTTTCTTTAATTGTTGTACTTCATTTTCAACAGTTTCTACTTCACCAAGCTCTTTTTGTATTGCTTTAATCTGTTCATTCAAATAGTAATCGCGTTGATTTTTTTCCATCTGTTTTTTCACACGATCACGAATTTTTTTATCCAAGCTACTGATTTCCATTTCCGCTTGAATTAACCCTAGTAACATTTCAAAGCGAGCAAAGACATTATCTTGTTCCAATAATGTCTGCTTTTTCTCTAATGAGAATGGTATATTGCCTGCTAAAGTATCAACCAGTTTTTTCGGATCGTGAATATCTTTCAATGCGGTTAATACTTCAGGTTTAACTTTATTATGTTGTTGATGTGCAAATTTATCCAATTCAGTTAAAACTGTCGTCTGAATAACATCCAACTCAACATCATTATCTACGATCTCAGTGATTTCACTTATCTCGGCAGAATAATATTCCTCACTCTCAAATGAAAGTACTTTCGCTCTTGATTTTCCTTCGACAAGTACCTTTACTGTGCCATCCGGCAATTTCAACAATTGAATAATAGTAGCAACTGTTCCTATTTGGTAAATATCTTTTGCAGTCGGCTCTTCCAAATTAGCTTCTTTTTGAGTCACTAATAAAATATCTTTGCCACTATCCATCGCTTCATCAAGACTACGGATAGACTTTGTTCTTCCTACATATAGCGGCATTACGATATGTGGAAACACGACAACATCCCGTAACGGTAAGACAGGAATCTGTTTTTGTGGTAACTCTTTGCTCATAATTATAGTTCTCTTGTCTATTTCTATAGTTTGAGGTATATGGGGGAACTTTTTTTGATATCAAGGGTAATAGGTCTTTTTCATCTAAATAAGTAAAAAATCTGCACCTCAACTTTTGGTCAATGTGCAGATTTTAGATTGTAGTATAAACTTAATGAGTTCTTAACAAATTATTTTTTCTTTTTCGCTTTTGCGTTCGGTAAATCAGTTACTGTACCTTCAAATACTTCTGCCGCTAAACCGACAGATTCGTGTAATGTAGGGTGAGCGTGAATTGTTAATGCCAAATCTTCCGCATCACAACCCATTTCAATTGCAAGACCGATTTCACCTAATAATTCACCCCCGTTAGTTCCAACAATTGCCCCACCAATTACACGGTGTGTATTCTTATCGAAAATAAGTTTTGTCATACCATCCGAGCAGTCTGAAGCAATCGCACGACCTGATGCAGCCCAAGGGAAAGTTGCCACTTCATAAGAAATGCCTTCGGCTTTACATTCTTTTTCTGTTTTACCAACCCAAGCCACTTCAGGTTCAGTATAAGCAATAGATGGGATCACTTTCGGATCAAAATAGTGTTTTTGTCCGGCAATCACTTCTGCCGCTACGTGACCTTCGTGAACACCTTTGTGAGCCAACATTGGTTGACCAACAATATCACCAATTGCAAAGATATGAGGAACGTTAGTACGCATCTGTTTATCGGTACGAATAAAGCCACGTTCATCCACTTCAACACCTGCCACTTGTGCATCGATTAATTTACCGTTCGGTGTACGACCGATAGCAACTAACACGGCATCATAACGGCGAGTTTCATTTGCGCCTTTTCCTTCCATAGAAACATAAATACCGTCTTCTTTCGCTTCTACCGCAGTAACTTTAGTTTCTAACAAGAGGTTGAATTTTTTCTCGATGCGTTTAGTAAAGATTTTAACCACATCTTTATCAGCTGCCGGAATAACCTGATCAAACATTTCCACAACATCAATTTGTGAACCTAGTGCGTGGTAAACAGTTCCCATTTCAAGACCAATAATACCACCACCCATAATCAATAATTTTTCAGGTACTTCTTTAAGTTTTAATGCATCTGTTGAATCCCAAACGCGCGGATCATCGTGTGGAATAAACGGCAATTGAATTGGACGAGAGCCCGCAGCAATGATTGCGTTATCAAATGTAATTTTAGTTTCGCCTTCTTCTCCGGCAACAATAATGCTGTTTGCACTGGCAAATTTTCCATAACCGTTTACGATTTGAACTTTACGCATTTTTGCCATACCAGCTAAACCACCGGTTAATTGACTGATAACTTTCTCTTTCCAACCACGAATTTTTTCAATATCGGTTTTTGGTTCACCGAAAACAATACCGTGCTCAGCTAAAGATTTAGCTTCTTCAATCACTTTAGCAACGTGCAATAATGCTTTAGACGGAATACAACCTACGTTTAAGCATACCCCACCAAGAGTTGAAAAACGTTCAATAATAACGGTTTCCAACCCTAAATCTGCACAACGGAATGCCGCTGAATATCCTGCAGGACCAGCACCTAAAACAACTACTTGTGTTTTAATTTCTTTATTCATGTTAAGCCTCTTGATTTTTTCTCTAACAAAATGTTAGGACGGCAATTAAATTAATTATAACAAAAGCCTGATCAACTCAGGCTTTCGTTTCCATTACTACATGACTAAGCGGCGTAAATCCGACAACACACCACTAATATAGGTAATAAAGCGTGCACCGTCCGCTCCATCAATCACTCGGTGATCGTAAGACAATGACAATGGTAACATCAAGCGTGGTGTAAATTCTTTACCATTCCACACCGGTGTCATCTCTGAACGAGAAACCCCTAAAATTGCCACTTCCGGTGCATTAACGATAGGGGTAAAGTGAGTACCACCGATACCACCTAAACTTGAGATAGTAAAGCATCCGCCTTGCATATCTGAAGCTGTTAATTTACCTGCACGCGCTTTCTTCGACATTGCTGCCAATTCACGAGAAAGTTCAATAACACCTTTCTTATTAACATCTTTAAACACCGGTACAACCAAACCGTTTGGTGTATCTACCGCCACGCCGATATTGATGTATTTCTTCAAGATCAGACGTTGTGCATCTTCAGTAATTGAACTATTGAAGTTTGGATAAGCTTCCAACGCTTTTGCTACCGCTTTCATAATAAAGACAAGCGGAGTAATTTTAACATCAAGTTTCTGTTTTTCAGCTAATACATTTTGCTCTTTTCTGAATTTTTCTAGCTCAGTAATATCTGCTTTATCCCATTGTGTTACGTGAGGGATCATTACCCAGTTACGGTGTAAGTTAGCTCCTGAAATTTTCTTAATGCGTCCCAATTCAACTTCTTCAGTTTCACCGAATTTGCTGAAATCAACTTTCGGCCACGGCAACAATCCTAAACCTGATCCGACATTACCTCCAGCAGACGATGTAGAAACAGAACCACTTTCAACCGCTTTAATAGCCGCTTTAACATAAGCTTGAACGTCTTCTTTTAAGATACGACCTTTACGACCTGTACCTTTCACTTTATCAAGGTTCACACCAAATTCACGCGCTAAACGACGAACAACCGGAGTTGCGTGAGCGAAACTTGCGCTCTTAGTCACATCTTCATTAGAAGCTGCCGAGGCTGGCGCTGATGCTGCCACTTGAGGAGCAGGCGCTGCTGCAGGTTGTTGTGCCGGAGCTATCACAGGCGCTGTGCCAGCTACTTCAAAGCGCATAATTAATGAGCCGGTAGAAACCTTATCTCCTGATTTAATTAAAATTTCTTTTACTACACCGGCAAAAGGAGCAGGCACTTCCATTGAAGCCTTATCACCTTCAACCGTAATTAATGATTGTTCTTCAGCAACGCTGTCACCTACTGCTACCATAATTTCGGTCACATTCACTTCATCTCCGCCAATATCCGGAACGTGAACGTCCTGAACACCTCCACTAACCGCAGGTGCTGCCACCTGAGTCTCTTCCGCTGCAGGAGAAGGTGCTGCTGCAGCTGCTGCGCCGGCAATTTCAAAACGCATAATCAATGAACCGGTAGAAACTTTGTCACCTGATTTAACTAAAATTTCTTTTACCACACCAGCAAATGGCGCAGGCACCTCCATTGAAGCTTTATCGCCTTCAACGGTGATTAATGACTGTTCTTCGCTAACAGTATCGCCTACTGCAACCATAATTTCAGTAACGTTAACTTCATCTCCGCCGATATCCGGAACCTGAACATCAACAACAGAAGCTGCTGCAGTCGGTGCTGCCGCTGGAGATGGCACTGCTTCCGCTGCAGGAGCAGGTGCTGACGCACCCGCTGCTTCTAATACCAACATAGGAGTACCGGTAGAAACTTTATCACCCACTTTTACCAATACTTCTTTTACCACACCTGCTTCCGGTGCTGGTACTTCCATTGAGGCTTTATCGCCTTCAACATTGATCACACTTTGATCAACATCAATGGTGTCACCAACTTTAACCATAACTTCTGTTACAGTAACTTCATCACCACCGATATCTGGAATAGCAATTTGTTTTGACATAATTTATATCCTTTGTGATTGTTACAGTTCATTATGCGTGTAAAGAATACGCTTTATCGGTATCGATACCATATTTCTTAATGGCTTCAACTAACACTTTCTTATCTAAAGTGCCGGCCTTCACTAATTGAGATAATGCCGCCACCACAACGTGATGTGCATCAACTTCAAAGTGTGAACGTAAATTTTCACGGCTGTCTGAGCGACCGAAACCATCAGTACCTAACACCAAATAGCTGCTTGCCGGAACATACGCACGAACTTGGTCAGCAAATAAACGCATATAGTCGGTTGCCGCAATTGCCGGCGCATCATTCATAACTTTAGCAATATATGGCACTTTTGCTTCTTCTTCCGGATGCAACGTGTTGTAACGTTCAATTTCGTTACCTTCTCTTGCTAACTCAGTAAAAGAAGTTACGCTATAAACATCTGAAGATACACCAAAGTCATTTGCCAATAATTGTGCTGCCTCGCGTACGTGACGAAGAATGGCACCTGAACCTAGTAACTGAACCTTACCTTTACCTTGACCGGTTACGGTTTCAAATTTATAGATACCTTTACGAATACCCTCTTCCGCACCTTTCGGCATTGCCGGTTGATCATAGGTTTCGTTTAATGTAGTGATATAGTAATAAACATCTTCTTGATCCGGGCCATACATACGGCGTACACCGTCTTGGATAATAACTGGTACTTCAAATGCAAATGCAGGGTCATAAGAAACACAACTTGGAATGGTTAATGATTGAATGTGACTATGTCCGTCTTCGTGTTGTAAACCTTCACCATTCAAGGTTGTACGACCAGATGTACCACCAATCATAAAGCCACGCGCACGTTGGTCTCCTGCCAACCACATTAAATCACCAACACGTTGGAAACCAAACATTGAGTAATAAACGAAGAATGGAATCATCGGTAAATCGTTAGTGCTATATGAAGTAGCTGCTGCTAACCAAGATGCAGTTGCACCCTGTTCATTGATACCTTCCTGTAAGACTTGTCCATCAGTCGCTTCACGATAATATGCAACCTGTTCACGATCTTGTGGAACATAGTGCTGACCGTGCGGATTGTAGATACCGATTTGACGGAATAAACCTTCCATACCGAAAGTACGCGCTTCATCGGCTACGATTGGAACGATATGTTTACCAATAGATTTATCTTTCAACAATATATTTAATGTACGTACAAATGCCATTGTGGTTGAAATAGGACGTGCTTGAGCTTCAAATAATTGAGAAAACTCTTCAATTCCAGGCACTTTAAATTCTTGAGTAAAACGTGGTAAACGAGTCGGTAAATAGCCTTGTAATGCTTGACGGCGTTCGTGAAGATATTTGTACTCATCTGAACCTTCAGCGAAAGTCACATATGGAAGTTTTTCAAGATCCGCATCGGAAACAGGCACATTAAATTGATCACGAACGTGTTTAACGCCGGAAAGATCCATTTTCTTAACTTGGTGAGCGATGTTTTTACCTTCCGCTGCATCCCCCATACCATAACCTTTGATCGTTTTAACAAGGATAACAACCGGTTTGCCTTTAACTTGTTTCGCTTTATTGAATGCAGCAAATACTTTAATCGGATCGTGACCACCACGGTTCAATGCCCAGATTTCATCATCTGTCATATCTTTAACTAATTCCGCCGTTTCTGGATAACGCCCAAAGAAGTGTTCACGAACATAAGCACCATCTTTAGATTTGAAGTTTTGATAATCGCCATCAACCACTTCCATCATCAATTGAAGCAATTTGCCGGAGGTGTCTTTCTGCAATAAACGATCCCAACGACGTCCCCAAATCACTTTAATTACTTCCCAACCAGCACCCTTAAAGTTGCTTTCCAATTCTTGGATAATTTTACCGTTACCAGTTACCGGTCCATCCAAACGTTGCAAGTTACAGTTGATAACAAAGATTAAGTTATCCAATTTTTCACGTGCAGCAAATGCAATCGCACCGCGTGATTCAACTTCATCCATTTCACCGTCACCAAGAAATGCATAAACAGTTTGATCTGAAGTATCTTTCAAGCCACGATTTTGTAAATATTTTAAGAAACGTGCTTGATAAATTGCATTTAATGGACCTAGCCCCATAGAAACAGTAGGGAATTGCCAAAATTCCGGTAATAAGCGAGGATGAGGATAAGAAGGAATACCTTTTCCGTGAACTTCTTGACGGAAATTATCCATTTGTTCTTCGGTCAAACGCCCTTCAACAAATGCACGTGCATAAATTCCCGGTGCAATATGTCCTTGGAAGAACACTAAATCACCACCATTTTTTTCGTTACGAGCTTTAAAGAAGTGGTTGAAACAAACTTCATATAATGTTGCGGAGGATTGGAATGATGCCATATGTCCGCCTAATTCAAGATCCTTTTTAGAGGCACGTAATACTGCCATAATCGCATTCCAACGAATTACACTGCGAATGCGACGTTCAAGATCTAAATTACCCGGATAATTAGGTTCTTCATTAACTGGAATGGTATTAATATAGTCTGTTGTCATTCCAGTAGGAAGTGAAACGTCATTAGCTCTTGCACGTTGAATGAGTTGTTCAATGATATATTGCGCTCTTTCAACACCTTCTTCACGAATTACTGAATCGATTGCCAACATCCAATCGTTGGTTTCAATCGGATCCACGTCATTTTTTACCATATCCGACATGGGCTATTCCTTTTATCTTATTGTGGTTAAAAAAATGTGTGACGCACAAAACTGCCAACTATGCATCACCCAGCTGAAAAAGTTGTTAATTAACATTTGCGTTGCTTTCGGAGCTTCACAATTTATTAACTAATTTTAGAAATTTTATTAGATTTTTTGAAATAAAGATAGAAAAAATTTGTCTTACCATAGCAAAACCAGCTGATTTTGTCTATTTTTTTACCATCCATTTTGGGACGTAACCACAAAGGATTACCTATTTAGAACAAAGTGTTACTTCTAATTGCTCTGATAAAAATTCGCTTTCTATCGACAAATTCTGTACAATTCGCCACCTACTAAAATTCCATTACAAAATAGATAACAAAATTATGACAATAACAACTCCAAATATTGGCTTTTTGAGCCTTGGTTGCCCTAAAAATTTAGTGGATTCCGAACGTATTTTAACCGAGCTACGAGCAGAGGGTTATAACATTGTACCAAGTTATGACAATGCCGATTTAGTGATAGTCAATACTTGCGGTTTTATCGACAGTGCTGTTCAAGAATCATTAGAAGCTATTGGCGAAGCCTTAGAAGAAAACGGCAAAGTTATCGTTACCGGTTGTTTAGGTGCTAAAGAAAATCAAATTAGAGAAGTACATCCTAAAGTGCTTGAAATTACTGGCCCACACAGTTATGAAGCGGTGATGACACACGTCCACAAATATGCACCGAAACCGGAATATAACCCTTATATCAATGTTGTACCGAAACAAGGGGTAAAATTAACGCCTAAACACTATGCTTACGTTAAAATTTCGGAAGGCTGCGATCATCGCTGTACTTTCTGTATTATTCCATCTATGCGTGGCGATCTTGATAGCAGACCAATTAATACCATTTTAGATGAAGCCAAACGGCTTGTTGATGCCGGCGTTAAAGAGTTGTTGATCGTTTCTCAAGATACTTCCGCTTACGCATTGGATAAAAATCAAAAAGAACAAAAAAGCAAAACCGTTTTCTGGAATGGGATGCCGATTAAAAATGATTTAATTACGCTTTGCGAACAGCTTGGAACATTAGGCGTTTGGGTGCGTCTACATTATGTTTACCCTTATCCACACGTTGATAAGCTGATTCCTTTGATGGCACAAGGCAAAATTTTGCCTTATTTAGATATTCCGTTACAACACGCCAGTCCGAAAATTCTAAAAGCAATGAAACGTCCGGGTTCAATCGAACGTACATTGGAACGTATTAAACAGTGGCGTGAAATCTGTCCGCAACTGACATTACGCTCAACATTTATTGTCGGTTTTCCAGGTGAAACTGAAGAAGATTTCCAAATGTTATTAGATTTTATTCAAGAAGCACAACTGGATCGTGTCGGCTGTTTCAAATTCAGTCCGGTTGAAGGTGCGGTAGCCACAGAAATGGCAGAACAAGTACCAGAAGAGGTGAAAGAAGAACGCTTCCACCGGTTTATGCAATTACAGCAACAAATTTCCGCCCAACGCTTACAACAAAAAATCGGTAAAACTTTGCCTGTAATGATCGATGAAATTGATGAAGAAGGTATTATCGGGCGTTCAATGGCAGATGCACCTGAAATTGACGGTGTCGTTTATATTGATAATGTCAGTGAACAACAAGTCAAGATTGGCGATATAGTGATGGCTACCATTCATAATGCCGATGAATATGATTTATGGGCAACCATCTAACCGTTATTTAACTGTTGTTGCAGTGGGGAGAAGTTATCCCTATTCTACTGCCAAATAATAAAATCAATGCCTAATGTGTTGCTCGCTAAGTACAAATTGCTTTAATTTTGTGAGGTATAAATGACAGAACAAAACAAAATCCTAACCAGCGAAATTTATCTTGCCGGTGGCTGTTTTTGGGGATTAGAAGCCTACTTTGCCGCTATTGGCGGTGTCTTGAATGCCGAATCAGGTTATGCCAATGGTAACAGTGAAAATCCAAGCTATCAGCAAGTTTGTAATGGTAGTGGACACGCTGAAACAGTCAAAGTCTGTTATGATACTGCTCAAATCAATTTATCAACATTGCTTGAGTACTATTTCCGTGTCATCGATCCAACCACTTTAAACCGACAAGGGAATGATTTGGGTATCCAATATCGTACCGGCATTTATTATACTGATGATCGACAAAAACCGATTATTGATGCGGCAATGGCACGCGAACAGCAAAAATGGCAACAACCTTTGCTAGTTGAGGTGCAACCTTTGCGAAACTACTATCCTGCAGAAGAGTATCACCAACGTTATTTAGAAAAAAATCCGAGTGGCTACTGTCATATTGATCTGAGAAAAGCGGATAATGTCATTATTGATGCCGACAAATACCATAAACCTACTTTAGCAGAAATCGAACAAAAATTAAGTAAAGAATCATTTGCTGTTACACAGCAAAATGCCACCGAACGCCCTTTTTCAAATCGTTACTGGGATTTTTTTGAAAAAGGTTTATATGTCGATATAATCAGTGGCGAGCCACTTTTTGCCTCTTCTGATAAATTTCCGTCACAATGTGGTTGGCCAAGTTTCAGCAAACCGATTTCATCCGATGTGGTTACATATCAGCGTGATACCAACCACGGAATGATCCGTACCGAAGTGCGTTCTCGTATTGCCGATGCGCATTTAGGACACGTTTTTGAAGATGGTCCGCTCGAAACCGGTGGCTTGCGTTACTGCATCAACAGTGCGGCTTTACGTTTTATTCCTTTTGCGGAGTTGGTACAAAATGGCTATGGCTACCTGCAAAAACGGATTAAATAACAACCGCTTAAAATAACAAAGCGGTGTGGATCTTAAACCTCCACACCGCTTTTTATTTGAAGTTATCTCTGATATTAAATATCAAATTTAACATTAGCGCGATTCAATAAGAACTGCACCAATAATGAAACCGGACGACCGGTCGCCCCTTTGTCTGCACCTTGTTTCCACGCTGTACCTGCAATATCCAAATGCGCCCAATTATATTTTTTAGTAAAATTCGCTAAGAAACAAGCAGCGGTAATAGCACCACCCCAACGCCCACCGACATTTGCTAAGTCCGCAAAATTAGATTTCAATAAATCATTATACTCATCATTCATCGGCAAACGCCAAGCTTTGTCATTAGACTGCTCCGCCGCATTTTGCAACTCATTGGCAAGATTATTTAACGGCGAAAATAATCCACTATTGACTCCCGCTAATGCCACCACACAAGCGCCGGTCAACGTTGCAATATCAATCACTACTTCCGGCTCAAAACGCTCAACATAAGTTAACGCATCACAAAGCACTAAACGCCCTTCAGCATCGGTATTCAACACTTCTACGGTTAAACCGGACATTGTGGTCAAAATATCACCTGGACGATATGCATTACCACCCGGCAAGTTTTCACAGCCTGCCAACACACCAATCACATTTAACGGTAAATTTAATTCAGCAACAGCTTTCATCACACCATAAACGGTTGCTGCACCACACATATCATACTTCATCTCATCCATACCAGCACCCGGCTTCAATGAAATACCGCCAGAATCAAAAGTTAGCCCTTTTCCGACAAAAACGATTGGTTTTGCATCAGGATCAGGATTATTTTTAAATTCAATGATCGACATAAACGCTTCATTACGCGATCCTTGTGAAACTGCCAAATAGGATTTCATTCCCAATTTTTCCATCTGCTGCTCATCAACAACGTGGCTATTTAGAGTGTCATAAGCCTGTGCTAATTCAATCGATTTATCAGCTAAATAACGAGGCGTGCAAATATTTGGTGGCATATTGGCTAAATCTTTCGTTTCTTTAATGCCGTTACTGATCGCCATTGCGTGTTGAATTGCAGACTCAGCAAGCGGTAATTCACGGCGCATCGGAACATTGAATACTATTTTACGTAATTCACGTCTAATTTCCGTTTTCACCCGCTTAAATTGAGTAAAGCTATATAATGATTCCTGAGCTGCTTCCACCGCCAAACGCACATTCCAGTAAATGTTGCGCCCTTTAACGTGCAAGCCGGTTAAATAACAAACCGCCTCCATTGAGCCGGTTTCATTTAACACTCTCACTGTTTTTTGAATAATCTGTTTATATTGTCTTTCATCCAATTCACGCTCTTTACCGCAACCGACCAATAAAATGCGATCTGCCGGAATATTAGGAACGTGATGCAATAACAAGGTCTGTCCAACTTTTCCTTCAATATCGCCACGTCGTAATAACGCACTGATATAACCTGCACTGATATTATCCAACTGCTCTGCCGATGCAGATAAGCGACGCGGTTCGAAAACACCCACCACTAAACACGCAGTACGTTGTTTTTCAACACTGCCGTTTTTGACACTAAATTCCATATTGATATTCCTTCACTATGATTTCTATTGTTGTTAGGCCCTGAAACAAGGTATTATATGCGCCTGAATTTATGTTTTTGAAAAAACTTGAAAACAGATCTACTTGTGAGAACGATTGATTAAAGTATCGTTTTTTATAAAAAAATCAAGCAAAAATAAAGAGAAAACACAGGTCAGCTGCCGTGATTTTGACAAAATATCTAATCAAAGAAACATTAAAAAGCCAACTGGCTATTTTATTTATTTTACTCGTCATTTTTTTAGCACAACAACTTGTCCGCGTTTTGGGCTCTGCCGTCAATGGTAATGTTCCTGTTGATGTCATCTTACCACTGCTTGGATTAGGAATGCCGACAATGGCACAACTGATGTTGCCACTTAGCCTATTTTTAGCACTTTTACTTACTTTGGGAAGATTATACAGCGAAAGTGAAATTACTGTGATGCAAGCGTGTGGCATCGGGCCGAATGCTTTAGTCAAAGTCGGATTGATACTTTCGCTTGTCACCGCCGCAATTGCTGCTTATAACTCCCTTTATCTCACACCGTGGGCATTAAAAAAACAGGTAGAAGTGGTAGAAAATGCAAAAGCTAATCCAAGTGCATCTGCGATTACTCCTGGACAATTTATCTCCTCCAATAACGGCAATTTTGTACTGTTTGTTGATAAAGTAAAAGGCAATCAACTTTCCGATATCTATCTGTTCCAAACTAAACAGGTCGGCAAAGTGAAACCATCTGTAATCGTTGCCGAACAGGGAAGTTTCTCCACAGCAGAAGATGGTAGCCAAACATTAACATTAAAAAATGGCGAACGCTTTGAAGGAAGTGCAGTTCTGCCAGAATTTCGTATCACCCAGTTTCAGGATTACTTGGCATTTCTAGCATTTAATGCGGCAAAAACAGAAGAAAACGATCTTGATATGCAAGATAGTAATGCTTTATTGAGAAGTAATTCCGCTAATGCCAAAGCTGAGTTTCAATGGCGCATCAGCCTGTTTTTAGCAGTGCCATTGATGATGTTGCTCGCAATTCCATTGAGCAAGGTTAATCCTCGACAAGGTCGTTTTGCTAAAATCATACCTGCATTATTGCTCTATTTAATCTATTTTTTATTGCAAAGTTCACTCAAAACGGCGGGAATCAATGGAAAAATTGAGTCTCACTATTGGATGATTTTAATAAATATCCTGTTTTTACTCTTAGGCATCATCCTCAATTCTGAGATTATCCAGAGTAAATTCATCCAACTTTTTAAACGAGCAAGAGGTTAATCTATGTTTAATACCTTAGATCGTTATATCGGTAAAACAATTTTAGCGACTATTTTTGTTGTTTTATTTTTATTAGTCGGACTTTCTGCCATTATCAAGTTTGTTGAACAGTTCCGTGCTATCGGCGAAGGAAATTATGACACGGCTAAAGCAATCGCCTACACCCTGCTCACTATTCCGAAAGATATTGAGACTTTTTTCCCAATGGCGGCATTGCTAGGAGCGTTAATCGGTTTAGGCTCTTTAGCTTCAAACAGTGAGCTAGTCGTAATGCAAGCTTCCGGTTTTTCACGTTTTCAAATCGGCTTATCGGTTATGAAAGTTGCTATTCCATTGATTATTCTTAATATGGCATTGGGTGAATGGGGAATCCCACAGACGGAGCAGTTTGCAAGAGAAATGCGTTATAAATCGCTTACTGGTGGCTCACTGCTTTCGGTTAAAGGTTCAGTATGGGCGAAAGATGGTAACAGTTTTGTTTATATTCAACATATTCCAAAAGAAAATCAGTTAAACGGCATTTATATCTATCAATTTGATCAACATCGTAATTTACAAAAAATGAGTCAAGCCAATCGGGCAACTTATGCAAATAACGAATGGCGTTTTAATCAAATTTCAGAATCGGAGCTAAACGGTGATCATATCACTAACCAAAAATATCTAAATAAAGTTTGGGAAACTAGCATTACTCCAGATAAATTAGGGATGGTGTCATTAAGACCTAGTATGCTATCAATTACAGGGTTATCAGACTATATCCAATTCTTAAAAAATACCGGACAAGATACCAAAACGTTTGAACTCACCTATTGGCGAAAATTATTACAACCAATTTCTATCAGCGTGATGATGCTTTTGGCACTGTCATTTATTTTCGGTCCATTACGTAGTGTTACTTCCGGCGTACGTGTGGTAACAGGAATCTGTTGTGGTTTTGCTTTTTATGTTTTGGATCAAGTCTTCGGGCCATTAAGTTTAGTCTATAATATTCCACCGTTTATCGGTGCATTAGCGCCAAGCATCTTCTTTGCAGCCATTATTTGGTGGTTAATGGCTCATAAACGGCATTAATTCCCCAATGTTTAATCAAACAAAAAGTGAGATCAAAATAACGATCTCACTTTTTGTAGCTACTACTAATTACCACTTTCATTATCGCTTAAAACGCCGGCGTTGTTGATGAAATGCTTTGGAACGCTGTTGATTTTCTTGTACCTTTCTTAATATTCTCATCGGCACTAATTTAATTTTTCTGCGTCGAAAAAAATGGTGAAAACTGCTGGCAATCACAGCCCCTACCAATAAAATAACAATCACTTCAGCATATAAATAACGAAACTGTTGATTAATCTTACTCTCACTAGTTTGCCCGTATTGCCCATCAAAAGTTACTCGTAAAAAGCCAATCACACTGTTTCCATCAAAAATCGGTTCAACAATCTGTTGTGTCTGTTGCAATGATTTTTCCCCTTCTAAACCTAACTGTTGCCGCAAATTGAGCGCATTGCGACTTTGAGCCAACAACTCACCATTGCCACTATAAACCGAAGCGTCTAGCACAAATTTTTCTCGACTTAGTGTCGTTAGTTGATCCGCCAGTTTCTCTACAGAAACATTATTATTTAATAAAGACGAAAATAGATTAGCCTGTTGTCTTACCAAAATATGCGACAAATTAGACACCTGATTAATACTCGCCAATTGCGAACCGAATTTAAACTGATTTATGCCAAATAAAATAGTCGCAATTGTAAAACCACTAACAAGCAAAATAGCGATCAGTAGCAAAATTTTGACACTCTTCTCTCTTACTGTATGCAAGTTATTACCTTTATATTTCTATTCTGAGCAATTTGTGATTAAATGCGGATTGTAGCTTTTCTTTTCATTCTAAAAAAGGTTTTTTTATATGCAAACTCTCGTTCCCGTAATCAATAAACCGGATAATTATCGTGCCGATCAGCAGCAATTTTTACTCTATTGCCAAAATTTCGATATTAACAAATTAGCTCAATTCAGCGCCCAAACTACCGATATTTCGCTACTTGCCGAATGGGATATTTTTGATTATCACTGTGTAATGATGCAACACGACCAACCACAAAATTATATTGAGCTTGCACACCAATACGGTTTTGATCTTTTTGTGATCAGCGGCTATCCATTGCTTGAAAAAGCCGGTTTACTGGTGATGGATATGGACTCCACCGCCATTCAAATTGAATGTATTGATGAAGTGGCAAAATTAGCCGGCACTGGAGAAATGGTTGCCTCAATTACAGAAAGTGCAATGCGTGGTGAACTTGATTTCAAACAGAGTTTACGCAAACGTGTAGGCACCTTAAAAGGTGCGCCGGCAACCATTTTAGATCAAGTACGCAATAATTTACCGATTATGCCCGGTTTAGAGCAGACAATCTCCGAATTACAGAAACTCGGTTGGAAAGTGGCTATCGCTTCCGGTGGCTTTACCTATTTTGCCGAAGTGTTACAAAAAAAATTCGGTTTAGTCGCCGTTTGTGCCAATCGTTTTGAAATTGAAAACGGCATTTTAACCGGCAAAGTAGAGGGAGAAATCGTTGATGCACAATATAAAGCCAATGTATTACAGCAATTAACAGAACAATACCAAATTGAAGCAACACAAACTATCGCCATCGGTGACGGTGCAAACGATCTATTAATGATGCAAAGCGCAGCCCTTGGCGTTGCTTACCACGCCAAACCAAAAGTACAACAACAGGCACAAACTATGGTAAACTTCGCAGACTTAACCGCGTTGTTGTGTATTTTGAGTGCCAATCAACAACAATATAACTTTCAACAACAAAAATAATGAGGAAATAAAATGCCTTCTTTTGATATTGTTTCAGAAATTACTATGCACGAAGTTAAAAATGCGGTGGACAATGCCAATCGTGATTTAAGCAATCGCTGGGATTTCCGCAATGTAACCGCATCAATTGAATTAAATGAAAAAAATGAAACCATCAAGGTTGCCACTGAATCCGATTTTCAGGTAGAACAATTAATTGATATTTTGCGTAATGCGATGCAAAAACGGAATATTGAACCAAGCGCATTGGAAATTCCGGAAAATTACGAGCATAGCGGTAAAACCTATGCCAAAGAAATTAAAGTTAAGCAGGGAATTGAGACCGATCTTGCAAAGAAAATCAGCAAAATGATCAAAGATTCCAAATTAAAAGTTCAAACCCAAATTCAAGGTGATAAAATTCGTGTTACCGGAAAATCCCGTGATGATTTACAAAGTGTAATTCAATTAGTCAAATCTGCTGAATTGGGACAACCTTTCC
This sequence comes from Gallibacterium genomosp. 1, assembly GCF_000771875.1. GTDB lineage: Bacteria > Pseudomonadota > Gammaproteobacteria > Enterobacterales > Pasteurellaceae > Gallibacterium. The sequence continues at coordinate 4,368 of NZ_JPXX01000005.1, read as the reverse complement.
AATTTAACAACTTCCGCGATTAACGCTGAATAAGGAGGAACACTATGCCACAAAGTGAAAAGAAACCGAGTATTTTTAAACAATGGTTAAAAAAATATGATGATTTCTGCCGTGAACTTGGCATTGATCAAGGTGCTTGCCGCAGTTGTGTTCCTATCTATAAACAAGATCCGGAAGCGGAAAAACCGGCAGAGAAAAAAGCCCGTTAATTAATCACTCACACTTAAATCATTACAGTTAATCGGTTGTTACCGATTAACTTTTTTATTTCAAATTTTACATTAATGCACATTATGAACACCCTTCAACAACAGATTGAACAACTAAGAAATGATCTTCGTTACCACGAATATCAATATCACGTTCTCGACAATCCGGTGATTCCGGATGCGGAATATGATCGAATGATGAACCAATTAAAACGTCTGGAAGCGGAACATCCGGAACTGATCACGGACGACTCACCGACCCAACGGGTCGGGGCAAAACCGGCGAACGGCTTTCAACAAATTCGCCACGAATTGCCGATGTTATCGCTTGATAACGCGTTCTCGGATGAAGAGTTCTTCGCCTTTATTCGCCGTATTGAAGATCGACTTGGTGTCTTGCCTGATCCGTTCACATTCTGCTGTGAACCAAAATTAGACGGCTTGGCAGTCAGCATTCTTTATGTCAACGGCAAATTAACACAAGCGGCAACACGTGGCGACGGTGTTACCGGTGAAGATATTACCGCCAACATCCGTACTATTCGCAATATTCCGCTACAATTACGCACGGCTACACCGCCGGCACGTTTAGAGGTGCGCGGTGAAGTCTTTATGCCGCACGACGGTTTTGAACGCTTAAACAATCACGCATTGGAACACGGCGAAAAAACCTTTGCCAATCCACGCAATGCCGCCGCCGGTTCCTTGCGTCAGCTCGATCCGCAAGTTACTTATCATCGTCCGTTAATGTTGAACGCTTACGGTATCGGCATTGCCGAAGGTGTGGAATTACCGAACACCCATTATGATCGTCTGCAATGGCTGAAAAGCATCGGCATTCCGGTGAATAAAGAGATCCGCCTTTGTAACGGCACGACAGAAGTGTTGGGCTTTTATCGTTCCATCGCCGAAAAACGCAGCAGCCTCGGTTATGACATTGACGGCACAGTGCTAAAAGTGAACAGCATTCCATTGCAGGAACAGCTCGGTTTTATTTCCCGTGCACCACGTTGGGCGATTGCCTATAAATTCCCGGCACAGGAAGAATTAACCATTCTCAATGATGTTGAATTTCAGGTGGGACGCACCGGCGCAATCACACCGGTGGCGAAACTTGAACCGGTTTACGTTGCCGGCGTAACCGTCAGCAATGCGACATTGCACAATGGTGATGAAATTGCTCGTTTAGATATTGCAATCGGCGATACCGTTATTATCCGCCGTGCCGGTGATGTGATTCCGCAAATTATCGGTGTGGTTCACAATCGCCGTCCGCCGGATGCCAAACCGATAATTTTCCCAACTCGCTGTCCAGTTTGTGATTCAGCAATTGTACGTATTGACGGCGAAGCAGTTGCCCGTTGTACCGGTGGATTGGTATGTGAAGCACAACGGAAAGAGGGATTAAAACATTTCGTTTCACGCAAAGCAATGGATATTGACGGTGTCGGCGATAAGTTAATCGAACAATTGGTAGATCGTGAATATCTACATACACCTGCTGATCTCTTCACCTTAAGCAAAGAAACCTTGATGGGGTTGGAGCGTATGGGCAAAAAATCAGCAGAGAAGGCACTTGCCAGCATCGAAAAAGCGAAAAAAACCACCCTTGCCCGTTTCCTGTTTGCGCTGGGTATTCGTGAAGTCGGTGAGGCAACCGCACGCAATTTGGCGAACCATTTTCACACCTTGGAAAATATCAAAAACGCCACCTTTGAACAGTTGCAACAGGTGCAGGACATCGGTGAAGTGGTCGCCAACCGCATTATTCTGTTCTGGCAAGAGCAACATAACCGCAACGTTGTGGAAAAATTGATTGAACAGGGCGTAACTTGGGACGATGTTAGTGCCACAGAGATTGCCGACAATCCACTTAAAGAAAAAACCGTCGTGCTGACCGGCACATTAACACAAATGACGCGCGATCAAGCGAAAGCGTTGTTATTGCAGTTGGGCTGTAAAGTTGCCGGCAGTGTTTCCAGCAAAACCGATTTTGTTATTGCCGGTGATAACGCCGGTTCAAAATTGCAGAAAGCGGAAAGTTTGGGCGTAAAAGTCTTAACCGAACAGCAATTTTTAGACTTAATTCCGCAAGATTAACTTTCGCTACATCATCATAGCCCTCTGTGAAAAGAGGGCTATCTTTTGAACTCATCACAATTTCAACATTAATAATCTGTCATCAATAGGAGAGGTTTGAAACCCATAATTTAAATAAAATCGCCTTGCATTATCGTTAAGTGCGTGTACCAACAAAGCTTTCACGCCGACTTGTTCTGCTACAATTTTTGCTCGTAATACCACATCTTTAAGCAAAGCAGCACCTAATTTTTGCCCTTGATATTTCACGTCTATGGCGAGTCTGCCTAACACAATAACGGGAATCGGTTCGGGCATATTACGTTTTAATGCACCGGATACAAACTGATGCGTTACTGATCCTGCGGCTAAAGCATAAAAACCGACAACAACATTTTTGTTGCAAATCACAAATGTTCTACTTGCTTGATTTTGCTGATTTTTCAAGGCATTACGCTTAAGCCACAAATTTAGCACCTCTTCACCGCAATCGAACAAGCTCAAATGATGATGGGACTTCAATAATTCAGGTGCGGAATACATTTTTACTCCCACGGTGATTTAATATTCATTAATTTTTCTAGACCGGCATTTGTTGAATGAGGTTGCTCCAATATCTCAATAAAACGATTAAATTTTTCATCATTTAATTGGAATACTGTTCTATCTAAAATCACATTTTGAGCATAGATGCAGGCGGCATCCAGCATAAAATCGGACCGCGTTTTACCAAGCAAAGACGCAGCATAATCAATTAAATCACGCTGACTGGGTTCGGCTCGTAAGTTAATCGCTGCAGTACGCATAATTCTCTCCATTATCTACTAATACACAATCAATATACAAATTGTATTGTGTATTGATTGTATATGCAACATTATTGCGTAATGGATTTAATTAATATAAAAAAACCCCGAGAAAATTCTCGGGGTTATAGAGGTATGTTTATTGATAACGATTAGAAGTAGACACGGAAACCTACGCCGATTTTGTTATCTCTATCTTTATCATCATTATCATATTTATATTGTGTTGTACCACCTTCTAAATAAGCAACTACAGATTTAGTAAACCAGTAATCAGTACCTAAGATAAAGGTGTTACGTTTAGTCCAATATTTTCCATCTGCAGAGGTAGCTTTACCATTAATATATTCACCATAGATAGAAGCATTATCTAAGTAGTTATATTTTGCACCAACTTCAAGTTCACGTACTTTATTAGCATAAACTGAACCATACGCATCAAATGCATTTACATCATCAGTAGCTTTCTTTTGAGAATAGTCAACAGCTATTGCAAATGGACCAGATACTAATTCAACGCCAACTAAGAATGCATTAACTTTATGTTCATCATATTTATCAGTTACTGCGTCTAATGCAGCTTTGTTATATACTTTTGTTCCATCCGCAGCCACACCTACAACAGGAAGATCTTTCAAATCATCTTTATCAACAGCAAAACTTCCTGACTTAGCTTTAAGTTGAGAAAAACCTGCTTCAAAGTTTACACGGGTATCTTGAGCAAATTCTGGGCTTGTATAGAAAGCAGATACACCAAATCCAGATTTGTGGTTGTATTTATCCTTATCATTTTCACCAAAGAGATAATCTAAACCGAAACTAAAGCCGGCAAAATCAGCAGAACGGAATTTAACAACTTTATCTCCGGAAGTTGCAGTTTGTTTTACCCCACCTAAATCATAGGTATAGTCTGATAATGCAACATCATCAAGGTTGGTTAATTGTTTACCAAAGGTTAAAGTACCTACACCCTCTTTTGCAAAGCCGGCATAAACACGTTTCGCTTCAATATCACCAAATGATTTTTTATCATTGGCATCAAAACGAATTTCTAAATTAGCTAATGCGCTATAGCCATCACCTAAATCTTGTGTTCCTTTGATGATTACACGTGAACCTACGTTTTTAAGATCAGCACGTTCATCTGTATTTTTACTCAAAAGCACACGGAAAGAACCACCAACATCAACTTTAGTTCCGTCTTGGTTATAAACCACGGCTGCGTTTGCGGAAGTGGCTGCTACTGCTGCAACTACCAATGCGACTAATGTTTT
>NZ_JPXX01000004.1 GCF_000771875.1 Gallibacterium genomosp. 1 | reverse complement strand
AACAGATGGTGTTACAAGCAATTGCTCGGTTAGCTGAGGGGGACTCCCCGATATTACATTCAGACCAAGGTATTCAGTATCAAATGGCAAGTTATCAACAGTTATTAGCTGAGCACAATATTGTGCAGAGTATGTCGAGGAAAGGCAATTGTTTGGATAATGCCGCGATGGAGAGTTTCTTTGGTCGGATGAAAGTAGAATGTTTTTATGGCAAAACTTTCGAAAGCATTGAAGAACTTGAATCTGTTATCAAAGAATATGTTCGTTATTACAATGAAGAAAGAATACAATTAAAATTAAATGGACTGAGCCCTGTTCAATACAGAATTCAGTCCTTAAAATAACAGTCTAACTTTTCGGGGTCAGATCATTAATATAGGCGGCATTTTTATTTCTGACAGTGTTGGATAGAAGTAAACAATAATAGAAACGGCGTAGAAAATTATTCTTCTACTGTAACGGAAGTGATTACCACATCTTCTGTCGGCACATCTTGATGGAAACCTTTATTACCGGTTTTTACCGCCTTGATTTTATCGACTACATCCATTCCTTCAACCACTTCACCGAACACAGCATAGCCCCAATCTTGTACGACTTCACGTCCGAACATCTGTTTTGCTCGGTAATCTAAGAAAGTGTTATCAGCAACGTTGATAAAGAATTGTGCAGAAGCAGAATGCGGATCGGAAGTGCGTGCCATTGCGATAGTACCACGCTTATTACTAAGCCCATTATTGGCTTCATTGCGAATCGGTGCTTTGGTCGCTTTCTCTTTCATTCCGGTTTCCATTCCACCACCTTGAATCATAAAACCGTTGATTACACGGTGAAAAATGGTGTTGTTGTAGAAGCCTTCTTTGCAGTAATTTAAGAAGTTTTCTGCGGTAATCGGTGCTTTTTCAAAATTTAATGCAATTTTAATATCGCCAAAATTGGTGTGTAGTATTATCATTAGCTATTCCTTTAAATAATGTGAAAAATCGCATTATTATTCCACAAAATGTAAAAGTGGTCTATTTTTGCAAAAAACACGATATCAGCGTGGTGAGAAAGAGATCAGATTAAAGAGTAAAAAAGTAAGGTCATCAATATGTTAAAGATTTTTAATACATTAAAACGAGAAAAAGAGATTTTTACCCCTATTCATCCTAATCAGGTAGGAATGTATGTGTGCGGTGTAACTGTCTATGATCTTTGTCATATTGGACACGGGCGTACTTTTGTTAGTTTTGATGTTATCGCTCGTTATTTGCGTTATTTAGGTTACCACTTGACTTATGTGCGTAATATCACTGATGTGGACGATAAAATTATCAAACGTGCGCTAGAAAATCACGAAACCTGTGAGCATTTGGTTGATCGGATGGTAGCAGAAATGTATAAAGATTTTGATGCTTTGAATATCCAACGTCCTGATTTTGAGCCACGAGCTACACATCATATTCCAGAAATTATTGCACTGGTGCAAAGATTGATCGATAACGGGCACGCCTATGTAGCTCAAAATGGTGATGTGATGTTTGATGTCGATTCATTCCCAGAATACGGTAAATTATCCCGTCAAGATTTATCTCAATTGCAGGCAGGCGCACGCGTTGAGATCAATGATATCAAGAAAAATCCGATGGATTTCGTATTATGGAAAATGTCAAAAGAGAATGAGCCGAGCTGGCAATCGCCGTGGGGGGCAGGTCGTCCCGGTTGGCATATTGAATGTTCGGCAATGAATTGCAAACAGCTTGGTGAACATTTTGATATTCACGGTGGCGGTTCAGATTTGATGTTTCCTCACCACGAAAATGAAATTGCTCAGTCGTGCTGTGCGCACGGAGGTGCTTATGTTAATTATTGGCTGCATTCTGGAATGATTATGGTTGATAAAGAGAAAATGTCGAAATCGTTAGGCAATTTCTTTACTATCCGTGACGTGTTACAACATTATGATGCGGAAAGCGTGCGTTATTTCTTGTTAACGGCACATTATCGTAGCCAATTAAATTACAGCGAAGAGAATTTAAAATTGGCACATTCAGCATTGGAACGTTTATACACCGCCTTACGAGGCACTGATGCCAATGCTACTGCTGCCGGTGGTGAACAGTTTATCGAAGCCTTTAAAGCCGCAATGGACGATGATTTTAATACGCCAGGTGCGTTGTCGGTTCTATTTGATATGGCACGTGAATTAAACAAATTAAAAGCAGAACAGAATCCACAAACGGATGCTTTTGCTGCACGCTTAAGAGAATTGGCAGGGGTATTGGGCTTGTTATATCAAGATCCGGAAACGTTCTTACAAGCCGGTATGGATGATGATGAAACTAAAATAATTGAAACATTAATTGCACAACGTAATCAAGCTAGAGCTAATAAAGACTGGGCTGCTGCTGATGCCGCACGTGATAAGCTAGCTGCTATGGGCGTGGTGATTGAGGATGGTGCAAACGGTACGACTTGGCGTAAAGGGTAAAGATTTTATTTGGCTTTAAGTTCTGCCTTTTGTGTGATGCTTGAATTTGTCGCAATGTTCCATAGGTTAAAAATAAGACCGCTTGATAGGCTATTTGAAGAGAAATACAAGAGAAAGAGATAAAACGACAAAAAATAAACCCACCTTTGACAGAATGTCTAAAAAGGTGGGCTTGTCAGTGGGTTGGGGGCTTTTAGGCAATTCCAAACAAAAGAGCAATTAAACAACAACTATCGACGAATCGAACGTAAGAATGCATTTGTTCTCGGATTGGTGCTGTATTCAAAAAGCTGCTCTGGTGTGCCTTGTTCAATAATTTTACCGTTACCCATCAAAATCACCTGATCCGCCACTTCTCGAGCAAATTGAATTTCGTGTGTCACAATCACCATTGTCCAGCCTTCAGCGGCTAAAGATTTCATCAATGCCAACATTCCCTGCACCAATTCGGGGTCAAGGGCAGAAGTCGGTTCATCGAATAACACTAATTGTGGCTCAATCGCTAATGCACGAGCAATACCGATACGCTGTTGTTGCCCACCGGATAACTGGAATGGATAAAAATTAGCTTTATCAGCCAATTCCACGCGTTCCAATAAATGGCGTGCTTTCTGCTCCGCTTCAGCTTTAGGCATTTTCTGCACTACAATCAACCCTTCAGTGATATTTTCCAGTGCAGTTTTGTGCGGAAACAGGTTGTAATTCTGGAAAACCATTCCGCTTTTTTTGCGTAATGCCTGAATTTTTTCTTTAGTTAACGGCTGTGAAAAATCAATCGATAATGAGCCGTCATCAAATGTCAGTGTGCCAGCATCCGGCGTTTCCAAAACATTTAAACAACGCAATAGCGTGGTTTTGCCTGAACCGGAAGCACCGAGCAACACAATCACTTCACCTTTATTAATGCGTATATCGATCCCTTTTAACACTTCGTGATCACCGAAGGATTTATGTAAATTATTGATTGATAACATAATTACCTCGCTACATAACGTTCAAAATGTTTTTCAAGACGTTGTTGTGCATAGCCGAGAATGGCACAGGCAATCCAATAAATTAATGCTGCTTCGCAATAAACCAACAAAAATTCATAGGTGCGTGAAGAGATCACATTTGCCTGACGCATCATTTCCGGCACTAACACTACGCTGGCAAGTGAGGTTTCTTTTAATAAACCGATAAAGCTATTAGAAAGCGGTGGTACAGCTACTCGTAATGCTTGAGGAGCGATGATACGAAAAAAGTTTTGCCAATAACTCATTCCAATAGTATAACCGGCTTCCCATTGCCCTTTCGGTACGGATAAAATCGCTGCTCGCACCGTTTCGGATGCATAAGCCCCAGTGTTTAATGAAAAGGCAATAATTGCTGTCGGGAGCGGATCGAGTGTGATGCCTACATTCGGTAGTGCATAGAAAATAATAAATAGCTGTGCTAATAACGGTGTGCCACGAATTGCTGAAATGTAAAAACTGGAAAGTGCATAAGCGATTTTATGTAGAAAATGTTTGCGAGGTGTAACTCGAAGCAATGCAATCGCTAACGCAATCACCATTCCGACAATAAATGAAATAATGGTTAATGGAATGGTGTAAAGAATCATCCCTTGCAACATTGGGAAGAATGCATCAATCGCAATGGTTGCTTTATTATCATCCATCCACGGCAGATTACTCAAAATTAAGTGAAAAATCGCGGAAATGGATTCCGTAATTGAACTACTCACTAATATCTACTCCATAAAATTATTGGGAAATGGATTAATTTACCTTTCTTTTGCCTTTCTGTTAAGATTTTATTTAAAAATTTTGTTTAGATATTGCTATTTCTGCAATATGGGTGTTAGTTTTTAGAAATTTTTACAAAAAAGACAATGTTATCCTAGGTTATGATAGTTTCGTGGAGGATGTTTCTGTGGACTTGTATTCATTGATCGATTTTTACTGTAGCAATATTCAGACTTTATTTTTAGTTTCATAAAAAGGGCGATTTTATTTTTGCTCGTGCAAGAAAAAACGCCCTAATTAATCATTTGTCGTTCTTCATTTTATACCGTAGAAAATGGAGAATCTTTTAAACTTATTAGTAGCGTGAAATCAAGATAGTTTGTTGATTTAATCATCAACATTTAAACACTATATCGGAGGGTTAATAATATGTAAATAAGGTTACATAATTGTTTTTGTGATCTGTGTTGGAATTTTTCATTTAGAGTTTCGTTTTCTGAATAAGATTCCCTATAAGGTCTAAAGCAAAGTTTTAATAGAAGCTACACTACCTTAATTACAAAAGCAAAAGAGAGTTCACCATCCGCCGGCAGGCAATATTCCGGATGTACTTCCGCACCCCAGCTGTCATCACCACCAACCCCCATCTGTTGGGCGGCAATTGTCACCACAGTATAATGTATTGGCGGTAATTCATAATGGTGTTGTGCCTGTTCCAATTCAAAAGCAGTATAAGGTAAGAAATTGCAAGATAACGGTTTATCTATAGCTTCGATTTTAAAACCGCCTGTTGATTGACGACACTCCACCCAACGTACGCCAGTGCGATTCCCACACTCTTGTGGAATAGTATAAAAGGTGTAGTTATCTTTAACGTTGTTTTCAAAAATTTTCAATTTTGTGCCGCTACAACGATCCTGATAATTTTCTGCTTCACCCATCGCATACCAACGTAAATGCTGATAATCCGCATCAACGCGAAAACTTAATGCAAAAATCGGTAAATTCGGCAAGTTTGCTTCTCCAAAATAATGACAATGCACTTTTATTTCACCGTTACATTGAATGTCATATGTTACCGTTACTTTAAGTTGTTGATAAATAGGATAAATATAATCAAAGCTGACACTAACACTGCCGTCTTGATGCTGTTGCCAATCCATTTTATGACAGCGTCCGCATAGGCTTGCCATTAACCAATAACCGGATTTAAAACGTCTGTTTGTGCCACGGTCATTGTCGGTGGTTGCACGCCAGAATAATGGCATTGGTGCGGTTTTAATTAACTCTTTATCACCGAATTTTAATGAAATTAAGCTACCTTCCTGTCGAGAAAACAGCGCAGAAAAATGATCGCCAAACACGCCAACATTAATATCGCCCACTACCATTTTTAGCGGTTGTAATGCGGTGATTGGCGTGTCTTGTGCTTTGGCAGTTTGCGGAACAATAAACTGCCCGAAACCCAATTCGCTGTCTGCTGCTGCCCACAAGGTTTTCTGTTTTAAATGAACGCTGACTTCTACGCAATATTCACCGTTCTCAAGCCAATTGTCTTCATCCCAATGTAGTGGCATTAGACGTTCCATTTGTGCTGCAATAAGAGCATCAAAACGGTAACTTTTTTTAATTTTGCCATCAAGGCGCAACGTTGCCACAAAGTAGTAATCTTGCGTATCAATAAAAAGATTTTCGTTTTTAATCAATACCTTATCTTTTTGTGGATAGAGTTTGATATTTTGATAGAGGAATTTCACTTCCTGCATTTTCGGCGATAAGCGGCGATCGGCGAAGATCAAACCGTTACAGCAGAAATTACGATCGGTCGGGCGATCGTCAAAATCACCGCCATAAGCCAAATAATCGTTGCCGTAGCGATCTTTGTGCAATAAAGCTTGATCGATAAAATCCCAAATAAAACCTCCTTGATATTTTTCATATTTTTCTAATGCTATATATTTATACAAATTACCATTAGAATTCCCCATTGCGTGACTAAATTCACAACTGATATATGGTTTTTGTGGATTTTGTTGCAAATATTGTTCAATTTCGTGAGGCTTGGCATACATTCGGCTTTCTATATCGCTAATTTGATCGAATTCACGACAATGGAAAACGCCTTCATAATGCACTAACCGTTGCGGATCTTTTTGCCGAAAATAATTGGCAACATTAAGCAATACTTCCCCCGCATAAGATTCATTACCACACGACCAAATTAAGATAGACGGGTGATTTTTATCACGTTCATACATTGATTTTGCTCGATCCAACACGCACGCATTCCAACGTAAATCATTACCCGGAATATTCCACGATGGTTCAACGTTACCCATTTTTTGCCACGATCCGTGCGTTTCAAGATTAGTTTCATCGATCAGATAAATACCGTATTGATCGCACAATTGATACCAGCGACTTTGATTAGGATAGTGTGATGTTCTGACAGCATTGATATTGTGTTGTTTCAAAATTTGAATATCTGCCAACATATCTTGTTCGTTGATCGCACGTCCGCGCTGGTGATGGAATTCGTGGCGATTGACGCCTTTGAATATAATGCGTTTTCCATTTAAGCACATTACACCGTTCTTCATTTCAAAACGGCGTAAACCGACTGATTGTGGAATTACCTCAATCAGGTTGTGGTATTGGTCGAAAATTTGAATATAAAGTTGATAAAGATAGGGGAATTCGGCACTCCATAAATGTGGATTAGCGACAAGCAAGGATGCGTTGAAGGTTGTTGTTGTCAACTGTTGTTCAGTGGTGGCAAGGGAGATACCCTCTTGATCGCACAACATTATTTGTACTGTTTTTGCATTTTCACTGTGTGTTGCAAATTGCCCGTTAATCAGAATTTCCGCTGTTTGTAGGTTTTCAGAAAGGTGTTGTTTAATCTCCAAATCATAGAGATGAATTTTCGGAATAGTGTAAAGATAAACATCACGAAAAATACCGGAGAAACGCCAAAAGTCCTGATCTTCCAACCAACTACCAGTGCTACGTTGGTATACCGCCACTGCTAATTTATTTTCGCCGGATTGTAAATAAGGGGTTAATTCAAATTCCGCTGGGGTAAAGGAATCTTCGCTGTAACCAACAAAATGACCATTGAGCCAAAGATAAAATGCTGTTTCAACGCCTTGAAAAGAGATAAAAACTGGTTGTGATTGCCACGCTGATGGTATGGAAAAATAAGTGACATAACAGCCGACACCGTTTTCATTTTGTGGAATTGCTGGTGGACGAATATCTTCTTTGCCATCCCAAGGATACATTGTATTTACATAATGTGGTTGTGCAAACCCTTGTAATTGAATATGTCCTGGCACACGAATTGTTGACCAGCTATGATTATCAACATTCGCTTGATAGAATCCTTTTGGTTGCAACTGGGGATTTTTCGCATAATGAAAATACCATTCACCGTTTAGCGAATAACGCATCGACATTGTGGCATTGCATTGAGCCTGTTTTAATGTTGAATAATAACAGTGATCGGAATGTGCATTTAAACGATTAACGGCAAAAACGGACGGATCGGATAACCAATCCAAGTTTGGTTGCAACAACATATTTTCTCCTTTTTAATGTTTTAAAGGCAGAACGACAAAAATTTTTTTTTAAAAGCAGTTATCTTCCTTTTTTCTATTGCTTTTCGCAATTAAGTTTGATCAAATTTGCTAACGAATTTGCAAAAAAATTGTTCTGTTTAAAGTTTCAGCAAATTAAGATGAAAAAAAAGACACTTTTTCTGCGATAAATACGATTTAACTCTTCACTAATTGAATAAAAGTGCGTATGATAAGCGACCGTTTCAGCCCTCAAAGCTGGCGATTTTGTCATCATTCAGATTTATCATAACGAGAAAACAGAAGTAGTACAGTGATAGGTAATTAAGCGTGCAGATTGGTCAATTCAGTTTGAAAAATCCGGTTATCTTAGCACCTATGGCTGGGATTACTGATCTCCCGTTTCGACGGATTTGTTCCCAATATGGGGCAGCATTAACATTCTCAGAGATGATGTCAACCAATCCGGATGTATGGCATACTGAAAAATCCAAATTACGTTTAGCTCATCATCCGCAAATCGGAATTAACGCCGTGCAGATTGCTGGTAGTGATCCGGATGAGATGGCTCAAGCAGCGCAAGTAAACGTTGGTTATGGTGCTGAGATTATTGATATTAATATGGGTTGCCCAGCTAAAAAAGTAAATCGAAAATTAGCCGGTTCAGCACTGTTACAATATCCTGATCTGGTTGCCAAGATTTTAAATGCAGTGGTTAAGGCGGTTGATGTTCCGGTCACGTTAAAAATAAGAACAGGCTGGGATCAACAACATAAAAACTGTCTTTTAATCGCTAAAATCGCAGAAGATGCTGGTGTTCAAGCTCTTTCGATTCACGGAAGGACAAGAGCCTGCCTGTTTGATGGTGAGGCAGAATACGAAAGTATTAAAGCGGTGAAAAAAGCAGTATCAATCCCAGTCATTGCCAATGGCGATATTGATTCTGCACAGAAAGCGAAATATGTCTTGGATTATACCGAAGCCGATGCAGTTATGCTGGGACGTGGTGCATTGGGGAATCCGTGGATTTTTCGAGAAATTACTGAATTATTAGAAACGAGAAAAGTTTCGCAACAAGTGCCGTTTTCTGAGAAAAAAACCATTATTTTGCAACATATTGCCGCTTTGCATCAATTTTATGGTACGGAAAAAGGTTATCGTATTGCACGTAAACACGTAGCCTGGTATTTGGATCGAATTTCTCCTGTTTCTGATTTTAAGCGATCTTTTAACGCCCTAACCAATCCGAGCGATCAGTTAACGGCGTTGGAAGAATTTTTGTGTTCAATCCGACCTATGTCGTGATCATAATAAAGTATATAAAAGGGAAAAAATGTTAGAACAACGTAGCAATGCTGATGCATTAACGGTTTCAACGTTAAATGCTCAGGCACAAGTAACAAATAAACCATTACGTGACTCTGTAAAACAAGCATTAAAAAATTATTTGGCGCAATTAAATGGTCAAGACGTTAATGATCTTTATGAACTCGTATTAGCGGAAGTTGAGCATCCAATGTTGGATATGGTTATGCAATATACTCGTGGTAACCAAACTCGTGCAGCAACAATGTTAGGAATTAACCGCGGTACATTACGTAAAAAATTAAAAAAATACGGTATGGGTTGATCCTGAACTGAATTTCAGATAACGAAAAAATTGCTCCTAGCGGTAAAGTTAGGAGCAATTTTCTTTTGTTTAATGATGCAATCATTCAATCGCTAGACGATCTTTATTTTTTTCAAAAATAGCTGAACCGATTCCTTTTACTTCGGTAATCTGTTCCACAGAAACAAACGGCCCGTGCTGCTCACGATACTCGACAATCGCTTGTGCCTTTTTCGCACCAATACCGACCAATCCTTTCTGTAGCTGTTCAGCAGTGGCAGTATTTAAATTCACTTTATCGCTCTGTGCCGCCTGTTGGAGTTGTGCCGTTTCAGTTGCCGGCGGCGGATTGGCGCTTTCCGCTACCGCAACCGAACCGGACAACAGTGCTAGTGAACCGAAAGTTAACGCAAATAAATGTTTTAATTTCATAAGTTACCTCATAAATTTTCAACTATAGGTGCCATTTGATCTGGCAATGCTATTTTCTATAAGGCAAACCTATTCAGCGATTTTCTTGTTGAAAAAATGGGAAGCTGATCGCAAAAAAGAAAAAAAACGCCCAATACTCGCAATATTGGGCGGATAAAAAAAGATTACTGAAGTTTATTTTTTGCACTGATTTTCTAAGAATTTAACCGCTAAATCAGGGAAATCGGTGAATAATCCAGTTGCACCAGCTTTATTGAACAATGCATCATACATTTCATTCACATTGGTCATATATTTTGGTAAAGCATCTTTTCGCACGGTATAAGGGTGTAATTCTAATTTTTGTACAGCAATTTCTTTTACCATTGGAGTGTACTTGATATTACCTAATGATGATTTTTCATCATCAACCAACATATACCAGCCCGGACCAACACCATCGGCATATTTCGCGATTTCCTCCATTGCACCCGGTTTGAACATCCAGTCATAGCTGTAATTTACCCATTTACCTTGAGCATTCTTCTCTTCGGTTTCGTGCCAATCACTATAAGCAATTAATTGTACCAGTTTTAAATCCATTCCTAACTTCGGCTCCAATTCAGTTTTAATGCGTTTTAGCTCATTAAAATCGAAGGTTTGCAAATAAACGAGATCGTTTTTGTTGGTATAGCCATATTTTTTCAATACTTTTAAGGTAGCCAATGCAATATCTTTACCTTCTTGATGATGCAACCAAGGCGCTTTAATTTCAGGATAAATACCAATTTTCTTACCGGTTGATTTTTCTAAACCTTGAATAAATTCAAGTTCTTCTTCAAAAGTGTGGATTTTGAAATTAGATTTCCACATTGGAAAACGATCAGGATAAACTTGAACTTGTTTACCATTTTCGGTTTTGAAGTTTTCGGTCATATTAAGTGTTTTAATTTCAGCCAAGGTGAAATCCATTACATAATATTTTCCGTCCTTACGATGACGATTCGGGAATTTCTTCGCTACATCGGTCAAACCATCTAAGAAGTGATCGTGAATTACTATCAGATGGTTATCTTTTGTCATCACTAAGTCTTGTTCCAGATAATCAGCATTCTGTCCAAATGCCAATGCCTTAGATTCCAAAGTATGTTCTGGTAAATAACCACTTGCTCCACGATGAGCAATTACCAGTTTTTTATCGCAAGATACTGTTTGTGTTGCTGATTGTGCTGCACAACCTGCTAATAAACCAACGCCCATTAATGCCACTACAACATGTTTCAGTTTCATAGTTTTCCCCTTTACTTATTGTTGAAAATATTTCCCTTTAAAACGGAATAATTAATGAATAGACTTTATCAGTTACGATTATCAAATTTAGAGGTAAAAAAGGCGACACCCCCAAGTTATCGCCTTTTAAATTTAGAATTAGTTACCGTAACGATCTTCTCTGGCAATTTTTGCTTTATGTTTGCCTTCTTCCATCATAGTAACAAGCATTAATAAACAGGCTATAACAGAACCGCCAATCATAATATAGAAGCCGCCGTCCCAACCATATTTATCTGCTGCCCAACCAATAACTGCACTTGCTGCAACTGTACCGCCTAAGTAACCGAATAAACCGGTGAAACCAGCAGATGTACCAGCTGCTTTTTTCGGTGCCAATTCGAGTGCGTGTAAACCGATTAGCATTACAGGACCATAAATCAAGAAGCCAATAATAGTCATCATAATGAAGTCGGTTAATTGATATGGGTTTTTATACCAAGGTAATGTTGAGTAATATGCTATTTGGTCTGCTGGAGTTGCTGGATTTAACCAGAAGACAACAACCGCAATAGTTACCATCACCATAAATACGAAACCAGTTAAACCACGTTTACCTTTAAATACTTTATCGGATACCCATCCACAAAGTAATGTACCTGGAATGGCGGCAAATTCATAAATTGCATAAGCGGATGCAGTTGCTTTGATATCAAAGTGTTTCACTTCACCTAAATAAACCGGTGACCATTTCAACACACCATAACGGATTAAGTAAACGAATACGTTAGCAATCGCGATGTACCATAACAAACGATTTTTCAACACATAATTTAAAAGGATCTCTTTTGTGCTTAAAGTTTGTTCTGATTTTTTCGCATCGTAGTTTTCAGGATAATCGTTTTTATAAACTTCGATTGGTGGCAAACCGCAAGATTGAGGAGTATCTTTCATCACAAAATAGATAATAACAGCTGCTACCATTGCTGCAATACCTGGATAGTAAAGCGCTTGTTGCCAAACGTGACCGAAAGTTACTTTCGCTACTTCAGGGTGGTTAGCTGCATAAATCATACTTGCCAGACCAACTAATACAGCTGGCACCATACCTCCAAGGTTATGTGCGGTATTCCAAATAGATACGATAGTTCCGCGTTCTTTTTGTGACCACCAGTGCACCATTGTTTTACCGCAAGGCGGCCAACCCATTCCTTGGAACCAACCATTGAGGAATAAAAGAATAAACATAATGAGGATACCTGAAGTTGCCCAAGGTACTAATCCCATTAATGTCATACACAAACCAGACAACATCAAACCAAACGGTAAAAATGCTTTCGGATTTGCACGGTCAGAAACAGTAGCCATAAAGAATTTTGATAAACCATAAGCTAATCCCGGTGCAATACCAATAACACCTAATTCCGTTTTGGTATACATACCAGCTTCAATTAACCCTTTCTGTGCTAAGTCAAAATTACTGCGCACAAAATAATAAGCGGCATAACCAAAGAAAATTCCCATAAAGACTTGCCAACGTAAACGTCTATACGTTGGATCGATTTTATCCTCTGGTAACAGAGGTTTTTCCGGTAAAGGTTTTAAAAAACCAAGCATACGTCCTCCTATTTTTGTTATAAAAATTAAGTAATGCAAACAACTTTAAGGTTTATAAGGATACCACCAAACGAAAATAATGTTATCTGGCAAATTTATTATTTGTGAGCGTTATCACAAATTATTTGATATTTTTTCTTTCCTTTATGATTTTTTGGTTTAAAAAAGCCAAATAAATGAGCAAAAAAGAATTTTAAACAGCTATTGAAATGAAAAAGTGATATTTTTGCGATAACCTGAAAATTGACAGACTCCACCAAAAGGACAGGAATTGACGATACAGTGAGGTAAACCGCCATTTTTAGGCGGTTTGTTTAATTGAAAGGAGATTAAAAACTTTTTAATGTGAATACTTTAATTAAATCTTAGTTGCCAGCTGTTTCAAATAAGTTTTGAATTCCGCACCTAATTTAGGATGATGCAAACTATATTCGACAAACGCTTGCATATAGCCGAGTTTATCACCGCAATCGAATGTTCTGCCTTTCATTGTAAAGGCTTCTACAGTTTCCTGTTTAATCAACATATCAATTGCATCAGTTAATTGGATTTCATCACCGACACCAATTGGCGTTCTGGCAAGTAGATCCCAAATTGCTGCGGAGAAAACATAACGTCCGACCACTGCATAATTGGAAGGGGCTTTATCCACGCTTGGTTTTTCCACAATATTCTTAATTACTGCATTTTCCTGTAGGCTAAGATCTTCATTGCCACAGTCAACAATACCATAGCTGGAAACATCTTCTTTTGCTACCGGAGCTACCATAATTTGGCTGGCGTGAGTTTGTTCAAAACGTTTAATCATTGCCGCTAAGTTTTCTGTTTTTTGATCGGCGGTGAATTCAGCCAAAATCACATCCGGCAATACTACGGCGAAAGGTTCGTTTCCGACCAATGCTTTACCGCAAAGTACCGCGTGTCCTAAGCCTTTAGCATAACCTTGGCGCACGTGCATAATGGTGACATCTTTCGGGCAAATTGAACGCACCTCTTCCAATAATTGACGTTTTACTCGTTTTTCCAACATTGTTTCCAGTTCAAATGAGGTATCAAAGTGGTTTTCTATCGCATTTTTTGAGGAATGTGTAACTAAAATAATTTCTTTAATGCCGGCAGCAACGCATTCGCTGACGATATATTGAATTAACGGTTTATCCGCAATCGTCAACATCTCTTTTGGAATTGCTTTTGTCGCCGGTAACATTCTTGTTCCTAAACCTGCAACAGGAATTATCGCTTTCATTAAAATTTCCTTTTGTTGTTTGATATATACTGTTGTTTTATATACAAAATAACCGCACAATCGTGCGGCTATTCAATGTTATCTTTAAATGATTATTTGCGTAATAATGCCAACACTTCAGCAGTTTTTTCTTCCATTAAGGCTTTGTCACCACGTGTTTCCAAATTCAAACGCACAACCGGTTCGGTATTGGAAGAACGCAAATTAAAACGCCAGTTAGGATATTCGATACTGATACCGTCCAATTCACTGACATCAACCGCATTCGGTGCATAGGCTTCTTTGACACGTGCGATTGCGGCTTTCGCATCTGCCAATTTGCTGTTGATTTCACCCGGAGATGGGAACGTTTCTACGCTTTGTCCGACCAATTCACCTAAGGTTTTGCCGGTGGTGCAGAGCAATTCGGTCACCAACAACCACGGAATCATTCCGCTATCACAATAGAAGAAATCACGGAAGTAGTGGTGCGCACTCATCTCACCACCATAAACAGCATCAACACTACGCATTTTTTCTTTGATAAATGAGTGGCCGGATTTGGACATTATTGCTTCACCACCGTGTTCTTTCACGATCTTTTCTGTGTTCCAGATCAAACGAGGATCATAGATGATTTTTGCACCCGGTGTTTTTTGTAGGAATGCTTGAGCTAATAGACCGACAATATAATAACCCTCAATAAAATTACCGTGTTCATCAAATAGGAAGCAACGGTCGAAGTCACCGTCAAAAGCAATGCCCATATCTGCTTTATTTTTTAATACTGCATCAATGGTATCCTGACGATTTTCGTGAAGTAAAGGATTAGGAATGCCATTAGGGAAAGTTCCATCTGGATTATTGTGTACTTTCACAAACTCAACCGGCACATTTTTTTGTTTAAATACGGCTTCGATTTTATCCACAATAGGGCCAGCAGCACCATTACCGGAATTAATCACCAATTTAAGTGGTTTTAATTTGCTTAAATCAATATAGGAAAGCAAATGAGCAACATAATCATCCACTACGGAAATTTGTTTATATTGACCTCTAGTGGTGACTTCAGGAAAATTGTTTTCTTCAGCAAGACGTTGAATATCTTTTAAGCCGGTGTCACCGCTGATTGGACGTGAACCCTCACGTACTAATTTTAAGCCGTTATAATCCATTGGATTATGGCTTGCAGTGACCTCAATTCCACCATCTGTTTTTAAAAATGAAGTAGCAAAATAGATCTCTTCAGTTCCGGTTTGACCGAGATCGATAACATCGACACCGGAATCCAGTAACCCGTTTGTTACTGCACTTTTCAGTTCTTTACTGGTTAAACGTACATCGCCACCAACAACGATACTTTTCGGCTTTAAAAATTGCCCAAAAGCACGACCAATTCGATAAGCTATATCCGCATTAAGCTCATCTCCTAAGCGCCCACGAATATCATAAGCTTTAAAACAGGTTATTTTATCCATTTTTTACCTCATTTTTCAGTTGCCAAAATTACTCTTCTTGTTGTGCTTTATCCTGTGTTTCTTTTACCTTGTGGTAAATTTCTTCACGATAAATCGCAACATCCTTCGGTGCATCTACGCCAATTTTGACTTGGTTTCCTCGTATTTCAAGAACACTGATAGCAATATCATCACCGATCAATAATTTCTCATCCACTTTTCGAGTTAGAATTAACATAATTCACTCCTTTTCCTGTATTTTTCCATTAGAAATTTATCAATCTTGTTACTTCAGATAGGTTCATTTCACGAGGTCATCCACCTCCTTTCGGAGGTGATTTTTTATAGCTTATCCGCTAACAATTGCTGAGCTAAAGCTAAAGCTTCGTTCAATTTTGCTGGCTCATTACCACCGGCCATCGCCATATCTGGTCTGCCACCCCCTTTTCCACCGACAAGTTGTGCTAGTTGATTTACTAATTCGCCAGCTTTTACTTTACCGGTTAAGTCTTGGGTAACGCCAACAATAAGATTGACTTTTTCATCCTGTGTTGCACCAAAAACAATCACTGCTGTACCAAGTTGATTTTTCAAATCATCGACCATTATTCTCAATGATTTAGGATCAACGCCAGTCACTGATTCTATTACTACTTTAACACCATTTATAGTCTGTGCTTTTTGTGCTAGATCAGAAACTGCTTGAACAGCGGATTTTTCTTTTAATTGTTGTAACTCTTTTTCAAGTTTTTTCGCTCTATCCTGCAATTGTTGAATTTTTTCGACAATAGAAGGCAGATCAGATTTTAACAACTCCGCACTTTGTGTCAGTAAGGATTGTTGCGCTAATACCACATTAAACGCCTCTTCACCTGTTACTGCTTCAATACGTCGAGTTCCTGCTGCAATTGCACTTTCAGAAACAATTTTGAATAGCCCGATATCACCTGTGCGCTTAACGTGAATACCACCACAAAGCTCAATAGAGAAATCGCCCATAGTAATCACACGCACTCTATCTCCATATTTCTCACCGAATAACGCCATTGCACCTTTCGCTTTTGCCACTTCGATATCCATTTCTTCAATACGAACTTCGTAGTTAGCACGAATTTGCGCATTCACGATGCGTTCAATTTCCGTAATTTGTGCTTTGGATATCGCTTCAGGTTGTGAGAAATCAAAGCGTAATACTTTATCGGAAACTAAAGAGCCTTTTTGTGCTACATGAGTTCCCAACACCTGACGTAAGGCAGCGTGAAGCAAATGAGTTGCAGAATGGTTCAAAGAGGTTGCTTGACGGCGTTTTTCATCAACAACAGCGTGCAAGGTCTGCCCAACTTTGATTTCGCCTTTTTTTAACTCGCCGATATGACCAAAAACTTGACCATACTTTTGAGTGTCATTTACAGCGAATAGCACATCAGCACTTTCTAAAATACCGCTATCGCCAATTTGCCCACCCGATTCCGCATAGAATGGAGTATTTTCAAGCACAATCACTGCACTTTGTCCAGCTTGAACCTGATTAACTTCTTTTCCATCAACAAAGATTGCGCTCACTTTGGCTAAACTTTCTGCTGCGTGATACCCTTCAAAGGCAGTAGTGCCATCAACACGGATTAAATTATTGTAATCCATACCAAATTGGCTTGCTGCTTGCGCTCGTTCACGCTGAGCCTCCATTTCACGATTGAAACCATCTTCATCTATCGAAATATCGCGTTCACGACAAACATCGGCTGTTAAATCTAATGGGAAGCCATAGGTATCATAAAGTTTAAATGCCACTTCACCGGAAAGAACATTACCTTTTAAGGAAGCCAATTCAGCATCTAATAACGCTAAGCCACGTTCCAATGTACGAGCAAATTGTTCTTCTTCCAAACGTAATAATTTTTCGATATGCACCTGTTTTTCTTTAAGAATTTCTCCGGCTTGAGCCATAACTTCAATTAAGGTTGGCACTAATTTATAGAAGAAAGTGTCTTTTGCTCCTAATAAATGACCGTGACGTACTGCACGGCGAATAATACGACGTAATACATAACCACGCCCTTCATTAGATGGATAAACGCCATCAGCAATCAAATAAGCACAAGAACGAATATGATCGGCAATTACTCGTAAAGATTTGTTGGCAAGATCTTTCTCACCCGTAATTTCTGCCACTTTAGCTATTAATACTTTAAAAATATCAATGTCATAATTAGAATTAACGTGTTGTAATACCGCACTGATACGTTCCAATCCCATTCCGGTATCTACAGATGGTTTCGGCAATTTTTCCATTGTGCCGTCTGCTAAACGGTTATATTGCATAAACACAATATTCCAAATCTCGATATAACGGTCGCCATCTTCTTCAGCAGAACCCGGAGGACCACCCCAAATATGATCACCGTGATCATAGAAAATTTCAGTACAAGGCCCACAAGGCCCAGTATCTCCCATTTGCCAGAAGTTATCAGAAGCATAAGGTGCGCCTTTGTTATCTCCAATTCTGACAATACGATCTGCCGGCACGCCAATTTGTTGATGCCAAATGTTATAGGCCTCTTCATCGGTTTCATACACGGTGACCCATAATTTTTCTTTTGGTAACCCTAACCATTGCGGAGAAGTCAAAAACTCCCAAGCAAAATGAATGGCATCGTGTTTAAAGTAATCACCAAAACTAAAATTTCCCAACATTTCAAAGAAAGTGTGATGACGAGCAGTATAACCAACATTTTCTAAATCATTATGTTTCCCACCTGCTCGCACACAACGTTGTGCCGTAGTCGCACGGTGGTAAGCTCGTTTATCAATCCCTAGGAAAACATCCTTGAACTGATTCATTCCGGCATTAGTAAAGAGTAAAGTTGGATCATTTTCTGGAACTAATGAACTGCTAGCTACAATTTGGTGTCCTTTGCTATGAAAAAAATCTAAGTAAGATTGTCTAATTTCTGCTGTTGTTTTCATAAAAAACCTATGTTTAAGAAGTCTTTTCTTAATATTTCCTTATTGTTCCATAATAAATAATTAGCTATTTAAGCCATAGATGAACTTTGGAACCTAATCCCTATCAAATAAACGGTTATTTTAGCAACCTTTGCATTAAGAGGGATATCAATAAACATTGTTATTTTTGCACATTTTTATCGCTTGTTAAATTAGCAATAACCGTTTTCGGTGAAATTTTCTTACGCTCTGCTAAAATTAGGCTGCACCTAATAGCGATATTGTTATCATCTGTTAACTAAAGCACTTGATTTTCCGTAATTCCACTTTGCCAACGAGGAATCAATTGATGTGCTATTCCTAATGAATCAAGAATTTTCCCTGTCTGCTGTCGAATGAGTTCATCTACTGATTGTGGTGGGTGATAAAATGCCGGAATAGGCGGAATAATATGTGCTCCCAATTTTGCTAATTTGGTCAAATTTTCCAAATGAATAACGCTTAACGGTGATTCACGTGGCACAATAATTAATTTACGTTGTTCTTTCAAAGTCACATCTGCGGCTCGACCAATCAAACTATCGTGAAAGCCACAAGCAATGCTTGCAACTGTTTTCATACTTGCTGGCACAATAACCATAGCATCAATTAAATAAGAGCCGGAAGCAATAGTTGATGTCATATCTCGATTGGAATAGTGATAATCCATAAGCTGATATAGTTCCGATAATTGCATTTTGCTTTCTATACGCAAATTTTCTTTTGCCCAATGGCTCACCACGCCGTGAATCTCTATCGGCTGTCCTATTGTTCGTAAAGATTGCAGTAAATCTATGGCATAAACAATGCCCGATGCTCCAGATATTGCCACAATAATTTTTTTCATCCGTTTCTCCATTCAAACAATATAACCATATTATTTTGCTTATTATTGATTCTACCCAATTAAAATGGTGTTTTTATCTTCACTACAATAATGAAATAACCAACTAACTGGATAGTTAGTTGGTTATTTTCGACTCAAGATAACAGAATACAACTAGAATTGATAGCCTACACCAGCTCCAACCATTGTATTTCCTGAAGTATTATGGCTAGCATTTAATTTCAAAATAATCTTACCATTATCTGAAATACGAGATGCACCTAATGCTACTGCAGACTCTCCACGGTAATGGCTTGCGCCAGCGGCAACCATACTTTTACCTGGTAAATAGGCTTGCGGCAAACTTGCCATTGCACCAGCAGAAGCAACACCACCATATGCACCTTTCGCCACATTATTAATACGGTTATGTAAAGCTGCACCAACCTGATTCAACTGACTAACATTGACAGCATCGGTTGCTTCCACACCCGGCGCAACATTGGTAATTCTGTTACCGCCATTATTCAATCCTTGAGAAGTTAATGACACGTTACCTCCATTACCGCCACTAATATGCACGCCATCGCCTGTAATATTAGTGGTATTGCCATTATTGTCTACAAACTCTGCACTTTCTAAGCCTTTCAGTTTCTTAGACAATTTCACATTTAAAGTCTTAGTGGAGCTATTTGCGATCACGCCGATATTATTATCAGTTAAATCAGCACTATTTGCACCACCTTTAATAGCAACGGTTTCACCTAATTTGGCACTAGATGAGCCAGTATCACCATTAAATGTTAGCGGTTTTTCTGTTGCCTCTTCAAGCTGTTCTACATTAACAGCATCTGTCTTGTTAACCCCTTTAGCCACATTTTGCAATGTGCTTGGTTTACCATCTACATTTACCAAACTTAGCTTAATCTCTTGTGGCTCAACTGTTTTACCATCTTCATTAATGAATTTATCTCCTTGTTTAGAAACACGCTTACCCTTTGCATCTGTATAGACAACTGGTGCAGAGTTCTTTATATCATCAACCTGATTACTGATATTTATAATATCGTCTTTAAGTTTTTTGTTAACAGATTGTAAATCGCCAACGTTAACGGCATTATTAAGCATGTCACCAATAGCATCTTCCAACTTAACAGAATCTCCATTTTCTTTTTTCAAGCCACTGTCTACATGTTTAATTTGGTTACCACCATTATCTAGTCCTGTATCAGAAAGCTCGACTTTTTTACCCTCAATTGGGTTACCATCTTTTTTATCAACAGGTGTAATAGTAATACCTTTATTAGATACTTCAGTCTTAGGACCTGTTAACTTGCCATTCTTATCCTTGTTTTCCAAAGTCATATGGCTGCCATTGATATTAGTGCTAGATGTATTACCATTTCCATCGGTCTTAGAAGTACCAATAGTGCCTGCACCAATGTTAGTGCTGTTCTTACCATCTTTATCCTTAACAGTCATACTATCTTTGTTAATAACAGTGCCACCCTTGCCATCTTTGTCAACGTTGCCAATGGTTACACTATCCAAATCAGTAAGGTCCTTAGCAATTTCCACAACCATTTCGCTATCTTTCACGTTTACATAGGTGTTTTGATCCGTTGTAGATTTTTCTGGCACATGAAGGTCTTGACCTGCCTCATCAACCTTGTTCGCAATGCCACCTTTAACAGTAATGGTCTTACCAAGGTCTTGCATTATCTTACCATTGTTGCCTTTTAAGCCAAAACCGCCGCCATTACTACTATTGGTTACTGAGTTAATCGCTTTTTGTAAATCACCAACATTCACACCATTGCTAAGAATGTCTTGATCTGTAATACCAGCTATATCCGTGATTTTACTACCATCTTTATATACTAGACCACTACCAACATTCTTGATTTGGTTACCACCATTGTTAAGACCTTTGTCGGTGAGGCTAACATCTTTCTTAGGATCAGTTTTACCTTTATCGTCTTTATAGGTAATTCTAATGCCATCAGTACCAATGTCAGTCTTAGAACCTACGGTGTTGCTATCCTTATCCTTGTTTTCAAGGGTGATTTTGCTACCATCAATATTCGTATTGCTAGTAGTGCCATCAGCATTTTTCTTAGATACGTCTACTTTACCAGCTTCTACCGTTGTCTTATCGCCATTAGCGTTAGTCAACTCATCTTTAGTAGCAGTAGATGTATTGGTATTACCCGCTTTGTCCTTAATGGTTACGTCTTTACCAGTGATCTTGGTTGTTTCACCTTTACCAGTAGTTGGATCAACGGAACCTACGGTTACACTATCCAAATCAGTAAGATCTTTGGCAATCTCGATCACCATTTCCTTATGCGAACCTTTGCCGTCTGCATTCGGAACATCTTTCACGTTTACATAGGTGTTTTTATCCGTTGTGGATTTCGCTGGAACGTCCTTATTCGTAGCTGCATCATGTTTTGTTTCAATGCCACCTTTAATGGTAATGGTCTTACCAAGGTCTTGTTTCACTTCGCCATTGTTACCAGTTAATCCGAAGCCACCAATTGCATTGTCGTCAGTACCGTTAGTAATGCTCTTAATAGCGTCACGTACATCACCGATGTTGGCTGCATTGGTAAGCATATTATTAACCTCAGCATTATCCGCTGCTGCATTGAGAATGCTATTCCAATCCATTGGTGTATCTTTATTAGCATTCATACCATTACGGCGACCACTGCCAACACGCTCTAAAGTCGCTGGTGCGCCATTATCTTGCACTAAGGATACGCTTTGTTTAATGGTTAAGCCTTCTTCACCTGGTTTAGGTTTATTGTTTTCCAATTGTTCTGGTTTGTAGTACTTGTCGTCTACTTTCACAAGTTTTGTACCATCCGCTAATTGGTAACCATCGCCCACTTTGGATACATCCACAGGTTCACCCGTTGGTGCACCATTAGCATCCGTCTTGGTTGCCGTATAGGTTACAGGCAAGCCGGTTACGTCAATACTAAAAGTATGCGTTCCCTTTTCGCCACCCATAGCGGAAACTTTTGTATTAGCGCCATCTAAAACTTTAATAGTGTTGTTAAATAACACTGTTCTCGTTTTATCCGCTTCGGTATGTTCTGTAGTTAAGAAGAAGCCATCATCTAAGGTTGCCACTTGGTGTTCAATCGTTTTGTCACCAATACCCGTAGTGGTATAGGTTAAACGATCCATTCCTGCAACTGGGTTATTTTTGTCTATTGGTTTAGTTGGATCTTTGCCAACATTCGCCGAGTCAGTAACAGATTTAGTGCCACGATCTACAGTCAATGTCGCTTTAGAACCATTCTTGCCATCAATCGCTACTGTACCGAACTCTTTATCCGTTGCGTTTGGATCAGTTTTTGCACCTTTGCCAATAGTGACGAGGTCTTTTGCGTCATCGCCAGTTTTACCATTCGTTACTTTAACGGTACCGTCTGTTGCAAGACCGTCTTTAGAAAGCTTCGTTTCAGTAGTGCTTGCTGGTTTATCTCCGTTCTTAGGTGTTTGGGTTGTAATAGTGACGCCATCAGTAGTCACCATTGTAGTCGTTGATTCACCTTTTGGCATACCCTCACTATCTAATTTCACTTCTGTGGTTGCTAAACCATTTGGTGTTGTGGTGGTTACCTTAAAGGTATCCCCATCTTTGACCGTAGTAGTGATGCCATTTTCGGTCATTTTCGTTTTGTTATTACCTGAACCGGTTTCAACAGAAGTTAGGTTAACAAGCTCTTTCGCCAATTTAATGGTTAAGGTGTCTGTGCCGTTAGATACGACGCCAATGTTGTTATCCGTTAAATTAGCTGGTGTAGTTACTCCACCAACGATTTTCGCTTCTTCGCTTAACTTGCGACCGAATGTATTCTTGGTATTTTTCGTACCATTATACTCTTTGCCATCAGCTGCATCACCGCTAAAGAATAATGGGGTATCTGCCAAGTTCTTGAGGTCGCCAGCGTTGACAACAGTTGTTTTGTCGATAGCATCGGTGTCCGTGCCGCCTACTTTCTCAAGGTTTTTGATGAAAGTATTGTTACCTTGCGTGCTATCAACGGTTGTACCGTCTTTAATACCGTTACCTGCTTTGCCACCGATGCCGGATTTAACATTATCTAATGTCATGGACGTATCCGTGCCAGTGCCTACGCCTGTATTAGGGTTCACCAAGCTAGTTTTTACATTACTTTGGTCTACTGGGTTAGGTGTTACCGCTTGTGCATCTTTATTTGGTTTACCGTCCGTAATATCACGGTTACTATACCATTTATTTTCGCTAGGTATGTATGTTTTATCCTTAATCTCTTCATTGGTATAGTACTTGCCATCACCACCGCGAACGAGTTCATTCCCAGCCGCATCTTTATGGGATAGGATTTTGTCCACATGTACATTGTAAATATTTTGACCGTCAGCACCGGTTACTTTCGTAACTTCTGCTGCCCCAGTGCCTGTCACTTCTATTTTAGAACCAGCCGACAAGGTTTTCAACTGTGACATATTAACCGCATCAGTATCACCTACACCTGGTGCTACATTGGTAATCTTCACAGGACCCGTGCCATTGTTAGGATTTACTAAACGAATATCGTCATTAATAGTGAATCCTTGTGCATCCCCTACTGGTTGTCCATTGACGATTTGATTTGGTTTGTAGAACTTATCACCATAGTTAACTAGCTTCGTACCATCGGCTAATTGATAAGTATCCCCTACTTTGGATACATCGACTGGTTGACCATTTTTGCCTTCTTTTGCCGTGTACGTTACCGGTAATCCTGTTACATCAATATGGAATTCATGTACGCCAGTGGATGGATTAGTAATAGCAGAAACAGTTGTATTCTTGCCATCTACCACTTGGATAGTATCACCAATCTTAACCGTGTCAGCAGGGTTTGTTCCTTGACCCGATGTGTTCAATTGGAATCCCGTATCAATGATATTTTTCAAATCACCTACGTTAACGGCATTGTTCAACACTGGACTTGTAGGTGGAACCTTATTCGGATCCTTCAAATCGGAAATAGAAATAGTCGTATCTCCATTTTTGAGACCTGAACCAATGTTGGTAATTTGCTTATTGCCACCATCAATGCCATCAGTAGTGAAGGTCGGTGTATTGTTCACCGTATCTCCGTTATTATCCACAAAGCGCACGCCATTACCGTCTACTTTCATAGTAGATGTAGCATCATCACCATCATCTGTTTTCGTTGTAGGGCTAGTGTAGGTTGCAGAATCCAAGCCCGTTAATTGTTTTGCCAATTTAACTGTAAGTGTATCGGTGCCGTCAGAAATAACGCCAATGTTGCCATCTGTTAATTTCTCAGCAATGGCTTCCTGACGTTCTTTTGCGCTTGCACTATCAGTTAAACCTAAGTCAACACCACCAATGATTTTCGTTTCTTGGCTTAACTTACGGGCAAATGTATTTTTATCTGCACCATTCTCATTGGCTACGCCATCAGCACTATCGCCGGAGAAGAACAAGCCATCATCCATCGTTGCCACTTCGTGGGTTATTACATCATTGCCATCTTTGTTCTTCGTTGTGTATGTAATGCGATCCATTTTAGCTGGGTTGTCTTTGCTAATGTCTCGATTAGGATCGGTACCGATGTTCTTCTTATCGTCTAAAGAGCTAGTGCCACGGTCAACGGTAATGGTTGCATTGCTACCATTTTTACCATCTAAACCAATTTTGCCATATTCCTGATCCGTACCAGAACCATCTGTACCTTTGTCGATGGTTACTAGATCTGTTGTTCCATTCGTTACTTTAACGCTTCCATCTGTAGACACTCCATCTTTTCCTACGGTGGTGGAAACTTTTTCTGTTACTGTAGGAGTCGTACTGCCATCGCTCGCTGGTGTTGAAGTTTCTGTTACCACTTTCATACCGCTTGAGTCGATTTTAGTGACTTCAGTAACCTTTTTGCCGTCAACATCCTTCGTTTCGCCACGCAATTCTACGGACTTAAAGCTTGGCATATCAACGGTGCTAATGCTGAGCTCACCTGGTTTTTGTACTAAACCGATATTTTTGCCTGCTTTAAAAGTCATTGTTTTAGCGGCATCTACAACATAACCTGTCGACTTAAGGTTCTCTGCTTTCGCTTTGTTGGCTTCTGCTGTTTCACCCTCCGCTTTATCAACTTCATAGGCTACTGTGCCATTTGAACCCTCTACGGAACCAGCCTTAGCAATCCATCCTAAGGTAAAAGGAGTATCTTTATCTTTCGGGCCGATTTGTCCGTCTTCGGTAATGTTTACATTGTCGCCAAAGGTTTTCTTCAAACTGCCCACCAAATTGCCTAGCATTTGGTTAGTGGCAAATAATTGCGACCCATTGATAGCATCCGTTGAGTTAGAACCAATCAAACCCGGTGCTACATTTTGGATACGGCGAGTTTCAAATACGGTGTACGTTGAACCAGAAGACAATGTTTTTGCTTGAATCTCCTTCCACACCTTTTTCTTATCTTCCTCTGACAATGTGCTGTCTGCATTAATAGCCTCCTCCGTTGAGTCCGCTGCAAAGTAACGGGTTTGATTTTGTTTGCCTAATTTAATACCATTTTTCTTTACTTCGACTTCAACCTCTACTGGTACCGTAATAAGAGAGCCCACTTTCGTATGATAGTTTCTAATCTCTTCAAGACTATCAAAGTTTTGTTCATAAGTGGAACCTACACTGACTACACCAACGGTGGAATTACCACCAGCGAAATCGCTACGAACGGCAATAGGCGCACCTATTTTGGTACCATCAGCTTGGTTTTCTAGCATATAAATGTAGATAAAATCCTTAGTATAATCACGCAAAGCCCCTTTGGTGCTACTTAAGGATTCAGTCAATTCTTTTTCCTCTTTACTGCCAACCAATGTAACTTTGCCCAACGAACGAGCACGTTCAGAATCTTTCACATACCCTGCGTGATCCCCTAAGAATACCGAGCCTGCTGTATTATTTTTTTGGTCATTTGGGCCTGCCTCTGCAATATTAATATTATTACCTAGCCCTACGACACGGTCATTGGCAATGCTACCGCTACTACCGATAAGAATTGAGTTACTACCTGCTACATTACTATAACTACCAATCAGAGTTGAATTGCTACCGGTTACGCTATTATAGGTAATCGTCTTAGCACTATCATTAGCTTGTTTACCAAAACCAAGTGCCAATGAGTTCTCACCTCCCACCTTCGTAAACGCCCCTAATGCTACGGCATTGCCGGCTTGTACATTGGTATGCGAACCGATTGCCATACTGTTATCATAATTTTTTTGCTCTGTACCTACCTTGGCAGCACCACCCATCGCCATAGAGTTAGTACCATTTGCCAACGTTTGACCACCATAAGCAATAGCATCGTTAGAAATAGCTTTAGCAAAATCACCAACCGCCATAGAGCGATCCCCTTGTGCCAAGATTTGACGCCCTACACCTAGGGCACCATCACCATCGACGAAGGAATACTTTTTCAAGTACTTCTCACGAAAGTCCTTTTTGGCAGCTGCCAAACTCTCTTCAGCAGTTTGCACCTCAGCTTCTAGTGTTGCCTTATCGCTAGTTGAACCACTCTTCAATTTCTCCTTTGCAAGGTACAAGGTTTCTTCCATATCCATGATTTTACCCATATCTTTGGCATAGTCAGACTTATCTTTTTTAGAAAGATCTGCTGTCATTTCCCCCGTTGCCAAACCAATGGCACTGTCCCCACGCACCTGAGTGTAGCTACCAACACCCAGCGCATTTTTCCCCTCTACAATAAAACCACCGGGATCACTGCTGCCGGCACCATAGTTATTATACTTAGGTAAGGTTCCACCATTTTCCCATTTAATTCCTGGTTCTGTTCTTTTATATTGTTCATCCCCTGCAATATCATTACTAAGTACCTGTTTTAATACTTTGTATTCTGGTGGCAATTCCCAATCACGACCATAAGACTCTTTTTCTCTACGGACTTTGCGAGAGCCATCTTCAAACTCATAACCACTACCTTTACCAATGGCAATAGCACCATCACTTAAGGACTGTACGCCACTACCAATAGCGACGCTATTACTGCCCATAGCACGGGAATAGGTACCAATAATACTCGAACGATTGCCATATGCCACATTATAGGCACCTACAATAACACTATTCCCCCCTGGGTCCTTCTCTTTATACGAAGTATTACTCTTTGTAGTTAGCACTCCGGCCTCACTTACAAGTTTAGGGTCTGGAATCCCAATGATATTGCGACGCCCAATGGACACGCCAGAATAACCAAATACACTCGTAGACGTACCGATACCAATCGAGTCATTTCCTTGTACGATATTATATGAACCTTTATTCGTGGTTGCCTGATTCCCTAATGCAATACTTCTCTCGCCACTAGCCACGGTTTTATTACCAATCGCGATTTTACCATCACTTTGAGTAACAGAACCATTGGCATCACCAGCATGAGCATCGGTACCAATAGCAATCGTATTATTTTGAAGAACCTTGCTGCCTTGTCCTAGTGATATAGTCCCAGTTGGATACGTGCCCTTATTAGGATCAATAGAGCTTATATTCCCACCTACTGCATAGGATGCTAGCTCTTGACTCCCATCTGCATTAAAAATTTTGATTGTGCCTGTATCAGCATCATACTTAACCTTAACGTCTTGATCTGCCGCTAATGCCACACTGCTAAGGAAAGTGGCTAATAAGCCAGTCATAAAAAGTTTAGCAATCTGCTTTCCAGCCTTAACTTTACATTTACCACCACGGCTAGACGCTAATTCAGACACAATTTCATAGCGATTTTTATTGCGATTAAATATAACTTTATAGATCTTGTTCATGGCTTATCGCCTCCTTAAATTTTTTAAATTCCTTAAAAATGTTTAATGGATACACTATTGAACTCGCCTTTTTATCCTTTTAATGGCAAATATGCGTTCCATTTGCAGTGCTTTTTACTTAGCTCTTTGTTGTTTTTTTGTGTAATTTTTTTTGTAAACATTAAAATAAAAGGTAAATTAAAACATAAATTCACTTTACTTATAGAAGTGCGGGGGGGGGGATTTTCATTTAACTTATTGAAAAAACTTATATTTTAGCCATTCGACAAAATGAATTTATCCTGTTTTTTACCAAATACACCTAAAATTACATTTTAAAAAAATCAGATTTTTTACATAATCATTGTACCACCAATAAGATAAATTATAACATTGAAAATAATATTATTATCTATAACTAGCGTTGACGAGTCTAATACTATTGAGGCGATTTGTCATTTAAAATCTTGATTTTTCACTCCATTTTTACAAAATATTTTCTTTTTTGTTATTACTTTTTATATAATAATAACCACTATACCTACAAAATTATTGACATAATAATAAAAGTAGGTATAATAACCACTAAATAAACGGCAGGAAGATAAAAGGTGGATAGTAAAACATTAATAAAAATGCTTGAAAAAGATGGGTGGTACTTGGTGAATGTGGTTGGTAGTCATCATCAATTTAAACATCCAATAAAGAAAGGGCGGACAACAGTTCCGCATCCCAAAAAGGATTTACAAATAAAAACGGTAAATTCAATATTAAAACAAGCGGGCTTGAAATAAGCCCCTTTTATAAAAAGAGAGGTTTATATGTTATATCCGATTGGAATTGAAATGGGTGATGATAAACACGCTTTTGGGGTAATTGTGCCTGATGTGCCAGGTTGTTTTTCTGCTGGAGATACATTAGAAGAGGCGTATATTAATGCAAAAGAAGCTATCGCTTTTCATATCGAGGGAATGTTAGAAGATGGTGAAGAGTTTCCTTTGCCAACCGATATAAAAGCACATATGAATAATAAAGAGTTTGAGGGGTTTACTTTTACTTTTGTAGATGTTGATTTGTCGCATTTAATGGGTAAAGCGGAAAAAATTAATATTACTCTACCAGCGTTGTTATTACATAAAATTGATGCGTTTATTGCAACACATCCAGAGTATAAAAGCCGTAGTGGTTTTTTGGCACAACTTGCAACAGATAAATTACTTTCAGCATAATAAAAAACCGCTTTTTAGCGGTTTTTTTGTTGGAGATGTTCGAAAATTTTGTTTTTGTCGTCTTTTGATAGATTATTGATTAAATTTAATATTAAATCGTTTTGCACTAAATCAGATGTTCTTGTCGTGTATGCATATTCGACGTTTTGCACGAACGAATGATTACAAGATGGGTTAGTGCATACGCAGTACAATTTTGTTAGATCGGAGTGTTCCCTTACCGATCTTTTGATATATGCCTTATAGCCGCAATGACGGCAAAAACACGGAATGATCTTGCCATTTTATCTCTTCTCTACCAATCTGACATTAAAATTAGTATATCAATAAAAAATCAAATAGTTACAGTAAAAATACTGTTTAAATATACAGTATTTTTTATTGACAAAAGATAAGTTGTTGAAAAATATTTATTTTGCCTTTATATTTTTTGTATTTTCTATTGATTTAATTCATATTATGCGGTAATTAATTAATGCTTATTTAAAAACACAGCATTTATCAACAAAATCAACAGATTGTAGGGCTAAGTGTTGCGCTATAGTTGGAACATTTGAAATTAACTAATGAGGTACAATATGAAAAAAGTCGGTTTTATTGGTTGGCGTGGTATGGTCGGTTCTGTATTAATGGAGCGTATGCAACAAGAGCAGGATTTTATTAATATCACACCTACTTTTTTTACCACATCTCAAGCAGGGCAACCTGCACCTGATTATGCCGGAAAAGCTGCTGGCGTTTTATTAGATGCTTATGATCTTGAGGCATTAAAGCAACAAGAGATTATTGTAACTTGCCAAGGTGGTGATTACACCAATGAAGTTTATAAAAAATTGCGTGCTACTGGTTGGGATGGATATTGGGTTGACGCCGCTTCCGCATTGCGTATGGAGAAAGAGGCGATTATTGTGCTTGATCCGGTGAACCAACACGTGATCGATCAAGGCTTGAAAAACGGCATTAAAACCTATGTCGGCGGAAACTGTACCGTTAGTTTGATGTTAATGGCATTAGGCGGTCTATTTGAACGTGATTTGGTTGAATGGGTTTCGGTGGCAACTTATCAAGCTGCTTCCGGTGCTGGTGCAAAAAATATGCGTGAATTATTATTGCAAATGGGCGAACTTCACGATGTGGTTGCGCCTGAATTGGCAAATCCATCTTCCTCTATTTTAGATATTGAACGTGCAGTTACTGCCAAAATGCGAGCTGAAGATTTCCCAACAGAAAATTTTGGTGCAGCGCTTGGTGGTAGTTTAATTCCATGGATCGATAAATTGTTAGAAAGTGGTCAAACCAAAGAAGAGTGGAAAGGTTATGCCGAAACCAACAAGATTTTAGGTTTATCCGATAATCCGGTGCCAATTGATGGCTTATGTGTGCGGATTGGTGCATTACGTTGCCACAGCCAAGCATTCACTATCAAAATGAAAAAAGATTTACCGTTAGCGGAAATCGAACAGATTTTAGCTTCTCACAATCAATGGGTGAAAGTGATTCCTAACGACAAAGAAACCACATTGCGTGAATTAACACCGGCAAAAGTAACTGGAACATTGAGCGTGCCAGTTGGACGTTTACGCAAACTTAATATGGGGCCGGAATACTTAGCCGCATTTACTGTTGGTGACCAATTATTATGGGGTGCGGCAGAGCCTATCCGCCGTATTTTGAAACAGTTAGTTGCTTAATTGTCAATTTCTTAACTACTCGCGCTAATTTTATTAGTGCGAGTTTTTCTTTTATATAGTGTCTTAAGCTCTTATTTATGATAGAGAACAATATTGAAATACATCCGTTACAACCTTTCTTACCTACCAATGCCACAATGTTGATGTTGGGCAGTTTTCCACCACCGAAAGCACGTTGGAAAATGAATTTTTACTATCCGAATTTTCAAAATGATATGTGGCGTATTTATGGTACGGTCTTTTTTAATAATAAAGATTATTTCCTAAACAGCGATAAAACTGCTTTTAATCAAGAAAAAATTGAACAGTTTTTGCGTGCAAAAGGGATCGCCGTTTTTGATAGCGGTTATAAAATTTTTCGTCAGCAGGGGAATGCCTCTGATAAATTTTTGCAGATTATTGAACCGATCAACCTCACTGAAGTGTTAGCACAAATTCCTCAATGTAAAGTGATTATGACTGCTGGTGAAAAAGCGACTGAAACATTGCTTTCTTTGCTTGATGAAGAAAGAGTAATGTTAAAAAATGGTGAGAATACTTCAATCACAATTGCACAGCGACAATATCAGCTTTATCGTCTTCCTTCATCATCACGAGCTTACCCATTAGCATTAGCAAAGAAAGCAGAAATTTATCGACAATTTTTTACAGATATTGGAATGTTATAAACGTTTGTTGTTATTAGCAGATATATAGGTAGATAGAGAACAATAGCATTTTGCCGAGCATTTAACGAGGCGAATACAGATTTGAAAATTCCCTCGCTCAGGAGGGAATTTAATTAAGATTATTTTCCGACTTGATGACCGATAACACCACCAACAGCGGCACCGCCGACTGTTATTTGATGTTATCCATTTTTGATTATCGCTAAGTAATCTATCATATCTTAGGGAAATCTCTAAAATAAAACCGGTCAATTATTGATTTTTCTGTGGGAAAAGGTAAAATTCTACGGCTTTTTGTATCGGGTGCTTGGTTTTAACAGCATTGTTAGCAATAAGCAATTAACGCCCCTACTTCGAACGGGGTTTTCTTTTTTTACTATCAATATTTTAGAGGAAGGTTATGGTAACCATTCGTTTATCTCGTGGCGGAGCTAAAAAACGCCCATTCTATCAAATTGTCGTTGCAGACAGCCGTTACCCTCGTGATGGCCGTTTCATCGAACGTATCGGCTTCTTTAATCCAATCGCTTCTGGTAATGCAGAACGTTTACGCATTGATTTAGCACGCGTAGAAGATTGGGTAAGCAAAGGTGCATCTTTATCAGATCGTGTTGCTACTTTAGTAAAAGAAGCGAAACAAGCAGCTTAATTGAAAGCGTAGGTGGTTGAAATGGAACAGCAAAAAATCGGTGTCGTAGGTAAACTTGGTTCAACTTATGGTATTCGTGGTTGGTTGCGTGTTTATTCATCTACCGAATATGCAGAAAGTATTTTTGATTATCAACCGTGGTTTTTAAACATTAAAAAACAGTGGCAACCGGTAGAAATTGAAGGTTGGCGTCATCATAGTCAAGATTTGATTGTGAAGATTAAAGGGGTTGATGATCGTGAACAGGCACAGGCATTAGCCAATATTGAAATTGGTGTGGATTTGAACCAACTTCCTAAATTAGATGAAGGGGAGTTTTACTGGCACGATTTAATCGGTTGTCGTGTGATTAATTTGCAGGGATACGATATGGGTGTTGTCAGCGAATTAATAGAAACAGGTTCAAACGATGTTTTGGTAGTTCAGGCGAATAGCAAAGATGCTTTCGCAAAACAAGAGCGGTTAATTCCGTATATTGATACAGTAGTTAAAAGAGTGGATCTCAGCACCAAAGTGATTGAGGTGGACTGGGACGCTGGTTTCTAACCTCAGGTAATTCTGTTGGCTTAATGAACATTGAGGTATCCATATGTGGATTGGTGTAATTACATTATTCCCTGAAATGTTTAAAGCTATTACAGAATTTGGGGTAACAAGTAGAGCCATAAAGCACGAGCTTTTGCAATTGCATTGTTGGAATCCTCGAGATTTTACGCACGATAAACATAAGACGGTTGATGATCGCCCTTATGGTGGTGGGCCGGGAATGTTGATGATGGTGCAGCCGTTAAGAGATGCTATCCAAGCGGCAAAGGCAGAAGCGGGCGATGGAGCAAAGGTGATTTATCTTTCACCGCAAGGGCGAAAGCTTAATCAGGCTGGCGTGGAGCAGCTAGCTAAAAATCAAAAGATGATTTTGGTTTGTGGGCGTTACGAAGGTATTGATGAGCGCGTTATTGAAACGGAGATTGATGAAGAGTGGTCAATCGGTGATTATGTTTTGACCGGTGGAGAGTTGCCGGCAATGACATTGATTGATGCCGTTGCGCGATTTGTTCCGGGCGTGTTGGGAAAACAGGCTTCGGCAGAAGAGGATTCTTTTGTTGACGGTTTGTTGGATTGCCCACATTACACGCGTCCTGAAGTGCTTGATGGATTGGTTGTGCCGCCGGTTTTGATGTCCGGTAACCACGAAGAAATTCGTAAATGGCGATTAAAACAGTCATTGCAACGAACGTGGCTACGCCGGCCTGAGCTATTAGAAGGCCTAGCTCTGACTGACGAACAAAGGTTGTTGCTGAAGCAGGCTCAACAAGAGTATCAGCAGCAAAAGAAATAGATTCAGTTACATCTAGGAATAAGGTATTTATTATGAGTAACATTATTAAACAACTTGAACAAGAACAATTAAAGCAAAACGTGCCAAGCTTCCGTCCTGGTGACACATTGGAAGTGAAAGTATGGGTTGTTGAAGGTAGTAAAAGACGTTTGCAAGCGTTCGAAGGTGTGGTTATTGCAATTCGTAACCGTGGCTTGCATTCAGCATTTACTCTACGTAAAGTGTCAAACGGTGTTGGGGTTGAACGTGTTTTCCAAACTCACTCTCCAATCGTTGATAGCATCACTGTAAAACGTAAAGGTGCGGTTCGTAAAGCTAAACTTTACTACTTACGTGAACGTAGCGGTAAATCTGCACGTATTAAAGAGCGTTTAAACTAATTTTAAAATGCTTTTTCAAAACCCTCGTTTATGCGAGGGTTTTTTAATTATTTGATTAATAGGCAATCCGTTATCATTAAGGTCAATTTTAAACCTGTAACCAAAATGTGACCGGTCCATCATTGATTAACGATACTTGCATATCAGCGGCAAATTGTCCGGTTTGTACTGGTATATTTTCACGACATTTTTCTACAAAATAGTGATAAAGTACTTGTGCTGATTCAGGATCGCCAGATCGGCTGAAACTTGGTCGTAACCCTTTTTTAGTGTCGGCAGCTAAGGTAAATTGTGAAACGACTAATAATTCGCCCTGAATTTGTTGTACATTTAAATTCATTTTGCCGTTTTCATCGCTGAAAATGCGATAATTCAATACTTTTTCAGCAAGGCGATCAGCTTTGTTTTGATCATCACCCTGTTCTACACCAAGCAGCACTAAAATACCTTGCTCGATTTCGCCAACAATAGTTTGATTAACTTTAACATTTGCATTTTTAACGCGTTGAATCAGTGCAATCATTGCTGTTTTCCTGTGAATTGTCTAATCTAATTTTTTGATAAATATAAGTTAAATCTTGATCAGAATAACGTTTTTTCATTTTATCCAAATCATCCAATACCGCTGTTAATTGAGCTCCTAGCAGAATAAATGTCCAACTGAGGTGTATCCACAAAATCATAATCGGCAGTGTAGCTAACGCACCGTAAATTAGCTGGTAAGAGGGAAATGATTTCATATACCAAGTAAAACAGGCTTTACCGAGAGTGAAGAAAATTGCCGCGATTAAGGCGCCGCAGGCAGCGTGTTTTACATTTACTTTGGTGTTCGGCACAATTGTATAAATGCAGGTGAATGCTAACCAAGAGAGAAGAAATGGCACAAAACTAAGTAATTTTAGTCCGAACGGCAGACCGGTTTTATAGGTGAAAAATGTGCTGGAAAAGAGATAGGAACTCACGCCGATACTAGTGGCGATAAAAATTGGTCCTAATGTCAGAATCATCCAGTAGATAGAAAAGGAGTAGAGTGTTGAGCGTTTTTTGCTGTTTGACCAAATATCATTAAGCGTAGTATCAATCGATTTAATCAACATCAGTGCTACAATAATTAAGCCGATAATACTGATTCCACTCATTTTTTTTGTGTTAGCAATAAAAACGGTTATGTATTGTTCAACAGTATGGCTAACTGAGGGGGCAAAATTAGAGAAAATAAATTGTTGGAAATCCTGCACCACATCGTTGAATACCGGAAAGGCAGCAAAAAAGGCAAAAATTACCATTAATAATGGCACTATTGCCAATGTTGTGCTGTAAGTTAAATAACCTGCCGCTTGCGATAACTTGTTCTGGTTGAATTTATATGAAAAAACTTTAATTAAAATAATGAGATGCTGAATAAGGTGTTGTAAGAATTTCTGCATAATTTTCCTTGATGTTCAGTAATGTCGTTAAAATTGTACATTATTAATAGTGTGGTGGCGATGTTAGTTCATATTGTTAATAATGTATTTTGACCAATAAAAATCTTTCTATAAAACAACTGCCCCTATAGGATTTTAATCTATAAGGGCAGTCTATTATTAATAAAGGTGTTTTGATAAAAGGTTTTTACTGAATAGTGGAAACATCTTCACCGAAAAATTGTTCTGACAGCTGTTTTAATTTTCCCTCTTTTTTCAATTTCTCAATGGCGGCATTTACTTTCTCAATCGCGGCAGTATTGCCTTTATTAAAGATAAAACCTGAACCGAGTTGGTTTTTATCGCGTAGAACAATTTCAAGATTTGCATTCGGATGTTTGTGTAAGAAATCTAACACCGCTAAACGGTCATTTAAAGTTACATCGGCTCGATTCTGTAACACTAATTGTAATGCTTGAGCCAAACCGTCAACCCCGATAATTTCCGCACCGTTTTTGGTGGCTAATTCACCATAGTTACTGGTAAAAGATTGTGCTGATTTTAATCCTTTAAGATCCGCCCACTCTTTAATACGTTGGTCGCCTTTGCGTGCTACGGCAACTGCACCGGAATAGCTATATTCTAGGGATTTGTCATATTTTGCACGGCGTTCAGGTGTAGTTAATGCAACCTGATTGGCGACAAGATCAAAGCGGTGGTTATTTAATCCGGAAAGCATTGCATCCCATTGCGTTTCTTTGAATTCTACTTTCACTCCGAGTTCGCTGGCTACTAGGCGAGCTAATTCAACATCATATCCGGTCAATTTTCCTGATTCATCGTGGTAAGTAAATGGAGGATAGGTACCTTCGGTACCGACCACGATTGTGCCTTTGTCGTTAACACGTTTGGCTAAATCGGCAGCCGCTTCTTCGTTGCTTAATGCAAATGCGGATTGAGCTAAAGCAAAGCTTAATGTAACTAAAAATGTAGTTTTTAAGTATTGTTTAATCGTTTTCATCACTATTTTCCTTAAAATGTTTTAAAACTCTTTGAGCAGTCTAACGTGACTATCCAAAGAGTTAAAATAGCTGATTGTATTTTTTTATAACTAAAGGTTATAAAAATTGGTTACTTTTTGTTGCCGGTGATTCGACACCACTCTTCACGCTCCGCTATCGGATCGAGTTCGAATTGATCGGCATAAGCTGCGGCGACCGCTTCACTTTGTGTGAATAACACGCCGGAAAGTCCGAGTTTTCCCTGAGGAATCACTAATGATGAGATGATAGGTGCAAGTTCTTTTAATGGGCCGGCTAGAATATTGGCAACAACTACATCTGCTTTAAGATCGTTCGGTGTATCGGCAGAAAGATAGAGCTGTAAACGATCTTCTACACCGTTGCGTTTAGCATTTTCACGACTGGCTTGGATCGCTTGTGGATCAATATCAATACCTATTGCGTTTTTTGCTCCCAATTTTAGGGCGGCAATAGCGAGAATGCCAGAACCACAACCGAAATCAATAATAGTTTTATCTTGTAAATCAAGGGAATCAAGCCACTCTAAACAGAGGGCGGTTGTTGGATGTGTGCCGGTGCCAAACGCAAGACCCGGATCTAACATCACATTAACGGCGGTTGGATCAGGAATTTCACGCCAGCTTGGGCAGATCCATAATCTTTTGCCGAATTTAAGCGGATGGAAATTATCCATCCATTCACGTTCCCAATCTTTGTCTTCGATTTGCTCAATTTTGTAAGCCGTTTGTTGCTGAATTTGTCCCTGTTCACGCAAGGCTGCAACAATCTCTTGCATATCAGTTTCTGCATCGAACAATGCCATTACATCGGTATTTCCCCAAAGACGAGTTTCTCCGGGTAATGGTTCAAAAATCGGCGTATCTTTGCTATCCATAAAGGTAACGGATACCGCACCTAACTCTTCTAAACAATCACTAAGTTGTTCTGCCAGTTCATTTGTGCTGTTTAATCTAATTTGTAGCCAAGCCATAATTATCCTTTATCTGTTTTTCACCAAATTTGTTTGCAATTAAAAAAGCGATTAAACCCAGTGCAAGTGAAGGCACGATTGCATGTAATCCGAATGGTTTAATCGCTGCGGTAGTAAAGCCAATATAAACACCAAGACCGGTGATCATCGATGCGATTCCACCGTAAGCGTTGGCTTTATCCCAATAAAGTCCGAGAATAATAACCCATAAAAAGGCAGCTTCCAAACCGCCGAAAGCAAATAAATTGAGCCAAATAATCATATCAGGTGGATTTAATGCGGCAAGCACTAATAATGCGCTTAACGTCAGCGTCAATACAGTTGAGAAACGGCTGATTTTTTTCTGATCTTTTGCCGCTTCAGGTTTGGCGGAAAGATAAAGATCCTTTACAAAAATAGAGGAAGATTGAATAAGTTGAGCATCAATGGTTGACATAATGGCAGACATTGGTGCAGCGAGGAAAATGCCGGCAATAATTGGTGGCAATACTTTTACCATTAATGCCGGAATGACTTGATCGGGGATAGTTAAATCAGGAATAACCGCTCTTCCCAATGCCCCAGCGAGATGCATTCCGAACATTACAATTGTCAAAACAATTGTGCCGATAATCATTCCTCGATGTAATGCCTTGCTGTCTTTATAAGACATACAACGCACGGCAGTATGTGGTAATCCGATGACGCCAAAGCAGACTAAAACCCAGAATGAAGCCATAAAAGAGAAACTTAACATTTCGTTCGGGCCATAAGGAGAAACGAGTGCAGGATCAATTTCGCTGAGAGTAGTCATCGCTTTTTCAATACCTCCGGCGGCATAGATGACACCTAATAAGAGAATAATAGTACCAAGGATCATTACTGTGCCTTGAATAGTATCGGTTAACACTACAGCACGGAAGCCACCGATAAAGGTATATAAACCGACAGTAATGGCGAAAATTAATAATGCTTGTGTATAAGTTAAGCCGATAGTAGTTTCCAATAAACGTGCACCACCGATAAATTGCACGGTCATTGCTGCAAAAAAAGCCACCAATAGTGCAAAGCAGGAGATCCAGACTAAATATTTATTTTTATAGCGATAAAAGAGAATATCATTGATGGTGAGTGCATTGGTTTCACGAGATAATATAGCGAATTTTTTACCGAGTGTGCCTAAAGCTAACCAGACAACCGGCACTTGGATCATTGCTAATAATACCCAGCCTAAACCGAATTTATAAGCTGCTCCCGGACCGCCGACAAAAGAACTGGCACTGGCATAAGTTGCAGCAGTGGTCATTGCCAATACGAAACCTGTCATAGAACGATTTCCGACATAGTATTCCGTTAAAAAATCACCTTGATGCCGTTTGCTATAAGCATACAATGCTGCGCCGAAAATAAAGGCTAAATAAATGACAAGGGGGAAAATAACACCTAAATTCATTGCAACTCCTTATCATCGCTGTTTTCAAGAGAAATTTCCTGAAAGAAAATTTTAATTACCCAATGGCAAACTACAATAAAGAGAATCGGTAAATAGATACAAGCTAATTCAAACCATAACGGAAAACCTAAAGGACCACTGCTGTTTTCAGGCAAATAAGCACATATACACCAACCAATAACATAAAGAATGGCTAACAGCAGCGTTATTTTTGCTTCTTTTGTGGCTTGACGATAACGTTGTATTTTTGACATTGTTTACTCCTGTAATTATGAAATGTCTTTTATCAGAATTTCCTTAGTGGTTGAAAGTCCTGTCTGTTTGCAGCTGTAAAAATGTATTTAATTCGGAAAAGATGTAACTATAAATTCATAGCATAATGTTTTTATGTGTTGTTTTATAATTTGGAACATTTTTATGGTATTTCGCTTAAATACAAAGGGCTTGGTATAACCAAGCCCATCATATAAACGATATAACATTATTTCAATTTTTCTGTAATAAATTTAACAAGTTGTTGTTTATCAACCATCTGTTTTTCACCACTACGACGAGATTTATATTCAATTTCACCTTTTTCGAGGTTTTTTTCACCGATAATAATCATATGTGGAATACCGATTAATTCCATATCAGCAAACATCACTCCGGGACGCTCTTTGCGGTCATCAAATAATACTTCAATACCTTGTTTTAACAGAGTTTGATAAAGCTCTTCTGCATATTGTTGTACG
This sequence comes from Gallibacterium genomosp. 1, assembly GCF_000771875.1. Classification (GTDB taxonomy): domain Bacteria; phylum Pseudomonadota; class Gammaproteobacteria; order Enterobacterales; family Pasteurellaceae; genus Gallibacterium. Next base: position 22,293 of record NZ_JPXX01000004.1, on the reverse strand, counting down.
GCGGTTGATTTATGCATATTCATTGGCACAATTGCCACTTGGAATGGGGCAAGCGTGTCGCTCCAAATAATACCTCGTTCATCGTGGCTTTGCTCAATTGCGGCTGCCACCACACGAGTAATACCAATACCGTAACAGCCCATCATCATTGTTTGGGGTTTGCCGTCTTCGCCTTGTACAGTAGCTTTCATAGCTTCGGAATATTTTTTACCAAGTTGGAAAATATGGCCAACTTCAATACCACGTTTAATTAACAAGGTTCCTTTACCACAAGGGCTTGGATCGCCTTCTACTACATTGCGGATATCGGCAATTTGTGGCGTTGGCAAATCACGATCCCAGTTAATACCAAAATAGTGTTTTCCATCAATATTCGCACCGGCACCGAAGTCGCTCATATTGGCAACGGTACGATCAATGACAATTTCCAATGGCAGATTAAGTGGCCCTAATGAACCCGGACCGGCGCCGACAGCGGCACGAATTTCTTCTTCTGTAGCAAAAGTTAATGGTGCAGCAACTTGAGGCAATTTTTCTGCTTTAACTTCATTTAATTCGTGATCACCACGAACGAGTAGTGCAATCAGTTTGCCCTCTTCTTCACCTTTTACAATTAAGGTTTTTACGGTTTTTTCAATCGGTAAATTGAACTGTTCTACTAATGCTGCAATTGTTTTGGCATTCGGTGTATCAACGATACGAAGTTCTTCTGTTGCCGCTTGACGTTCGCCTAATGCAACTGCTTCCGCCATTTCAATATTCGCAGCATAATCAGATTCGGTAGAGAAGACAATGTCATCTTCTCCGCTATCTGCTAACACTTGGAATTCGTGAGAGCCACTGCCGCCGATAGAACCGTTATCCGCCTGAACAGGACGGAAATCTAAGCCTAAACGATTGAAAATATTGCAGTAAGTTTGGTGCATTACATCATAAGTCTGTTGTAGACTTTCTCGATCCAAGTGGAAAGAGTAGCCATCTTTCATAATAAATTCACGAGAACGCATTACCCCGAAACGTGGGCGGACTTCATCACGGAATTTAGTTTGAATTTGATAAAGATTGATAGGCAACTGTTTATAAGAAGATAATTCACGGCGAGCTAAATCGGTGATGACTTCTTCGTGGGTCGGGCCAAGTACGAATGGGCGGTCGCCACGATCGGTAAAGCGGAGTAATTCAGGGCCGTATTGCTCCCAACGATGAGATTCCTGCCAGAGATCAGCTGGTTGAACTACCGGCATTATTACTTCAATAGCACCGCTTTTATTCATCTCTTCACGCACAATATTTTCCACTTTTTTCAATACGCGAACACCGGTTGGCAACCAAGTGTATAAACCGGCAGCAAGTTTACGGATCATACCTGCGCGTAACATTAATTGATGACTGACTACTTCGGCATCAGTTGGAGTTTCTTTTAAGGTTGAAAGTAAATATTGACTAGTACGCATAACAAAATTCCATTAAAAACAAAAAAATTGGCGGTATTCTAGCATTTGCCACCGATTGGCGGAATAGCTGAACCGAATTAACCAAGAAAATGTCTAGCAATCCCGGTTGCTATAATGCCGATAATAACAGTTGGTAAAAATGAAAAACGGATTGCCGCTAAAAAGGTGATGATTAATCCGATCCAGTCCGCTGGATTACTGCTAGTAAATTCCGGCGCAATAACAGAAATTAGTACGCACGCTGGTACTTGAGCCAATAAGTTTTTTGCTGTCGGACTTAATTGTTTCTTTTGTAGTAAAAAGAAACCGAGAAGCCGAGTCGAATAGGTTACCGCTGCCATAGATAGAATAGTTAATACTTCCCAACTCATTTGTGTTTCTCCAGCCACCAAGCCACAATTAAACCACTGACAGTACCTAATAAAACATACCAAGCTCCATCGATAAATTTATAACTAAATGCTGCAACTAACAGACTGACTAACCAAGCAATCGCCGCACGAAAACCCGCCCACATTCCTTTGAGCAACACCAAAAATACGGCAACGAAAGCCATATCAAAACCATATTGTTTAATATCGCCTAATACCGGCCCCAACCAAGCACCGACCGCCGTTGAGATAATCCAAGTGCTGTAAAGCGACAATGCCATACAGAAGTAATAACGTAGATTGAGCTGGCGCAACGCGTTTTGCTTGATGTTATTTAATGCCAATGCCCAACACTCATCGCACATAAAGAACAGCACCAGCAGTGATTTCGGCAAGGAGATGCCTTTCAAATAAGGCGTGAGTGCGGCACTCATTAAAATATGACGACAGTTGATTAATAAGGTCGCCATTGCAATCAGTAATAATGGTGGGGGTGAAGCCCATAATCCTACTGCGGCAAATTCCGAACCGCCGGCAAAATTTACACCGGTCATAAACGGCACTTGCCACACTTTCATATGTTGCGCGGCGGCTTGAGCGCCTAAAACAAAACCGAAAGGGATAAAACCGAGCATCACGGGGAAGGCATCTTTGAAGCCTTGTAACATCATTTTTTGCTTAGTTTGTTGCATACAGTCTTATATCGTGACAACAGAAATAGAAAGGGAATCAGTATAACCAAGATTTTGATAATGGCTAGTTATCAAACCTAATATTTGCGCTTTTTATGGATGGCGTGCCAACACGCCATCATAAAAAATTAATCTTTTTGGTAAGTTTTTAGATAGCTTAACGCCAACGTGGAGAGTAATAACACAACGGCAACGCCGATATAAAGGCTCTGCTTATCCCAACCCTGATCTAACAGAATGCCGGCGATGGTTGGCGCTAAAATAGCTCCGATACGTCCGACACCGATCGCTGTGCCTACGCCGGTGCTACGAATTTCCGCAGCATAAACACTAGGGTTTAAAGTGTAAAGCCCACTGATACAACCGTTGATCAAGGCACCGACTAAAATACCGAGAATCATTGCCAGCCAAAGGATTGAAGCGGATAGAATAAAACAGACAACCACTAGAGCTGAAAGTATTGTAAAAATAACTGATACTTTTTTAGGTGACCAATAACTTGCCAATAGACCAAAAAACAGTGCGCCAACCGTACCGCCGAGAGAAATCATCATTCCAATGCTAACGCTTTGTTCCATTGTCATTCCAGCTTCTTTTAATAAAGCTGGTGTCCACGAACTAATAAAATAGAAACTGAACATAATGGTAAAGAATGCTGTCCATAAAAGGAGTGTAGAGCGGAGATAATCTTGCTTCAGCAGACGTGAAAACGGCAAAGCGGAAGTGTGGTTTTCTACTGTTTTTTCAGGCAGTTGCCATTGATCGCCTAGACCCATTTTCACGGTAATTCGATTGAGTTTTTGAACAGCATTTTTAGGTTGTTTCACTAATAGAAAATCAATTGATTCTGGCAACCAAAAAATAACGATGACTAAACAGATTGCGGTTAGCACTGCACCAGATAAAAAGACAGAACGCCAACCATATTCGGCCTGTAACATTACGGAAAACATTCCTCCTAAAACCGCACCGACACCAAATCCGGCAGCATAGATACTGATAGCTAAACTACGCCAACGTTGAGAGGAGTATTCACTGGTTAGAACGTTGGTGCCGACTAAAATTCCGCCTACGCCCAAACCGGTAATCACGCGCCATACCGCTAACCATTGTTGATTCGGTGTAAAGGCAGAACCGAACATTCCGATAGCAGATAATAAGACCGCAATGATTAATAATGGTCTACGTCCAATTTTGTCTGCTATTGGTGCGAGAAAAAGTGAACCGGCAGTCATTCCTAATAATCCGGCACTTAATAGAGTACCAAGCTCAACACCGCTTAATGCAAATTCCTGACGAATTGCTGTGGCGGTAAATGCGAGAGCGAGAACATCAAAACCGTCAAGCAGATTCATAATGGCTGCAATAATCACGATGCTCCATTGAAATGCACTCATAGAACTCATCGCAATAGTGTTGCGTAAAGACATAAAAATTCCTTCCTTATTAAATTATTGAATATTATTTTTGTGAAAAGCACATCGATAATAACGGAAACAAATCAGTAAGAAAACAGGAATTTAATTAAAAAAAAACAGTAGCCGTTTCCGACTACTGTAAAGTTGGGGGTAATTTAGTTTAGTTGATTTAAGATCGTTGGAATAAGTAATCGCTAGTGACCACGTTTATGGTGTCTATCACCATCACGACAGCCGGTATCTTTCACTTCGTTTCTGATGATCTCAGAAGTAACAGCGTCAATACGAAGTTCTTTTAATTGTTTGTCATTAGTTAAAATTTCAACTTCATAAAAAGGATTTCCCTTTCTATGCGGATGAAAATCGGCTTCAACGACGGTTCCCGCCTGTTTTTGTGTAGCAATGTCAATCGCTTGTACAAGTGTAATTTTGCTAGCATTTAATGCGCTTTCTAAACGAGGAAAGTCATCATTATCAGCTAAACTCACCTGCGCTGTGCCAATTGCTAACAATGCGACGGTTGATAACATTGCGATTTTTTTTATTATTTTAGACATTTTATTTGTACTCCTTTTATGATGGTTACTTCAAACACAAATGGGTAAGCAGACATTCTGCGTTTTCAGTGGTTGTAAGTATAAAAATGAAAAATTAGCGAAAAATTAGAAAAAGAAATTTTTTGAAAAATTTGTAATTAGGTGAAAGGCAGGGCGAATTTTTAGGAATATCGCCCTGTAAAAGTAGTATTTTATTCGTCAATAAGTTGTTCACACGCCCATAACTCTTCAAAACGTTCGCGGCGTTTGATGAGATGAGCTTTGTCGCCATCCACCAAAACTTCCGCTGCGCGCGGGTGAGAATTATAGTTTGATGCCATACTTGCACCATAAGCACCTGCTGAACGTTGAACAATAAAATCACCGGCAGCAATAGACAATCGTCTGCTTTTACCGAGAAAATCCGATGTTTCGCAGATTGGGCCGACAACATCATACACTTTAGCTTCACGATCTAAGGAGCGAGCTGCTTCAATAATTTCCATATAAGCCTGATACAATGCCGGACGGATCATATCGTTCATTCCGGCATCAACAATTGCGAAATTAAAATCTTCATTTGATTTTAGATATTCTACTTTTGTTACTAAAATGCCAGCATTAGCACTGATTGCACGTCCCGGCTCAAGGATGATTTCTAATTCCGGATATTGTTTAAATTTTGTCAATAATGCACTAGCATATTCGGTTGGATGAGGTGGTGTTTCATCACTGTAACGCACGCCTAAACCACCACCGAGATCGAGATGTTGTAATTCAATGCCGTCTTGACGTAATTGTTCCAACAAAATTAATAAACGATCCGCTGAATCTAAAAATGGTTGTAATTCAGTGAGTTGTGAACCAATGTGGCAATCCATACCGACAATTTGAATATGTGGCAATGTTTTTGCTAAGCGGTACACTTCTCTTGCTCGTTCCACACTGACACCAAATTTATTTTTCTTTAAGCCGGTTGAGATATAAGGATGAGTTTTTGCATCCACATCTGGATTAACACGCAAGGAGATCGGCGCTTTTTTATCTAATTTTGCTGCGACTTGATTAATGCGAAGCAACTCAGCTTCCGATTCTACATTGAAACAACGAATGCCGACCTCTAATGCTCGTTCAATTTCAGTATGGGATTTAGCCACACCAGAGAACACCACTTTATTGGCTTCGCCACCGGCGGCTAAAACGCGTTCAAGTTCGCCTTGTGAAACAATATCAAAGCCGGAGCCTAATTTGGCGAGTAAATTTAATAAAGCGATATTTGGGTTAGACTTTACGGCAAAACAGATAAGGTGCGGATGCCCTTTTAACGCAGAATCAAAAGCGTGCCAGTGGCGCTCCAATGTGGCGCGTGAATAAATATACAAAGGCGTACCGAATTGTTGTGCAAGCTGTTGGACAGAGATTTCTTCTGCCATTAATTGATCATTTTTATAATTGAAATAATCCATAAATCTGTTTTAACCTCAAAATTACTGTGTTTGTTGCTGTTGTTGTGCATTATCGTCAGGTGGCATATACAATGGACCTTTTACACCACAGGCGGTTAAGAAAAAGCTGCCGAGAATAAGAGTAAGTAATAATTTTTTCATAATGTGATCCTTAATCAATAGATGCTCTTTTTATCATTAATTTGTGCGTTATGCTATCTCTAACCGTTGAAAATCTCTATAATGACCGCTTATTTTGGGAGAAATTGATTATGAATAATGCAGAATATCATCAAATTGTTGAGCAAACTTGGCAACAGATAGAAGAAGAATTGGAACAGCAGGATTGCGATGTGGATTGTGATACACAAGGTTCTGTTTTTACCATTACTTTCAATGATGGTAGTCAAATTGTGGTGAATAAACAGGAGCCGCTACAGGAATTATGGCTGGCAAGCAAATTGGGGGGTTACCATTTCCACTATCAGAATGGACAATGGTTAAATGCGGAAGGCAAGAATTTTTGGCATTATTTAAGCGAAGCCTGTTCAGCATACGGCGAACAGGTTGAATTTTCTAACCAATAAAAAATAGGAGCAAAGATGCGTTTCAGATATAGCTTGGTCGCATTTTCTGCATTATTGGCGTTATCATCGGCAAGTGCGAGTTTATTGCCTTATCAAAGTAGAACGGCATTATTATTGACACAAGCACCGGATAATTTTGTTGGATTGCGACCATACGAACAGAATTATTTAATGGAAACTTTCTCCAATAAAAATTACAACTATCCTGAGAATATGCGACACGATGAGATTAAATTTCAAATTAGTGTGGCGTTACCTTTGTGGAAAGATATTTTAGGAAAAAACTCTGTACTTGCAGGATCCTATACGCAACGTTCTTGGTTTCAGTTTAGTAATCGAGGTGAATCCTCGCCATTCCGTGAAAGCAATTATCAACCACAGTTGTTTGTTGCTTGGGCAACCGACTATGATTTGCCGTTTGGTTGGAAATTGGTTGATATTGAAAGCGGAGTTGTTCACGTTTCCAATGGACGTAGCGATGAACAATTAAAATCACGTAGCTGGAATCGTATTTATTTGAGGGCGGCATTCAGCAAAGATAATTGGTTGGTGGAATTAAAACCTTATTGGAGAATTCCGGAAAAATCGGAAGATGATGATAATCCGGATATTGTTGATTATTATGGTTACGGTGATGTTAGTGTTGGTTATCGCATTGATGATCATATTCTTAAAACAACTGCACGTTATAACCCACGCACTAACAAAGGCGGAATGGAAATTTCTTGGAGTTACCCAATCACAAAATATGTTCGTGTCTATGCGCAGTATTATCACGGTTATGGTGAATCACTATTGGATTATAATCGATCCACAGATCGCATCGGTTTAGGTATTAGTTTAAACAATGTGTTCTAATGTTGAAGATCAGGTTGATATGCAATCGACCGGTCTTATCCGTGCAAAGTCCATTCTTCAAGACGTTTTTGGCTATCAACAATTTCGTCAAGGTCAGCAGCAAATTATTGAAGCAACATTGCGAGGTCAAAGTAGCTTTATTTTGATGGCAACAGGTGGAGGAAAATCGCTTTGCTACCAAATTCCAGCACTCTGTTTTTCTGGATTGACATTAGTGATTTCTCCTTTGATTGCTTTGATGCAAGATCAGGTTGATCAGCTTACGGCAAACGGTGTGGCAGCAGCTTATCTAAATTCAAGCCAAACCTTGCAACAGCAACGAGAAATTGAACAACAGGCGTTATCCGGAAAATTAAAATTACTCTATATTTCGCCGGAAAAAGTGATGACTACGGCGTTTTTCTATTTTATTCAGCAGTGTCAGGTGAGTTTTATTGCAATTGATGAAGCCCATTGTATTTCTCAATGGGGACACGATTTTCGCCCTGAGTATTCACAGTTGCGTAGCTTGACACGTGTTTTTCCCAATATTCCGATTATGGCGTTAACCGCAACGGCGGATCGAGTTACTCGAGAAGACATTCTCGAATTACTTAACTTACAGCAACCCTTTGTTTATATTGGTAGTTTTGACCGCCCAAATATTCGTTACACTGTGGTGGAAAAGTTTAAACCACAAGAACAGTTGCTTAAATTTATCAAATCACAGCAAGGTAAAAGTGGTATTATTTACGCCAACAGTCGTAATAAAGTTGAACGATTAGCAGAGATGCTACAACGTAAAGGTATCTCGGCAAAGGCTTATCACGCTGGTTTCAGTAATGAAATCAGGGAGCAGGTTCAGCACGATTTTCAACGTGACAATATTCAGATTATTGTTGCAACGATTGCATTTGGAATGGGTATTAATAAACCGAATATTCGTTTTGTATTGCATTATGATCTCCCGAGAAGTATTGAAGCTTATTATCAGGAAACAGGGCGGGCAGGGCGCGATGATCTACCGGCGGAAGCGGTGCTGTTTTATGATCATCAGGATTATTTGTGGTTGAATAAATTATTGCAGGAAAAAAATGATTCATCACAAAAAATGATTGAGCAGCATAAATTACAAGCGATGGGAGAATTTGCTGAGGCACAAACTTGTCGTCGTTTGGTATTACTCAATTATTTTGCTGAACACCGCCATCAACCTTGTAATAACTGTGATATTTGCCTTAACCCACCAAAAAAATATGATGGTCTAATTGATGCGCAAAAAATCCTTTCTACGGTTTATCGTACTGGTCAAAAGTTTGGTAGCTATTATGTGATTGCTGTATTGCGTGGCTTGCAAAATCAGAAAATTCAAGAGTTACAACACGATAAATTGTCCGTTTTTGGTATTGGCAAGGATAAATCTCAAGAATATTGGCATAGTGTGATCCGTCAATTAATTCATTTAGGCTTTTTAAGTCAAAATATTGCCAATTATTCAGCATTACAACTTACCGAAGCGGCCAGACCGGTTTTGCGTGGAGAAATGACATTATCGTTAGCGACACCAAGACAAAATCTTTCAATGATTAACCACGCCCATCGCTATCAAGCGAAGCAGGGTGATCGGGAACTATTCAATCAATTACGTAAACTCAGAAAACAACTTTCTGATCGGGATAATATTCCGCCTTATGCTGTATTCAATGATGCTACATTGGAAGAAATGGCACGAGAAATGCCAACCACACTTTCTGAAATGTTACAAATCAATGGAGTAGGGTTTAAGAAATTAGAACGTTATGCTCAATCATTTTTAAAAGTTATTACAACATATAAACCCAATTAAAAACTTATGTTCTATAAGTGTTCATATAGTTATTCTATAATGAAATAGATTTGTTATTAATTCCTTCTTTTTTTCCTAAAAATGTGATCTTTATCTCAAATATGACATATTTTTATACAATTATCCATTATTGTGAGCTTTATCACACATTTCAATATAAAAAAATGATTTAATACACCTATCAAAAGTTATTGTTATGAACATATGTTCATAATATAAAGTATTTTATAACATTAGTTTGATAGGGGAAATTATGCGGAAACCAACAATAGCATTAGTTTTAGGTGATCCTGCTGGCATAGGTCCGGAATTGGTCGCTAAATTGTTATCTCAGAAGGAGCAAAGAGATAAAGCTAATATTTTAATCATTGCAGATAAAGATGAATTACATAAAGGTATGGATATCGCACAACTGCAATTCCCTTATGATGAAATTACAGAGAATCAACTGCCTTCATTTTCGTATGAAAAAGGGATTCCTGCATTAATTTCATACAAAAATTCAAATTTAAAACCTTTTGAATATGGTAAAGCCACTCAACAAAGTGGTGTATATATTTTAGAAACTTTGAAAAAAGCTGTGGAATATGCTCAGGCTGGATATGTGCAATCTATTTGTTTTGCACCATTAAATAAACAAGCTATGCATTTAGGTGGTTTAAAGTATCGTGATGAATTACATTGGTTTGCAGAACAAACTAATTTTGATGGTTTTGTGTGTGAGTTAAATGTTGTTGATAATATCTGGGCAAGTAGAGTGACTTCCCATATTCCATTCAAAGATATTGTACCTAATTTATCTATTCCAGCAGTTATTGATTGTATTCGTTTATTACATAGTTCTTTAGTACGTGCCGGTGTTACACAACCTAGAATTGCTGTACAAGCCTTAAACCCTCATGGTGGTGAAGGAGGTGTTTTCGGAGATGAAGAAATTACTATTATTAAGCCGGCGATGGAACACGCTCGTAAAGAATACCAAATTAATTTATATGGCCCATTTCCTAGTGATACGACGATGCATGAAGTGAAACGCCTTAATATTGATGGGGTAGTGTCAATGTATCACGACCAATTTTCTACTGCGCTTAAGCTTCTTGGTTTTGAACGAGGAGTCACAGTACAAGGTGGAATTCCTATTCCAATTACAACCGCTAATCATGGTACAGCGTATGACTTGTATGGCAAGAATATTGCTGTGCCAACAGCTTTTGAAGCTGCCTTTAATATTGCCGTTCGTATGGGCAAAGGTGTCCTTGAATCAGAATAAGACAATTTGGAGAAAAGTATTATGGCAAGAAAACCTAAAAAATTACTGAATAATCCTAATGCTGTTCCAGCAGAACAATTAGAGGGATTACTTTGTGCTTGTCGAGGCAAATTATTAAAAGTAGATGGTTATAGCGGTGTATATCGTGATCAAATTCGGAATGATCAGGTTGTAGTTGTCACAGGAGGTGGAAGTGGACACGAGCCTATGTTTGCAGGTTATGTAGGGCAAGGATTGGCTGATGCAGCGGCACTAGGTGAGATTTTTGCATCACCATCCCCTGACATCATTATAGAAACAACAAAAGTAGTTGAACAAGGTCAAGGCGTGTTATTCGTTTATGGTAATTATGCTGGCGATAATATGAACTTTGATATTGCAGCTGAACTTTTAGAAGAGGAAGGAATTCAAGTTAAAACTGTACGTGTAACAGATGATATTTCTGCAGCACCCATTTCTAAAATGAGTGATAGACGTGGTGTTGCTGGTGATATGTATGTTCTGAAGATTGCTGGGGCTGCTGTTGAGTCTGGTTATGATTTAGAACAGGTCTATGAAGTAACTAAAAAAGCAAATTTTAACACAAGAACTATAGGCGTAGCTTTAGGGGCTTGTTCTATTCCCCAAACAGGAAAATTTAATTTTGAGTTGGAAGATGATGAATTAGAACTTGGTATGGGAATTCATGGTGAGCCAGGTGTTAGAAGACAAAAAATGACAACTGCTGATCAAATTAATGGTGAGATGGTTGAGCGTTTATGTAATGACATTGAATTACAAAGTGAAGACAAAGTCTGTGTGACCATTAATAACTTAGGTGGCTCAACTTATACCGAATTATTAATTGCTTATCGAAAAGTTCATCAAGAATTAACGAAGCGAAATATACAAATTTATGATGTTTTAATCGGCTCTTATTGTACTTCACAAGAAATGGCGGGTTATTCAATAACAATTTTCCGTTTAGACGATGAATTACAAAAATTATATGACATGCCTTGTAACAGTTTTGCTTGGAGAAAATGATATGAATTTAACAGAAACAAGAGAAATGCTTTTATATACAGCTGAAAAAATGGTCAGTAGTGAACCGATGTTGACAGAATTAGATTTAAAAATTGGTGATGGAGATCATGGATTAGGTATGCAACGAGGTTTTGCAGCTGTTCGAGATTTACTTTCAAGTAATGATTTTTCACCTAAAGATGTTGGCGAATTATTTTTAAAGGCTGGTACTAAGATGATGTCAAGTATGGGGGGAGCTTCCGGTGCAATATTTGGCACATTATTCAGAGCAGGGGGAAAAGCTATAGCGGGTCAACAAGAATTTAATAGCGTAGTTCTTTCACAATTTTTAGTTGCAGGATCAGCAGCAGTTTTTGCTAGAGGTGGGGCTAAACCAGGCGATAAAACGATGATTGATTCATTGGTTGCAGCCGAAAAACAGTCAGAAAAAGTGATGAATGATGATTTAGGTAGTGCATTATCGAGCGTAGCTAAAGCTGCGGCAGAGGGGGCTGAAGAAACGCGTAATCAAGTTGCTGTTTTTGGTCGTGCAAAAAGTTTAGGGGAACGCTCATTAGGGCATGTAGATCCAGGTGCAGTATCTATGTCTTTGATTATTAAATATATGTCTGAGTTTGTGAATAAATAAGCTGTTACTTTAAATTTTTTGAAAAAATCTGATTTATTTTATTAAAAGTTTTTTAAAGGGGACAAATATGAAAAAAGTTTTATTGTTAACTTCACTGGCCGTGATATCAACAGCTGCAATTGCATTTCCTAATAAAAACTTAGAAATGGTCACTCATTCTGGTGCAGGTGGTGGAACAGATTTAACTGCAAGAATGGTAGCAAGTTTATCTGAGCCACTATTAGGAAAATCAATCACAATTGTCAACAAAAAAGGTGGTGGTGGCTTACTGTCATTAGATTATGTGACATCACGGCCAGCAGATGGACATACTATTTTGACATATACAAGTGGACAGGCTGGTGAAATAGCTAAAGGTAGTTCAAAAACAACGTTAAGTGATTGGATTCCAATTGCAAGGGCAACAGATGATCCTCAAATTTTAATGGTGAAATGTAATCGTTTTAAAGATGTAAATCAATTTATAGAGTCACAAAAAACGAAAGCTCTTACTTATGGTACTACTCATTTAGGTGGAATTGATGATGTATCCGCATTTGCATTTACGACAAAAGCTAATGTGAAGACTGCAGAAGTTATTCCATTTGACAGTGCAAATGAAGTTGCTACTCAAATTGTTGCTGGAGGTGTTGATGTTGGTGTTTTGAATCTAGGTGAAGCTAAAGTACAAATTAGTGCAGGACAAGTTTGTCCGATAGTGGTTCTCTCAGACAGTAGAATGAAATCTTTACCCACTGTATATACAGCAAAAGAATTAGGAATTCCTGTAAGTTTATCTACTGTTAGAGGATTTGTTGTGAAGGCAGGAACACCTAAAGATATTGTTGAAAAACTTGAAAAAACTTTTATAGAAGCTATGTCAAAACCGGAATTCCAGAAGTTCTTAGATAATCTTGGCTTAGATGAGACTTCTATTGCAGGTAAAGAAGTGTGGTCCAAACAATTAGAAGAAAGTGATAAAGAAATGCGTGAATCACTAAAACAATTAGGCTTTATTCAATAATATTGAAATAATTTATTAGCAATAAGGAGAGTATTATGAGAAGTAAGAAAGATTTATTCATATTCTTTACTATTTTTGTATTTTCAAGTGTAGTTATTTATCTTGCTTCTCAATTTAGAGAGTTACCTCCTATTTTACAGAGAGGACTACAACCATCAACTTTTCCTATTATATGTGCGTCTTTTATTATTTTATTAAGCTTTATCTTATGGTTAAGAGGAAGTAAAGAAAAGGATATATTTGATACTAATTTTAATTATATAACTATAAAGGTTCTTCTTCTTATTCCAATATTTATTTTAGTTTTAAATGTGGATTTCTTCTTAGCTATAATGTTATTTTCTTTAGCTATTCATCTTTTGTGGGCAGATAAAATAAAAATATTTCCTATTATTTTGTTGACTATTATCTTACCTGTTTTTATTTATGTATTATTTGAGCAGATTTTAGGTGTGAAATTTCCTGATGGTATAGTAATAAATTATATAAGAGGATGAACCATGGATATTGTGTGGAATGCGTTAGGTAATTTAGCGAATATTGAGTTATTAATCTGGATTATGGTTGCTTCTATAGGTGGAATATTGATTGGATCATTACCTGGATTGAATGCTACGACGGGGGTAGCATTGATTCTTCCGTTTACTATTACAATGGATCCTATATCTGCATCGACAATTATGCTTACTATTTATTGTGCTGCAACCTTTGCTGGAGCAATTACTGCTATTTTAATTAATACTCCAGGAACATCTGCAAGTGCAACAACTTGCTTAGATGGTTATCCTTTAGCTCAGCGAGGAGAAGCTGGTAGAGCATTAGGTATTGCAACAGTTTCTTCTGGAATAGGTGGAATAATTAGTGTCATTTGTTTAATGATTGCAGCTCCTCTTCTTGCAGATATTGCTTATAAATTTTCTCCACCAGAATATTTAACTTTAACAATTTTTGCTATTTCTATGTTAGCTACTGTTGGGAATAGCTCAGTTTTAAAAAATTTATTATCAGGTTTGTTAGGGATATTAATTGCTACTATAGGAGTGGATCCTTTAACAACTATAGATCGTTTTACATTCGGAGTTTCTGCATTATATGAAGGAATTAATTTAGTTCCAATGATGATCGGCATTTTTGGAATTAGTGAACTATTCATTCAAATTTCTAGATCATCTATAACAGGTAATTTAGTGAAAATGGATAAGATCAAATTACCATCTTATTCAGATTATAAGCGAATTTGGAAAACTATTCTGCGCTCTACTGGAATAGGTACATTTATTGGTATTTTACCTGCTGAAGGGGCTACTGTGGCATCAATAGTAGGTTATAACGAAGCTAAACGTTGGTCAAAAAGACCTGAAGAGTTTGGTAATGGATCTATTGAAGGTATTGCAGGGTCTGAAGCTGCAAATAATGCAGCAACAGGAGGTTCTATGGTACCAAGTTTGGCATTAGGAATACCAGGTAGCCCTACAGCAGCTGTAATTGTAGCTGGTTTAATGATTCATGGGATAAACCCTGGTCCTAATTTGTTTATTGAAAATGGCGAGGCTGTTTATACAATTTTTTGGTCTATGCTTTTAGCAAATATTATATTTTTTATTATTGGGTTAGCTGGAGCTAAGTTATTCGCACGTATTACCTTTATTCCTACATCTATTTTATGGCCAATGGTGTTTGTTTTTTGTATTGTCGGTGCATATGCAGTTAATTTATCTGTAGTTGATGTTTATGTAGCATTAATTTTTGGTGTACTTGGATATTTAATGAGACTATTTGGTTTTTCAGTTATTCCTTTGACTATAGGTTTAATTTTAGGTGGCGTATTGGAATTAAGATTAGGACAGACTATTACAATGGTTAAAGGCAATTGGTGGCTTATATTAGAACGTCCAATATCTGTATTTTTTATTTTAGCTACAGTTCTTGTTTTTACTATGCCAATTATAAAAATTTATTGGAATAAAATTAAATTATTAGGAAAAAATGAATAGCTTATAAAGTTTCTATTATGTGAGGAGATAGGAATGAAAAATAACTTAAAATTAGCTGTTAATACTTCTATTTATGATGGATATGATCTAGAAACTATTTTTTCTTCTATTAAAAAATGCGGATTTAATTATTTTGAATTAGCTTATAACCAAGGATATGTTAGTAATTTGAATCAAGATCTTTTTAGTGAAGAAAATGCTAGATATATTAATTATCTTAAAAATAAGTATAAATTAGATACTTTGGCTTTAGGATGTACAATGGATCTATCAACAGAAGGATTATATGATATTTTTTCTGCTCGCCTCACATTTGCTAATTTAATAGGAGCTAAATATATTAATGTCTGTACTACCAAACTAGAAAATAAAGATAAATTAATAATAAATTTAAAATCACTAAAGAGTCTATTAGAAAAAAATCATTGTATTTTATGTTTAGAGAATGCAGGAGATTATAACTTCAATGCTTTTGTAAAATTAGAAGATGGGATTGGAATATTAAATCAATTAGATAATGATTTTTATGCAATAAATTTTGATCCGGGAAATATGTTAACTTATGATATAAAGTTAAATTTAATAGAACAATCAATGAACTCTATTAAATATTGTAAATATTTTCATATTAAAGATGTAATTATTGAAGATGATAAGTTCAGGTTTACAGCTATAGGAGATGGAATGATTGATTATTGTAATATTGTTAGTCAATTAAAGCGTAGTAATATTCCTTGTAGTTTGGAAATTCCATTAAGGATATATCGGGAATTAGATTCTACGCCAAAAAAATTTGAACATAAAATTGATATTAATGTAATTGAAGAAACTTTAATTAAGTCTAGAAAATATATTGAGAATTTTATTTAGGAAATCTATATGGCAGATTTGAAAGAAATTGATTTATTGACCGAAATTGCAATTGCTTATTATGAACATGAATTAACACAAGAAGAAATTGCAAATAAATTTAATCTTTCACGAATAAAAATAGGTCGGTTACTTAAAAAGGCTAGAGAAGAAGGTGTAGTTGAAATTAATGTGAAATATCACCCGATTTATACTTCTCAATTAGAAAAAAGATTAATTGACGAATTTGGTATTCAAAGAGCGTTAATTGCTATAGATGAGCAAAATGAAACAGAACAGAGAAGGCAAGTTGCTGCGTTAGTAAGTTCATATTTGTCTCATACATTAAAAGATGGAATGACGATAGCAGTAGGACAAGGGCGTAATGTGGCATCTGTAGGGGAACATATTGGTATTTTCCCTGCAAAATCTTGCAAGTTTATTTGTGGTATTGGTGGTGTGCAAAGAAATGGCGAACCTGTAGATGCTGATCATACTTGTAGAAATTTGGCTAGAAATTTTAATGGTATTAATGAAACTTTATATGCACCAGCTTACCTTGAAAATAAGGAGTTTAGAGATGTTTTTATGAAAAATGGAGTTATCAAAGAAACTTTGGATCGAGCAAGAAAGGCTGATATTGCATTAGTTGGTATTGGTGATATGAATGAAAATAGCTATATGGTGCAATTAGGTTGGTTTACACCTCAAGAAGTTACAGAAGCAAAAAGGAATTTAGGTGTGATAGGTGATATTGCCGGATATGGCTTTTTTAATTTGCAAGGTGAACCAGTTGATACAGTAATGAATGATCGGGTTATTGGGCTAAGCCTTGATGATTTAAGAGCAATTCCTTGTGTGATTGGTATTGCATCTGAAAGTAGTAAAGCAATGGCTATATTAGGTGCATTAAGAACAGGCATTATCAATATCATTGCAACAACGGCAAGTAATGTAAATACCATTCTTAATTTAACGAAAATGTAATTCTTTAGGAGAGTTTAATATGAAAATAGCGATTGGCTGTGATGAAGCTGCATATAACTTGAAAGTTGAACTGATGAAATACTTAGATTCTTTAGGGATCGAATACGATGATTTTGGTGCTAAAGCAGGCGATATTGTTTTATATCCTGATGTTGCTGAGGCAGTAGCGTTAGCAGTTTCTGAAGGAAAATATGAACGTGCTATTTTAACTTGTGGTACTGGTATTGGTATGTCGATTACAGCAAATAAAATTCCAGGAGTAAGAGCTGCCGTATGTCATGATGTTTTTTCAGCAGAAAGGGCAAGGAAGAGTAACAATGCGCAAATTATTTGTTTTGGAGAACGAGTAATTGGTGTTGAGCTTGCTAAATATCTATTAAAAACGTGGTTAAATTGTGACTTCTCTGGTGGTGGTTCTACACCTAAAGTAGCCAAGATTAATGAGATTGATCAGAAATATCATAAATGCTGATTTTTCAATAAAAATTTATTCAATAATTAATAATATACAATTGAGGGTACTTATGAAAAAGCTTAATTTTATATCGGTAACAGTATTATCAGCCATATTCTCTTCAAGCATTTTAGCTGCGGAAACATATGAATTAGCATTAAGTCATTATGGTTCGCCAACAGATACTGTAAGTAAAGCAACAGAATTTATGGCTAAAAGAGTTAAAGAATTATCTCAAGGACGAATTACTATTAAGTTACATCCCAATAGTGAATTAGGCTCTTCAGGTACCCAAATTGATGGAACTAGAATGGGGACTATTGATATTGTAGTGGTAGGGAATCCTTATTATACAACTTTTAATGAGCAGCTTAATTTATTAGATCTGCCGTTTTTATTTAGAAATGAGGAACATGTAGAAAAAGTCTTAAATAGTGATGTCGGAGAAAAACTGTTAGGGTCTTTAGAACAATATGGATTAAAAGGTCTAGCTTTCTATGAAATTGGTTTTAGAGATATTACTAATAATAGGAGACAAGTTAAATCTGTAAAAGATTTATCCCATCTTAAATTAAGAACAACCCCAAATCCGGCACATATTGCAGCATTTAAAGAGTGGGGTGCTAATCCAACACCAATGCCATTTAATGAAGTCTATTTTTCATTGAAAACAGGTGTAATTGATGGTCAAGAAAATCCAATTCATCATATTTACAACAATAATCTTCAAGAAGTACAAAAATATTTATCATTAACCCATCATGCTTATACAGCTGCGCCAATGGCAATGAATTTAGATCGTTTTAATTCATTAGATAAGGAAGATCAAGAAATATTATTGAAGGCAGCAAAAGAGGGAGCAGATTTAGAGAAGAAACTAAATGTTGAAGAAAATAAAATTTATCTTGAGAAATTAAAACAACAAGGTATGCAAGTAGAAGAATTACCTGACGTTGCATCTTTCCAAATTGGAGCTAAAAAGGCTTGGGATGATTATGCCAAAAAATTTGGTGATCAAGAAATTAAGAAAATTTCTGAAACTAAATAATATATAGTTTTACTCTATACTTATATAAGAAGGGAGGGGCATTATGATTGAGAAATATGAGAAGTTTATTAGTAAGACGTTTTTATCTTTAGGATGTCTCTTTTTTCTTATTCTAGTTGTAATGACTTTTGTTCAAGTAATTACTAGATATGTTATTAATATTTCGTTCCCTTGGGCAGAAGAATTTTTAAGATTTTGTTATACCTATATGATCTTATTTGGAATATTAACAACAACACAAATACAGGTGCCTTTATTAAGAATAGCTATATTTGAGAAGTTTAAATATGGATGGTTATTATCATCGGCATTATATATTGTGATGTTAATTTCTTTAGTTTTATTAATTAAAGGTGGAATAAAGTTATATAGTATGAATTTGAATAGTTATTATTCTGCATTTAAGATTTCTATTTCTTGGGTTTATGTTCCATTTATTTTATGTTTATCTTTGGAAGTTGTCAGAATCATTATTGCTTTTATTTCATTAGCAAAAACTAAAGTTGTAGGGGAATTATAATGTCATTTATTGTTTTATTAGGCGTTATGTTTATATTAACTGTCTTTGGACTACCATTATTCTACAGTATTATTTTTTCCTCAATAGTTACTTTATTTTTATTTTTACCTTATGTACCTGTAACTATTGTTGCACAACAAGTTATGCAGGGTATTGATACTAATGCACTACAAGCATTAGCCTTCTTTTTCTTAGCTGGTGAATTGATGAGTGTTGGAGGAATTACAACAAGGATTATTCGTTTTGTAACATCATTTATTGGTCGTTGGAAAGGCTCTCTAGCTTATATTAATATTTTTTCCAGTTTATTTTTTGGATCTATTAGTGGATCAGCTGTTGCTTCTACAGCAGCAATTGGCAGCTCATTAATTCCGGAAATGAAAAAGAATAATTATCCAGCTCCTTTTTCTGCAGCATTAACACAATCTGCTTCAATTATTGGGCCAATTATTCCACCAAGTGTTCCTATGATCGTATTTGCTGCGTTAGCTGGAGCAGGTGTTTCTGTAGGAAAAATGTTTTTATCTGGTGTAATACCAGGACTACTTATTGCCTTTACACTTATCTTTGTTACTTTTGTTATTTCAAAAATGAAAGGTTTTGGTAATCAATCAACACCATTTAGCTGGAAAGAAGTTAAAGAAAGTTCAAAAGATGCTATTTGGGCTTTATTTTGTCCAATTATTATTCTATATGGAATTATTTCAGGTATGTTTACAGCAACAGAGGCAGGAGCAGTATCGGTTGTATATGCGTATCTAGTAGGAACATTTATTTATAAAGAATTAAATATAGAAAGATTAAAAAAAGCACTAATTTCATCTTTAAAGGGGACGATAACAGTTATGCTAATTGTTGGAGCATCTTCAATATTTGCATGGGTTATTGCAAGATTACAAATTAGTCATCAAGTTGCTAGTTATGTTTCAGAAATCTGTTCTTCTCCTTTATCCGCATTAATTTTAATTAATGTAATTGTTCTTTTTATTGGAATGATTATGGATCCTACAGCTGCTTTAACAATATTAGTTCCAGTATTTATGCCAATTATAAATCAATTCGGAATTTCACCTATCCATTTTGGTTTAGTCATTATTTTGAACTTAATGATTGGATTGGTTACTCCTCCAGTTGGTTATTTAATCTATTTATCTGCAAATATTGCTGAATGTGAACCAATAAAAGTATTAAAGAGTAGTATTCCATATTTACTATCTTTATTAGGATTATTAGTAATCTTAATATTAGTGCCAGAATTTAGTACTTATTTACCAAATGTATTCTTTAAATAAATGGGAGATTCATTATGGAAAAAGATTGGATTGACTTATCTATGCCTATCTCAAATAAACATGTACGTTGGAAAACAGTTATTGAGAAAAAAGGTAATTTTGATAATGGAGATTTATTTGAAGCAACACAAATAAAAGTATCTTGCCACGCTTTTACTCATATGGATGCGTTAAGTCATATTAATAAAGATGGTTATAATATATTGGATATTAATCCTAATATTTATATAGGAGAATTTTATATTGTTGATCTTTCTAAGGAAATCCAAGAAAATTTGGCTATTACAGAAGATATATTAAGAAGAGTGTGGCCAGATAATAATCCAGATAAGATCATTTTTAAAACGCATTGGGATACTTTTTATAGTTATAATTCTAAAGAATTTTGGACAAAGTCACCTTATTTAACAGATGATGCTGTGATATTTATGAAGAATAAAAATATTACTATTGTAGCATTTGATTTCCCTCAAGATTATCCAATCCGGTTTTGGGTGGAGAATAAAATGGATAAGCCTTTAGAAAAACATACGACACATTATCATTTATTATCCAAAGGTATAACGTTAGTAGAATATATCTGTAATACAAAAAATATTACAAGTCATAAAGTTTATGCAGTGATGGTTCCGATAGCTATTGAAAATGCAGATGGTTCTCCTTGTAGAGTATTAATAAAAAACATAAAGGAATAAATAAATGAAAAATAAGATTTATTTTGGTACTAATCTAAAAATGTATAAAGGGAATAAAGATGTTATTCATTATTTGTCAAGGTTAGGAGATTTATATAAAAGAGATATCAAAACTGATAATGTAGAGTTATTTGTTATACCATCTTATACAACTTTAAGTGATGCGACGAGTTTAATAAATAATAAATTTAATAATTTAATTGTGATTGGCGCACAAAATATGTGTTATGCTGATTCAGGTCAATTTACAGGTGAAATATCGCCATTAATGTTAAAAGAATTAGATATTAAATTAGTAATGATAGGACATTCTGAAAGACGCCATATCTTTAAAGAGACAGATGAAGAAGAAAATAAGAAAGTTCTTTCAGCATTAAAACATAAATTTATTACATTATTATGTGTTGGTGAAACATTAGAACAAAAAGAATATGGTATTTCAGATGAAATATTAAGAACACAATTAAAAATTGGCTTGAGTGGAGTAACTAAAGAGCAGTTACCTCTTGTTAGAATAGCTTATGAGCCTGTTTGGGCTATTGGTGAAAAAGGAATTCCAGCTTCTGCAGAATATGCAGATGAAAAGCATTCTGTAATTAAACAATGTTTATATGAGATGTTTAATAAAGAGGGATTAGATATTCCAGTATTATATGGAGGCAGTGTTAATCCGGAGAATGCTAATAAGTTAATAAATAAGAAATATATTGATGGGTTATTTATTGGTAGAAGTGCTTGGAATGCGGAAAATTTTATTGAGTTAATAAAAAATGCATTGGAGTCATTATCGCTTAATATTGAGAGTAATGAATATAATGAAATTGCTACTAAATTAATTGAATATTTAGGTGGAAAGAAGAATATTGTTGCATTAACTCACTGTGCAACAAGAATCAGAGTTGTATTAAATAATCCAGAGGAGATAAATAAAAATCAAATAGAAAAATTAGACTTAGTAAAAGGTTTGTTTTCTATTGCTAATCAATATCAAATTATTTTTGGGAAAGAAGTTGTAGATATTGTACATCAAAAAATGCAAAAACAACTTTAGTATGAAATTGGATAATTAATATTTAGGAGAAATAAAATGATGAATCAATTAGACACATTACGCAAAATGACAGTGGTTGTTGCCGACACCGGCGATATTGAAGCAATCAAAAAATACCAACCACAAGATGCAACCACCAATCCATCATTAGTATTAAGTGCCTCCCAACTACCACAATATGCTTCGTTAATTGATGAAGCTGTTGATTATGCAAAAAGTAAAAGTTCAGATAAAGCACAACAATTAATTGATGCAGAAGATAAATTAGCAGTAAATATTGGTTTGGAAAT
>NZ_JPXX01000003.1 GCF_000771875.1 Gallibacterium genomosp. 1 | reverse complement strand
CTAGGGGAGATTTGTCAATCCTCAGCACCACTAAGAGAGATTTGTACTTGTTCTAAAAATAAATAAATCTGCTCTACAACAGCCTCAATCTCATAATAAATTTCATCATTACTAAACCTCATCACTGTAAAACCTAGAGATCTTAACTCATCATCTCTTAATCGATCTTTTTCTTGATGCTCAGCCTCATAATGATGAGAACCATCTAGTTCGATAATCAGCTTTGCCTTTGCACAATAAAAATCTACGATATAATTCAGCAACGGCTTTTGACGATTAAAGCGAAAGCCTAATAATTGATCTCGATTAATCCGTTGCCATAATTTACGTTCAGCATCGGTCTGATTAGAACGTAATTTCTGTGAAAGTTCCTTTAAATTCTTAACGTAAGGCAGCATTCTAACTAAAATTTACTATTTCAAAAAATTCTATTAACTAACAATATATTATTTAGCAAGCCGTTCTTTCGCTCGTGATACCGCCAAATGCAATCGCTGCTCTAATATTTCTTTACTCGGTAACACCGTCATATATTCAGCAATATGAATATCAGAATGGTTTAAATCTAATAATTCAACTTGCTCTTGCTTTTTAGACGTACACAAAATAATACCCAAGGGAGGATTTTCCCCTTCTTCTTTTTCATATTTCGCAAGCCACGCCAAATAAAGTTCCATTTGGCTTTTGTGTGAATGCTTAAATGCTTCGGTTTTTAATTCAATGGCAATTAAACGTTTTAATTTACGGTTGTAGAGTAGTAAATCAATATAAAAATCATCATTATCAATTTGAATTCGTTTCTGCCGAGCAATAAAAGTAAAACCCGCTCCTAATTCTAAAAGAAATTGTTCAACTTCTCTTAAAATTGCATCTTCAAGATCTTTTTCTAAATAACGATCATTAAGTTCTAAAAAATCCAAAATATAAGGATCTTTTAAGATCATTGATTGATTATATTCGCCCTTTTCTCGCAATAACGTTAATTCTTGACTAATGGTTTCATCAGGCTTTTTCGAGATTGCGGTGCGTTCAAACAGCAATGAGCCAATACGCTCTTCTAGTGTTCTTGTACTCCAACGCTCTTGGGCTGCCATTGTGGCATAGAAATCTCGTTTGAGTGGATCATCAATATAAATTAATGCTTTAAAATGCGTCCAACTCAATTTTCCACGCAGTGCGTGGACAATCTCAAAATCACTAAATGTTTCCGCAAATTTCACACAATAATTAAGGTGAGAACGTCCCCAGCCCTTCCCAAATTGCTCTGTTAGGCTTTTAGACAAATTCTTAATCACTTCTTTGCCATATTCCGCCCGTTCATTATTGAGAATATGCTGATTAATTCGTTGTCCAATATGCCAATAAAGCAAGGTAAGCTCCGCATTAACGGTTACCGCAACACGTTGTTTGCTGGTTTGAATAAGTTGGCTAATTTCACCAACTAATTGCTGTTCACTTCTCACAAGTAGCTTTTTTGTCGTCATCTAAAACCTCTGCAAAACTTACCGCGCTTTTATTTATGGAGTAAACACTTCTGCCAGTTTCTTATAATCCAAAATTACTTCACCACTATTCAACAACAGTGCTGGAATTCCCGCATAGCCATTTGCTTTGGCGTTATCAAACACCGCTGACTTATCACGCAAACGTAGAAATTGTTTAAAATTGGCTAATGAAGTTAAAACTTCTACGCGTTCATAATCCACATTTAATCGCTTCAACTCTGCCACAAAAGGAGCAGTATCAGGGCAACTTTCGGCGAAAAATAAAATCGGTTTATCCATTATAGTTGCCCTTTTTGTTCTGCTAATGCTAATGGATTCGGTGTTGGTTCAGCAACCTTCGTTAAACGATTACGATCTTGATGATGAAACGGCTCATCGTAATTAGGAATTACCATTACAGTATCTTGCTCATATGACCACGTACCATCATTATTGATAGTTACAGTAATAGTATAACTTTCTGTACGGAAAGATTGTTCTAAAAATGGATTAGAAATAATACCATTCGTTAATGAACCACGTTGTGCGGTTAATGTAAATTTCTTGGCATCTACACTAGCATTACCAGTAGCAATTAAAGTTTGTCCGCGAGGAATACTTAAGGTTAACAATAAATTTCCTGTTGCCGGTTCCCATAGCCAATAACCAACTTGATCGTGAAATGTTTCCACTTCATTTGGTTGCACAATATGGATATGATAACGCAAACCATAAAAAAGCTGCGGTCCGTTAGTTTGTGGGTCAATAGGTTGTAACTCAATATGTTCAATATAAGGATCTTTTACCGCTCCTTCCGCTTTTGGATTAATATCTAATCCTCGTTTTCCTTCCCATATACCAGCCATTGCTGTTAATGGTCCAAGATTAGCAAGAGTATTCACATCCGCATCTGGTTCAGTGTAGATATCTTTAGGATATTGAAATTCTTTCATTGTTCCTGCCTTATTTTTTGTTACATCCTGGGAATCCCAATGCTTCGCGACTGGCATAATAAGCTTCCGCCACACCTTTAGTTAACGCTCTAATACGCAAAATATAACGTTGACGTTCGGTTACAGAAATGGCTTTGCGGGCATCTAACAAGTTAAAACTATGTGCCGCTTTTAAAATACGTTCATACGCCGGTAAGGGTAATGGTTTTTCCAATGCCAACAGTTCTTGAGCTTCTTTTTCATATTGTTCAAAAGCCTTGAAGAGGAAATCAATATCAGCATATTCAAAGTTATAAGTGGATTGTTCTACTTCATTTTGATGGAAAACATCACCGTAGGTGGTTTTACCGAGTGGGCCATCTGACCACACTAAATCATACACGCTATCCACGCCTTGAATATACATCGCTAAACGTTCTAATCCGTAGGTAATCTCACCAGTTACTGGACGACACTCCAAACCACCCACTTGTTGGAAATAGGTAAATTGTGTTACTTCCATACCATTTAACCAAACTTCCCAACCAAGCCCCCACGCACCAAGCGTTGGATTTTCCCAGTTATCTTCAACAAAACGAATATCATTTTGTGTTGGATCAAAACCAAGCATTTTAAGAGAACCAAGATAAAGCTCTTGAATATTATCTGGAGAAGGTTTGATCACCACTTGAAATTGATAATAATGTTGCAAACGGTTTGGATTTTCACCGTAACGACCATCAGTTGGGCGGCGTGAAGGTTGCACATAAGCAAATGCCATTGGCTCAGGACCTAATGCACGAAGTGCCGTCATTGGATGAGAAGTCCCTGCACCTACCTCCATATCAAACGGCTGAACGATAGTGCAGCCTTGTTCCGCCCAATATGCTT
The DNA here is from genome assembly GCF_000771875.1 of Gallibacterium genomosp. 1. Lineage (GTDB taxonomy): Bacteria > Pseudomonadota > Gammaproteobacteria > Enterobacterales > Pasteurellaceae > Gallibacterium. The sequence goes on along the minus strand of NZ_JPXX01000003.1, from coordinate 99,285 downwards.
GAAGTGCAAGAATCATCCCTTGAAACGTTTTAATGTTAAATTGTGTTGTCATAATAAAATCTTTGTGCAGTGAGTTTCTAAAAAATAACGTTATTCTACTTGATTTTTTGGTTAATGAGTAGAATTAAGCTCTACTCCCTTTTATATTTATTTTCTTTTCCATTTTGGTCTTTTCTGTGACTTTACTCAAAAAACACTCTTTTTCAATTAGATCAATCCACTTTTTTGAAGTAAAATTATCTTGATTATTTAAATAATGAAGTTTTATTTTAAAATGTCTATTTATTATTCAAGGAGCAATCTATGCGTCTTATTCCATTACATAATGAACAACAGGTAGCAAGATGGGCAGCGCGCCATATTGTTGACAGCATTAATCGTTTTTCTCCCACTAAAGAACATCCATTTGTTCTTGGCTTACCAACTGGCGGCACACCGCTCGCTACTTACAGAGAGTTAATTAGGCTTTATCAACAAGGTGAAGTAAGCTTCAAAAATGTCGTTACTTTCAATATGGATGAATATGTCGGTTTGCCAAAAGAACATCCTGAAAGTTATCACTCCTTTATGTTTAATAACTTCTTCAATCACGTTGACATTCCGCTTGAAAATATCAATATTTTAAACGGTAACACTGATGATCACGATGCGGAATGCCAACGTTACGAAGATAAAATTAAATCTTATGGTAAAATTCATCTGTTTATGGGGGGTGTAGGTGAAGACGGACATATCGCATTTAATGAACCAGGCTCATCACTTTCCTCTCGGACTCGGATTAAAACTTTAAATGAAGACACTTTAATTGCAAACTCTCGATTCTTTAATAATGACATTAATCAAGTGCCAAAATATGCCTTAACCATCGGGGTTGGAACTTTAATGGATGCGGAAGAGGTAATGTTGTTAATTACCGGTTATCGTAAAGCTCAAGCATTGCAAGCAGGTGTAGAAGGTGCAGTAAATCATCTATGGACAATTAGTGCATTGCAAATGCACAGCCGTGCAATTTTTGTTTGCGATGAGTCAGCAACTCAAGAATTAAAAGTTAAAACTGTGAAATATTTCAAAGAATTAGAATCACACGCAATTCATAGTGTAAGAGAGTTAAAATGAAAAAATATGCGTTAGTCAATAGTATTATCTATACAGGGGCTGAGATTCTGTATGATCACGCTTTGATCGTAAATGACGATAAAATTGCAGATATCGTTAAAACCGCTGATCTTGATCCGGCTCTTGATACTATCGATCTTCAAGGTGCTAACCTTTCTGCCGGTTTTATCGATCTGCAACTTAATGGTTGCGGTGGCGTAATGTTCAATGATGATTGTTCTGTTGAAACATTGGAAATTATGCAGGCTACCAATTTAAAATCCGGCACAACCAGCTTTTTGCCAACATTCATTACCGCCCCTGATGCTGAAATGAAACAAGCTGTTGCGGTAATGAAAGAATATCTTGCTAAACATCACAATCAAGCGTTAGGGCTACATCTAGAAGGGCCATATTTAAGCAAAGCTAAAAAAGGTGTTCATCGCGAGGAATTTATTCGTGAAATTTCTGATGAAATGCTTACTTTTTTATGTGATAACGCTGAAGTGATTACAAAAATGACGATTGCTGCGGAAAATCCTACCGCAGATCATATTGCTGAATTTATTAGAAACAATATTGTCGTTTCTATCGGGCATTCCAATGCCACTTATCAACAAGCGAATGCTCGTTTCCAACAAGGAGCAACTTTTGCAACTCATTTGTATAATGCAATGTCGCCTGTGTCATCCGGACGAGAAATGGGTGTTGTTGGTGCTGTACTGGATAATCCTAATGTCTATACCGGCATTATTGTTGATGGTTTACACGTAAATTTCGGCAATGTGCGTATTGCTAAAAAATGCAAACAAGACAAACTTTGTTTAGTCACTGACGCTACCGCTGCCGCTGGTGCAGATATTGAATCATTCCAATTTGTGGGCAAAACCGTTTATGTTCGAGATCACAAATGCTATGACGCTAACGGTACAATCGGTGGTTCTGCTGTTACTATGATCGAATCAATCCGTAACTGTGTAAATGAAGTGGGTATTCCTTTAGACGAAGCCCTTCGTATGGCAACTCTCTATCCAGCTCGTGCCATTCATATTAATGATAGATTAGGTAGTTTAGAAAAAGGAAAGATTGCCAACTTAGCAGCCTTTAACCATAAATTTGAAGTAATTGGCACTGCAGTCAACGGTAATTGGCACTTTAACTAACTCTTTTATCCAAAAATTGCGATAATCATTTTATCGCAATTTTCTTTTTTATAATTATTCATTTATTAGCTAATCCAATTGTTTTACAGCCAACCTCTCCATTCACACTTTTATAAATCTATTTTAATTGCATATCAATGGACAACCATCCGACTATTTCTAATAAAAAAACAACAAATTGGCTATTCTCTATGCGAACAGACCGAAAAATCTTTTTTTCTAAAAAAATGTGTTGACGAGACTTACAGATATCAGCATAATTAGCGCCGCAAAAGCAATGGCTATGTAGCTCAGTTGGTTAGAGCACAACACTCATAATGTTGGGGTCACAGGTTCGAATCCCGTCATAGCCACCATTGCGGGACTGGCGAAATTGGTAGACGCACCAGATTTAGGTTCTGGCGCCGTGAGGTGTGTGGGTTCAAGTCCCTCGTCCCGCACCATTTTGCAACTTTCATAAAGTTGGGGTATCGCCAAGCGGTAAGGCACCGGGTTTTGATCTCGGCATCCCTAGGTTCGAATCCTAGTACCCCAGCCATCTTTTATTAATGATCATCTTTTATGTTGGGGTATCGCCAAGCGGTAAGGCACCGGGTTTTGATCTCGGCATCCCTAGGTTCGAATCCTAGTACCCCAGCCATCTTTATTAATAAATCCCCTTTAGATTGGGGTATCGCCAAGCGGTAAGGCACCGGATTCTGATTCCGGCATTCCTAGGTTCGAATCCTAGTACCCCAGCCATTTTCCTTGAATTCCGCTTTTTTAAGATTATATTTAACAATTACATCATTTTTGGATCAGGATATTGATAAACAAAATCTAAATCTCTACAAATTTTATCCGCTAAAATAATTCTCTCCATTTTTTCTTCATCCGGCAAAAAATGTGGTACTGGCAATGATAGTTTTTCCGCCATTGTAGTATAAAAATCCTGTTTTAATGGATGAATTGGCGCAACTAAATTATAACGACGGTGATGTGTTGGCGTTTCTAACAATAATTGAATTGCTCGTATACAATCAGTTAAATGAACTAAATTAACAGTCTGATTCGCACCTTGAATATTTTCTTTTCCGGATAAATGATAAACCGGATGCCGATCTTCCCCGACTAAACCGGCAAAACGAATAATATCTACATCAATATCCTGCAAATCCCACAACCGTTGTTCAATTTCCAAAAGTGCTTTACCCACATCCGATGTCGGTTTCGGCAAATAATCCTCATCAAACACACCAGAAATCATTGGATATACAGAAGTTGAACTAATAAAAATAATATGCTGAACATTATGTAAAAGCGCCTCTGTCAATAAATTTTCGACACTTAAAATATAATTATTAAGATCGAAAAAGTATTCACTTGGTGGGATATTGATAATTAAACTATCAACATTTAATAAGGCTTCAAGATCATCCGGATCAGCATTAATTGCCGGAGTTAACTCAAGTTGATAACACTCAATACGCTGTAATCGCATATGTTCTGTGCCTTCGTGTGTCCTTTTACTACCTTTTACTAGCCACCCTAAACTTTGTAAATAACGCCCTAATGGAAATCCTAACCAACCTAACCCTACAATAGCAACACTTCTCATTTCATTCCTATTTTTCATTTACTCTTTCCTTCATAAAAAACATATCCTATTTAATGTCCATTACAAAGTCAAAAAGATAAATCAATAAAAAAGATTATTCACTAAAAAAATTGAGCATATAAACAAAATAAATCTAATTAATTACATAAAAAACACCAATATTAAATAAGAAACATTAATTTTTAAAATATAAAATAACCACACAAAAATAAAAGATTTTTTACAAAAAATAGCTAATAAATTTTATTTATTGATTTTACTTTCATAGAAGTAATGTATAAAATCCACAAAATTTTTTAGGGTATAATTATATGAAAAAACATTTTTTAGCATTAAGCGTTTCTCTTGCATTAGCAACTAATGCATATAGTGTAGGAATGCCAGAAAAACTGATCATTTTTGGAGATAGCCTTAGCGATAACGGTAATATTCTTCGCTTTACTTACAACCAAGAAAATGTCTATAACGAATATCTAGCCAATTATTATGGCTATAATTCTCCTCGTCACGATGGAAATTTTTTAACCAAAAGAAATCAAGATGGACCTAATTATGCATTAGGCGGAGCTGTTGCTAATGATTATCTTGGTGGATTGCAGGGGTCTTTATCACCAAAATTAAGCGATGAAATCAATAATTATCTAAGAAGTCGTCGCAATACTCAAAATCAAGATTATAAATATATTTTTTGGATTGGTGGCAATGATCTCCGTTTAGCCGATGATGATATTAGTTTAGGTGATCCTAATATTTCAACAGACCAAAGCCAAAACAAAAAAATTCAAGGTAGTATTGAAGCCGTAGAAACACAATTAAAAAAATTATTGATCAATGGGAAGTCTAAGTTTGTAATTGTGCCAAATGCACCAAATATTGCGAACACCCCAAATTTTACTAACAATTTTCTTTCTGATGGGCGCATTTACTTTGACGGTTGGAAATCATTGCTTGGTGGGCGCAAATTTCTTGGTTTCGGTTGGATCAATAAAGATGACGTTATCCGTTTTTTAGATGATCAAAATAATCACGGTCGTCCAGCAAAAGACGTTATTTACGATGCTTTTGAATTTGTTTTGCGTAAGCATTATAACATCCCTCAAGGTAAGCCATTAACTAGTGCCGCCTTTCAAGAATTGCAACAATGGAAAAGACAATTTGAGCGTGTATATAAAGCAGAAACGTCTTTGGTAAATACATTTAATCAAGGTGTTGATAAAGTAATAGAAAACTTAAAAGCTCAACATCCTGATGTTACTTTCATCCGCCCAAATATCCAATTATTGCTAGATGAGGTAATGTCTCACTATACTGAATTTGGCTTTAATAATGTTTCCGGTTCTGCGGCAAATCCTTTTACCAGTGCAGTAGTTGGTTGGGGAGCTGGAAAAGGGCGTGTTGCGGCTTTTGAACCAATAGACAGGCAAAAAGGTGTTAAAGATAAAAATTATCTTTGGGGGAAAGGTTACCAATTCGTTTTTGCTGATCAATTTCATCCTTCACCAAAAACACATCGTATGATCGCAGATTATATTATGTCGTTACTAGAATCTGAGAGTGGAGATCCAACCGATTTAACAGTAAGACGTGTAAGCACTACGCCATTTAATAGCACTGCTAATAATATTTACCATTCTGCTGAAGGAGATGGCGTTTTCCATGTTGATATGCATAGTAATGATATTAACAAATCAAACCTCAATATTTTTAATGACGGTCGCGCTTTATTCGCCAGTAATAGTGGCACAATCCAATTAACTAATACAAATATCACCTCTCAAGGGCGTTTGGGTGGAATTATCAATGCAGAATTAGGGGGTAAAATTTATCTTACTAATGGTCATATTGATATTTATCGTACTAACCCTTATGTTGCCCCTTTCGGTGTAATGGTTAATGGACAAAGCTCAGAAGTTGAATTAAATAAAATCAAGTTGAATACCTTTGGTAAAGAAACGACTGCAATAACAGTTGGTAATAAAGCAACTTTACGATTACAAGACAGTCAAGTAAAAACCAATGGTATCGGTGCAAATGTTTTGAACTTATGGGATAGCACCGCAACAATCATCAATTCAACACTGAATACAGAAAGTGAAGGTGCAAGTGCAATTCGTGTTTTTGCTAATGACGAAGGTAATCTTTTATCTCAATTGATGATGAAAGGCAGTACAATTTCAGCAGAACACTATGCGATTAAAGTAGCAAAAAATGCGACTAAGAATTTGCCGGTGTTTGAAGCTTCAATCAGTAATTCTGTCATCAATGGCGGAATATATACTGAGAAAAATGCAAAATCCTATTTCACAATTGATAATAATAGCCAATGGAATATGTCTAAAAATTCCAGTGTTTATCAGTTAAATTTAAGCGATTCCAGTCTTAACTTATCGCAAACTACAGACACTTGGCAGCCAAAAACTTTGGAAATCTATGAAGGTTTAATTGCTCAAAATGCACGAATCACATTAGGAACAGATTTAGGTAATGATAATAGCCAAACAGATAAAATCTCTGTTAGCGGTGATAGTATCATTAATGGTAATTTGCAAATTGAAAAACGTTATTCATCTTTAGGTGAAAAAACCCAGTTTGGGATTAAAATTATCGATCTGAATGCTAATAAAGTTAATATTGGTAATCTAACATTAGCTAATGATGTTACAGCCGGGCTTTATCAATATGTTTTATCTCACGGCGGTGTAGGGGCTGATGATCAAAGCGATTACTATTTAACCTCAACTTACATTAAGCAAGATAATAAAATTATCCCTGTTATTATTGCACCAACATTAGAAGAAACTGCTCAGCCGGTAGAAGAACCAGTTATGCCTGCTGAAGTGATCGCTAAAAATGAACAAGCTGTGCCTGCATTAGCAGAAACCGTTCAGCCGGTAGAAGAACCAGTTGTGCCTGCTGAAGTGATCGCTAAAGATAAACAAGCTGTGCCTGCATTAGCGGAAACCGCTCAACCGGTAGAAAACCCAGTTATGCCTGCCGAAGTCATCGCCAAAAATGAACAAGCTGTGCCTTCATTAGCAGAAACCGCTCAGCCGGTAGAAGAACCAGTTATGCCTGCTGAAGTGATCACTAAAGATGAACAAGCTGTGCCTGCATTAGCAGAAACTGTTCAGCCAGTAGAAGAACCAGTTGTACCTGCCGTAGTCATCGCTAAAAATGAACAAGCTGTACCTGCATTAGCAGAAACCGCTCAGCCGGTAGAAGAACCAGTTGTGCCTGCTGAAGTGATCGCTAAAGATGAACAAGCTGTGCCTTCATTAGCAGAAACCGCTCAGCCGATAGAGAGATCAGTTGTGCCTGCTGAAGTAATCGCTAAAGATAAACAGGCTGTGCCTGCATTAGCAGAAACCGCTCAGCCGGTAGAAAAATCTGTTGTGCCTGCCTTAGTGATCGCTAAAGATGAACAAGCTGTGTCTTCATTAGCAGAAACCGCTCAGCCGGTAGAAGAACCAGTTGTGCCTGCCTTAGTGATCGCTAAAGATGAACAAGCTGTGCCTGCATTAGCAAAAACCGTTCAGCCGGTAGAAGAACCCGTTGTGCCTGCCGCAGTAAACACGCAATCAGTACCAACCAGTTCAGAACAAGGTGAATTAGCCAATGAACTAACTAAAATTCAAGAATTAAACGAATCTAACGAATTAAATAATTCAACAGATATTGTTAAAAAACGGACTAAACGCAATATTTATGATTTAGAAGCTACATTATTGACAACAAATAATCTAGACCAAAAAACCCCTGTAGTAATTGCACAAAATGGAACTACTGCATCGAGTGAACTGGCTGAGAATCAACAAGCAGACGAATCTAATGAATCAAATAATTCAGCAGATATTGTTAAAAAACGGACTAAACGCAATATTTATGATTCAGAAGCTACATTATTGACAACAGATAGCGTAGAAACTCCTGCGATAACTGCACAAAATGGCACTACTGCCCCTGCAAGTAAAGCAGCTGAAGTTAAACAAGACGAATCTGGTGAATTAAATAATTCAACAAATCTTGATGATAGTACAGCTGCTACAAATGAAACTACTGAACAAACTTCTCAATTAACAGCTGATAATAATAAGACTGTTCTACCAGCTTCAATAACAAACGATATGCCGATAAAGCGTTTATTAAATGCTGATGCGTCTTTAATTGCGGCATTACCTTATATCAGTAGTTATGTAGGTCAGTTACACCTTGATTATTCCAGAAGAAATCCAAATACTCCTCTTTGGAGTCAAACCAGTAATTTAGATTATTGGGTAAATATGGCATATGCACATAATGATGTGAAAGGTAAAGAGTTTTTGAACATCAAACAAAATAGTCAAATTTTGGCTATTGGTAAAGATTTAGTAAGTAATACCGATAATTTAATTGGTATCTCAGCAACTTATTCAAAAACAACTAGTAATGTCAAAAATGAAATTAATGAACATCTTAACCTTAACCCGTATGTAGGTAAAGTTACCTCAGAAATGGTTTCGGCTAATGGTTATTTTGCACACAACTGGAATAATTGGTATGCTCAAGCAATTATCAGTGCTGGGCGTGTAATTCACGATTTCAAAAATAAAGATAAAATACGTTATAAACAAAATGGATATATTTTATCGAGTGAACAAAATATTGGTTATCGTTATCCGTTTAATCAAGATTTAACACTTTATGCAGATCTTGGGTTACAAGAAAGCTATCACCGCTATAGCGCGATTTCAGTAAAAGATATCAATGTTGACGCTGTCAGAGAAAGTCAGGTTAATGCCTTAATCAATCTGGGCGCTGATTATCGAGTAGCAAATTTCGCTTTATCATCTAATATTAGATTGATCAAGAATTTACGTGATTTCGATCACCTCATTATGAATAATGAATGGATTGAAGATAAATTTGTTAAAGATAGTGCTGCACTCTCTGCAAATGCAAGATATTATTTCACAGATAATATTTCAACCTTTATTAATTTAGAGTATTTGCGTTCTTTAACTAAAGAACAAAAATTGAGAAGAATGAATTACCAAGTGGGTATGAGTATTCAATTCTAAAAAATAAAGACAAGAAATTGAAATAATTCATTAAGCTACTAATAAAAGGTCTAGATAAAAACTAGACCTTTATTCTAAAAGCAAATCTACAATAAAAAATCATAGATTGACTAACTGCATAACTGAATTTTATCTTAAAATTCGCTAATTAATGTGCTTGATCCCAATTATCCCCAAAATTAACATCAACAATGAGAGGAACACTCAATTTAACTGCATTCTCCATCATATCCTTGATAATGGTTTCATAGTATTCAATTTTATCTTCTTTTACCTCAAAGACTAATTCATCGTGAACTTGCATAATCATACGAATATCTTCTTTGTCAGCAATAAAACGATCTATATCAATCATCGCCTTTTTAATAATATCTGCTGCTGTGCCTTGCATCGGTGCATTGATTGCCACTCGTTCAGCTGCTTTACGACGCATTCCATTGCTTGATTTTAATTCAGGTAAATAAAGCCGTCGTCCCAGCAATGTTTCAACATATCCTTGTTGTTTTGCTTTCTCTTGAATATCACTCATAAACTGTTTAACGGCAGGATAACGATGGAAATAACGATCTATATAGATCTGCGCCTCATTACGAGGAATTTGTAATTGACGTGCCAATCCAAATGCACTCATTCCATAAATTAAGCCAAAATTGATCGCTTTAGCACGATAACGTTGTTGTGGAGTAACTTGTTCCAACGGAACATCAAATACTTCAGCAGCAGTAGAGCGATGCACATCCAAACCGTGAGAAAAAGCATAAGCCAAACCGGCATCTCCAGAAAGATGTGCCATAATTCTTAACTCAATTTGTGAATAGTCTGCAGCGACCACTTTAAATCCTTTTTCGGCAATAAATGCCTGACGGATTTTTCTGCCCTCTTCACTACGGGTCGGAATATTCTGTAAATTCGGATCGGATGATGATAAACGACCTGTAATAGTAACTGCTTGATGATAAGAAGTATGCACACGACCGGTATCCGGATCGATCATTTGTGGTAGTTTATCCGTATAAGTAGACTTCAATTTACTGAAACCACGATGCTCTACTAATAATTTCGGCAATTCGTGTTCATAAGCTAACTCTTCCAGCACTTCCTCATTCGTTGACGGTGCACCTTTAGGCGTTTTCTTTAACACTGGTAAACCGAGTTTTTCAAACAGAATTTCTTGTAGCTGTTTAGTTGAAGCCAAATTAAATGTTTGTCCGGCAAGTTGATGTGCTTGCTGTTCCAATTGGATAAGTCTAGCACTGATTTCCTGCGACTGCTGATAAAGCAGATCACTATCAATCAAGACACCGTTACGTTCCATTCGTGCTAAAACTTGAGAAAGGGGCAATTCCACTTCAGTAAAAAGTTTAACTAAACTTGGTATTTGATTAAGTTGCGACCACAAAGCCTGATGCAATTTAAAGGTAACATCTGCATCTTCCGCTGCATATTCAGCAGCTTTGTCAATTGTAATCTGATCAAACGTAAGTTGCCCTTTACCTTTACCTGCCAAGTCTTCAAAATGAATAGTATCGTGATGTAAAAAACGTTTTGCCAAATCATCCATATTATGGCGACCGGTGCTATCCAAAGTATAGGACTCCAACATTGTGTCATAAACAACACCCTGTAATGTAACACCGTGTCTGGCAAGAATGGTCAAATCATATTTTAAATTTTGACCAACTTTCTTAATATTCGGATCTTCTAAAATCGTTTTTAACTCAGCTAAAACCTGATCCCAGCTAAGCTGTTTCGGACAGTCAAGATAATGATGTTGTAGTGGTAAATAGGCAGCATCACCATTTTCTAATGCAAAAGATAAACCAACTAATTTTGCCTGCATATAATTCAAACTATTAGTTTCAGTATCTATCGCAAACAGTGTTGCTCTGCTTAATTTTTCACGCCACTGTGCTAACTGTTCTTCCGTTAAAATAGTTTGATAACGACTACGATCAATTTTGGCTGAAAAAGGCTGAATCTCACGGTTCGGCGTTGCTTTAGCCGCAACAACATTTTGCAATGAAGACACGGTATTTCCATTTAAAATTTCATTTAACCAACGTTTAAAATCATAACGTGCATAATATTCAATTAATTGATCACGGTTTTCACTTTGCAAGGTGAGTTGTTCAAAAGTAACTTCCAACGGTACATCTGTTTTTATGGTTGCCAATTTATAGGAAAGATCCGCATCTTCTTTGCCGGCAACAAGTTTATCAGCCAATTTTTTTGCGCCACGAATCGGTAAATCAGCAATTCTATCTAATTGTGAATAAATATCAGCAATACCACCAAGCCCTTGCAACAATGCAACAGCCGTTTTATTACCAACACTTGGAACACCCGGAATATTATCCGAACTATCACCCATTAATGCCAATAAATCAATGATTAATTCTGGCGGTACTGAATATTTTTCAATAACTCCCTCACGATCCAATAAAGTGTTAGTCATTGTATTGATCAGCATAATTTTATCATCGACTAATTGAGCCATATCTTTATCACCAGTACTGATCAATACATTACGCCCTGCTTTGGAAGCCTGCTTAGCTAATGTACCAATTACATCATCCGCTTCAACCCCCTCAACAATAAGTAACGGCAATCCTAAAGCTTCAATCATTTGATGAAGTGGCTGAATTTGTTGGCGTAAATCTTCCGGCATTGGTGGACGGTGCGATTTATATTTTTCAAACATTTCATCACGGAAAGTTTTTCCTTTTGCATCAAATACTACCGCAATATGTGTCGGCTTAACCTCTTTCAATAAGCTCTTAAGCATATTCAGTACGCCATACATTGCTCCAGTCGGCTCTCCGGCAGAATTAGATAATCCTAAGCGAAAATTAGCGTGATAAGCACGATATAAATAAGATGAACCATCAACAAGGACAAATGGATTTTCTGCGATTTGTGGCATAACGTTCTCAATTTGATTTAATAAATAATATTTTTACAAAGGGCTAATTCTAAGCGCTAAGAACGAAATTGCAACCGCAACACAAAAAAAGAGCCCGTTTTCAGGCGGACTCTTAGTTGGGGTTGATTGAGAGAATTATTTATTCAATTTTGCTTTGTAAGTTGGATTCATTAAGTTTTCAACAGAAAGAATATCATTTAATTGTTCTTCAGTAAGCAAACCTAATTCTAAAACAACTTCTTTCACACCTTTTCCAGTTTTCGCACAGATTTTACCAACTTTATCACCGTTGTGATGCCCAATAAACGGATTGAGATAAGTTACAATACCAATTGAATTAAAGACATAATTTTCACAAATTTCTTTATTTACGGTAATACCATCAATACATTTATCTCTTAAATTAACGCAGGCGTTAGACAAGATACTGATAGATTCAAACATTGCTTGACCGATAACAGGTTCCATTACATTAAGTTGTAATTGACCAGCTTCCGCTGCCATTGTTACTGTAATATCATTTCCCATTACTTTGAAGCAAACTTGATTAACAACTTCAGGCACAACTGGATTAACTTTTGCCGGCATAATTGAAGAACCTGCTTGCAATTCAGGCAAGTTAATTTCATTTAAGCCTGCACGAGGACCTGAAGAAAGCAAACGCAAGTCATTACATACTTTAGAAATTTTCACAGCAGTGCGTTTTAATGCACCGTGAACCATTACATAAGCACCACAGTCAGAAGTTGCTTCAATTAAATTTTCTGCTTTGACACAAGGCAAACCAGTTACTTTTGCTAAATTCTGCACAACTAAATCAGTATAGCCTTGAGGTGTATTCAATGCCGTACCGATAGCTGTTGCCCCAAGATTAACTTCCAACAATAATGCAGCAGTTTTTAATAAATTCTTAATTTCTTCATCAATTAACACTGCAAATGCTTTGAACTCCTGACCGACAGTCATTGGAACAGCATCCTGTAATTGAGTACGCCCCATTTTTAAAATATTGGAAAATTCGTCTGCTTTATTTTGGAAACCATCGTGTAAATATTGTAGTTTCTCCACTAATTTTAAAATGCTGTTATACACTGCAATACGGAATCCTGTTGGATAAGTATCATTAGTTGATTGGCTAGCATTGACGTGATCCATCGGGTCTAAGAATTGATACTCACCTTTTTTATGACCAAGGATTTCAAGTGCGATATTGGCAACCACTTCGTTGGTATTCATATTAACGGAAGTTCCTGCTCCGCCCTGATAAATATCAGACGGGAATTGATCCATACATTTTCCAGTAGTCAAAATTTCATCACAAGCTGCAACAATTGCATCAGCAATATTTTGCGGAATAGCACCAAGTTCACCATTAGTCATTGCAGTAGCTTTTTTCACCATTACCATTCCACGTACAAATTCAGGCACATCAGAAATAGTATTATTAGAAATATTGAAATTTTCGATAGCCCGAAGGGTATGAATTCCCCAATATACATCAGCTGGAATTTCTCTTTCACCAAGTAGGTCAACTTCTTTACGGAATTCGCTCATAAAACACCTCAAATTATTTATTTTTAATAAAAATCAAATTGATAACTAAAGAAAAATCTTTTTTTATCAATCTCTGTCAATCTATTTTTCGCGTATTATAAAAGTTGTTTTTATGAAATTTTGTGATGTGGATCATAAAATTTAAATGAGCAAATAGGAGTTATTTTTATTTAATTCATTAGTTTTTTTTATAGATTGAGCGCAAGAAAAATTTTTTAATTTCCCTCTTGAAAGTGTCTTTGTGATCCCCATTTCTACAAACGTTCAACAAACTGGGTAAGATACCTAAAAATCAATTTTCGCTAAAATGTATAGGAGTACTTTTATGAATATTCGTCCATTACACGATCGTGTAATCTTAAAACGTGAAGAAGTAGAAACTAAATCAGCTGGCGGCATCGTTTTAACTGGTTCTGCTGCACAAAAATCCACTAGAGGAAAAGTGTTGGCAGTTGGTAAAGGTCGCATCTTAGAAAATGGTCAAGTACAACCGCTTGATGTAAAAGTTGGTGATGTTGTGATTTTTAACGATGGCTATGGCGTAAAATCAGAAAAAATTGATGGTGAAGAACTATTGATCATCTCTGAAAATGATATTTTGGCAATTGTAGAATAATAAAAGAAGGAATATAAAATGGCAGCAAAAGATGTAAGATTTGGTAATGATGCACGCGTAAAAATGCTTAACGGTGTTAACGTATTAGCTGATGCAGTAAAAGTAACATTAGGTCCTAAAGGTCGTAACGTTGTATTAGATAAATCTTTTGGAGCACCAACTATTACTAAAGACGGTGTATCTGTAGCTCGTGAAATTGAATTAGAAGATAAATTTGAAAATATGGGTGCACAAATGGTTAAAGAAGTTGCATCCAAAGCTAATGATGCAGCTGGTGACGGTACCACTACAGCAACCGTTTTAGCACAAGCTATTGTAAATGAAGGTTTAAAAGCAGTTGCAGCTGGAATGAATCCTATGGATTTAAAACGCGGTATTGATAAAGCCGTTGCAGAAGTGGTTGCTGAATTAAAAAATCTTTCTAAACCTTGCGAAACCTCAAAAGAAATTGAACAAGTAGGTACAATTTCAGCCAACTCTGACAGCGTTGTCGGTAAAATTATCGCTCAAGCAATGGAGAAAGTAGGTAAAGAAGGTGTTATCACTGTTGAAGATGGTACTGGATTGGAAGATGAACTTGCTGTAGTTGAAGGTATGCAATTTGATCGTGGTTATCTTTCACCATATTTCATTAACAAACCAGAAACCGGAACAGTTGAATTAGATTCACCATATATTCTATTAGTAGATAAAAAAATCTCTAATATCCGTGAATTATTACCAGTGCTTGAAGCTGTAGCAAAAGCAGGAAAACCATTATTAATTGTTGCTGAAGATGTTGAAGGTGAAGCATTAGCAACTTTAGTTGTAAATACTATGCGTGGTATTGTGAAAGTTGCTGCTGTGAAAGCGCCTGGTTTCGGAGATCGTCGTAAAGCGATGTTACAAGATATTGCGATCTTAACTGCTGGTACAGTTATTTCTGAAGAAATTGGTATGGAATTAGAAAAAGCAACCTTAGAAGATCTTGGTCAAGCCAAACGTGTTGTGATTTCTAAAGACAATACTACTATCATTGACGGTGTTGGTGATGAAGCACAAATTCAAGGTCGTATAGCACAAATTCGTCAACAAATTGAAGAATCTACTTCTGATTATGATAAAGAAAAACTTCAAGAGCGTGTTGCTAAATTAGCAGGCGGTGTAGCTGTAATTAAAGTTGGTGCGGCAACAGAAGTTGAAATGAAAGAGAAAAAAGCACGTGTTGAAGATGCGTTACACGCAACTCGTGCAGCCGTTGAAGAAGGTGTTGTTGCAGGAGGCGGTGTAGCCTTAATTCGTGCAGCAAATAAAGTTGCCGGATTAGTAGGTGAAAACGAAGATCAAAATGTAGGTATTAAACTTGCATTACGTGCAATGGAAGCACCTCTTCGTCAAATCGTAACTAATGCAGGTGAAGAAGCTTCTGTTGTTGCAAGTAAAGTAAAATCTGGCGAAGGTAACTTCGGTTATAACGCCGGTGCAGAAGTATATGGTGATATGTTGGAAATGGGAATTCTAGATCCAACTAAAGTAACACGTTCTGCCTTACAATTTGCTTCATCAATTGCGGGATTAATGATCACTACTGAATGTATGGTGACTGAACTTCCTAAAGATGAAAAAGCAGATTTAGGTGCTGCCGGAATGGGCGGTATGGGTGGAATGGGCGGTATGATGTAATCGCTTGTCAACCTAATTAATGTTCTATCAAAATGCCGACTTAATGTCGGCATTTTTATATGGATTAATCAAATTTAACTTCCGTAATATATTCACTGTCTAACGTAGCAATCGGTAAGTTTGATCCCTGCCAAGCCCGAACAACCTGCACTTTCATTAAATCTAAGGTATCCAATCCCGGTGTTGTACTTGGAGTATATTGTTGAGCAATCCGAGCAAGTTGAGTTAAGCCAAAACTAGATTCAATACTTGAACTAATCACAGCAATTAGACCTTGTTGATGAGCTTGTTCAATCAAACGAATACATTTTTCTAAAGAGCCGACTAATGTTGGTTTTATCACAATTGCCACCACCCCTTCTTGTGATTGCACTACAAAATCAGGCTCTCTTACCGTTTCATCCCAAGCTATCGCAATACCGGTATCCTGTGCAAACTGCAAACTTTCCTCCGGCGTTTTGCAAGGCTCTTCTAAAAATTGAATGCGGCTGCGATGTTCCGGTTTAACATATTTGGCAAACATTTCTGCTTTTGCCGGCGTCCAAGAACGATTGGCATCCAAGCGCAGTTTCAGATCGGGAATCGCTTCTAGAAACATATCGGTAATTAAACCGTCACGATTGGCTTCGTAGAGTCCTACTTTAATTTTGGCGATTTTTTCACCGGGAAGTTGATCCAATTCGGCATACAATTCATCCGGATCGCCATAACAAAGCGGCGCAGTTTTAAAATTACCTTGAGCAGTTAATTTATTTTGCATCTCTGCCAAAGCACAGCTTAAGCCGAAAGCAACGGAGGGATAACAGTTTTCAAGCGAGAGCTTCTCATTTTTAGCGCGTGCTTGATCCCACGCTTTCAACCACTCAATCGCTTGTTGTTGTGCTTGTTCTAACGTTTCTTGGCTAAATTCCGGCAACGGTGCAATTTCTCCCCAGCCCTCTTTATCATTACATTTAATTTGTACCAATAAACCTTCTCGTTGTTTCAAAAAACGGTTACGTAATACCACTTGGGAATCCATTGGAATTTGATAACGGTAAAGTTTATAGTGTCGTTCTGCCATAATGCTTAATTCCTTTTAGTAAAAAATATCTTTCGGCAAAGAGTATAACATCACCAGACAAAGGAAAATATATTATCTTTTTTGCATTTTAATGTAGATCGCAATACACTTACGCCCGTTTAAATTTGTAAAAGAAAAAGAGATAAATTATGAGAGTGTCCGACTTTTATTTTGACTTACCCGATGAACTCATTGCTCGTTATCCACAAAAGGAACGTAGTGCGAGCCGTTTATTAAAACTTGACGGTAATAGTGGTGAGTTTTCGCACCATCATTTTAAAGATGTATTAGATTTTGTGAATGAAGGTGATCTTTTAGTATTTAATAATACTCGCGTTATTCCAGCAAGGATGTACGGGCGAAAAAGTAGCGGTGGCAAGGTTGAAGTGCTTATTGAAAGAGTGCTTGATCAAAAAAGCTGTCTGGCTCACGTTCGGGCATCAAAAGCTCCGAAAGAGGGCAGCGAAATCATTTTAGGCGAGGATAAATTAGGTGAAGGAAAAGGGATTCGAGCAATTATGATCGGGCGTTCAGATTCTCTGTTCCATTTACAATTTGATATTGATGGCTCATTGTTGGATACCTTACAGCAAATCGGACATATTCCATTACCACCATATATTGATCGTCCAGATGAAGATGCCGATCAAGAACGTTATCAAACGGTTTATAGTAAAATACCCGGTGCTGTCGCAGCACCAACTGCCGGATTACACTTTGATGAAGCATTATTGAATGCCTTAAAAGCAAAAGGTGTAAAAATGGCTTTTGTAACATTGCACGTTGGGGCAGGAACCTTCCAGCCAGTACGTGTTGAAAATATCGAACAGCATCATATGCACGCCGAATATGCAGAAGTGCCACAATCAGTCGTTGATGCAGTATTAGCTACTAAAGCAGCTGGCAAACGTGTTATTGCAGTAGGCACAACTTCTGTTCGTTCATTAGAAAGTGCCGCATTAGCAGCGGAAGAGAAACAGAGTACACAATTAATTGAGCCGTTTTTTGCTGATACCACCATTTTCCTTTATCCTGGCAAAAAATTTCGTGTTGTTGATGCCCTGATTACTAATTTTCATTTACCGGAATCAACTCTCATTATGCTTGTTTCCGCTTTTGCTGGTTACGATAATATTATGCGAGCTTATCGTAGTGCAGTAGAAAATCGTTATCGCTTTTTTAGCTATGGCGATGCAATGTTTTTGATTAAAAAACAATCATAATTTTTAATCAATCTTTAAAAATGCGTACAAGTTTACGCGATGATTTAAACTTCGAACTGTTTATTCGTTGATGGAGAAAATATGAAATATCAATTAAAAAATACTGATGGCGGTGCTAGACGTGGTGAGCTGACGTTTGAGCGTCCTCAAGGAACCTTTACGGTACAAACGCCAGCGTTTATGCCGGTAGGAACATATGGCACTGTAAAAGGGATGACGCCTGAAGAGGTGCGAGCCACCGGTGCAGAAATTTTATTAGGAAACACCTTCCATTTATGGTTGCGTCCTGGGCAAGAAATTATGCGTAAACACGGCGATTTACACGATTTTATGCAATGGCACCGCCCAATTCTTACTGACAGTGGCGGTTTCCAAGTATTCAGTTTAGGTAAATTACGCAAAATTACAGAAGAGGGCGTAAAATTCCAAAATCCAATTAATGGAGAACGCATTTTCTTATCTCCAGAAAAATCAATGGAAATCCAATACGATCTTGGTTCTGATATTGTAATGATTTTTGATGAATGCACGCCTTACCCATCAACTTTTGAGTATGCAAAAAACTCAATGGAATTATCTTTACGCTGGGCAAAACGTTGTCGTGTTCATTTTGACAAATTAGGCAATAAAAATGCGTTATTTGGCATTATTCAAGGTGGCGTACACGAAAATTTACGACAAATTTCATTAGATGGTTTGTTAGAGATTGGTTTTGACGGCTATGCAGTCGGTGGGTTGGCTGTGGGAGAACCGAAAGAGGATATGCACCGTATTTTAGAATATATTTGTCCAAAAATCCCTCAAGATAAACCACGCTATCTTATGGGAGTCGGCAAGCCGGAGGATCTTGTTGAAGGAGTAAGACGCGGTATTGATATGTTTGACTGTGTAATGCCAACTCGCAATGCACGCAATGGGCATTTATTTGTTACTGACGGTGTTGTTAAAATTAGGAATGCTAAATATCGTGATGACACTTCCACACTTGATCCAGAATGTGATTGCTACACTTGCCGGCATTACACAAAATCTTATCTACACCATTTGGACAAATGTGGTGAAATTTTAGGCGCAAGATTAAACACTATTCATAATTTACGCTATTATCAACGTTTAATGGCACAAATTCGCCAAGCGATTGAAGAACAGCGTTTTGAAGCATTTGTCAAAACTTTTTATGAAAGAATGGGGAAACCTGTTCCGCCGTTAAACACTTCATATTAGAAATGCTTAGAGTTAATCCTTATTTTGTTTGATTAATACTTTCCAATAAAAAACTACCCCACAATAAAGTGGGGTAGTTTTTATCAATTATAATAAATATTATAGGTCAGCTTGGCTGATATTTTCCCTGGTTGCACTGATACCTTATCACTTACTCTATGATAATAAACGTTATAACTATGTGTTGCATTACCATTCAGCGGTTCTTGATTAAATTGGTAAAACCCCTTTTCATCTGGTTTAGGTTTATCAAAAAAATTGCCATTTGACGGTAAAGTATTCTTTTTCCTATAAACTAAAGGCTGGTTAGTAACGGCATCTTTCACAGTTAATACCGTTTTTGTAGTCATAGTTTCAGGTGAAGACAACATCCCAATATCTCTGCCGGTATTTGTTGAATCAATGGCATCAGTAAAAATAATATAAGCGTTTTTCACACTTTGTGTAGGGCAATTAAGCTTAATATCAAACCTTCCTCCCTGTACTTCTTTTCTCTCATTAAGTTCTTTTACAGTCACATCCTTTAGTTTAATCATTTGCTCTTTATCTGCAATCGAGCAAGTCCGAGCAAAATTAAACGTAAATGGCTGTGCTGCTTTAGCTGTTACAATAGTAAAAGCATTATAATTACTATTTATCTCATCGCCGCCTTGATACACATCCTTTGACCTATTTACACATAACATTGTTATTACTGCTAATGCATCTCCTTGTTTTATTTGAATAGGTTCTGGAGTGTTACTATATAACCAATTATTTCTTAATTTAAAACTTAAACTAAGTTGTAGACTGTTTCCACGTTCTAGTTGTGCTAATTGATAAGAACCTTGACCAATGATTCGCTTACCATTTACGGTAAGTACTTTTTTTTCAAAAAACTCATTCTTATCCATCAACGTGTCTTCATATTTAAATTCTATCCAAAATTTGTTATATTGATTCTTACCGAGACGGTCAAGATTTCGACAATATGAATTACTAATTAGTTCTCCTATATCTGCCTGATAAATCACTTCGTTATAATTAGTCGAAGAAAGAGTTTGAGGGTTTAAATACTTAACTATATGTTGTGATTTTGGTTTATTTGCTTCATCCTTACCAGTAAGGGGAACCGTTATAGTCTTACCTTCAACAATATATGTCGTTCCATACAATGGCTTTATCATAAACAATAAAATAATTAGCATAAAACCATAAATCATATTCCCTTTCATTTTTTCCCCTTTTAATAAAACTGGCATTGTACTGGCACAATAACAGGCATTGTGTTATCGCTCTCTTGTGGCAATTGGTAATTGATATGGCAACGTGTTTCGCCCCAAGAAAGTTTTAATTCACCACTTTCTGCAATGCCTCGAGTATAGATTGTGCCACCTTGTGCCACCACACCGACTGATTGATTATTTTGATCAAACACTTCTGTACCTAATGGTGGCAACTCTTTTTCATCATTAGTTAATTCAAAGAAGACAACCGCACCTTGCTCTGTTTCAAAATTCACTAATATCGCTTGATTGGCACGCGGAATTACCGATTGTTCTGTGGCTGATAGCTCAACCGTGCTTGGTAGTGAATTTCCATCCAGCCCGACATAGTTCATTGCATAAGGTTCAATATAAGGCACAATTCCGTTACCGAAGTAATCAATTTTATTACCTACCGAACCATTAATTAATGCCCCTTTTGCTCCTTTGGCGTGAATAATCGCAAAACTATCGCCTAAATCATTGGATAATGTAATGCCTTTTGGATGAGCCACCACCGCACCAGATGCACCAAATGATATTTGCTGGCTGCCTTTATTATCACGGCTCCAAGAAGCACTAAGGCGTGCTTGTGGGCTTGAGTAGTTATTGTTAAAGGAAATATTGCTGTTATCTTTCTGTTTGCTCACTGCAATATTGTAGTTATATTTGCCTTGTTCACCCAATGAGCCATATAACGAAGTTGAGGCGTAATAGCCATTTTCTTTATGATAATTAAGCGTTTGTGAAACATAGGCACTATTCGTGCTATTACCTAACGGCAAGGATAATGACAGATAAACTCTTCTATCATTTTTGCCATTGCTTGTTTTCCCTTGAGAAAAGGAAAGGCTGTAATTAAGTTTTTTATAGCTATTACCATAACCAATTTGGTATTCATTGCGCTTTTCGCTGCTATCCCAATAGGTATAGGTGCTACCATTAACATAAATACTGCCCCAATTGTCTTTAAACACTTGGCTAACTGTAACTTGGAATTGGTTCTTTGGGCGATAAGAATATGACGACATATCAATCTCTTGTCTGTCAACAAAATCACGATTGTTCGCCAATATCGTATCTTGCAAACTGTAATACTTACGGGACAAATAGCGATATGCAGCCAATGTTACATTTGTATTGGTTGGTTCAATATGGGTGTTATAGCTAAAATAGAGGTTATATCCTTTATATTTTTGCTGTGAATTAACAATCTTGGCATTTGAAAATGTTGCATTCCCTGAAAATGCCCCAATAGGTGTATTCACTGCCAAACCAATTAATTCTGAATGGTAATTTTTAGCCAATATCGCACCAAGGTTCAATGTTACATTATTAGTTAAACCATATTGCCAAGTGGCTTGTGCAACATTATCTAAAGTTTCATTATCATAACGGTAACGTCCCGCACTTAATTGATAGCGACTATAACCAGGGCGGATTAATTGTGCTGTAGCAGTGTATGGCACGGTAAAGGTGCGTTTCTCGCCATTTGCTTCTAACACTTCCACTTCAAGATCACCGCCATAACCGGTCGGGAACAGGTCATCAATGGAGAAAGCTCCCGCAGGTACAGACACTTCTCGTAATAGATTACCGTTTTGTCGAACGCTAACAATCGCATTCGTATTGGCAACGCCTCGTATAACTGGTGCATAGTAACGTTCAGAAGCTGCCAGCATTCTATCATCAGATTCTAACTGCACGCCTCGAATGGCGATACTGTCCATTAATCTACCACTGGTGTAAAAATCCCCGATAGTAAATTGACCGCGTAATAACGGAACATCGTGTTTAGCATAGGTTGCAATTCGTTGATAGCTCTGTTTTTGTTGATCAGTCCAAGTCTGAGAACCACGATGACGAAATGCCCAACCAAATAAATTAACACCTGCATCAATGCCCAAATAGGTTTGTTGAGCGTCTATATCTGAATATTTATAACGATAATGTGTGGCATCATAACGCACAAAAGCAACGGGCGTGCCATCTTGCCATTGTGCCGGTGAAATATAGCCTTGCGGACGTTGAGTGATTAATGCTTGAGCAATATTGACATCTAATCGCAATTGCCCCATATCAAAGTTCACTGTAGCTTCAGGCACCAGTTCAGAGAAAGAGTGACAATTTCCATTAATTGTTTTAGGCTTATCTGCAAACGCTTCACTTTTCAAATCTAACAAGGCAAGCAAATTTTCTGTTGCACATAATACAGAACGTTTTTGCTCAGGCACATCGCTATATTGAATGTTAATACGTCCAAGCAATTTCTCATTCAAATAAACATCTGCAATATATTCACCTGCCGGAACTGCGTTCTCATAACTAAAGCGTTGAACATCAATATTTTTTTTGCTTTCACTGCCAAATAAAAAATCAGCGTCAAACTCTACATATTCATTAGCATAGGCATAACTAAACCAGCTATTTAACAAAATTAATGATAAATAGCTCAGTTTAAATTTTGTTGGTTTGCTGAAAAATTTAGGTTTTATCATATTTATCATTAATGTTGCATAGTGCTAGTGCCACTTGGAGTCGCACCATAATCGTTGATAACAGTCCAAGTTACGGTTGTTGCTGTCGCTGGAAGAGCTTTATTTAATTGAAAAGTCGCTTGTGAGAATGGAGCTATCATATTCGCACTCACAGTTTCTGCGGTACCAACTTTCACTTCAGGATACGTGATGTAATACGGGGTTGGATTATCCACAAGCAATTGTTTACCTTGCCCACGCCATTTTACTTGTGAATAGGCATCGCTCGGTGAAATGGTTAATTCCACAGGGCGGAAAAAGAGTTTAATACGGCTACGCAAGGCGATTTGTAAATAATTTTGACTTTGGTCTTTTGGTTTTGGCGGAATATCTAACACATTTAAATAGAAAATAGATTCACGGTCTTTAGGCAATGATGCGCCAGTATAAGTAATACGCAATGTTTGCCCTTTATTTCCGTCAATACGAGAAATCGGTGGTGTAATCACAAATGGGGTTTTAATTGTTTCCGGTGCGGCTTGAGGGTCGCCATTGTCAATCCAAGCTTGAACTAAAGAAGGTTTTGTGCCGGCATTCGTAAGTTGCACACTCACTGTTTTTTGATTAGAAGGATAAATCACCCGAGTGCCGGTGATAACCACATTTGCTGAAACTGACATTGCCCACAAGGCGATGATGATGGTGAAAAAATATCTCAACATAAGCCCCTCTAATAAAACTCTCAATAAAACCATTAATAAAAGTGCAATAAAATAGATAAGTAAAAAATCGGGCAGGAAATCTGCCCGATAAGTAGAAAAAGATTATTCGTATGCAAGATTGTATTTCACACTTGCTTGCACCGGTCCAGCAGTTACACTGGCAGCCGTTGCATAGTACCGTGCTATATATTTAAAAGTAACACTGTTATCCGTGGTGTAAGCAACTTTTTGAGTTCCTGCCTGCGTTAATTCATCATCTGTAACTTTAATTGCTGAGCCATCACCGCGGAGCAATTGCACAGCCACACCTTCAGCTGGTGAGTTACTAGCTTTGTTTATTAACAAACCGTCCCTATTTACTTTATCTGGTTCATCCTCAAAATATGCATATACATTAGTTATAGGACCGCCACTTTTACGTATGCAGTCTTTTAACACAATATTAAATGGCTTTGGTGCTGCTGTAGTGCCTTGTCCAGTGAAATTTGCTACTTGAACAGTATCTAATACTACGTTCTTATCTGCACCACCTTCAATAGTACAAGTCATATCCTGTACTTTTCCAGTGAAATTAATATTACCACTAGCTACATGCGTTGAATCCTGCGCAAATGCACCTTGTGCTGATAAGCCCAAACCAACGGTAATTAAAGTTGTTAAAAGTAATTTTTTCATTTTTTTAAATACTCCTTCAGGATTAAGTTAATTTACGTGAAAGTATACATAAGTTTCAGGGGGGGGGGGCAAGTAAATTTTAATCAATAACTGTAAATTTATACGTAAAGGTAGAGATATTTAAAAAACGCTTTTAAATAAAATCAATATAATCAATATGTTAGCTTTTATAAACAAAAATTTAATATAACTACTCTATTTTGGAGTAAACAATATAAATAAAGAAAAAAAGCAAAAAAGTTGAATTTGTGAATTAAATCAAAAATGAATTTTGATACTAATAATATGAAAATGATTTTAGGATGGTAATAATCTGCACTTTAATCTTGAGCAATTTGAGCTGAGATTAAAAATGCAGATTTATTTATTCTTATTGAATAATGTTATTTACCACTGTCGCCATAGTTATTCAGCACACGTGCACTAGGGTCATTTACATTGCACCCTTCCCATTCTTTATTCGGCATCCAGAAACTTTTAATCCAATGGCTTTGCCCCGGATAGAATTTTTCAAAAATATCACGATAAAGCAATGATTCTTTGGTAAATGGTGTGCCGTATGGATATTTTTGTTTTGCCTGCGCCAACTCTTCATCGCTATATTTGCTTTCAGCAAAAGCTTTTAAGTGGTCAACCATTGAATGCCCTACTGCATCACTGAATGCTGCTTTTTCTCGATATAAAATGTTATCCGGCAGATAGTTTGTCCCCTCAAAGGCTTTGCGTAATAAATATTTCCCTTTGTTGTAAACATTCATTTTTTTCTCAGGGTTAATGCTCATTGCGTAATCAACGAAATCAATATCACCAAATGGTACGCGTGCTTCCAATGAGTTAGCAGCTAAACAGCGATCAGCCCGTAGTACATCATACATATATAATTCACGAATACGTTTTTGCGCCTCCTTTTGAAATTCTGCAGCATTCGGTGCAAAGTCAGTATATTTATAACCAAAAATTTCATCACTCACTTCACCAGTCAAAAGCACTTTTAAGTCTGTTTTTTCGTGAATATATTTACACACCAAATACATTCCAATACTGGCTCGAATGGTCGTAATATCCCAAGTTTCTAAATGCCAAATCACTTTTTCCAACGCATCCAACACTTCATCTTTGCTCATAATGACTTCGGTATGTTCAGAACCGAGATAATCGGCAACCTCTTTCGCATATTTTAAATCGATCGGATCGGTATCCATTCCAATCGCAAAGGTTTTGATTGGTTTATCCAAGTGTTTCTGCGCAATCGCACATACTAAGGAGGAATCTAAACCGCCACTTAACAGAAATCCGAGCGGTGCATCAGAATGCAAACGCTTAATCACTGCTGTTTCAAGTTTTGTTCTCAATGTTTGTGTGATGGTATCAAGATCTTGATCACGCATCACTTTCGGATCGGCAATATCGTTATAGCAGATAAATTCACCGTTCAAATAATAGTGTCCGGGTGGGAATGGTTGAATGTCACGACACCAGCCGATAAGCCCTTTCGCTTCGGAAGAGAATGCGATGCCGCCGCTCTCTTTATCAAAACCATAAAACATTGGGCGAATGCCGATGGGATCACGTCCGGCAATTAAATCGCCGGTGTGGCTGTCTTTTAATACCAACGCAAATTCCGCATCTAACATTTTCATCATCACATCCACACCGACACGTTGATAAAGTGGGATAAGCACTTCGCAGTCACTGCCGGATTGAAAACTGTAACTACTTGATAATAAAGATTTTAGTTCTTCGTAGTTATAAATTTCTCCGTTACAGATTAAGGAAATGCCTTCATATTGGAACGGTTGGTTGCCTTGTGAGCTTAAATCCATAATAGATAAGCGATGGAAGCCCCAAGTGGCATCATCCGCATAAATAACGGCTTGATGATCCGGCCCTCGATGAAAAATATGATCAAAACTCTGTTTAAATGCACCGGATGTTTGTGCTGAAGATGAAAAAACGAATCCACACATACGAAAGTCCTCTTATTATCTTTTATAAGTTGTTAATGGCTATATATCATAGCAGTAAATTAGATTTTATCTAGTATTTCTAGTAAAAAATTATTATTTTTTACTTAATTTATTCTTTGTTGTTTTGTTTTTATCAAAAAATTGCGCTTAAAATTAATTTTTATCTATTTTTATCTTGATTTATGTACTGAAGCGTTTTGTCATACATTTTGTTATAGTAACGGCTCTAAATTGAGAGGAGGAGTTTTCTATGTTGTCTTGCCCTAAGTGTGAGAAAAAAGTGAATGAAGAGTTGGATTTTTGTCCGTTTTGTCAAACGGCACTACACGATGAAGCTGCAAAGCGCGTTTATCAGCAGAGATTATCGCAGGATGTTGAACATCGTCAGGCAATGAATAAGCAAAATGCAAAAGTACAACTGATTTGGTTTGTGATTTTCGTGGTTGTGATTGGAGGATTATTGTGGTGGAAAAATTAATTCCTATGAAAACAAGTGAATATTGGTTATCTTGGTTTGATCGAACATTAGCTGTAATTTCAGATTATGCGATAAATGTCATCGCATCTATATTGGTGATTTTTTTAGCTCACTTTATTTCAGCTCAAATTAAAAAATTTTATAAAAAACATCTTCACCAAGATTCTTCTAATCAAGTGCATAACATTAACTCAGTTATTGCGTTTACATTACGCATTTTATGCTTGCTGATAGGTTACTTTATTGCAATTCATTTATTAGGGCTACAAGGCGTTTTAACACAAATATTAGCAAGTGCTGGGGTAATCGGTATCGTTGTTGGTTTTGCAACTAAAGAGACTATTGGTAATTTCTTTTCTGGTATGTTAGTGAACATATTAGTGCCGTTTAAAGTTAATGATTGGGTGAATATCAATGGTCAATATGGATGTGTCGAGAAAATAGGGACTTTTGTAACAACGGTGTTAACCGAAGATGGGCAACGAGTGCATATTCCCAATCAACTAATTTATTCACAAAACGTAATAAATTATTCTTCATTAGGAAAAAGAGTTGCGGTGGTTTCTACCGGAGTATCTTATGGTGATGATTTACAAAAAGTTAAAGCGGTTGCATTAGATGAAATTGGGAAATTGTCGGGATTATTATTGGATGAGGAAAATCAGCCTCATTTCTTTTTTACTGAAATAGGCGCTTCTACCTATAATTTTGAATTACGAGTGTGGGTTGAATTTATTGACCACGATCAGTATTTAGAATGTATTCATCAAATGATAATGGCGATTAAAAAACGTTTTGAACAAGAAGATATTTCTATTGCATATAATGTTACAACACTTGATTTTGGTGTAAAAGGTGGTGTGAATTTGTATGATAACCCGATACAAATTAAACAACTGAATTAAGATTAAGTTGACATCCTCCCCGCCCTAAAGGACGGGGATTCCTACCAGTGCCCATTTAAAACAATAGGCTACTCTCGGTGGGTTCTTGCTGCTGACCGCTAATGCGATTCACTTCACAAGCTCTACGGGCATGTCCTGCCCTGACATTTTATTACGCGTGGACGATAACTCGCCCACGCCCCAATACATTTAACGCGCCAACCACATCGGCATTTTCTGTGTAGCCACATTCTACACACTCAAAATTAGCCTGTGTTTGGCGATTTTCTTTTGCTACATGACCACAACAAGGGCAAGTTCGACTGGTATTTTGCGCTGGCACTGCCACTAAAAATCCACCTTGCCATTGCGTTTTGTAGCTCAACTGACGGCGAAACTCAAATCACGATTGGTCGAGTATCGAACGGTTTAAACCTGATTTTGCAGCAACATTTTTGCCTGGTGTTTCCGCCGTACCTTTGGCGGATTTCGACATATTTGCCACTTGCAAATCTTCAATGTAAATCATTGCGTGGTTTTTGCTGATTTGGGTTGAGATTTTATGCAAAAAATCTTTGCGGCAATTAGCGATTTTATGATGCAATTTGGCGATTTTTGCCTTTAATTTCTGCCAATTTTGGCTAAATTTGACCTTGTTTTTAAGCCGTTTTTGCAGTTTTGCCAATTTGCCTTTATAGGTTTTAAACGCATTCAACGGTTCAAAAAACTCACCATTTGAAAGTGTGGCAAATCGTGCCACGCCCATATCAATACCAATTTCACCGCCGTTGTGTATTGGAATTTGATATTCAAACTCGGTCTGAATACTGACGAAAAAGCGTCCACATTTCTGGCTGACAGTGACATTTTTGATTTCGCCGATGACCTCACGACTATTGCGATAACGAACCCAGCCGATTTTTGGTAGCCAAATGCGGCTATTTTGTTGCTCCAGCTTGCAACCTTGTGGAAAACGAAAACTTTCTTTTACGCCTTTTTTCTTGAATTTTGGAAAATCTGAACGCTGTTGGAAGAAATTTTTAAACGCATTTTCAAGGTCTTTTAACGACTGTTGCAGCACTTGCGAATGACATTCTTTTAGCCAAACTAATTCTTTTTTCCATTGTGGAAGCAAGTTGGCGATTTTAGTGTAACTGAACTTAAAGCTGTTATCTTGCTCGTATTGTTCATTTTGCCAAGCCAATGCCCGATTGAACACAAAACGAGAGCAACCACAGAACTGTTTAATTCTGCGGATTTGGTTGCCGTTTGGCATTATCTCGAACTTAAAGGCTTTGCGGAGTAACATACAAAAATAGGAGTGTAAAAATGGTGCTATTTTATATTGTTATTGATTTTTCGCCAACATCGACAACAACAAACGCCAGATTCGCTTGTGCCTTATATCTCCGCCCTGAAGGGCAGAGTTTTACGGCACTGTTTGATAAAATAGGCAAATGCCATTTCTCCGGAAAGGATAAAAGCTGTGATTCTAGAGAATAGCCCTAGCACTAATAAAATACCACCGACTAATTCTAAAACACCGCCAATTCCCAATAATGAGAAAACAGATAAGCCATCAAAAGCGGAAACGTGTGGGAGTGCAAATAATTTGGCGCTGCCGTGCAGTAGGAAAGTGTAACCGGCAACGATGCGCAATAAACCTAAACCGTAATGGCTTAATGATTGAGAGTTAGACATAAATTATCCTTTTTTAATTAAGTAGTGAAAACGTGAGTTAGTATATTGATTTCATAATCTGAAAACGATATGGTTTTTAGAAAAGTATTTTTTCTTAATAGGAAATGATAATGGACACTTTACAGAGTATGAAAGTATTTCGACAGATAGTCGAAAAAGGCAGTTTTAGCAAAGCCGCAGAACAGTTGAATATGTCCACGTCAATGGTAAGTAAACATTTATCAAACTTAGAACATTATTTGCAGGCAAAATTATTAAATAGAACAAGCAGGCGTTTAAGTTTAACCGAAGTTGGTACAGATTATTATCAACGTTGTGTGGTGGCATTAGATGATCTTGAAGAGGCAAAACAGATAGCGAGTCAAGGAACGATCCATCCGCAAGGGACATTAAAAATCACTTTACCGGTTTGGTTTGCAACAAGGCGTTTCGCAGAATTTTTAGCTGAATATCAACATCGCTATCCTCAAGTGAATTTGCAGCTTTCGTTGGATAATCATCACACTGATTTGGTTGGTCAAGGTTTTGATTTGGCGTTAAAAGTTACCGCACATCCAGCAGAAAATTTAATTGTAAAACCCTTAGCCAGCTTGCCGTTTTTCTGGGTTGCTAGTCCTAAATATATTCAGCAGTTTGGACAATTAAATGAGCAGTCGTGGACGCAACATAAAGGTTTAATCCCAACTTATACACAAGTCGATCATCATTTTATTGATATTATCTCAAGCAATAATACCTTAATGTTGTATCAGTTGGCATTGGCAGCTCAAGGCATTGCTTATTTGCCTAGTTTCTTGTGCGAGGATGATTTAAAGCAAGGAGATCTGCAAATTGTGCCACATCCGGCAAACAGAAATCATACACTATATGCTGCTTATATGAATCGAGAATTTATGAGTGCGAAAGTACGCAGTTTTATTGATTTTATGGCAGAGAAGTTCCTGAGTTATCCGTTAAAACATTACGATTTTTAGCAAAGGTAGAAAGGAAAAGTGATGGGAAAATCCCATCACTTTTAAACAGTTAAGCTTCTAATGTTTTCGGTTTAATCATTGCATACAACACACCGGTAACAATACTACCAGCTGCAATAGCCACTAAATAAAGTAATACCGGCTGAATAGCACCCGGAATTGCAAGCACAAAAATACCTCCGTGTGGCGCCATTAACTGTACACCAAACAGCATTGATAACGCTCCTGTTAATGCACCGCCAATCATACAACTAGGAATCACACGCATTGGATCACGGGCAGCAAACGGAATTGCTCCTTCGGAAATAAAGCATAAACCAAGAACAAAAGAGGCTTTACCGCCTTCCAATTCATTTGCATTGAATTTTTTGCGAGCAATAAAGGTGGCTATCCCCATACCTAATGCCGGCACCATACCTGCTGCCATTACAGCCGCCATAGGTAAGTAGGAAGCAGATGCTAATAGACCAACACCAAAAGTATAGGCAGCTTTATTTACAGGACCGCCCATATCAAAACACATCATTGCTCCAAGGATAATGCCAAGCACAACTGCACTGCCTGATTGCATTCCTTTCAAGAATTCAGTCATACTGTTCATTACCCAAGCTACCGGTTCACCAACGATATAAATCATAATTAAACCGACAAACAAAGTAGAAAGGAATGGAATAATCAAAATCGGTTTTAGGGCATTCATTGTTTGTGGCAATTTAACGTGATCATTGATCGCTTTAGCGATATAACCTGCCAAGAAACCGGAAATAATACCACCGATAAAGCCAGCACCAAGCGAGCTTGCCAACATACCGCCAACAAGCCCCGGAGTAAGCCCCGGACGGTCAGCAATAGAGTAAGCGATATAACCGGAAAGAATCGGAATCATCAATGCGAATGCGCTACCGCCACCGATTTTCATCAATGCGGCTGCCAATGTTCCTTCTTCTTTGAAAGCTTCGATACCGAATACGAAAGAGAGCGCAATGATAAGACCACCGGCAACCACCATTGGTAACATATGAGAAACACCGGTCATTAAGTGGCTATAAATGCCTTTTTTCTCACCTTTTTCTTTGCTTTCAGTTTTCGCCGTGGCGTTATTATCCTGTTTATGGTGATAAACTTTAGCCTCTTTAAACGCTTTTTCAAATTCCTGTGCGGTTTTCTTTAACGCTAAACCGGTTGAAGTGTGGTACATTTTTTTACCATCAAATTTGCTTAAATCAACGTCAATATCGGTAGCGATAAAGGCAAGATCGGCAGCAGCAACATCTTCAGCTGAGATTAAGTTGCTGGCACCAACCTGACCACGAGTTTCGACTTTTACGTTCCAACCCTGTTTTTGGCAATAGGTAGAAATCGCTTCCGCCGCCATAAAAGTATGAGCTACACCGGTAGGACAAGCAGTAACTGCAACGATATTTAATGGACGATCACTCGCAACGGTTTCGGCTGGAGCGTCTGTTGGTGCTTGATAATCTGTTGCTGATGTGAGGGCTTGTTGTAAGGTTTGCTCCGGTGCATTAAACGCCTGTTCAAAAGCTGTTAAAAATACTTTTTTACCGGCAAGCTCTGGATTATTTGGTAATTTATCGCCTAAAACTAATACAAGATCGGCATCTTGTGCCTGTTCAACCAGCTGGTGGTTTTGCTGATTAGCAATTTTACTAACCATTTGTTTTAACAAGTAAAGCGTTGCATTACCACGTTTTTCTTGTGCTAATAAAAAAATCTTCATAGATTATTCCTCAATTTTGGTGATTTTGACTTGGTCAATAAGTTGATGCAATGCTTGATGATCGGCAACACCAACATTACTTTGTGCAACTGCTAATGCAGAAACGGCAGAAGCGAAACGTAGTGTTTGTTCTTTTGAAAGCTGTTGTTCTGTGCCGTAAATTAAACCGGCAACCATTGAATCACCAGCGCCGACCGTACTTACCACATTAGTGCATTTTGGTGGTTGAGCCTGCAAAACACCTTCATCATTAATCCATAATGAACCTGCTGCCCCCATTGAAATAATAACATTAGCAATACCTTGCTTTTTCAACTGCTTAGCGGCATCAATAATTTCTGTTAATGAATTGAGCGGTTTACCAATCCAAGCTTCCAACTCACGATGATTTGGTTTTACTAGCCACGGATTTGCTTTTAAACCGGCAGTGAGAGCCTCATTGCTGCTGTCTAAAACGACTTTAGTATGCTGTCCAAGTTGTTGTAACCAAGCAGTAAATGCTTGTGGAGAAATGCCTTTCGGCAAACTACCACAGACAGCAACCAAATCGTAATCTTTAAAATCCTGTAGCGATTGTTCAACAAAACATTGCCAATCCGTTTCAGAGACTTGATAACCTAAGAAATTTAAATCGGTTACATCCGCTTCAGTTTCAGTAACTTTAACGTTAATTCGAGTTTTTCCGGCAACACGTTGAAAACGATCATCTAACCCAAGTTGTTGAAAAAGTTGAATAAAATCGCCCTGATTCTCTTTCCCAAGAAATCCACTGACACTGACATCCAAATTGAGGTCGTGCAATACTTTAGCAACATTAATTCCTTTACCAGCCGGATAGATCCCTAAGGTTTCAACAGTATTCACTTCACCAAGTTGAATGCGAGATAAACGCCCGACCAAATCGAAAGCTGTATTTAATGTAATAGTCGCAATGCGAGGCATTTTACTCTCCTAAACCGGCATTAATTGCTTCGCCGATACCTTTTAATGCTTGTTCTGCATCCTCACCCTGAGCAATAAAGCATAAACGTTGACCTTTCGTTGTACCTAAACCAACAACTTTCATTAAACTTTTCGCATTCACAAAACCGGTATCTCGATCAATATTTTTCACTTGGATCGTTGATTTATATTTTTTCACTTCATTGATAAGCACTGCTGATGGACGAGCGTGAAGACCGTGTTCATTTTTGATAGTAAAAGTAGCTTCCAATTGCTCCTCTGAGGCAGACACTGTTGATGTAGCAGATGCCGTTGTGTTAGCAGTAGCAGGAACTTCTTCAACTTTGCCTTGCAATGCTGCAACAACTTGCGTAGCAGAGCCGTTGAGTAACTGTTGTTGGCATTGCGGATCAAGTAGATTTGCCAATAACTTCTCAATACTGTCATCTACATTAGCGATAGTAACTAAACCGGCAATAGTTTTATTATTATTTTGGAAAGCCTGTTTCGGACGAGCAAACGCAATTGCATTTTTTTGGTTACCGTTAACGCTGTCATTAACCCAAAGCCCATTGCCTAAAGGCAGAGCAGCAGAAGCAATAACATCACTAACGAACTGATTATCAACCGCTTTGGCTTGTTGTAAGTTGCCGGCATTAATTGCTGTTAAAGTTAACAAGCTGGTGGTATCAATATTAAGAGAAACTAATGTTTCATCCACAATATTACCATTATTGTCGCCATTAAAGAGGGCAATAAATTCTTGAGTATCAGTGGTTTTTGCAAGTTTTTCAGCAATATCTTCATCACCAAGTAGGTGAGTTAATTGACGTAAAATAGCAAGATGTTCATCAGATTTTGCTGCAATACCGATAACTAGATATGCGATATTATCATCGCTCCATTTTACGCCGTTAGGAAATTGGAATATTTGTACACCGGTTTGTTTTACTAAATGACGAGTATCCAGTGTGCCGTGAGGGATCGCAATACCATTCCCTAAAAATGTTGAAGTTTGTTGTTCTCGAGCAAGCATACCTTGTAAATAACCCTCTTCAACCAGCCCTTTTTCAACAAAGGCTTGGGCAACAGCAGTAATCGCTTGTTGTTTGTCATCGGCTTGCGCCGCAAGATGGATGTCTTTTTCAACGAGATTAAACACGATTGGACTCCTTAGATTATGAGTGACTAAAATAAATTGCACAATTTTAACTCAATTTATTTTATTTAGTAAAAAAATTATGCAGAAAAAACCTATTCTTTGATTTAAAAGGGTATTTTTAAAACCTTGCTAAACCGTTTTAGATATTTAGCAGGTGAGAATAAGGTATAAAAAAATCGGGAAGCTCTCCTGCTTCCCGATTTATTAAAAAGTTTAGGTATCTCATCTAGATAAATAGGCTTCCCCATAAGAAACCGAATAGAACGGATAAGAAAATGGCAATTACCCCCGGAATAATAAATGGATGGTTAAAGACAAATTTCCCGATACGGGTTGAACCAGTATCATCCATTTCTACTGCCGCAATTAATGTTGGATAAGTCGGTAATACGAACAATGCAGATACCGCCGCAAAAGCCGCCACAGCAGAAAGTGGAGAAACCCCTAACAAAATAGCTGTTGGATAAAGTGCTTTTGCAGTCGCTGCTTGTGAATAAAGCAATGTACTTGCAAAGAATAAAATTACCGCAAACATCCAAGGATAATTTTGTAATAAATCAGCAGAAACTTCTTTGATTTCATTAATATGACCACCAACAAAAGTGTTACCTAACCAAGCAACCCCCATTACACAAATTGCTGCAGACATACCTGACTTAAATGTTGCCGCTGAAGTGATTTTGCTAATATCAATTTTACAGAAAATAACAATTAATGCGGCTGCCCCTAACATAAAGCTAATAATCGCTTCGTTACGAGGTAAAACCGGATTCTCAACTAAACCAACGGTTTTACTAATTAATGTCGCATAGAACATCACGATGATAACAGTCGCTAAGAAGATCGCAACAGAGCGTTTTGCATAAGGTTGCACTTCAATCTGAGATTCACCACGTAATTTAATTAAACCTGCCGCTAAACGACGTTGATATTCTTCGTCATCTTTTAAGTCTTTACCTAAGAAGTTACAGATAAAGGCGGTAATCATACAGGCTGCGAACGTAGTAGGAATCCAGATTGCTAATAATTCGATGTAACCAATCCCATAATTTTTTTCGATTTCTCCAGCAAGATAAACAACAGCAGCAGAAATTGGTGAGGCGGTAATAGCAATTTGTGAAGCAACAGTAGTAATGGACAATGGACGAGAAGGTCTAATACCTTGTTCTTTCGCTACTTCAGCCACCACTGGAAGAATTGAAAATGCAGTGTGACCTGTACCAGCACAAACAGTCATAAAGTAACCTACTGCCGGTGCAAGGAAAGTGATATGTTTAGGATGTTTACGAAGTACGTGTTCCGCCCATTTAACTAAGAAATCCATACCACCTGCGACCTGCATTGCAGCGATTGCCATAATAACAGACATAATGATAGAAATAACATCAAATGGAATTTCACCCGGTGTTAATCCTAATAACGCTAATGCAACAACACCTAAACCGCCAGCAAAACCGATTCCTATTCCACCAAGGCGAGTACCTAAAAATATAAAGAAAAGTACAACTAAAAATTGTAACCAGATCATATAAGTTCCTTATTTAATTTTATGATTTACACACAACAAATAAGCGTTAATTAAGATTAACGCTTTGTGGTTAATAATTTTATCAGTTTTTATATCAATATTGTTGAGCTAGATCTAAATAATGATGTTATTACACTGTTTCACGAGAGTGACAGATTGATTTTTCTTCAGGAATTGTTTTTATCCAAAAGAAAAAACACCAATATTCGATCAAAAGTAATAAAAGAATTACGATCTTACCTATGATATTTGGTAAGGCATAAAAAGAGAGTGCCATCATTATTGTTGAGATTAATAAAATGGAACGTTTCGCGCGTTTTGTTAAAGCTCGTTGTTCATTAAATGTTTTTAAATATTTATGATAAACCTGAGTCTGTTTAAACCAGTTTTCTAGCCTAGGGGAACTTTTTCCAAAGAAAAAAAGCGTACAGAGCAAAAAAGGCGTTGTCGGTAAAAGTGGGAGGAAAGCACCGAGAATGCCTAAAGCTAAACAAGTAAATCCAAGAAAAATATAAATATAGCGTAACATTAGCCTTTTCTTTGTTGAGAATTATTCTTAATAAGATAGCAGTTTTTGTGAAAAAAAGAAATGAGAAAGAAAAGAAAATGATCTACACCGCTGATTAACCACTCTTATCAATTAATCTTTCAGTGTAGATCAAATGTTGTTGTTAATATTCTAATTTTGGCAGTGATTGGTTTTCAATAACATCCTGATCCACAACCACTTTCTTTAATCCCTCTAAAGAAGGAAGATCGTACATTGTATCTAATAAAACACCTTCGACAATGGAACGTAATCCTCTGGCACCAGTTTTACGCGCAAGTGCTTTTTTGGCTATTGCTGTTAATGCCTGTGGCGTAAATTCCAATTCTACATTTTCTAGTTTAAACAATGCCTGATATTGTTTGATTAACGCATTTTTCGGTACAGTTAAAATACTGATTAATGCCTCTTCATCTAGTTCCGCTAATGACGCTACAACCGGTAAACGACCAACAAATTCAGGAATTAAACCAAATTTGATTAAGTCTTCGGTTTCTACCTGTGCAAATAATTTGCTGATATCATTCTCTTTTTCTTTGCTTTGTACATTTGCATTGAAACCTATTCCACGATCTTTATGAGTGCGTTTTTCGATGATTTTATCCAATCCGGAAAATGCACCTCCACAAATAAAGAGAATTTTTGAAGTATCCACTTTCAAAAACTCTTGCTGTGGATGTTTTCTTCCGCCTTGAGGTGGAACAGATGCGATTGTACCTTCAATTAGTTTCAATAATGCTTGTTGTACCCCTTCACCGGAAACATCTCTAGTAATCGATGGATTTTCAGATTTACGAGTAATTTTATCAATTTCATCAATATAAATAATGCCCTGTTCCGCTTTTTCGGTATCGTAATCACAATTTTGTAATAACCGTTGAATAATATTTTCAACATCTTCACCGACATAACCGGCTTCAGTTAACGTTGTCGCATCGGCAATTGCAAAAGGAACATTAATTTGGCGAGCCAATGTTTGTGCCAATAACGTTTTTCCACTTCCAGTCGGACCGATCAGCAAAATATTACTTTTCCCTAATTCAACATCAAGCTCTGTTTCATTGTTACGTAGGCGTTTGTAATGATTATAAACAGCGACAGAAAGGATTTTTTTTGCTTGATCTTGTCCGATTACATAATCATCCAAATGCGCACGGATTTGATGTGGTGTAGGTAGCTTTTCTAGCGTTTTTCCTTGCTCTTGCTCTTTTTGCTGCTTATTAGCTTCTTCCATCAATAAATCGTGGCACGTTTCCACACATTCATTACAAATATAACCGGATACTCCGGCAATCAATTTGCTCACTTCGTGTTTCTCTTTACCACAAAGTGAGCAGTAAAATTTCTCATTATTCTCTGGTTTATCTGACATAAATTTCTCACTTATAGTTGGCGATGAGTTAATACTTCATCAATTAAACCATATTCTTTAGCTGCCTGAGCAGACATAAAGTTATCACGATCAGTATCACGTTCTACAACTTCCAATGGTTGACCAGTATGGAAAGCAAGACGTTGATTTAAAGTATCTTTGATTTTAAGAATTTCTTGTGCGTGAATTTGAATATCTGATGCCTGACCACGATATCCACCTAAAGGTTGATGGATCATAATACGAGCGTGTGGAAGTGCAAAACGTTTTCCTGCTGCACCACCCGCTAATAAAAATGCTCCCATAGAACAGGCTTGTCCCATACAAAGCGTACGAACATCAGGTTTAATAAATTGCATTGTGTCATAAATTGCCATTCCGGCAGTAACTACACCACCAGGTGAGTTGATATAAAGATTAATATCTTCATCAGGATTTTCCGCTTCAAGGAATAATAATTGAGCAACAATTAAGTTAGCCATATTATCCTCTACTTGACCGTTAAGAAAAATTACACGTTCTTTAAGCAAGCGAGAATAAATATCGAAAGCACGTTCACCACGAGCAGTTTGTTCGACAACCATTGGAACTAATGCCATATTTTCTCCTATTTTGTAGCTAATCTTTTTAATCGTAAAAAGAATAGAAAAAGTGCGGTATAGATTAACCGCACTTGATGAATGTAGAATAATTTTGTGTTATAGCGCTATTTTCAAATAGTGCTATAGCACTATTCATTATGCACGAGGAGTGTTCATAATGTCGTCAAAAGATTTTTCAACTTCTGACACTTGCGCTTTAGCAAGAATTGCATCAACAGCTTGATCTTCTAATACAACGTTACGGATGTTGTTGGAAAGTTCTTTATTGCTGCTGTAATAATTAATCACTTCTTCAGGTTGCTCATAAGCAGAAGCAATACTTGCGATCATTGATTTAACACGATCTTCATCTACTTTTAAGTCATTACCGGAGATAACTTTGCTAAGCAATAAACCGACTTTAACACGACGTTTAGCCTGTTCTTCAAAAATTTCACGTGGTAATTCAAGCGCTTGTTTAGCATTACCACCAAAACGTTGTGCTGCTTGTTGACGTAATACGTTGATTTCTTCATCAACCGCTGCATTCGGAACATCGATATTATTTTGCTCAAGCAAACCATCAAGAACTTGCTGTTTGATGTTTGCAGTTACTGCATTATCAAGTTCACGTTGCATATTTTTTTCAATTTCTGCACGAAGGTCAGCAACAGTTTTAGTATTTGGCCCGAATTTAGCCACAAATTCATCTGTTAATTCAGGAAGTACCATTTTTTCCACTTTTTTCAAGGTAATAGCAAATTTAGCCGCTTTACCTTTTAAGTTTTCTGCGTGGTACTCTTCAGGGAATGTGACATCAATATCGAATTGTTCGCCGGCTTTGTGACCTACGATACCGTCTTCGAAGCCAGGAATCATACGGCCTTGTCCCATAAAGAGGATGAAGTCGTTCGCTTTTCCGCCTTCAAATTCTTCGCCATCAATAGAACCGACGAAGTCTAAAGTCACACGACTGTCCGCAGCTGCTGCTTCAGTGGTTTCTTCCCAAGTTGCTTGTTGTTTACGTAATGTATCAACCATTTTATCAATGTCTGCTTCATTGATTTTTACAACTGGTTTTTCAACTTTGATATTTTCTAAACCTTTGATTTCCACTTCAGGATAAACTTCAAAAGTTGCAGAGAAAGTTAAATCTTCACCAACATTGTATTTTTCTGGTGTGAAAGTTGGACGGCTTGCCAAATTGATTTTTTCCTGCATTACGGCATCAAAGAAGTGACGTTGCATTACATCACCTAAAACATCCTGACGAGCAGAAGCACCAAAACGTTGTTCGATAATGCTTGGCGGCACTTTACCTTTGCGGAAACCGTCAATACGAGCAGTTTTAGCTACTCTTTTTAATTCTTCACGAACAGCTTGTTCGATCACATCTGCCGGTACAGTAATGCTAATACGGCGTTCTAATCCTTGAGTTGTTTCTACTGAAATTTGCATTTATGCTACCTCAAAAAAAGTAATTGTACTCGGCATTTTCTATCACTACCGAACACGCAAAAAAGACCTATTATTTAAAAGTAATACAGGCGTATTAAAAAAAGAACGCCCGATTATAGCCTATTCATTGGTAATATGTCGAGAAAGCGAACGATAAAAACGGATAGTTGTTTATTGTTCACTCAATTTAATTGCTTTTACTTCTTCCCTTGTGCTAAATAATTTAATTTTAAGCTCACATCAGATAACAAGAACATCTTATAGATCGTTGACAAACCTTCAATGACTTATTTTTCTATCTACATTAGGGCGGATGACAGAGAACAATAGAAGATATTTGTAATATTGGAGTATTTTTAATTTGAGATTTTTATTAAATCAAAGACCCAGTTTTGAACTAGGTCTTTATCATTATTTTTAATCTTTATTAAAACTAAATTTAGTTTTTATTAAAGAAGATACTCCGCTGCTTTCACAACAATTTTCACCGCATTTTCTTCTGTCGCTTTCATTGTTGCCTCATTAGGAATTTCCTGTTGTGTGCGGTTAACAATTGCACCTGCAACCATACCAGCTCGTAACCCTAACGCTGAACACATTGTAAACAGCGTTGCCGATTCCATTTCAAAATTCATCACATTGAGCTCTTGCCACTGCTTCAAAGAGCCGGCAAACTTACGCCAAACTTTACCGCTGTAAGTGTCATAACGCTCCTGCCCCGGATAGAAAGTATCCGATGAAGCCGTAATGCCGACATAAGTTTTATTCGGATTTAATTCTTGCGCTGCACGATAAAGTGCGGTGGTACATTCAAAATTCGCCACTGCCGGATACGCTAACGGCGCAAAGTGTTGGCTTGCACCATCCAAACGTACCGCACCGGTTGTGATCAGAACATCACCGACATTAATATGCGGTTGAATCGCTCCCGTTGTACCGATACGCAAAAAGGTACGCACACCAAGCTGTGCCAACTCTTCAACAGCAATGGATACCGATGGGCCACCAATACCGGTAGAACAAACAACCACGGCTTTACCGTGCAAATAGCCTAGCCACGAAGTAAATTCACGTGTAGATACTAAAAATTTAGGGTTATCCAACAGCTTAGCAATAACAGGAACTCTTTCCGGTGCACCCGGCACAATGGCAAGGGTAGCGCCATCCAAATCTGTTTTCTTTAAGCCCAAATGAAACACATCAGACATACAGCCTCCTTATTTTATTTTTGTATGTTATGGTTTTATATCCCGGAGAATAGGATTTTGCATCGAGATCAAAGTTTCAGTCGATTGGATCTCATCAATCAGTTGAATTTTCGTTGCCAACACGTGGTGCAACTCTTCGATAGTATGTGTCATCACCTTGATAAATATAGAATAATTTCCGGTTGTGTAATAGGCCTCTACCACTTCATCAAAATCTTTCAGTTTTGCGATCACTTTTTCATAATCTTTCGCACTTTTCAGGATAATGCCGATAAAACAACAAACATCATAGCCTAAACGTCTTTCATTGATTTTAACTTTTGTGCCTTCAATAATACCGGACTGGCGCATCTTTTCGACCCGAACGTGAATCGTTCCCGGACTAACGCCGAAATTTTTCGCCATTTCCGCATACGGAGTACGAGCGTCTTGCGTTAACACACGTAAAATCTGCTGATCCAAATGATCAATATTGGTAACTGGTTGCATATTCAGCCTTATAAGTAATGAAATGATTAGATAATATATAATTTATCGATATAAAAAATAAATTTCTTCTAATGGTAAGAGAGTTGCTGATTTGTTTCAAGACAAAATCCATTTTCTTGCCATTCTTCCAACAAAAATGTGAAGCAGATCAAAATTTCAAGCTAAATCAAAGAGATTTAACTGCCTTACCCGCTGTGGCAAATCCCCACTTAATCCGGTTGCTTGCTGAATAAATTGCTGCTTAATCGGCGACAATTGATTGGTTAATGATAAGCCCACGCCTCGTATCAATTTTTTTAACGGCTGCTCACCGGCAAAAAGATCCTTAAAACCTTGCATTGCTGCCAACATTTTTAATGCTTCCGCCTTACGCCAACGCTCATAATGACGTAAATGACGATAACTGCCGATATCTTTATCCTGTGCTAAATGTTTATCCACCTCTTCCGCCAATGCCAACGCATCCATAAACCCTAAATTCACGCCTAAACCGGCAAGTGGATGAATAGTGTGCGCCGCATCGCCCACCAAAGCAATGCGCTGTGAGGCAAATTGCCGAGCAAATCGTGCTGTAAGTGGATAAACACTACGTTGCGTTACCAGCTTGCATAACCCCAATCTATTATCAAACGCTGTAGTTAAATAGCGATTAAACTGTTGCGGTTCACAACTCTTCATAGCCTCTGCCTGCACCGGATCCTGCGACCAGACTATCGAGCTTAAATTTGACTGATGTAACGGCAAAAAGGCTAAAATGGAATCCGGAGAAAAAATTTGGCGACAAATTTGTTGATGAGGTTCTTCCGTTTCCACATTACATACTAAAGCTGAATGTTGATAATCACGGAAAACCAGTGGAATATTTGCCTGTTGGCGTAACCACGAATTAGCACCATCTGCACCAACCACTAATTTTGCTACTAAAATTTCACCATTTTCTAAGCCTAAAATTGCATTATCCTGATTAATACCCAACGATACCGGTTTACTAACAATCACTTCTGCATTTTTTTGGGAAATAACCGCTTGATATAACGCTTGTCTAATCAATTGGTTCTCCACAATATGCCCTAGATGCTCAACTCCAAGTTGATCAGTATTAAGATCTATTCGTCCAAAGCTATCCTTTTCCCATACCTGCATTTCTGCATAGGCAGTTACTCGCCACGATT
The DNA here is from genome assembly GCF_000771875.1 of Gallibacterium genomosp. 1. Classification (GTDB taxonomy): domain Bacteria; phylum Pseudomonadota; class Gammaproteobacteria; order Enterobacterales; family Pasteurellaceae; genus Gallibacterium. The sequence goes on along the minus strand of NZ_JPXX01000003.1, from coordinate 56,789 downwards.
TTAACTGTCGCCAAACATCAAATTGTCGCAACATTGCTTCAGAAGAAAGATTTAATGCGCTTACTCTATAACCAACATCAGAGAAGTCAAATACCGCATTATTTGCCTCAATCACAGCTATCGAACAGGCACTCTGTTTTAGAGCCTGTGCAAATGCCAAACCAACCATTCCGCCACCAATGACGACAATATCGAACGTTTTCATTAAACTCTTCCCAAAGTAGGTTGTACAAAACGATTTCGTAATAAAGCGCAGCTACTTAATCCAATTAAACCCAAATTGCGCAAAATTTGTAACGGTAACAATGAATTACTAAAAATTTGCACTAAATTATCTGTTAAGCCAATAATATGCTGTTGATCGGCAAGGCGCTGCTGCTGATACTGTTGCAACATTGCTGCCGAACCGATCTCATCTGCTTCCGCCACGATTTTCGCTAATGCAAAAACATCACGAATTCCTAAATTAAAGCCTTGCCCTGCCACAGGGTGCAGTGTTTGTGCTGCATTTCCGACTAACGCAATACGATCTCCGACAAAAGATGTCGCCCGTTTTAACATTAATGGATAGGCATAACGGCGACTAACAGCCTGAAACGCACCTAAACGCCAACCGAACTGCTGTTGTAAATGCGATATGAATTGTTCATCATTCATATTAAGTAGCTGTTCCGGCGCTTTCGTACAAAACACTAATGACATCATTTTGTCCGCTAACGGCAATAATGCAATTGGCCCTTGTGTCGTAAAGCGTTCAAAAGCTCGCCCGTTATGTGAGCTGGAAATTCTCACATTAGCAATGATCGCTGTTTGTTGGTAATTATGCACCGTTTCGGTGGCAATCTTTGCCAATTCAGCAATTTTTGAATCACTGCCATCCGCTGCGACCAGTAATTTTGCACTTAGCTGTTGTCCACTTTGTAATAATACGGAAATCTGTTGTTTTGATGTTTGTAACTCAACAATGCTATCCGGACAAATAAAATCAATATTCTGTTGAGCCTTTAACGCTTGGCTAAACATTAACCCCATTTCGCTTAATGGAACAACCGCACCGACTTGCGACAAATGCAACTCTTGAGCATTAATTTCGACAATGCCTGAATGGTGCTGCTCAGAAATATGCACTTGTTTAATCGGTTCCGCAAATGAACATATTTTATCCCACAATGAATAGTGGTCGGAAAAAGGAATTTTGGCTAACTTACGACAAGTCCCATCAGATAAAGCAACACAACGAGTATCAAACCCAACTCCTTGTTGCTCCTGCTGCAACCGTTTTTCAACCACAGCAATTTTTAATCGCTGCAATGAAAAGTGGGATAACGCCAACGCAAGCGTCAAACCATTCATTGCACCACCACCAATGATCACGTCGTAGTGTTGTTGCATAATCAATCCTTGTTAGTAGCTGCCATTAAGGCTTCGATTTCATCTATCTCTTTTGGTACAGCAGCAGTTAACACTTTATTACCATACTCTGTAATCAGAAGATCATCTTCAATACGAACGCCAATTCCTCGATAAGCTTGCGGAATATCTTCCTCATTAGGAATGTATAACCCCGGCTCAACTGTTATTACCATTCCTGGTTCTAGCTTACGACTACGATTTTCACCATATTCACCAACATCGTGAACATCCAATCCGAGCCAATGTCCTAAACCGTGCATATAAAAGCGTAAATAGGCTTTATCTGCGATTAACTGCTCTACCTCACCGGATAAAATGCCTAATTTAGCCAAGCCTGCAACCTTAATTTTCAACACTTCATCATTCGCATGCTTGATGGAGCTGCCATTAACCAACAATTCTATCGCTCGTTTTTGTGCGTCAAGCACAATTTGATAAACCTCTCGCTGTGCTTGACTGAATTTGCCGTTCACCGGGAAAGTTCTGCTAATATCGCCGGCATACATAGCAAATTCACAACCGGCATCAATTAACACTAAATCACCGTCCTGCATTAAGCGATCATTTTCTGTATAGTGCAAAATACAGGCATTATCACCGCTTGCAACAATCGATCCGAAAGATTCAGATCTCGCACCGAAACGGTTAAATTCGTGCAACAATTCGCTTGCCAATTCATATTCAAACCGCTGCGGACGAGCCTGTTTCATTGCACGCATATGTGCCAATGCTGAAATTTGCCCTGCTTGCTGCATTAAACGAATTTCGTTTTCTGACTTAAATAGACGCATTTCATCTAAAATTGGACGCCAGCAAATTTGTGTCAATGGTACGCGCAATCCCTGACGCTGTTTAGCACGCATTAAAGACAATGTCTGACGCACAACTTCATCACCCCAAGCCTGAACTTCTTGCGCATAATAGAGTGTTTGTGTGCCGTTTAATAACAACGGTAGTTGTTGTTGCAAATCTTCAATCGAAAAAGCAGCATCCAAATTCAGCTCTGTTGTAGCCCTCTCTACCCCCAAACGGCGTCCGTTCCAAGTTTCCATTAATGGATCGGACGGGCGCAAAAACAGCATAGCGTGCTGTTCGTTATTGCTCTTTTTCAACAATAACACTGAATCCGGTTCGTTAAATCCGGTTAAATACCAAAAGTAACTGTCTTGACGAAACGGGTAGGTAGTATCCGCATTCCGCTTACACTCCAAACTTGAAAACAGAATAAGAGCGCTGTTATCCGACATTTGTTCCAATACACGCTGACGCCGTTGCTGAAACTCTTCTTTCGGCATTTCTGCCATATAACTTAAATCCATCAAATTCTTCCTTAATGCACAGTTTGGTGCATTGTTACCTGAGCCTGACCAAAATGGGAATAGAACAGCATTGCAATCGTTCTTAAATACTCAACAATCTCTTCAAAAGCTTGTTCCAGCCCCTCTTCATCATCACCGTCTTCATAGCCAAGTTGGCAAATTTCACGTAAATCAGATATTGCTTCAATAATATCTTCTTGTTTTTCTTGCTGTAAATTTGGTTGAGCTAATCCTAAGCCGAGTAAAAAATGATTACTCCATTCACTTAATGCATTGATATTTTGGAAAACATCGCCTGACTCGCCTAAATCAAGATCAAACTCAAATTCTGTAATATCAGCTAAATTTTTCTGTAGTGCTTGATAAAGTTCCGTGATCTTTGTTAATAATTGAATAGGGTAAGCGTGATCATCATTAGTAAATTTATAAAGCAAGGTTTTCCAACTTTCATCTCTAATACCGCCACAGATAAATCCGCTTAAAAGCCCGTGTAATTCAACACCGTTTAAGGCTATGCCTGCCTGTTTTAATTCATTGTTCAGTTGTTGAGCTGTTATTGCAACCATTCTATATTCCATCTGATCGTAAATGTTGTCATTCTATCACCAACCTTATATATCCACCAATAATCTATGACGAAACTTATTTGCTATGGCATAATACCGCCATTTCTATAATTTTATTATTTATCTAAGAGGTCTTTTATGTCTAAAAATATTGATTTGTATATTTTTGGTCAAAATCTGCGTTTAAGCTGCCCGGAAGATCAACAACAGGCATTAAGAGAAGCAGCTGAGGTTTTAGAAAAAAAGGTTTCTGAATTAAAAAATCGCACCGGAATTATTCAATTGGATAAAGCGCTCACTATTGTTGGTTTAAATTTATGCTATGAATTATTAACTCAGCAACAGCAAAATTCTGAACGAGAATATTTAATCAACAATAAAATTGAACAAATAGAACATTCTTTAAGCACTATTTTATCTAATATGCCTACCAGAAAATAAAATCTGATTTAAAACAAGAAATTCTAATCTCTGACTAGGCAAATTAAAAAATTTAAGGTACTATTATTCTCAACCTGGGGTGTTCGACAATGGGTTACGTCCCTGAGCCGATACTGATATTTTTTAGAGTTGGTTACCTACAGTCGGTGAGCATGCTTGTTATCAAGAAGCCTAATGATTGTAAGACTGACTCCCTTGAACCGTAGGGTTCAAGGACCGATCACCCACACCGGCACCTTGGGTTTCTAATTAAATTGAAACAAACAATGACTCTTCAATCCTCTATTGATATATCTGCAAATAAATCATATCAACGACAACAGTTGAGAAGATTTATTCGTCAAAGACGTTCCTCATTAACTTTACAACAACAGACAATGGCTGAACAGAAAGTTGCAAAAGTTGCTATGGATTTTCTAGCGCCTTTAAACGTAAAAAATATTGCAGTTTATTTATCTTTTGATGGGGAAATCTCAACGAGTTATTTAATTAAAACATTATGGCAGCAGGGTTACTGTCTCTATTTACCGGTATTACACCCTTTTAGCAAAGGGAATCTATTATTTCTTTCTTACACGCCAACAACAAAACTTGTTAAAAATAAATTTAATATTCTTGAACCGGAATTAGATGTCAGACAAGTTTTACCCCCTGATCGATTGGATATTATTTTTACCCCTTTAGTCGCTTTTGATCTGAAAAAAAATCGTCTTGGAATGGGAGGCGGTTTTTATGATAGAACTCTTGAAAATTGGCAAAATAAACCTTTTCTACCGATAGGATTAGCTCACCATTGCCAACAAGTTGAACATATTCCGACCGAAGATTGGGATATGCCTTTATTTGAAATTTTAGCCGTTTAATTCATTTCTTAATTTTCTATCCAAATAAAAAAGCCATACAAGCGACAAACTTGTATGGCTCTATGATTTTTCTGATTATCTATTCAGCTTTTGCTTGTGTCGGCTCCACAGTAGCGTGATCAATAGCAGTATGATAGCCTGCTGCGCCACGACCTCTAAAGCTATAACGTGAACCTTTCCATTCAACAATATTTAATAGCATCGTTGGCAACTCATCAGCCTGCGCTAATGTCATCCCTGCCTTAATATGATGTACCGCTGAAAATGTACCTAAACGACCATCAAATCGATAATCAGACAAATAAGGCTTTATCTTATCTTCTTTTTTCTCCTCTGAAACAGCAGATGATTGCTCCATTGTCCCATATCGAACTGCTGCCTGTTCGGCTTGCATCGCTTGATTAATGCTGCTGTTTGGTTTTGATTTTGCTTCCTTACCGTTCGCTTCCATTGTCAACACAGCTTCCAACGGACGAGGGTTGCTTTCTCTACTCTCCACTGCTGAAATTACTGGTACTAAAGTGTCATTTTTATGTTGTTTTTGCTGTTCAAGCATTTCATCAACAGAAACAAAGTTATTATTTTTCTCTTTTTCTATGCGGTTCACAAATGGTAAATGAATTTTTCCACTTGCTAATTCCGGTGAGGCTACCGCCATAAACAATGGCATTGGGGAAACAGTTTCTTGATAATGACGACGTCTGCGACTGTTCATTCGTAAATGACGCGGTAAACGACGGGTACGATTATTTTCACGATGACAGATTTCATTCTCTTCCGCATCCTCTGTATGGGCATTTTCCGCTACCGTTTCACTCTTCTCTTCTAAAAGCTGAGATTGTATTTTTTGCTTATCGTCTTGTATCTGCTCATTTTTTTCTTGTATAACTGTTGTTACGCCACTATTTTCCTTAACAACCTCAGTGACATTGTTTATTTCCATTTTTTCAATAGAAACTTGAGAAACATCCTCCGATTCAACCGTTTTTTCAACACTATTTCCTTCTCTATTAGCATTAAGCTGCGGATTATTTTCAGATAAACGAACTTTCTTACGTAAATCACGACGTTGGCGACGTGACGCAATCTGCTGTTCTTTACTATTTTCCTTGGTTTCATCCGCTTTCTTCGCTACCGAAACAGAGTCTGGCGCTTCATCCACCGCTTTGCGATTAGCGCGTTTTGTCCGCTTAAGCTCTTCCTTGTTTGAAGTATTAGAAGCATCTTTAGTACGGCGCTCTTCATTACGTCTATCTTTCTGACGATTGTTCTCTTTATCGTTGCGACGAGGACGTTTATTACCATTACGATTTCGATTCTGTTTCTCTTTTTCCTCTTGCGTATTATCAGCAAAAAACGCTTTTAATTTTTTCCATATGCGTGCTAATAAAGAATCTTTAATTTCTTCTTTTTTCACTAATGGTGCCGGCTCAGAAATAGTAATCTCCACCGCAGCCACTTCAGCTGCCGGATTAGCTGTCGTACTATTGGAAAGATCAATTGTACGATTGAGCAATGATTCTTCACTATCTGCATCTTCTTGAATATCGTGAAGTTTCGCCAAGTTATAACTTAAAGTGTGATTATCTTCCCCATCACGCAAGCGGAACACCGAGAAATGAGGGGTTTCCATTTGTTCGTGAGGCACTACAACAATTTGAACATTGTGGCGTTTTTCGATATCAGTAATTGCTTTACGTTTTTCGTTTAACAAATAAGTTGCAATTTTTACCGGTACAATTGTATGCACCTGTTTAGTATGTTCTTTTAACGCTTCCTCTTCCAACAAACGCAAAATGGAAAGTGACAATGATTCATTATCACGCACTTTACCTGTACCCTGACAACGAGGACAAATATGATGTGTCGATTCATTAAGCGAAGGGCTTAAACGCTGACGAGACATTTCCAATAATCCAAAACGAGAAATACGACTAATTTGGATTCTGGCACGATCTTGGCGCACTGCCTCACGCATTCTATTTTCCACTTCACGTTGATGACGAGCCGGTGTCATATCAATGAAGTCAATAACAATTAAGCCACCTAAATCACGCAAACGCAACTGACGTGCGATCTCATCGGCTGCTTCCAAGTTTGTATTCAATGCTGTTTCTTCAATATCTCCACCTCGAGTAGAACGGGCAGAATTAATATCAATTGCTGTCAATGCCTCTGTTACATCAATAACAATGGAACCGCCTGAAGGCAATTGTACTTCTCGTTGGAATGCTGATTCAATTTGAGACTCAATCTGGAAATGACTAAATAAAGGCACTTCACCCTGATAAAGTTTGACACGATTAATAAAATCAGGACGAACCAATTTAATATGTTCTTTAACTTTATCGAAAACCTTACGGCTATCAATTAAAATTTCACCAATATCACGACGCAAGTAATCACGAATCGCACGCACAATGACATCACTTTCCTGATGGATCAAGAACGGTGCAGGACGAGATTCCGAAGCCTGTTTAATGGCTTCCCAATGATGAAGCAGCACGTGCAAATCCCATTGCAACTCTTCTGGAGAACGCCCCACTCCAGCAGTACGGACGATAAGCCCGACACCTTCCGGTACTTCTAAAGAACTCAGTGATTCTTTAAGTTCTAAACGCTCATCACCTTCAATACGACGAGAAATACCACCGGCTCGTGGATTATTCGGCATAATCACCAAATAACTACCCGCCAAAGATACAAAAGTCGTTAAAGCTGCGCCTTTATTTCCTCGCTCTTCTTTACTGACTTGAACAATAACTTCCTGCCCTTCCTGCAAAATATCACGAATATTCGGTCTTCCTTGATAAACATAACCTTCCGGAAAATATTCTCGAGCAATTTCTTTGAGAGGAAGGAAACCGTGCCTTTCTGCACCATAATCAACAAATGCAGCTTCTAAACTAGGTTCAACACGAGTAATTCTTCCCTTATAGATATTAGCTTTCTTTTGTTCGTGTCCAGGTGATTCAATATCTAGGTCAAACAGTCGCTGACCATCAACTAAAGCGACACGCAACTCTTCTTTTTGCGTGGCGTTAATTAACATTCTTTTCATCGTTATTTCTCTATTCTTGTTATAGCTTTATCAATACGATGTTATACCAACACTTTATTCTGTCGTTGCAGGTTATGCCAATCTCTCGACTCTCATTATTTGCATAGAATACCAACCGGCAATCATTGGTCTATATCACTTACCGACTGACTTCTGTTGAATTTATTGAATCGTGTTCTGTATAACATCAACAATATTGGCGTCTTACGCCTACCGCAGCACCAAAAAATCTGTTTTATTCGACAACTCTTTGCAAATACAACTACAAAAATTCAGCAGCATCTGATTTACAAAAATGCTCTCTATTATTCCATTTTCTCTGACTTTTGGAAAGCTAAAGATAGTGCAATTAACCACAGCTCAACAGAATATTTTCGCAACTTAAAACGCTTAATGATATGATACGCACAAATTTTAAGGTTAGAGTACTTATGAATAAATCCAAAGACAAAGTGGTTAATACCTCTGTACAACTTATTACCATTGAAGCGGGGGAAGAGCTGCAACGCATTGATAATTATCTGCTTACCAAATTAAAAGGCGTACCAAAAAGCTTAATTTATCGTATTATTCGCAAAGGCGAGGTGCGTGTTAATAAAGGTAGAATTAAGCCTGAATATAAATTGCAAGTTGGAGATATTATCCGTATTCCTCCAGTACGCATTAGTGACAAGAGTAATAATGCACCAATTTCAACAAAATTAAATAAAGTAAATACGCTGGAACAACAAATTTTATTTGAAGATGATCAACTATTAATTATCAATAAACCTTCGGGTATTGCTGTACACGGTGGTAGCGGTCTAAGTTTCGGTGTTATTGAAGCACTTCGTGCTTTGCGTCCTCAAGCCAAATTTTTAGAGTTAGTACACCGTTTAGATCGAGATACTTCTGGTATTTTATTAGTCGCTAAGAAACGCTCCGCTTTGCGCAATTTGCACGAACAACTTCGTGAAAAAACAATACAAAAAGATTATTTAGCATTAGTACGTGGCGAATGGCAATCGCATTGTAAAGTTGTCAAAGCACCTTTATTAAAAAATGAATTATCCAGTGGTGAGCGGATAGTAAAAGTAAGTGATCAAGGAAAACCTTCGGAAACAAGATTTAAGGTTGAAGAACGTTTTAAAATCGCAACCTTAGTAAAAGCCTCACCTGTTACCGGCAGAACTCATCAAATTCGTGTTCATACGCAATATGCTGGGCATCCAATTGCGTTCGACACTAAGTATGGCAGTAAAGAGTTTGATCAACAATTGGCATCGCTCGGATTGCAACGTCTTTTTCTACACGCCGCAAGTATCCGTTTTACCCACCCAAAAAGTGGTGAACAAATGGTTATTGCTGCACCGTTAGATCAACAGTGCAAACAATTGTTAGCAAAGCTGCGCAGTTAATATTCCGCTTGGGGAATTATTCTAAAGGCGATAATTCCCCATTCAATAATTGAAATCTACTCCCTTCCTGCCAATAAGGTTGCTGTAATTGTTCTACAGTAATAGCTGTAATAATCACCTGAGAATGGCTCTCTTTTAAGCGTTGTGCCAATAAAGCCCGTTTATTCGGGTCAAGTTCCGAAGCAAAATCATCAATTAAAAAAATACAGTGTCGTTGCTGCTTCCGCATTAAATGCTCTCCCTGTGCTAATCGCAACGCACACATTAACAATTTTAATTGTCCTCTTGAAAGGATATCTTCTGCCGGCATTCCATTCGCCTTAAATTTAAAATCAGCACGTTGTGGACCGGACATCGTATAACCGAGGCTTCTATCGCGTTGAAAATTTTCAATTAAAATATCAGCATAGTCGCTCTCTTTATTCCAACCTTGATAAAAGTGAACATCTATTTCCACTTCTGGCAAAAATAATCGACAAGTCTGTGTAATTTCCTTCTTCAGTTCGTCCGCATAATGTTGTCGCCAGTCACTAATTTGTTGTGCTAGTTGACATAATGACTGATCCCAAATTTTTAACAATGCATAATCTTCCGTTTGTTGCAATGCTGCATTACGTTGCTTTAACAAACGATTCATCGCTGACCATTGATAATGAAATTGAGGTTCAAGATGAAATAAGCCCCAATCAAGAAAAGCACGTCGATAACTCGGCCCACCATTAATCAACGTTAACCCTTCCGGTGTAATAAGCTGCATTGGTAATAAATGGGCAAGTTCGGAAATCTTATGACCATCTTTACCATTAATCCGAATAATATTTTCACCTTGCCGTGTTTTCTGTAAACCCAATGTCCACGCTTGTTGCTGTTGTTCTACTTTAGCAAATAGAGTAAATTCAGGTTGATCATATTGAATAATACGATTCACTACCGAGCTTTTAAACGAACGCCCATGTCCAAGAAAATAGATAGCTTCCAACAGGCTGGTTTTACCGCTGCCGTTATGCCCAATCAAAAAATTAAAGCCTGAATTTAAGGCTAAATTCACGGCTTTAATATTTCTAAAATGTTGAATATTGAGTTGAGATAAAGCCATAACTATAAACGCATCGGCATAATCACATATTCGGCATTACTCTGTTCACAATCTTCAATTAAGCAACTTGAAGTTGCATCGGTTAAACGCATTCTTACTGACTGGCATTTCAACGCATTCAACACATCCAAAATATAGCTAACATTAAAACCGACTTCCATTGGTTCGCCTTGATAATTCACATCAATAACTTCTTCAGCTTCTTCCTGATCTGGATTCTGCGCTAAAATTTTTAGCTGATTGGCTTCAATAATCAAACGCACTCCACGAAAACGTTCATTAGATAAAATAGCTGCACGAACACACGCCTGTTTTAATGAATTCCAATCCACTTCCAAAATTCGATCCGCATTTTTCGGCAAGACACGGCGATAATCAGGAAAACGTCCGTCAATCAATTTTGAGGTAAAAATCACATTATTGAGGTGTACTTGGATATTACTTTGCCCCATTCGGATATAAGCATTCTCACTATTACTATCAAGCAAACGCATCAATTCAATTACACCTTTACGCGGCACAATAATCGCATAATCAGGAACACCCTGTTGCAATTGGATACCACAAACTGCTAATCGATGTCCATCAGTTGCCACTGTTCTTAATACATTATTTTCAGTTTCAAACTTCATTCCATTTAAAAAATAACGAGCATCCTGATTTGCCATTGAGAATTGAGTGGCTTCCATCACACGGCGTAATACAGATTGCTCAATATTTAATTCAACATCAAAATCTAATTGTGTTAAATTTGGATAACTCTCCGCTGGCAACGTTGCCAAGTTAAATTTACTGCGTTCAGCCGTAACCAAAACACGATCATTTTCGTAATTCACAGTAATTTGAGCATCTTCATTTAAGGAACGACAAATATCCAAAAATTTACGTGCAGGAATGGTAAATGTTCCGTTTTCACTGGATGACACTAATTGCACAAAAGTGGAAAGCTCAACCTCAAGATCAGAACCAGTTAAGGTTAAATGATCACCGTCTATCTGAACTAAAATATTATTTAACACAGGTAAAGATGGACGATTATTCAACACTCCACACACCTGCTGTAAAGGTTTTAATAAATTTTCTCTTGCGACAATAAATTGCATAATGCCCACCTTTAAGTTGATAACGTTCTAATAAGATTTGAATAATCTTCACTGATATTATTGTCTGAATCACGCAATTCAGCAATTTTCCGACAAGCGTGTAATACAGTAGTATGATCACGATCACCAAAAGCACGACCGATTTCAGGCAAACTATGATTTGTTAACTCTTTTGACAATGCCATTGCCATTTGGCGAGGACGAACTACTGATCGTGCTTTACTTTTTGATTTTAAATCAGCCACTTTAATGCGATAACGTTCTGCCACAACACGTTGAATATTATCTAATGTTACAGAACGATCGTGTACTGCCAGCATATCTTTCAACGTTTCGCGCACAAAATCAATCGTGATCGGCTGACCGGTAAAATTCGCATTGGCACTGACACGATTTAAAGCACCTTCCAACTCGCGCACATTAGTACGCAATTTCTGACCGATAAAAAAAGCCACTTCTTCAGGTAAAACAATATTGCTCTCTTCCGCCTTTTTCAACAAAATCGCCACCCTTGTTTCCAATTCCGGTGGTTCGATGGCAACACTTAACCCCCAATTAAAGCGAGATTTTAAACGTTCCTCTATTTTATCAATCTCTTTAGGATAACGATCAGATGTCAAAATGATCTGTCGTCCCCCTTCAAATAGACTGTTGAAAGTATGGAAAAACTCCTCCTGTGATCCTTCTTTACCAGCAAAAAATTGAATATCATCAATCAATAATGCATCTAAAGAACGATAAAACTTCTTAAATTTTTCAATAGTTTCCGACTTTAATGCTTTTACTAATTCTTGAACAAAACGTTCAGAATGAATGTAAACCACTCTTGCATTCGGTTTATTCTTCAAAATACCGTTACCAATAGCGTGCAATAAGTGTGTTTTACCTAAGCCCGTTCCACCATAAAGAAATAGCGGATTATAGCCTTCATCACCTATCTTTTCTGCAACTTTTTGCGCAACTACTCTTGCCAGTTGATTAGATTTACCTTGCACAAAATTATGAAATTCATATTTAGGATTAAGGTTGGTTTTAAATTTATGCGTTGGCTGTATTTGCTCCGTATTCGTTTCAGTAACAGTAATAGACATCTCTTCGGCTACCTGAGTCGCTTCCCTGACCGGACGCGTTCCCTCTCGAACACGCACAACAAATTGCGGATTTTCCGTTAAAAAACGAACAATTTCCTCTATTTGAGATACATATTTATCCTGAACCCAATCACGAACAAATCGATTCGGAGCATATAAAATCATTGTAGTATCTGAAATATCCGCCTGTAGTGGACGTAACCAAGTACTAAAATCTATCTCGGAAGTCTTATCTTGCAATTGTAATAGGCAACTTTGCCATAAAGAAGAAAATCTATGCTGTTCCATAGGTCTGGTCTATTGATGGTTATCTATTCTGTATGAATTCATTTAAAATCGATGTGTATCATACAATAAACTCAAGTTAAGATCTTCACTAAAGATCAATTTTTAGTTTTATTTCTAATGTCATTCAAATCTCTAATCATAGAATTACCCGTTGAGGCAAATGAAAAACTGCTTTTTTACCTTTAATATTTGACGAACAGCAAAATTATGATTAGAATTGCGACCTCTTTTTATTGTAACTTTTTGTTTTAATAAAATGGTACTGTTTAGATTTGCAGTAACAGGTTCACATTTTGAATATTAAAACTTTATTTATTAGGTAGATAAGAAAATGAAACGTACTTTCCAACCTTCTGTATTAAAACGTAGCCGCACCCACGGTTTCCGTGCTCGTATGGCAACTAAAAAAGGTCGCCAAGTTTTAGCTCGTCGTCGTGCTAAAGGTCGTGCGCGTTTAAGTGCATAATCTGATTATCGAGTGTCTAAGCTAGGTTTTTCAAGGGAGTTACGTTTACTAACTCCCTCTCAATTTAATTTTGTTTTCCAACAACCTTTCAGAGCTTCTTTGCCTGAAATCTCCATTATCGCTCGCCCCAATAGTTTGCAACATCCTCGATTAGGTTTAACTGTTGCCAAAAAATATGCAAAACGCGCCAATCAACGTAATCGTATTAAAAGGATTTGTCGTGAAAGCTTTCGTTTACAACAGCATTTATTACCTAATTATGATTTTATTATCATTGCAAGAAAAGGCATTAGTGACATAGATAATATGTTGTTATTCAAAATGTTAGATAAATTATGGCAACGACATCTACGCTTTTCAAAAAAATCTTCATCGGCATAATCCGCTTTTATCAGATTGCAATTAGCCCTTTAATTGGTCCGCGTTGTCGCTTCACCCCGACCTGCTCTCAATATGGGATTGAAGCAATTCAAACACACGGAGTGATAAAAGGGGGTTGGCTTACACTCAAGCGTATATTAAAATGTCATCCTTTTGGTTCATCAGGTTATGATCCTGTGCCACCACATATTGATAATCATAAACCACAGAGAAAAAAATAATGGATTCAAGACGTAGTTTACTCGTAATTGCTTTGTTCTTTATCTCATTTTTGATTTACCAACAATGGGAAATAGACAATAATCCTCAACCGGCACAGACTGCCACTCAAACTCAAGTTGATAAGAGTGAAGTGCCAACAACTGTCAGTACAGCAGCCAATACCACAATTGATAACAATCAACAGCAAGGTAAAATCATCACCTTACAAAGTGATGTCTTGCGTTTAAAAATTGATACTTTAGGTGGTGATATTGTCGAAGCCCAATTATTAAAATATGGCGCTGAATTACACTCTGAAACCCCTTTTGCTTTGCTGGAAAATACAGCAAAACACGTTTATATTGCTCAAAGTGGGCTAATTGGTGCCAATGGTAGCGATACTGTTGCTGGGCGTGCTGATTATCAAGTAGACGGCGATAATTTCACTTTAGCAGAAGGTCAAAATGAACTTAGCATTCCGTTTACATTTACCAAAGATGGTGTTACCTACCGCAAAATTTTTACATTAAACCGAAACAGTTATGATGTAAAAGTGAATTTTGAAGTAACCAATAACAGTGGTTCAACTATTCAAGTCCAACCATATGGTCAGCTTAAACATACTTTAGTAGAAAGCTCTGGAAACATTGCAATGCCGACTTATACCGGTGGTGCATACTCTTCATCAGAAACCAATTACAAAAAATACTCTTTTGAAGATATGCAAAAAGACAATCTTGCAATTAAAACTAAACAAGGTTGGGCTGCGATTCTTCAGCACTATTTCGTATCTGCGTGGATTCCAAATCAAGATGCCGATAATCAACTATATACTTCAACACAAGGTGATTTCGCTTACATCGGTTATCGCGGTCCAATCACATCCATTGCCAACGGAGCCACTGATACTATTACCAGCCAACTTTGGGTTGGGCCAAAATTACAAAATGAAATGGAAACCGTCGCTCCACACTTGGATTTAACTGTTGACTATGGTTGGGCTTGGTTTATTGCAAAACCACTCTTCTGGTTATTGCAGTTTATTCAAAGCCTTGTTCACAACTGGGGCTTGGCAATTATAGGTGTTACTATTGTTGTAAAAGCCATTCTTTATCCTCTTACTAAAGCTCAATATACTTCAATGGCAAAAATGCGTATGTTACAACCGAAAATTCAAGAAATGCGTGAACGTTTCGGTGATGATCGTCAACGTATGAGCCAAGAAATGATGAAACTTTATAAAGAAGAAAAAGTGAATCCTCTTGGTGGATGTCTACCAATTTTGCTGCAAATGCCAATTTTTATCGCACTATATTGGACATTCTTAGAAGCGGTTGAATTACGACACGCACCATTCTTTGGTTGGATTCAGGATTTATCAGCACAAGATCCATATTACATTTTGCCATTGTTAATGGGAGCATCAATGTTCTTATTACAAAAAATGTCACCAACTCCTGTTGCCGATCCAATGCAACAAAAAGTAATGATGTTTATGCCTGTGATGTTCACTTTCTTCTTCCTATGGTTCCCTTCAGGCTTAGTGCTTTATTGGTTGGTGTCTAACATCATTACCATTATTCAACAGCAACTAATTTATCGGGGCTTAGAGAAAAAAGGATTACACTCTCGTCATAAATAAATTTCCAAAATAACAGAAAGGCATCTTAATTAAGATGCCTTAAATTTATATAGAAACAAGAGAAAAATATGATAGAAAAAGAAACGATTGTCGCTCAAGCAACCCCTCCTGGTCGAGGAGGAGTAGGCATTTTGCGGGTTTCCGGCCCACTTTCTGAACAAGTTGCCAAAGAGGTGTTGGGAAAAACATTAAAACCTCGCTTTGCTAACTATCTTCCTTTTAAAGACATTGACGGCTCTGTACTTGATCAAGGCATTGCCCTCTTTTTCAAAGCACCCAATTCCTTTACCGGAGAAGATGTTTTGGAATTGCAAGGTCACGGCGGGCAGGTTATTTTGGATCTGCTCTTAAAACGCATTCTACAGATTAAAGGTGTTCGTTTAGCCAGACCAGGAGAGTTTTCAGAACAGGCTTTTTTAAACGATAAAATTGATTTAACTCAGGCTGAAGCAATTGCTGATTTGATTGATGCTAGTTCGGAGCAGGCAGCACGTTCAGCTTTAAAATCACTACAAGGCGAATTTTCCACCAAAGTTCACCAATTAGTAGACGAATTGATCTATCTACGAACCTATGTTGAAGCAGCAATTGATTTTCCGGATGAAGAAATTGATTTTCTTGCCGATGGCAAAATCGAAGCACATTTAAATCAAATTATAGCCAAAGTGGCAGAAGTTCAATCTCAAGCAAAACAAGGTTCTTTACTTAGAGAAGGGATGAAAGTGGTGATTGCCGGTCGTCCGAATGCTGGCAAATCAAGCCTGTTGAATGCATTCGCTGGTCGTGATGCTGCCATTGTTACTGATATTGCCGGTACAACTCGTGATGTATTGCGGGAACATATTCACTTGGATGGGATGCCGTTACATATTATTGATACCGCCGGTTTGCGTACAGCTACGGATGAAGTGGAGCGTATTGGAATAGAACGTGCTTGGCAAGAAATTGATCAAGCCGATCGTGTATTATTTATGCTCGACAGCACGACAACGGATGAAACGCTGCCGGAAAAAATTTGGCCGGAGTTTATGTCCAGATTGCCACCATCAATCCCTGTTACGATTATTCGTAATAAAGCAGATATTAGCGGCGAAGCAGAAGGCATTCGCACTGAAAATGGTTATACCACCATTACCCTTTCAGCTAAAACGCAGCAAGGTATTCAATTATTGAAAGCGCATCTCAAAGAGAGTATCGGCTATCAAACCGTTACCGAAGGAGGCTTTTTAGCTCGCCGTCGCCATTTGGAAGCATTAGAACAAGCGGCACAACATTTGCAGCAAGGGCATATCCAATTAACTCAATTCTATGCCGGTGAACTGTTGGCAGAAGAATTGAAAATGGCACAGAACGCACTCAGCGAGATCACCGGACAATTCACGTCTGATGATTTACTTGGTAATATCTTCAGCTCTTTCTGTATCGGAAAATAAAATGCGTGCTAAGCACGCATTTTTAGCATCAATTATAACTTTCACTCAACTTGCCATTTTCTGCTATCTCTTCATCTCGATCCTTAGCAGAAATTTGCAGACGAGCAAAATAGTCCTGTGTTTCGGCTATAATCACTTTGCGCAAGCCAATCAATGCAATTAAATTAGGAATTGCCATTAATCCATTAACAATATCAGCCAAACTCCAAATAATATCCAATTTAATAAATGCGCCGCACGCAATCAGTAAAATAAAGCAGCTACGGAAAATTTTAATACCCCTAATGCCGATTAAATAAACAAAACAACGTTCACCATAATAACACCAGCCAAGCATCGTGGTAAAAGCGAAGAACAATAAACCGATTGTCACAATAGTTGCACCGATACTGCTTCCTAAACCTTGAGCAAAAGCAAGATTAGTAACCGCTGCCCCTTCTACTCCTGATTGCCAAACACCACTGATAACAATGACTAGACCGGTCATAGTACAAACAATGATAGTATCAAAAAAAGTTCCTGTCATTGAAATTAATCCTTGGCGTACCGGTTCCTGTGTTTGTGCTGCTGCTGCTACGATCGGCGCACTTCCCAAGCCAGATTCATTAGAGAAAATACCTCTCGCCATTCCTGATTGAATCGCTTTAAGCACAGTAAAACCAACTGCTCCACCTAGTGCCGCTTGAGGGTTAAAAGCGCTTTCAATAATTAATGCTAACGCTTGTGGCACAACACTCCAATTAATTAATAAAATAAATAGCGAAGTACCAACATACAGTACTGCCATAAATGGCACAATAAATGAAGATACTACAGCAATACGGTTAACACCTCCAAGAATAATCATCGCCACCAACAGCGTCATTACAATAGCACTAATCACTGTTGATACACCGAACGTATCCTGCATAGCATGTGTAATAGCATTAACTTGTGGAAATGTCCCGATACCGAAAAAAGCAACCAACACACCAAATACTGCGAATAACTTAGCCAACCATTTTATGCCTAGACCACGTTCTATGTAATACATCGGCCCACCAGCCATAAAACCATTTTTATCTTTCACACGATATTTTACTGCCAACAGACATTCCGCATACTTAGTCGCCATTCCAAAAAAAGCAACAATCCACATCCAAAAAATCGCTCCGGGTCCCCCAGCTTGAATTGCTGTAGCAACACCAACAATATTACCGGTACCGATAGTCGCAGAAAGTGCGGTACACAACGCAGCAAATGCAGAAACATCGCCCTCACCGGAATTACCTTTTTGAAACAAATATCTTAATGCTCGTGGTAATGCTTTAATTTGTAAAAAACCTAAGCGAATACTGAAATAAATACCGGTTCCCGCTAATAAAATGAGTAATGGCGGCCCCCAGATAAAGCTGTCAATTTCAGCTAAAATTTGATTGAAATTCATTGACTTCCTCGTAAATAAAAAAGCTAAATACAAGGAGTAGAAAAGAAAAAAGAAATATCCAGAACTGATATTTGAAAAAAGATTATCTTTCCTGCCCCTGTCCTTTTGCCTGAGCGTTTCAAAAATCTAAGATTTTTTTGCGCCTTCGGCGTCCACTTAACGTGGATCTCTCCAAGGGTTCGTCCAGTAACAGTCCATGCTGTAAAACAGCGCCTGAAAGAGTTTACCTCGTCGGCGTAGAGTTAATTCTCTACTCTCCAGCTACCTTCATCCGAACTTGATGTTTATTACTAAGAATAAAAACGTTACGAATTTTAGCAAGTTATACTTCCTTGCTCAAGTGATGATCTCCTTACTACAATAATTTCACTAAGCGATTTAAATCTGCCTGAATCGCACCGGCAGTCATTTTTACGCCAGCACTTGGACCGTGAATCACCAATGGATTATCACGATACCAAAGACTACGAATTAAGAATAAATTCTCTCCCGGCAAAGCACGCGCAATCGGATCATCAGCATTACACACCTCTAAACCAATTTTTGACTGTCCATTCGCTAAAAAGCGAACCACATAACGTAATACCCCACGCTCTTCCTCAGCATCGTGATAACGCTCATAAATTAGCGGCTCAAGCTCATCCAATTTTTCAAAAAAGTCAGATAATGGCAAATCAATCATATCTTCCGTAATCAAAGATTCCACCTTAATCTCGGAACGATCTAAATCATAACCTGCGGTACGTGCCACAATTAATAGCTTACGCAACGCATCCAATCCTCTTAAATCTTCTCGCGGATCACGTTCTGTCATTCCTTGTTGCCACGCTTGCTCTAATAGCATTGAAAACGGTACAGAACCATCATATTGGTAAAATAACCACGCTAATGTACTGGAAAATGTCCCCTCAATCGACAAAATCGTGTCGCCGCTCTCTACCAAGTCGTGTACGATTGGATTAATAGGTAAACCACCACCTACTGTAGCGTTATACAACCAATAACTTCCAGATTGCAAAAAAGCGTTCTCTATTTGATGATATTTATCTAAATCAAAAGCAGCCGCACGTTTATTGGCACTAATCACGTGAAAACCATATTTTGCATAGTCTTCATAATGTGCCGCCACCTCATCGCTATTGGTAAAATCCAACACTACCAATTCATCAAACGGATGTAGACTCAACCATTGCAATAATTCCTCTGGCACCAATTCTCGACCATATTCTTCAAACTGTTGATCCCAATTATTTTCACTTAAATGTGCCAAAATACCTTGGTAATCTAACCACGCTTTTTGACTTGAAACCAAACCGATTAAAGAAAAATCAAAATGACTACGTGCCGCGATCTTCTCCTGCTCCTGTTTAAACAGGCTGATCCAGGTTTTTGAAACCTCTCCTTTACCTAATACCACTAAGCCAACCGTTTTATGCGCACGAAATAGATCATCGTGAACGTTGCGTAATAATTCTCGACTCACGGCTTGACGCAAAATCGCCACTACGCTGATTTTATCTTCAGATTGCCATACAAATTCTAGCGGCTGTGTTTTTAGCATTTGTGAAAAGCGTAACATTTGTAAAGAATTTTGGCATACTCCAGCCCCCACAATAGCCAACAAAGCCAAATCATAGCGAATAGAAATGGAATCAGTAATTAATGGCAATTTTTTAAACTGCATAAATGCCGTATCAATATACTCGTTGGTATAGATCAAACGCAGTGTACGTGATTGCTCAATAAATTGCTCTACCAACGGTTCCAACTGATGCTCCTGTAACCACGATTGCAAACGTTGTTTCCAACTATCTAACACTTGATTTTGCGGAATCACCAATTCGATCCAACCGATATGGTTATGAGATGTCACAATTTTACCTTGCGCTGAAGAAGAATAAATATGTTCAATACGACTCGTACCTTCATTGGGTTTCAAACTGCTGCGTAACTGCAATTTTAATTGAAACTCTTTAACAGGTTCTAGTGTGCGACTATGCAGCACAGGCGCGCCAAGACGTGCCAATTCATTTGCCTCATCCCAACGTAATAGTGGCAATAATGTAGCATTTTTTACGTGACGAGGATCCGCAGAATAAACTCCAGCTACATCACTCCAGATAGTAACATTCTCAATACCAGCTAACCCTGCTATTTGGGTTGCAGAATAATCGGAGCCGTTTCTTCCCAATAATACGGTTTCGCCTTTTGTATTTCGGCTGATAAAACCAGTAACAATCAAACGTTTATTGGGATTAGCATCTAAAATAGGTTGTAATCGACGCTGGCTTTGTGCAACCTGTACCTTAGGTAAAACGGTTCGCTCCGCCACCATAAAATCACGGGCATCAACAAAAATGGAAGGAATAGCTTGTTGATTCAGATAAGCGCTAACCAGCCGTGCCGACCAAATCTCTCCGTGTCCGACCACTTCGGAATAAATCGCTTCACTGAATGGTTTATCTAACAATGCGGAAAACTGATGAATATCATCAATGAAGGCTTGAGCAACCGGCTCCGGCTGTATAAGTAATGCATTAACCATTGACAGATACTGATGGCGAAGATTCTGCAAAATACGGTTAGCTCCCACTGTATCTTTATGTGAAGCTTCCACCCATTCAATCAATAAATTTGTGGTTTTACCAATTGCAGATACCACAATAACATCATTCTCTTTACTGTAATTCTGAATAATCGAAGCAACGCCTTTGATACATTCAACATTTGCTAAACTACTACCGCCAAATTTATGTAATTGATGACGAACAACCTGCTGCATCATAAACCTCCGCCTATATCAATGCAAAGACGCGCTATTTTAGCACGAATATATATAATCAAATAAAGAAATCTAGATGTCTTTAAGGCTAGATTGTCATTAGAATAAATTTTGATTAAAATACCACAACTTGTGTGGATTTGAAGGAAATAACTATGGCTGATTGGGATGGAAAATATATTAGTCCCTATGCGGAACACGGCAAAAAAAGTGAACAGGTAAAAAAAATTACTGTATCAATTCCAATTAAAGTATTAGAAATACTCACTAACGAGCGTACTCGTCGCCAAATTCGCAATTTACGTCACGCAACCAATAGTGAATTGCTCTGTGAGGCATTCTTACACGCTTTTACCGGTCAACCTTTACCGACCGATGAAGATTTGTTAAAAGAACGTCACGATGAGATTCCGGAAGAGGCTAAAGTATTAATGCGACAAAAAGGTATAGATCCAGACACTTGGGAATATTAATTTATCTATCCTTCATATTACTTTTTATCTAAACCAAAGGATAAGCCTTTTTTCAGCTTATCCTCCCTCTTACTCTCTTACTAATATTGATATATATCAAATTTTATTCTGTCATTGTTCGCTAAAATGTCGCCACGAATATTATTAGGAATATTTCTTATTTAGATTAAAATAGGCTATTCCATTTTAGAAGTAAGGAAATCATTATGTCAGTATGTCCTCTTCATCAATTACCCAAACACCAAGAAGCCTACATTAAAGATATTATCGCCAATCCGGCATTCGGATCCCAAGATAATTCTGTTAGCCGGCGTTTAGCAGATCTCGGTTTTTCCTCCCATCGACCGGTTACCATTATTGCTAAAGGATTATTAGGACGTGGGCCTTATGTCGTTCGTTTGGATCATCACTCTCAATTTTCATTACGTAAAGCAGAAGCAGAAAAGATTCTCTGCTATTTAAAATAACTCTATGAATAATCAACTTAAATTTGCCCTAATCGGGCCACCCAATTGTGGTAAAACCGTACTATTTAATGCTTTAACTGGATCGAATGCTAGAATTGCCAACTATCCCGGAGTAACGGTTGATCGCCGTGAAGGAACTTTACTCGGACACACTAATATCACTATTCTCGATCTACCGGGAACTTACAGCTTACATACAACAAGCCCAGACGAGGAAGTTTCTCGTAATGTTTTACTAGGTCATCTTGGCGACATTCCGGATGCTATTATTGCCGTTGCTGATGCTACCAATCTGCGAATGACTCTGCGAATGGCTCTAGAATTAAAAGCACTTGGTTTGCCAATGGTGATCTCAATTAATCTGTTTGACATTGCTAATGCACGCGGACTGCAAATTGATACCAATAAAATGTCGGAGTTACTAGGTGTACCTGTCATAGGAACAGTTGCAGTGAGTAAAAAAGGGCAACAGAAAATTAAACAAGCCGTGGAACAACTTGCCGGACAAGTATCAACACATCAAAAAACATCTCAACAATTGGAGCAGATTACAAATCAACTCGATAGTGATCAACTTTTCCAACAAGTTGATCATATTCTTGACCAAAGTGTACACAATATCAATTTTTTGCCGCGTTGGCACCAAAGGCTAGATCATATTTTCTTACATCCCATTTGGGGCATACTTACTCTAATTATCGTGATGTTACTAATGTTCCAAGCTGTTTACGCTTGGGCTGCTCCATTTATGGATGGTATTGAAACCGGTTTTAGTCTTTTGTCTGAATGGCTAGCATCTGTTCTACCAGACGGTATTCTTAAGGATCTATTGATTGATGGTATTGTTGCCGGTGTAAGTAGTGTTCTAGTTTTCTTACCACAAATTGCGATTTTATTTGCATTGTTACTTATTCTGGAAGATTCCGGATATTTGCCTAGGGCTGCTTATTTACTAGATAGCTTCTTAGCGAAAAGTGGTTTATCTGGGCGCTCCTTTATCCCTTTACTCTCCGGTTTTGCTTGTGCCGTACCGGCAATTATGTCAGCACGCACCATTACCGACCCAAGAGAGCGTTTAGTTACTATAGCAATCGCACCTCTATTAACTTGTTCTGCAAGATTGCCAGTATATACTTTAATCATTGCAGCAGTTATTCCAGATCAACAAGTCTGGGGAATTTTTAATCTACAAGGTTTAACATTATTCGCACTATATGCTATTGGAGTGCTTTCTGCCGGCTTTATTGCTTTCATTCTAAAATTATTCGCTAAACATAAAGGTAAAATTCAGCAATTTCCATTATTGATGGAGTTGCCTACTTATCGTATGCCTAATTTTAGACACATTGTCATCACTTTATGGGAACGTGTCAGCGCATTTTTAAAACGTGCCGGAACAATTATCTTCGCATTAAGTATCATTTTATGGGTGCTTGTTAGCTTTCCTGCTGCGCCTGAAAATGCCGTTTCACCACCAATCGATTACAGTTTTGCTGGTGCGTTGGGGCATCTAATTGAGCCAATTTTCCGCCCATTAGGCTTTACTTGGGAAATGTGTATTGCAATGGTACCCGGCATTGCCGCTAGAGAAGTGGTAGTTGCTGCGTTAGGGACAGTCTATGCCGTCGGTTCAACCAATGAAGAAGCCGCTCAACAAATGCTTATTCCATTGATACGCGATAGCTGGGGTTTGGCTACTGCATTCTCTTTCCTTGCCTGGTACGTTTATGCCCCAATGTGTATGGCAACGCTTGCCGTTATTAAGCGCGAAACCAAATCAGCTAAGCAGACTTTACTAATTACGTGCTATTTAACCGCATTAGCCTATCTATTTGCTTATATCGTTTATCATATCGCACGAGGAGCAGGATTATGATTCAATATTTAATTGTTATAGCTTTATTTATCGGCGCTGTCGGCTACCTTATCGCAAACTTCCGCAAAAAACGACAAAGCGGATGTGGAGATTGCTGCCGTTGCGGATCTACTTCTAAAACACAAAAATCTTGTCATTAAGCATTGTATAGGAGTTGAAAACCTTCAACTCCTATCTTCCTTTTTACACTTCAATTTAAGAAAAAATTACATTAATTACTTCAAAAGAATTAATTTTCTTTTTTTCGAGAATTATTTATCAAAATATTGTTCAATAAGCACACACAAATATGACATTTCTCACATTTTTATTAATTTTTTATTAAATTTTTGAGAAAGAGATCAACTTTTTAAAAAAATCTACTTTACTAAATTTTAGCATTTACATAGTCTTATCTGTGCATTCACATATATCATTCATACACAAGAAGAGGATCAAACTTATGAAATTCAAACAAAATATGTTCAAAATACTCGCTACTGTTACTGCATTAGGATCACTATTATCATTCAATGCTTTGGCTGCTGATCCTATTGTGATCAAGTTTTCTCACGTGGTAGCGGAAGATACACCTAAAGGTCAAGGTGCATTAATGTTTAAAAAATTGGCTGAAGAAAAATTCCCAGGCAAAGTGGTCGTTGAAGTTTACCCTAACTCATCTCTTTACGGTGACGGCAAAGAAATGGAAGCATTATTATTAAATAATGTACAAATGCTTGCGCCATCTTTGGCTAAATTCGATAAATATACGCCAAAAATCCAATTATTCGATCTACCGTTCCTATTTGACGATATTGAAGCCGTTCAACGTTTTGAAAAAAGCGAAGCCGGTAAAAGCCTGCTTAACAGTATGAAAGATAAAGGCATCACCGGTATCGGCTACTGGAATAATGACTTAAAACAACTTTCCGCCAACAAAAAATTGGTACTGCCGAAAGATGCACGCGGATTAAAATTCCGTGTACAAAATTCCGAAGTACTTGATGCTCAGTTTAAACAATTAAAAGCTGTTCCTCGTAAAATGGCTTTCGGTGAAATGTATCAAGGGTTACAAACCGGCGTAGTAAACGGTGCAGAAAACCCATACTCAAATATCTATTCACAGAAGATCAACGAAGTACAAAAATACATTACTGAGTCCAACCACGGTTTACTTTCTTATATGGTTATCGTAAACACCAAATTCTGGGAAGGTTTACCTGAAGATATCCGTAAAGGTTTGATGGAAGTAATGGATATTGTTAGTGATGATGTAAATAAAAAATCTCACGAATTTAACCTTGCTGATAAACAACGCATTCTTGATGCAAAAACAACAGAAATTACTATTTTAACTCCTGAACAAAGAAAAGAGTGGCGTGAAGCTATGCGCCCTGTTTGGAAAAAATTTGAAGATGCTATCGGTGCTGATTTAATTAAAGCTGCCGAAGAGTCTAATAACAAATAATTTTCAAATCTCAAAGTGCGATAGACTGACTATCGCACTCTCATCGCTCAAGTCGGTTAAGGAGCAATTATGCAACACTTTAATTATCTCTGGGGAAAACTCGAAGAATTTATGATCGGTTTTTCTCTAGCGTTAATGACATTAGTAACTTTTGTCTATGTAATGTTCAATAATCTTTATAATCCTTTCTACGATTTAGCCGATGCTTATCCGAGCCTTGAATTTATTTTCGAGCCTATCGCTACTTTTTGTATGACAGTAGCACAAGAAATGACTTGGAGTGTCGCACTGACTAAATTATTTTTTGCAATGCTCATCTTTTTCGGTGCCTCTTATGGTGTTCGTACTGCCGGACATATTGGTATTGACGCATTAGTGAAAAAATTTAGTACTCCAGTGCAACGCTATATCAGTATCTTTGCCTGTCTTACTTGTCTTATTTATTCAGGGATTATTTTTATTGCGAGTTATGATTGGGTTCAAGCTTTATTCATTGCTAAAGTCGGTGCAGAAGACCTACAGCAATTTGGCATCAAACTTTGGCATCTCGGTCTGATTATTCCTATCGGTTATATTATGATTTTCGCCCGTTTTGTTGAGATATTTATCCGTTTATTACAAGGAAAACAAAATGATCTTGGCTTGGCTGATGAAGCAAAAGATGCAGTAAAACTACAAGAATCTGAAGCACATAAGGAGTAATTTATGACTATTGTTTTCTTATTTGCCTGTTTATTCTTTTTAATGTTTATTGGAGTGCCCATTTCCGTTGCATTAGGATTATCCGGTTCTCTTGTAATAATTCTCTTCAGCCAGGATTCCATCAGCTCGGTTGCGATTAAACTTTTTGAAACTTCTGAACACTATACTTTATTAGCAATTCCATTCTTCTTGCTTGCCGGTGCATTTATGACCACTGGTGGCGTGGCTCGCCGATTGATCGATTTCGCTAATGCAACCGTTGGACACATACGTGGTGGATTGGCAATTGCATCTGTTCTTTCCTGTATGCTTTTCGCCGCACTTTCCGGCTCAAGTCCTGCAACCGTGGCAGCTGTCGGCTCCATTGCAATTGCAGGAATGGTTCGTTCTGGTTATCCGCAAGCATTCGGAACAGGCATTATCTGTAATGCAGGTACATTGGGTATTCTTATCCCTCCTTCTGTGGTAATGGTGGTTTATGCAGCGGCAACCGAATCATCCGTCGGTCGACTCTTTATGGCTGGCGTTATGCCCGGCTTATTATTAGGTGTTGCCTTAATGATCGGTATTTATGTTATCGCTCGCATTAAAAATTTGCCGGCATTACCGCGTGCCAGTGTGAAAGAGTGGTTCAAAGCGGCTCGCCGTGCATTATGGGGTTTAATCCTGATGGTGATTATTCTCGGCGGTATCTATAGCGGAGCGTTTACGCCAACGGAAGCTGCTGCCGTAGCAGCGGTTTACTCTTTCTTCGTCGCCGTTTTTGTCTATAAAGATATTAAATTGAAAGAGTGTCCGAAAGTCCTATTGGAAGCCGGTAAACTCAGCATTATGCTGATGTTTATTATCGCTAACGCAATGCTCTTCGCTCACGTCCTAACAACCGAACAGATTCCGCAGCAATTAACCGCCTTAGTGGTAGAAATGGATTTGCACGCTTGGCAGTTCCTCATTATCGTCAATATTATCCTGTTGATTGCCGGTGCATTTATGGAACCTTCCGCTATCATTCTGATTTTAGTACCAATTCTCTTCCCAATTGCGACTCAACTCGGTATCGACCCGATCCACCTCGGAGTAATTATGGTAGTAAATATGGAAATCGGTATGATTACACCGCCTGTCGGACTTAACTTATTCGTAGCATCTGCTATCACTGGCTTAACTCTACCACAAGTCATCAGAGCAGCACTACCTTGGTTAATGCTAATGCTAGCATTCTTGATCGCCATTACTTACATTCCTGCAATCTCCTTAACCTTACCGAACTGGATTGCAATGAATTAAAACTGACACTGCAAAACAGGGCTAAACATAAATTTAGCCTTGTTTTTATTCTTAAAATTTAAAAATCATTTTAGGAGAAGAACAAAAAATAAACCCAGCATTAATACTGGGTTTCAGTTTAATTAAATATCACTATTTTCTTTTCGCATCATACTCTTTTAAAATAGCGTACATTTCATCTTTTAAACGAAGTTTAATTTTTTTCAAGTTTTCAATCTCTTCCGGCGTACCGAATTCAATTTTTTCCAACATATTCTGAATTTTATGATCCAATTCATTATGCTCTTCAAATAAACGGGCAAAATGTTTATCTTCATTTTTTAACACACTGATCAAATCACGATATTCTGGAAACATAACTATTCTCCTCTATATTATTATTACACATTGTTAATATAGCTTTTTTTCGCTTCTTCTGCTGTGAACAACGTCACATTTTACTTATCTTCTGTTTAACTTTTTGCAACAAAGCATCACAACAGCGATCTAGCAAATGGTAAGTTTCATTAAAATTGTGTGTGTACCAAGGATCAGGAATATGATCTTTTTCTAAATCTGGGCATAGCTGAGTAATTTTAAAAATTTGTTGTGGGTGTTTGCCGAAAAAACGCTCCAAATCCTCTAAATTGCTGTCATCCATCGCAATAATATAATCAAAATTTGCCAAATCCTGTTTTCTGATTTGACGGCTACGAAAACCGTTACTGTCTATTTTGTGTAGCTCCAACATATCCGCTGTACCACAATGCATTCCCTCACCACTATGCCAACCGGCAGTACCAGCACTATCCACATTAACCAATTCAGATAAACCTGCCTGTTGTAATTTATGTTTAAAAATAAATTCCGCCATTGGTGAACGGCAAATGTTACCTAAACAAACAAATAAAACACTAAACTCTTGCATCATTCTGCTCACTTTTTAGTTAAAAGTGTTTATCATAAACAAAGAAAAGACGGTAAACAATTACCGTCTTAGTGATAAAAATAAAGTTTTAACTTAACCATCCCATCTGATAAATAATAAATAATAAGGTAAATACGGTAAGGTATAACAAACCAATAAGAGAAAGCCACAATAGTCCGCCCTTCACTTTATGTTCACCTTTTAACACTAATAACAAATTCAAAGTAGCAAATACAGGAGTGGTAACAAATGAAGCTATCATTGCAAATTTAAGCATTGGTCCTAATGCATTATTAAAGAAGAAAATAATCAATGCTCCGGAAATAGATGCCGCAACGAATGCAATATTCAAATAACTGGCTCTTGTACCTTTCTTCTTCAATAAAATACGCAAACTTTCGATATTTGAACGAGAGTAACCATCAATAACAGTAAGCGTTGTTCCAAACATACATAGGAAAGCAATCAATGCAATTAATCCCCTAGCCCAATCGCCAATAGTTGTCGCATACATACCAATTAATTGGGCAATATATTTTCCTCCCACCATTTCAACTGGTATGCCTGAACCATATTGAACCAAAGCACCTAATGCCAAAAATACTAAAGCCAATAATGCAGTACCAATATAACCCACATTAAAATCAAAAATACCATCTCGATAAGAAACTTTGGTTATGCGTTTTTTCGCTACCACCCACATTGAATTGATAGCAGAAATTTCAATCGGTGCCGGCATCCATCCCATTAACGCCACAATAAACGCTAATGCACCTAACTGCCACGGGCTTTCACCCACATAACCTGCCGGAGCAACCGCACCACGAGAAGCAGCAATCGCAACCGCTAACACAGTAGCTAAAGTAAGGCAAATCATCACGAACTTGGATAAGCCATCCAAAAGTCGATATTGCCCGAATAAAAGAATCGCAGTACTCACCACTAATACTGTTAAACTTAACGTTGGCACAGGTAATGGTACAACAAAAGATAAAATAACAGCGGACAATAAAGATACAGCGGCCGTGTTAATTACTGTAGAAAAAACATTCAATAAAAAAAAGATGAATAAATAAGCTGTTCCTTTCTCTTTATAGCCTTCAAGCAAGGTCTTATTTGTATCTAGCGTATACTGCACACCAAAACGGAAAAACGGATACTTAAACAGATTTGCTAAAATAATAATTATCGCTAACTGCCAACCATAAATTGCACCCGCTTGTGTTGAAGCAATAAGGTGAGAACCGCCTACCGCAGCAGAAGCCATTAAAATTCCTGGACCTAGTGCAGAAAGACGACTTTTTAATGTAGAGGACTGCTCTTCAGTCGTTATTGATGCTGTCATAAATTAGTCTCTTTTTTTAATATAAATGAAACAGTTTTGTAATATCATCACAAATGTTTTTTGAAAGCAACAGGAAGAGATAATTAAAATAGTCAGTCATTATTATATAAAATTCTGAATTATTGTTTATTTTTAGTATAAAAAACTAACTTATAATCATAACAAGAGGTTTGTTTTTAAACCAAAATAATTATTAGCGTTTAATTTTTTTAAAATTTAATGCTCCCTATTATTTTATTTGACTATCTTTTATACATAAAAACTTTTTACCAATAAACTCAATAAACAAAACTAACGAAATGGTAGAGTTTCTAGTACAATCTTCCATACTGAATCATCGTTCAATAAGATTATGCTACTCACCATTCTCTATTTAATTGGAATTACTGCCGAATCAATCACCGGCGCTTTAGCTGCC
This sequence comes from Gallibacterium genomosp. 1, assembly GCF_000771875.1. Lineage (GTDB taxonomy): Bacteria > Pseudomonadota > Gammaproteobacteria > Enterobacterales > Pasteurellaceae > Gallibacterium. The sequence goes on along the minus strand of NZ_JPXX01000003.1, from coordinate 26,898 downwards.
GGCAGAGAAAAAATGGATATTTTCGGCGTTATTATTATTGCCTCCGTTACCGCTATTGGTGGTGGTTCTGTTAGGGATGTTCTCTTAGGTCATTATCCATTAGGTTGGGTAAAACATCCGGAATATATCGTTATCGTTGCCGGCGCAGCGGTATTAACCGTGATCATTGCGCCATTAATGCGTTATTTAAAAGCGGTTTTCTTAATTTTGGATGCACTAGGTTTAATCGTATTTTCCATTATTGGCGCACAAGTTGCTCTCACTATGGGGCATGGTTTTATTATCGCCTCTGTTGCCGCTATCATCACAGGAGCCTTTGGCGGTGTACTGAGGGATCTACTCTGCAACCGTATTCCATTGGTTTTTCAAAAAGAACTTTATGCCAGTATCGCTTTTCTTGCTACCGCTATCTATATAGGACTACAACATACCAATATCTCACAAGATATTGTGATTTTAATCACGTTAGTGACCGGTTTCTTATTACGTTTGCTAGCTATCCGATTTGGCTTAGGACTCCCTGTTTTTGATTATCAGGAAGATAAAAACTGGTCGTGGGTAGAAAAATTACCAAAAAGGAAAAAATAATGATGGAAATCACTTTTTATCAATGCTTTAGAGAGAACATACTTAATGGTAGTAAAACCATTACTATTCGTGATAATAGTGAAAAAGATTTTAAAATCGGCAGTATCATTGATGTTTTTACGTTTGAACAACATCAGTGGTTCGCCAAAATTAAAATCCTCTCTGTAACACCAATTCAATTTTCACAACTAACAGAAAAACACGCACAGCAGGAAAATATGACACTAACCGAGCTAAAAAAAGTAATTCGTCAAATTTATCCTGATGCCGAACAACTTTTTGTTATTCATTATCAATTAGTTTCAACAGATGACATTGACGAACGTTGACGCCAATAAGTAGCAAATTTTGGTTTACCGTTTTTGGTTAGCCCACGATATTTATAAGTAATTATCGAACCAATCGCCGGCGGATTAGCCCGATCAGCTAAACTGAAACCAGAACCAATTTTAAATTGCCCCTGTTCATTTTCACAAGTTAATGATCCCATCACATTATGAAACTGTCCTTTTCCTTTATGGTGAGCTATCACAGTACACTCTTCATCTTGATGACGTTTCAACTTTAAAATTTGGCTACTTCTCCCTACGATATAATTCGCTTTCGGATTTCTTACCACAACCCCTTCTCCACCTAAACTTTCTACTTGATCAAGAAACTGATAAACAGCTTGTTTATTCTCTATCGGCATCTGCGGTAAGATTTCAATATAAGGTGTTGGATGTTGTAACAAATATTTCCTAAGTACATCTAATCTTTGTAATAAATCCCCTTTTTCTTTTGGTACATCAAATACATATAATTTTAATTTATGCCAACCTTTATCTTTTGTAGAACGAGTAATACTTGTTATTTCCTCAAATTTGCCTCGCTCACTGAATAGCTCCCCATCAATCGCAAATGGTGGAAAATCTTTAATAAAATAACCCGGAGGATTCAAAAGATTATCCTGACGAGTAAACAATTTTTCTCCATCCCAATATCCTCTTACACCATCTAGTTTTTCGCTCATCACCCAACCTTGTAAATCTTGATCTTTATACTCCTGCAATAACATTACCGACTCTTTTGCCATCACAGAAAAAGAAATTAAACCTAAAAATAGATATAGATAATACATTTATGCTCTCCTTTAAATATCAGGTGTTCAGCATAAAGTATTTGACGGGCATACAAGCAAAAAAAGAGAAAAAATGTGGAGCAGATCGCAAAAATCAAAAAGGTTGATTGCCTTTCACAACCAACCTTTTCGTTACTAAAAAATTTTAAGATTTATGTTTCATTGCTGGGAATAAAATCACATCACGGATTGATTCCGCATTAGCAAACAACATCGCCAAACGGTCGATTCCCAAGCCTTCACCTGCTGTTGGTGGCAAACCGTGTTCCAACGCCACCACGAAATCTTCATCTTTAAACATTGCTTCATCATCACCTGCTTCTTTCGCTGCTACTTGTGCGTTAAAGCGTTCATTTTGATCTTCCGCATCATTCAACTCAGAGAAACCGTTACCAATTTCACGTCCACCAATAAATAATTCAAAACGATCCGTAACTTCTGGATTTTCATCATTACGGCGAGCCAACGGTGAAATTTCAGCAGGGTGAGCCATTAAGAAGGTTGGCTGAATTAAGTGATGTTCCGCTACCTCTTCAAAAATCGCATTGACTAAACTTCCCAAGCCCCAAGACTTTTGAATTTCAATGCCAAGTTTTTGAGCTACCACTTTAGCTCGTTCAAAGTCATAAAGATCTTCTTTAACAATGCCTTTATCTGCACCATATTTCAATACCGCATCGTGCATTGTAATACGTTCAAACGGTTTACCGAAATCAAATTCATATTCACCATAAGGCACAATAGTTGTACCTAAAATATCCAAAGCTAATTTGCGTAACAATTCTTCGGTATTATCCATTAAATCGTGATAATCTGCATAGGCTTGATAGTATTCAATCATCGTAAACTCAGGATTATGACGTACAGAAACCCCTTCATTCCGGAAGTTACGGTTTAGCTCAAATACACGCTCAAAACCGCCCACGACAAGGCGTTTCAAATAAAGTTCCGGTGCGATACGAAGGTACATATCAATATCAAGCGCATTATGGTGAGTAATAAACGGACGTGCCGCCGCCCCACCCGGAATCACTTGCAACATTGGGGTTTCGACTTCGATAAAACCTTTGCCGATAAAATATTCACGAATACCTGCAATCACTTTTGAACGAATAATAAAAGTGCGACGAGATTCTTCATTAGAAATCAGATCTAAATAACGTTGGCGATAACGCATTTCTTGATCTGCTAAACCGTGGAATTTATCCGGTAATGGGCGCAATGCTTTAGTCAACAATTCAAGCTCAGTACAGCGTACAGTCAATTCATTAGTTTTAGTTTTGAATAGCGTTCCTTTTGCTCCAACAATATCGCCAAGATCAAGCATCGCCATAATTTCTTCATAAACACCTTCCGGTAATAAATCCCTAGCAACATACAGTTGGATTTTTCCACTCATATCCTGCAACGTGATAAAACTAGCTTTTCCCATTTTACGTCGTGTCATAATACGCCCTGCTACGCTGACAGGAATAGCTTTCTCTTTTAATACTTCACCATCTTCATTTTCATATTGTTGATGAAGATCACCGGCTAAACTGTCTCGGCGGAATGTGTTCGGAAATGCATTGCCTTTTTGGCGTAAGGTTGCCAATTTTTCACGGCGAGCAAGCATTTCTCCATTTAAATCTAACTCTTGAGTATGTTCTGTCATTTTTTTACCTTTAATTTTTTAATGCATATTCTTGCAAATCGTTATTCAATTCTTACTAAAATCAGTCAATTTTATTTACTAAACAAACCTTGCATAGCTATAGTCCAGCTTTCAAACTTGCTTCAATAAATCTGTCTAAGTCGCCATCCAATACAGCTTGTGTATTGCGGTTTTCAACGCCAGTGCGTAAATCTTTAATACGTGCATCATCCAACACATAAGAACGAATCTGGCTACCCCAACCAATATCCGACTTACTCTCTTCTAATGCCTGTTTTTCAGCATTTTTCTTTTTCAATTCAAGCTCATACAATTTAGCTTTTAACTGCTTCATCGCCTGATCTTTATTTTTATGCTGAGAACGATCATTTTGACACTGCACTACAATACCGGTCGGGATATGAGTAATTCGCACTGCACTCTCAGTTCGGTTGACGTGTTGCCCACCAGCACCAGATGCACGATAAACATCAATGCGTAAATCCGCCGGATTGATTTCAATATCAATATCATCATTAATTTCAGGATAAACAAATACCGCACTAAAGGAGGTATGGCGACGATTATTAGAATCAAATGGGCTTTTACGCACTAGACGATGAATACCAGTTTCTGTTCGCAACCAACCAAAAGCATATTCACCACTAACACGAATGGTTGCTGATTTAATGCCAGCAACATCACCATCGGACACTTCCATTAATTCAGTTTTAAATCCTTTACTCTCTGCCCAACGTAAATACATCCGTAACAACATTTCTGTCCAGTCTTGGGCTTCAGTACCACCTGAACCAGCTTGCAAATCTACATAGCAATCAGCGGCATCATTGGCGCCACTGAACATTCTTCTAAATTCAAGTTTAGCCAAACTTTGTTCCAGTTGTTCCAGTTCGGCAACAGCTTCATCAAATGTTGCCTGATCATCTGCTTCAATTGCTAATTCTAATAATCCGTCAACATCATCTAAACCTTGTTGCAAAGATTTAATGGTATTTACCACTGATTCTAATGAAGAACGTTCTTTTCCTAGTGCCTGTGCTTTTTCCGGATTATTCCATACATCCGGCTGTTCCAATTCAGCACTGACCTCCTCTAATCGTTCAACTTTATTGTCGAAGTCAAAGATACCCCCTAAGTGCCAAGGTTCTTTCACTAATATCACTGATTTTATTTTTTACAGGATTAATTTCAAACATATCTTTTCATTTATTCTTTCTATTTCAAGAACGCGTGATTATAAAATATTCCGTTGTTTTAGCCTAGTTTCTTTAACAAGAAAATTAGGTGTGATTTTTGCATTATGTTAAGATATGCGCCCTATTTTTTAGATAGTTTTCGCTATTATTTTTATAATTTTTAACTAAAAAGGAAACGCAATGAAATCAGAATTAGATACTTCAACCCTTTCCTATCGAGATAAAATGGCGATTGAGGAATATGAACGTCTTAGTCCACGATTATTATATGAAATTATTCGACAGGATGGCATTGAAGAGCTAACTCGTCCAACAAAAGCCCTTATCTTCTCCGGTATTACTGCCGGTTTAGTAGTAACATTCTCATTTGTTTTTAAAGCAATTTTTACCGCCTATTTGCCTAACGAAAACTGGTCACCGTTGGTCACTAATATGGGATATACTGTCGGCTTTCTACTTGTGATTCTCGGACGAATGCAATTGTTTACGGAAAATACTATCACAACTGTTGTACCGCTGTTTAATCCATTGACTTGGCGTAAAGTCGCAGCAGTCGCACGTTTATGGTCTATTGTGCTTATTTCAAACTTAATAGGCACAGCATTAGCCGCACTATTTTTACAAAATCATCAAGCATTTAACCCTGAATTTGTCAATGCAATGCACGAAATTGCAATGCACGTTAAACAGATGACTGTTTCCGAAAATATTTTAAAAGGAATCCCTGCTGGGATACTGATTGCTTCTATCGTTTGGATGATGCCATCAGTCAACAGTGGAAAATTCATTATGATTTTCTTCTTTATTTATCTGATAGCTCTTGGTGATTTTGCACACGTTATTGTCGGTTCAGCGGAAATTGCCTATCTTGTTTTCCAAGGTGAAGCTTCACTTTATGACTACTTCATCACTTTCTTATTGCCAACCTGTTTCGGCAATATTCTGGGTGGAACAGTTGTCTTTACGATGATGATTTACGGTCAAGTTAATAAAGAAATAGAAATTCAGGCAAACAAATAAAGAAAAACGGTAGGCACTTAAACCTACCGTTTTTGCCATGCACTCTTGCTAAGCTACCAAAATACGATGTATTTCTTCCGCACTGAGGTGGTATTCGTGTGGACAACTACGCCAAACAGCCAACATTTTTTGATATTTTTCTGCCATACAGATTTGTGCATCACTATCATCTGCATAAAATTCAACATCCGCATAAAGTTTTTCACTTTCTCGTAAAAATTTCACATATTGACAATATTTTTTCTCTCTAATAGCACAATAACCAATAAACTTGATTTGGTTAGCACTAATCACGGATTTATCCGGTAATTTGTTATAGCAAATCTGCAATGCGTGATACATCTCTAAAGTATCTCGTACGGCATCACATTCCGCTTCACCCAAATAGGAGAAGCCTTTATCCAATTCTTGCAATTCTTTTGCAAAACCTGACTGTACAATTGTTTTCAACCGACGAAAATGCACTGCCTGTTCTGGATTTAATAATGCCATTAATTCATACTGGTTAGCCAAAATTAAACGTTGAATGGATGTCATTTCCATATTTTTATCCTTTTCTAAATCAAAAATTAAACTGCCAACTACTGTAAAGGATTCTTCGACTGTAGTTATTAATTTCAATCAATAAAATTAAAGATTAATCGATTTCATCTAAAATATTTTTATCCAGCTTCTCACTTGTCTTCGTTTCTGACTTACCATCACTCACTTTAAATTTAAGGTTTTGGAAATAAGCCTCACGATAAGTAACATATGGATCTTGTGATCGTTGTAATAGAACATCTTGATCTAATACTCTAGAACGACTATCAATACCCTGAACTCCCCATTTCAAAAGCCCCCAAGGTCCAAGAAAAGACAACATTGGATAAGTCATATCAACTAAATGCCCTAAGTCCTGGCGTGGTGTCGCAGCACCATACCCTGGCACCATCACATAAGCACCAGTACCAACACCATAATGCCCCAACATATCACCAAATTCACGCTTTTCCTGCTTTTTTAATGGTTCACTTGCACTGGCAAGATCAATAAAGCCTCCTAAACCAAAAATCGTATTAATCCAAAAACGGTCAAAATGCACCATTGCTTGTTTAAAATTACCTTCCAATAATCGATTAACAAAGCTCATAGGCTCATCTAAATTATCTGCAAAATTAATAATTCCTGTTTTCACTGGTTGTGGCACATAATCACGCCAACCTTTAGCCATAGGACGTACAATATAGGGATCAAGATAATTATAATTTACGTTCCACATTGTACGATTAATCCCCTGTAATGGGTCACTGCGTTCTCCATTATCCTGATGGCTTGAGCAACCACCAACCAGAATTATTACCATTGCAGTAAATAATATTTTTTTCAATTGTCTTACCATAGTCATTCCCATTTTATTTTTCTCTAAACTTTATTTATTCTAATCAAATTTCAGGCTGAAAAAAATCGTTAAATCAAAAATACCGCTTGTCTTAAATGAATAAATATTCAAAAATATTGCATATTATTTCATAAAGTACACTACAACATTAACAATTAAACAAGATTGTTAGCGGTTGAAACATTGTATTTAATCGTTTGCTCAATTAAAATAATGCGATTTTTTCGGTTTTAGCGAAAACTTTCAGGCACAATTTAGCCAAAAGCGTAAATCGCCATTTGATCTAAGTTGTGGTTAATGAGCATTCGTAAGTGTTCAACCTAACACATAAAATTATTTAGGAGTAATTGATGTCTGAACAAGCTATCCTCGTCCTCGCTGACGGTTCTGTTTTCCGAGGTAAAGCCATTGGCGCACTAGGACATACCATAGGTGAAGTGGTTTTTAATACTTCAATGACTGGTTATCAGGAAATCCTCACTGATCCTTCATACACAAAACAAATTGTTACCTTAACCTATCCACATATCGGCAATACCGGTGCCAACAGCGAAGATGTAGAATCCGATGCAGTTTACGCTGCTGGCTTAATTATTCGTGATCTGCCACTCTTACACAGTAACTTCCGCAGTGAAATGTCTTTGCATCAATATTTACTGCAAAATAATGTAGTCGCAATTGCAGATATTGATACTCGCCGCTTAACTCGTCTATTACGAGACAAAGGTGCAATGTCTGGTTGCATTATGGCAGGTGAAATTGATGAACAAAAAGCATTAACTCTAGCACAAAGTTTCGGTTCAATGGCAGGTAAAGACCTCGCTAAAGAGGTAACTTGTAAAAATAGTTATGAATGGACTGAATGTGTTTGGCAGCTTGGCATAGGTTATCCTCAACAACAACATTACCGTTTTCACGTTGTCGCTTATGATTTCGGCGTTAAACGGAATATTCTCAGAATGTTGGCGGAACGTGGTTGTCATATTACGGTTGTTCCTGCAGATACCCAAGCTAGTGAAGTGCTAGCACTTAATCCGGATGGCATTTTTCTTTCTAACGGCCCTGGCGATCCTGAACCTTGTGAATACGCCATTATTGCTATCCGTCAATTATTAGAAAGTAAAAAACCTATTTTCGGTATCTGTTTAGGACATCAATTACTCAGTTTAGCTGTTGGCGGGAAAACAAAAAAAATGGCATTTGGTCATCACGGCGGAAACCATCCTGTTGAAGACTTAGATAACAAAAAAGTATTAATTACCAGTCAAAATCACGGTTTTGAAGTGGATGCTGATAGTCTGCCAAATAATGTTCGCATCACACATCGTTCTCTGTTCGATGGTTCGGTTCAAGGAATTGAATTGACAACACAAGCCGCATTTTCGTTCCAAGGTCATCCAGAAGCCAGCCCAGGTCCGCACGATGTTGCTTATCTCTTTGATAAATTTATTCACAAAATGGATATTGCAAGCCATACACAAACAGCAACTTCTTATGTGACACGTTAATCAGTAAAATGGGTGAAAAATAAATTATGCCAAAACGCACAGACATTAAAACAATATTAATTATCGGTGCCGGTCCAATCGTTATCGGGCAGGCGTGTGAATTTGACTATTCCGGTGCACAAGCCTGTAAAGCATTGCGTGAAGAAGGATATAAAGTTATCCTTGTTAACTCAAATCCAGCAACCATTATGACCGACCCGAATATGGCTGATGTTACCTACATTGAGCCAATTCGTTGGCAAACAGTGGAACAAATTATCGCCAAAGAGCGCCCGGATGCCATTTTGCCGACAATGGGCGGACAAACTGCATTGAACTGCGCATTAGATCTTTCCAAAAACGGTATCTTACAAAAATATAATGTGGAATTAATCGGTGCGACTGAAGATGCAATTGATAAAGCAGAAGATCGCGGTCGTTTTAAAGAAGCAATGGCGAAAATCGGTTTACATACGCCAAAATCATTCATTTGCCACACCTTTGCTGAAGCGTGGCAAGCTCAGGAACAAGTTGGATTTCCAACCTTAATTCGTCCGTCATTCACAATGGGCGGTTCTGGTGGTGGTATCGCTTATAATCGGGAAGAATTTCAAGCTATTTGTGAACGTGGATTTGATGCCTCCCCAACTCACGAACTATTAATTGAGCAATCGGTGTTAGGCTGGAAAGAGTATGAAATGGAAGTAGTACGTGATAAAGCAGATAACTGTATTATTGTTTGCTCCATTGAAAATCTCGACCCAATGGGAGTACACACTGGAGACTCAATTACCGTTGCTCCGGCACAAACTCTCACTGATAAAGAATACCAAATTATGCGTAATGCAAGCCTTGCGGTGTTACGCGAAATTGGTGTAGATACCGGTGGTTCAAATGTACAATTTGCTATCAATCCTGAAAACGGCGAAATGATTGTGATCGAAATGAATCCTCGTGTTAGCCGCTCTTCTGCACTTGCTTCAAAAGCAACAGGATTCCCGATTGCCAAAGTAGCGGCTAAATTAGCGGTCGGTTACACATTAAACGAGTTACGCAATGACATCACTGGCGGATTAATTCCGTCATCATTTGAGCCTTCAATTGATTATGTTGTTACTAAAGTACCACGTTTCGCCTTTGAAAAATTCCCACAAGCAGATGACCGTTTAACCACGCAAATGAAATCTGTCGGTGAAGTGATGGCAATGGGGCGTACTTTCCAAGAAAGTTTACAAAAAGCATTGCGTGGTTTAGAAACAGGCATTTGCGGATTTAATTTACGTTCAGAAGATAATGAAAAATTACGTCACGAAATTTCTAATCCTGGCCCTGAACGCCTACTCTATGTTGCAGATGCTTTTGGTTTAGGTTGGTCATTAGATGAGGTTTATCGTTACACTAAAATTGATCCGTGGTTCTTACGACAAATTCAAGATCTTGTACAAGAAGAGTTGACACTAGAACAAAAAACATTGGATCAATTAGACTACGCTGAGTTGCGCCGTTTAAAACGAAAAGGTTTCTCCGATAAACGTATTGGGCAATTAACTAAAACTAGTGAAAGTGATGTGAGAACACGCCGTAATCAATTCAATCTACATCCAGTTTACAAACGTGTTGATACCTGTGCAGGTGAATTTAATTCAGATACGGCTTACCTCTACTCTTGCTATGAAGAAGAGTGTGAAGCTACCCCATCAAATCGTAAAAAGATTATGATTTTGGGAGGTGGTCCAAATCGTATCGGTCAAGGAATCGAATTCGATTATTGCTGTGTACACGCCGCTCTTGCCTTGCGAGAAAGTGGTTTTGAAACTATTATGGTTAACTGTAATCCGGAAACCGTTTCTACTGATTTCGATACTTCTGATCGTCTCTATTTTGAACCGCTAACACTTGAAGATGTTTTAGAGATTATTCACATTGAAAACCCGTATGGCGTAATCGTGCATTATGGTGGTCAAACCCCACTAAAACTAGCCAATAAATTGCAACAAAACGGCGTCAATATTATTGGAACATCTGCCGACAGCATTGATGCAGCAGAGGATAGACAACGTTTCCAACAGATCTTAAATGATCTGAAATTAAAACAGCCATCTAACCACACGGCAAAAAATGCAGAAGAAGCCGTAAAATTAGCTGACGAAGTCGGTTATCCTTTAGTTGTGCGTCCGTCTTATGTTTTAGGTGGCCGTGCAATGCAAATTGTTTACAACGTAGATGAACTTAATAAATATATCCGCGAAGCCGTACAGGTTTCTGATGATAGTCCGATTTTACTGGATCATTTCCTCGATAATGCAATCGAAGTCGATGTCGACTGTATTTGCGATGGGAAACAAGTTGTTATTGGCGGTATTATGCAGCACGTTGAACAGGCTGGTATCCATAGTGGCGACTCCGCTTGTTCTCTTCCTGCATATTCTTTGAGCCAACAAATTCAGGATGAGATCCGCCGTCAGACCACTGAAATGGCATTTGCTTTAAAAGTGGTCGGGTTGATGAACGTTCAATTTGCCGTTAAAGGCGACACTATTTATGTGCTTGAAGTTAATCCACGTGCCTCTCGTACAGTTCCTTTCGTTAGTAAAGCTACCGGCGTACCTTTAGCTAAAATCGCTGCACGCGTTATGGCAGGTATTTCCTTAGCAGAGCAAAATATTAAAAAAGAAGTGATTCCGGAAAAATTTGCAGTTAAAGAAGCAGTGTTCCCATTTATCAAGTTCCCGGGAGTAGACACTATTTTAGGCCCTGAAATGCGTTCGACTGGCGAAGTAATGGGCGTAGGTGAAACTTTTGCTGAAGCCTTTATCAAAGCACAACTTGGTGCTGGTGAACATATCCCTCACGGAGGAAAAGTGTTCCTATCTGTTGCCGATCAGGATAAACAACGTTTATTGACTGTAGTCAAACAATTACAAGCACTTGGCTTCGGTTTATGCGCAACTTACGGCACTGCTAAATTCCTTGCCGAACAAGGTATTATTGTTCAACACGTGAATAAAGTTCGTGAAGGTCGCCCGCACATTGTTGATGCAATTAAGAACGGTGAAATTGCACTGGTTATCAACACTGTTGACGGCAAACCGGAATCTGTTGCTGATAGCCATTCTATTCGCCGTAGCGCTTTGCAGCATAAAGTGATGGTGTTGACCACAATGAACGGTGCTACCGCTTTGGCAAACGGCTTACACAAACTTGATCAATTAAATATCTATTCATTACAGGGCTAGAATCAATAACGCCTTACCTTGCTGCCTTTAGCGGGTAAGGCGTTTTATTTCCAAAAAAACGCAAACGTTTGCATTTTTTAATAGTAGATTGTCGCCGACTCAGGTAAAATTCTTCCCCTATTTTCCTTTCGTTATAATTTAAGGTATTTCAATGTCTAATATGCTTGAACAGCGTTTTGAACTCTCCGCCCGCAAAAGTTCTTTACGCCAAGAAATTATTGCTGGGCTCACAACATTCTTAGCAATGGTTTATTCCGTTATTGTTGTGCCGGGAATGTTAAGTAACGCCGGTTTTTCCGCTGAATCCGTCTTTATTGCGACCTGTTTAGTAACAGGTTTAGGTTCAATTCTTATCGGTTTTTGGGCAAATGCGCCGATGGCTATCGGCGTGGCAATCTCATTAACCGCCTTTACCGCTTTTAGCTTAGTGCTTGGGCAACAAGTCAGTATTCCGGTGGCATTGGGTGCCGTTTTCTTAATGGGGGTTGTCTTTACATTAATTTCCGCCACCGGTATTCGTGCTTGGATTTTACGTAATCTGCCAGCCAGTATCGCGCACGGTGCCGGTATCGGAATCGGTCTATTCCTGCTTTTGATTGCTGCGAACGGTGTAGGTTTGGTGGTCGGTAATGATGCCGGTTTACCGGTTAAATTAGGTGATTTCACCTCTTTCCCAGTAATGATGGCTTTGATCGGTCTTGCCGCCATTATCGGTTTGGAACGTTTGAAAGTAAAAGGTGGCATTCTGTTAGTGATTATCGCCATCACCATTATCGGTTTAATTTTCGATCCTAATGTTAAATTTTCCGGTCAAATTTTCAAATTGCCTTCTTTCGGTGAAACCTCTCATTTCTTACAGTTGGATATCGCCGGTGCATTGCAACCAATGGTTTTACCGGCAGTGTTCGCCTTAGTAATGACAGCTGTTTTTGATGCAACCGGTACCATTCGAGCTGTTGCCGGTCAAGCCAATCTTTTGGATAAAGATGGGCAAATCATTAACGGTGGCAAAGCCTTGACGTCAGACTCATTAAGCAGTTTGTTCTCCGGCTTATTCGGCACCGCACCTGCAGCCGTTTATATTGAATCAGCAGCCGGCACTGCTGCTGGAGGTAAAACTGGTATTACTGCCATTGTTGTCGGTTTATTATTCTTATTAATGTTATTCTTCCAACCACTAGCTGCTCTAGTACCCGGTTATGCCACGGCACCAGCATTGATGTATGTTGGTCTATTAATGTTGAGCAATGTTGCTAAATTGGATTTCAATGATTTTGTCGCTGCAATGAGTGGTTTAATCTGTGCGGTATTTATCGTCTTAACCGCCAATATCGTTACCGGCATTATGTTAGGTTTCGCCTCTTTAGTTATCGGACGAATCATTGCCGGCGAATGGCGTAAACTCAACCTTGGTACAGTCATTATTGCGATCATTTTAGTGATATTCTATGCCGGCCACTGGGCTATCTAATCTGAACTATTAGGTTTTGTCATTTCGACAAAACCTAATTTTCTTTGAAAAATAGGTTTTCAATGTGCGTTAACGCTAATTTTATGCTATTTTTAACTCTGTTCTATCCTAATTAGAAGGTTACTTTATTTATGGAAAAAGTGATTATCGATGAAAGCCAGTTTTTTCGTACGATCTCACGTATCTCCCATGAAATTATTGAAAAACACCAAACATTGGATGATTTAATCATCGTGGGTATTCGCCGTAGAGGCGCTGAAATTGCCGATCTTTTACGGCAGAAAATTGCGCAGCTGACCGGCATAATCCTACCCTATATGGAACTGGACATCACTTTTTATCGTGACGATTTGCAATATGCTGAAGCGAGCGAATCTCCGGTTTATCACGGTGCTTCGGAAGCCATTAATATTCAAAATAAAAAAGTTATCCTAGTGGATGATGTATTATTTACCGGTCGAACTATTCGTGCGGCATTGGATGCACTGATTGATTTCGGTAGGGCTGCAAAAATCGAACTGGTAATTTTTGTTGATAGAGGGCATCGTGAACTGCCTATTCGTGCCGATTATGTTGGTAAAAATATCCCTACTTCAAGACAGGAACAGATACAAGTGAAAACAATGAAATATGATGGCTGTTATCAAGTGGATTTAATAAGGAACGATTAAGAACCTTTTTTTAATTTCGTCATCTAATGTGAAACGGAACACAGTACAAAATATAGCAAATAGGACAATAGGTTATGAAAACAAAATGGATCAAATTTTTACTTTTAACAGGCTGTTTATCATTAGCATCAACAAGCTATGCCGTAGAAAAAGTTGTAGCAACTGTTAACGGTACTCCTATATTAAATAGTCAAGTTAAACAGGCTTTGGGTAAACGCGCCAATACTGAAGCCAATCGTGCAGCCGCACTGGATGATATCATTGACGATATGTTAGTACAAAAAGCAATTAAAGATGCAAACATCAATGTATCTCAACAACAAATTCAACAAATTATGCACCAAATTGCCAATGAGAATGGCTTAACTTATGGGCAATTCCTCGATGCATTAGATTATCAGGGAATCGGTGAAGCAAAGTTCCGTCAACAGATTGCCCACCAAATTATTATGGGAGAAGTTCGTAATAAAGCAATAAACGAAAGTATCTCTGTTTCACGTGAACAAATAGAAAAATTGGGTATGCAGATGTACAATGAAGCAAAGCAAAAAGGTACATTGCAGACTGTAAAATCTCCACAATATCTTGTCAGCCATATCCTTATAAAGACAAATCCTCTATTAAATGATGCTCAAGCCAAAAAACAATTATCTGATTTGCGTAGTGATATTATCGCAGGTAAAACCACTTTTGCCGCTGCAGCAAAATCTTACTCAAAAGATTACCTTTCCGGAGCTAACGGTGGGAGTTTAGGTTGGAATTTCCCTGAAGTATATGATCCGGAATTTCAAGCAATGATAAAAAATAGCAAAAAAGGTGTGATCTCTCAGCCGTTTAAAACCCAATATGGTTGGCATATTCTAGAAGTTGTCGATAAACGTGAAGGGGATAAAACTAAAGAAGCCTATATGCAAAAGGCCTATCAGCAAGTAGTTAATCAACAAGCAATGGAAGCCTCTAAAGATTGGGTGAAAACATTGAGAAAATCAGCCGATATTAAGATTTTACAAAAATAATTGCTCGGTTATTCAACACTAAGCGATTTAGTTATAATAGCGACCGCACACACTGTGTGCGGTTATTTTTTCTAGAAAACAACTTGCTAAAACAACAATAAATACATTCTGTCGCCACCAACAGCAAGATTCCAACTATTGAGGAGATTTTGATGAATTCAAAAACACATTTAGGACATACGGCACGAAAACGTTTCGGGCAAAACTTTTTACACGATGATCAAATTATTCAAAGTATTGTTGCTGCGATTAATCCGCAAGCAAATGATTTTCTCATCGAAATTGGTCCCGGTCTCGGTGCCTTAACCGAACCGGTTGCTGAACAAATTGAACATTTAACCGTGATCGAATTGGATCGTGATTTAGCAGAAAGATTACGCCACCATCCGTTTTTACATCAAAAATTGACCGTTATTGAGCAAGACGTAATGCGTTTTGATTTTCAACAATTAGCACAGCAGGCAGAGAAACCATTACGAATTTTCGGCAATTTGCCTTATAACATTTCAACACCTTTGATGTTTCACCTTTTTCAATATCACGATGTCATTCAAGATATGCACTTTATGCTGCAAAAAGAGGTGGTAAACCGTTTATGTGCAGGCCCAAATAGTAAAGCATACGGTCGCTTAACCATTATGGCTCAATATTTCTGCCAAGTTATTCCTGTATTGGAAGTTCCCCCATCAGCTTTCAAACCTGCTCCCAAAGTAGATTCCGCCGTTGTACGCTTAGTTCCCCATAAAGTATTGCCTCATCCAGTAAAAGATCTTTACTGGTTAAACCGCGTTTGTACCCAAGCATTTAATCAACGTCGTAAAACTTTAAGAAATTCATTGATGGATCTCTTTACAGCTGAACAACTTACAGAATTAGGTATTAAACTGACCGATCGTGCAGAAAATCTCACTATTGCCGATTACGCTCGCCTCGCCAATTGGCTTGCCGATAATCCACCGCTTGCCGATGCCGGAACTGTCAATCAAGATGAGGAAGAATAATGGAATATATTACGTTATTGATCGGCATTGTCGGCATTCTTTGGGGTGCTGATCGTTTCACTGATGGCGCTATTGCCGTTGCTCGCCGTTTTCAAATTAATGAGTTAATTATTGGTTTAACCATTGTTGCTTTCGGTACTTCACTGCCTGAATTCATTACCAGCTTCTGGGGGGCATTAAAAGGTAATTCCGGTGTTTCTGTCGGCAATATTATTGGCAGCAACCTATTTAATACTTTGGTTATTGTCGGTGCCAGTGCGCTCGCCTCACCTATTATGATCAAAGCAAGTTCGGTTAAAAAAGAGATCCCTTTTGCGCTGTTAGCCTCGTTAGCTTTCATTTTTCTCTGTTTTGATCGTTTACTAAACAATCAAGCGATCGACTTTATTTCGCGTGGTGATGGCTTAATTTTATTGCTGTTTTTCGCTATTTTCCTAAGTTATACCTTTGCTAATGCCAAGCAGGATCAATCAGAGGAAAGTGAACAGGATGAAACTACACCGCTCTCTTCATTAAAAATTGGATTCTATCTGCTGATTGGTCTAGCGGTATTAATTATCGGCGGCGATTTCTTTGTTTCCGGCGCGATTCAAATCGCACAAAATTTCGGGGTCAGTGATGCTGTCATCGGTTTAACCATTGTTGCCGGCGGTACTTCACTTCCTGAATTGGCTACATCTGTTTTTGCTGCTAAAAAAGGAAGTTCCGATCTGGCAATTGGTAACGTTGTCGGCAGCAATATTTTCAATATATTCTTCGTGATGGGTGCCTGTTCAAGCGTATTTCCGCTTGCTGTCGGTGATATTTCTTATCTTGATTTCGCAATGCTGATTATCAGTATGCTCTTACTTTGGCTATTTGCATCAACAGGCAGAAAAATATCCCGAAGTGAAGGTGCGATATTGCTCGCAACTTATTTTATCTACCTCGCTTATTTACTCATTACACTATAAAGAGAAGGGGGAATTTATGGCGACCTATATTGTTGGTGATTTACAAGGTTGTTTTGATGAACTGCAACTGCTGTTACAACAAGTTCATTTTAATCCGGCACAGGATAAACTCTATCTGGTCGGTGATCTGGTCGCTCGCGGCGATAAATCTCTCGAATGTCTACGTTTTGTCAAAGCATTGGGTAAATCAGCACAAACCGTATTGGGCAATCACGATCTGCATTTGCTTTCTACCGCTTTTGGCATTAAGAAAATCAAAGCAAAAGATCATGTTGATGCTATTTTTTCCGCGCCGGATTTTAAAGACTTGATTGATTGGCTGCGTCATCAGCCTTTACTGATTGATCGTTCCGATCTTGGTTTCGTCATTACTCACGCCGGTATCTGTCCGCAATGGAATTTGGCAACGGCGAAACAGTGTGCTGCGGAAGTTGAACAGGTATTGCAACAAGGTGATTATCTACAATTATTACGTGAAATGTATCAAAACTCACCGGATCTCTGGTCTGAAGATTTAAGCGGCATTGAACGTTTACGTTACAGCATTAA
This sequence comes from Gallibacterium genomosp. 1, assembly GCF_000771875.1. Lineage (GTDB taxonomy): Bacteria > Pseudomonadota > Gammaproteobacteria > Enterobacterales > Pasteurellaceae > Gallibacterium. Next base: position 9,555 of record NZ_JPXX01000003.1, on the reverse strand, counting down.
TGTTTTTACGCGTATGCGTTACTGCTATCCGGATAATCGCTTAGAATTTGAGTGTAAATTACCGCCAAATGAATCACCAGCCCCATTAAAACCTTGGTTTGAATTAGAAAATCCACTATATCAGCAAATAGCAATCTTATTCGGTCACTGGGCAAGCCTTGTTGATTATCCAACGCCTAAAAATATTTATGCATTAGATACCGGTTGTGTTTGGGGCAATAGATTAACGATGTTACGCTGGGAAGATAAACAACTATTTACTCAACAGGCAATAAAAGCCTATTTTTAGCCATTAAAAAAGCCGCTATTATAAAAAATAGCGACTTTTTTCACCAAAATTATTTTACAGCATCTTTTAAAGCTTTACCGGAAACAAATGCAGGCACTTTAGTTGCTGGGATTTTGATTTCTTTACCGGTTTGTGGGTTACGTCCTGTACGTTCTTGACGTTGGTTAACCTTAAATGTACCGAAACCAATTAATTGTACTGCATCACCTGCTTTAAGGCTTTCAGTAATTGCTTCTAAGGCAGCTTCTAATGCTGCTTTAGAATCCTTTTTGCTTAACTTAGTTTTTTCTGCAATTACGTCAACTAATTCAGTTTTGTTCATAAATATTACCCTCTATATTTTACTGTGGTTTAGAAATTGAATAGATTCTCTTTCAATTTTTTGAAAAAGCCGAGATAGCCTCGTTGGTGAATATCCCTTGATCCACCCCAGCTCAAGCCTTGTCTTGAGTGAACAGATTAATCTAACTTTAATCATATTAAAAGAGATTTATTACTAAAATTAGAAAAAAGTCACATTAATTGCTTAATTCAACTCCGATATTACTCATTTTTGTGGCACGGATCTCATTTTTCAAACCGTTAATCACCTCAATATCACGTTTTTCCAGTTCATTGAGTGTACGATAAATCGCCCATTGAATATCTAACTCATCAATAATTAACTCATTATTTTTCAATTCATCATCACTAAAATGGCGATTTTCTTCCGTTTCCAATAATGACACAATGGTTTGCAAAGATAACAAACTAATTCTTATTGCTTGCTCTAAACTTTCTCCACCAATTAGCGCGTGTAACAAATTAGATAATGCTTCACAAGCATCCACCGCCGGAACAATACCGAAAAAATCGTAGTCATTAATATTCGGGATAACTTGCTCAAACTTCTCCAACTGGTGTTCAAAATTAATATTTGCATTTTTAATAGTTAAATGTTCCCAAACAAGGTTCATAATATTATGGTAAACCTTTGCCTGCTGCGGTTGTTCGGTAATATTGCAAAACATCACAAAATTAGGATACATTCGTTCACACAAACAGGCCATAAAAACACACTGTTGCCAACTTTCCAAATTTGCCAAACGTTTTTGAATCGGGTTCCTCATATCTACCTCTTAGGCTGTCTTATACACTTTTGAAAAACGATGAATCGCATCAACAAACACTTTAGGACTTTCAACCGGCACATCTTGGTGAATGCCGTGTCCTAAATTAAAGACGTGTCCATAACCTTTACCATATCCAGCTAAAATGGCTTTAACTTCCTGTTCAATACGTTCTGCTGGCGCATATAAAACACTAGGATCCATATTTCCCTGCAACGCTACCTTATCACCAACACGCTCTTTTGCTTGCGCAATATCAATCGTCCAATCCAAACCTATTGCATCACATCCGGTATCTGCGATTGCTTCCAACCACAAACCACCACCTTTAGTAAATAAAGTAACCGGTACAATCCGCCCTTCAGATTCCCTAATCAAACCCTTAACAATTTTTTCCATATAACGCAATGAAAATTCACGATATTGTTGGTGAGCTAACACACCACCCCACGTATCAAAGACCATTACTGCCTGCGCGCCGGCTTTAATCTGCGCATTAAGATACAAAATCACACTATCCGCTAATTTATCCAATAAAGCGTGTAACAATGCGGGTTCGCTATAGAGCATTTTTTTAATCTTGGTAAACGCTTTGCTTGATCCGCCCTCTACCATATAAGTCGCTAATGTCCACGGGCTACCGGAAAAACCGATTAATGGCACCGAACCATTTAATTCACGACGAATGGTTCTCACCGCATTCATCACATAGCCCAACTCTTGCTCCGGATCAGGAATCGGTAATTGCGCTATATCCGCCTGACATTGAATCGGTTTCGCAAATTTAGGCCCTTCCCCTGCCCCAAAACTCAACCCTAACCCCATCGCATCCGGAATGGTTAAAATATCGGAAAACAGGATTGCCGCATCCAGATCATATCTACGCAATGGCTGTAAAGTGACCTCACAAGCCAACTCTGCATTACGGCATAACGACATAAAATCGCCGGCTTGCGCCCGAGTCGCCTTATATTCAGGCAAATAGCGCCCGGCTTGACGCATCATCCAAACCGGCGTCATATCAACCGGTTGCCGTAATAAAGCGCGTAAATAACGATCATTTTTTAATTGGGTCATAAATTATTTATCCTCTGCACAAAGTGCCAATGTTGTTTTAATCAATTTGCGTGCAATTGTTCCCTCCTCCGGCAATAGAGGAAGTTCATCATCATAACGAAACCATTTTGCATCGTGAATTTCATTATCTTGTAAACGAATTTCACCGCTGTCATAATCCGCCAAAAAACCGACCATTAATGAATTTGGAAATGCCCAAGGCTGGCTGCCGAAATAGCGAATATTCTTCACTTTTAAGCCGACTTCTTCAAAAATCTCTCGCTCGACCGTTTGCTCCAATGATTCGCCCTCTTCGACAAAGCCTGCCAATGTGGTGTAAATTCCGCCGATATGGCGTTGATGATTTGCCAATAAAATTTCTTTTCCTCTTCTAATAGAAACAATAATTGAAGGACAAATCACCGGATAATGACGATAGCCACATTTAGGACATTCCACAGCAAATTCACCAGTTGTCAAATAGGTTTTCTCGCCACATTTTCCACAATAACGGTGTGTTTTAAAGAAATAATTCAACGCCACACCTCGATTTAATAGATTAAATTCCTCTTCTTTACGATAAAGCTGTGAACGCAACGATACATACTCGCGTTGCTCATCATTAGGAATCTCTTCCACCAACCATAATGGGTGTTGGTGATATTCACCAATTACACAACCAAATAACCCTTCTACTCCATATAATGCTGCCTCTCCATAAGGCAACTCTCCCTGCTGCAAATAAATTGCCGATCCTTGCGTTAATAACCAATATCCTTGATCCTGTTTGTGAATAGCCTGCATCATTATTTACACCTCTTTAATGATTGAACTTCGACCTTTCTCCAATTTTTACAGGCTATTATAGCGAAATTCCGTCTATTCCGTTGTTTTTTTACTTTGAGGTAAACAAGGAAAAGAATTGATGGAAGCGTATAGTACATACAACGATAATAACTAAGAATTTAAGGATACGATTATTTACAAATATTTAGCACAACACTGTTTAAATTTTCTTCCTGAATGACAGAAACAGGGCTCTTTTAATCCCCATTTAGTGGCAACTGTCGGATCTAAAAAATACCATTGTTGCGCAATCCGCACAAAAATAGATAATTCGTGGTGTGTCATTCGTTTCTTTTGGTGCAGAAAAAAAGCTTTAAATTCAACCAGTGCGTGATGATTATCCATTTCCGGTACGACCTTCACGATCTCCAATCCGTCCCATTGGGTATTTAACGCCCATTGATGTAACGCTTTGCTATTTAGTAGTGATTGCTGTACTGGTGCTGTCGTCTTTACAATATAATCAATCTCTGCCAATACAAATGCCGAATAACGGGAACGCATTAATTGTTCTGCAGTTGCTGCTTTTTTTTGATATAGATGTAATGGCTGACAACAGTCTTGATATTCAAATCCAGATTGGCAAGGACATTGTATATTATGGTTTCCTTTCATTGTTCTAATCTCTTTTATGTTTCCGTATAGCAGAACACGATGCATTTACAAACATCAAATGTTAAAAAAACTTACATTTTATATCATTATTATTCACATAACGGCAAAAGTGTTATAAAAAATGCAAGTTTTTTTCAGTTTATCGATCAACCTCACATAATCCATTTTTTTATCATAAAAACGTTTCTAAATAAAAATTTTTATTGATATATTTTCTATGCAATCGTTACCGATAGTGCAATTTTTGTTTAAATTACATCAACTATAGGTGAATTATTATGATTCTGCAAACGTATACAGGAAGAAACACTGACGAAGTATCTAGAATTATGGGAGAGTTAGTTGGGACGGTCGTAATAAAGAGTCTATTTAACGGCTATGGCATTTTCAAAGATTCTCATATGTTTGCTATCTATAGAAATAATGTTGTTTATATTCGAGCTGTTGGAGAATTAGCAAAACTTATCATTCAACTTGGAGGTGTTCCCTATCCATATACATCACCTTCAAATATGTATTTCTATCTACCTAAAGAAATTACTGAAGATAAGCAAAAATATCGTTCATTGATATTACTTTCTATAGAACAAGTCAAACAGAAAAAACAGCAAACTAAGAAAAAACGCCAATCTCGTATTAAGGATCTACCAAACCTTAATTTCAAACACGAGTTGTTATTGAATCGTGTTGATATAAAAAATGTCCGCACACTAAGACAGATAGGAGCGATAGAAACTTATATTCGGATCAGAAAATTGATTGGTAATGTCCATCTAGATCTATTTTGGAAACTCATTGGCGCATTGCAGCACAGATATTATTCACTTATTACGTATGAGGAGCGATTACAACTATTACAGGAACTCAATTTCGCACTAAAAAATGCGAATTTATCTGAAGAATCAATGAAATTCAGGAGGTAACTTTGTGTCTTAATAAGACTTAATCTGGAATTGCAAAATTCAACAAAATATTGGGTGTACTAGTCGGTAATATTATAATGTTAAATACCTGTTGATACATTTATTAACAGGTATTTAATTTTTTCATCACACCACAGTTGCATTAAAGCCATCTTACTCTTTTCGTCTGTGGAAACCGCTGAACTGGAAACGTATGTCAATGAAAAAAACAAGCTACCGCACCACCAACGACGTAAGGCCGTTTCACCTATCCCTAATTCTAAACAAGCTTGGGCAACGGAATAACCTTGTTCGGTGACTAATTTTACTGCGGCAACTTTGTAATTTGGGCTAAATGTTCTTTTCATTTTAATGTCCTCTTTTTGTGATAGTTTACCACCTATTGAGGACTGCAAAATTAGTCTACCACTACACTAGCAAAAAATAAAAATAAGCTTATACTAATAAAGTGTTATTTTGAATAACTTTTTTTGTAGCAGTGATGTGGACTGCTATTTCTTTAAATACCCCTCTGAGATAAGGAACTTCTTATGAATCATATCTATCGTTTAGTTTGGAATGCTGTTCAGCGGTTATGGCAGTGTGCTTCTGAAAATACCAGAACAAAGGGTAAAACCAGCATAGTAAAAGCTGTAACAAATACTCAAGTTTCCCCCCCCCTTCTCCCTTCATTAGTAACTTATAAATCACAAAAATTTCCTCTAAATATCATTGTAGCAACATTATTAGCATTTTTTTCTTTACCTGTTTTAGCAGTATGTCCAGACAAAATTACTTCTTCAGGAACCTATTATTTAGTTGGAAATTCATGTTCAACAATACTAGTTGAAAGAGCATCTGATGTTATATTAGATGGACAAGGAAATATTAATCGTCTTATTGTTTCAGATGGTTCGCAAATAGTGTTACGTGGAAATATTAATTCGAAGTCTGTCGCTGTATATAGTGATAGCTATACATCGGCTAAAAATCATTTTATCTTAGAGAGTGGTAATGTAGGCTCTATTAAGATAGATGAATATACTGATCTTACAATATTAGGCGGGACAGTAGATGATTTTGATACAGATGATGAGGGAATAGGTGATCTTGTTATTGCAGGAGGAAATATCAAGAATGGGGTTAATCTACCATATGGAGTAAATTCCGTTACTATGACAGGGGGAGAAATTAATAGATATGGACTCAATGTATTTGGGGGCGGAGATCTCACTATGATGGGAGGGAGTATTAAAGGAGTTATTGGACTTCACATAGGGAATGGTAAAGCAGGTGGTATAACTACTATTGGTGGGAATGCTACTGTGACAGCAATACCCGGTATGGCTGGTCCAGCTTCTTCTGGTGAAGCTGTTGGTGCAGTTGTTTTTTCTTTTATGGATGTAGAAGGAGATAGATGGACTAGTTATAAACCTCAACGGCAAACCTTAAAGCTGATGAGAAGCCCAGAAGGAATAGAAGGAATTATATTTTCGATAAGTAATATAGATTTATCTAATATAACATTATGGAATACTAATACTTTAATGTTATCAGGTGAAAATATCCTATCCCTACATTTAGGGGAATTAGGTGATATTACCAAGGATATTAAGATAAATGATCCATTTAGTGTTACTTATTCCACAGGAAAAAAATTCTTTGCTTTTGACACTATTGAAAAAACAGGTACAGGTACTTGGAGCCTTACAGGTACCCTAAATAAAGATATTATTACTGGTTATATCGATGATAAGGGAATCCATCGTCCAGGTTTATCCATTAATGAAGGTAAAATTGCATTAGCACCAAATACCATTGTGCATACCGATATAGTAGTTAATCCAAATGGTACTTTGTATTCCCAGGCTGGAGGTAAACAACTGGTTGATTCGTTAACGATAAAAGGCACTTATCAAGTCGATGTTAATAGTCATAGCGATTACAGCCAATTACATAGTGCCAAGGATATTGTGATTGATGATGGTAGTAAACTTTATGTGTATGCCGATAAGCTGCAAGGCGGTGATGATACTTTCTTAAATGTGTTAAGTACTGATGGGGTGCTGAAAGGACGTTTTAATCCGAAAATAGAAGATAATAGTATATTATTTGATTTTACTGCGATATATGACCCACAAGCGATGCATTTAAATGTTAAAGCTACTCCTGTATCAGAACCTGAGCCAACTCCGGAACCTAACCCAACCCCAGAACCTAACCCAACTCCAAATCCTACTCCTGAACCGAAGCCAGGCTTAATTGAACATCTGGTGAAACAAGCGTGTGATGATTGCTTAGTTCCAGTAGCAGCTAGCTTAGATAAAATTAAAGCATCAGCAGACAATGATATTGCTTTTGGTTTAATAAAATTAAATAGTGAAAAAGAGGTGGTTAAAGCGGTAGAACAACTTCAGCCATTACTTGGTATTCGTACCAGTCGAGTCATAATAGAAGCAACCGATACTTTAACAAAAGCAATACCGACAGGACGTTGTTTAGTGGATACTGATGAGAATCAAGTGTGGGCAAAAGTGTTAGGTGAATGGAATGAGCGAGATGGATCATTTGGATTGTCAGGCTATCAAGCTAACCATTATGGTATTGCAGTAGGTAATGAACGTTGCGTCACTGAGAATACCAAATTAGGTTTAACAGCAGGTTATATTAAAACTGATGCAGATAGTTATGATTCATCAGCTAATCATAACTTAAAAGCGGATACTTGGCAGGTTGGTGTATATGGTAATACTGTCTTAACCCCACAATGGGATATTGATTTTTATGCAGGAGTTGGTCAATCTTATTTAGATGGAAAACGTCGGTTAACTTTCTTAGAGCGGACAGCGGAAAGTGAAATGAAAGCGAATCATTTTCGAACTGGTATCACATTAAATAGAGAATTCCAAATTAATCCTCAAACGAAAGTAACGCCATTCTTGACATTAGATTATCAACGAGTTGAAGTCGAAGATTATATAGAGAAAGGAGCAAAAGATTTTGATTTTGCAGTAGATAAACAAAGTACAGAAGCCTTTATAGTAAAAGCAGGTATAAAAGGTGATTTCCAAGTCAATGACAGATTAAGTTTACAAACGAAAGCGGCTGTGGGGTATGATATGACATATCGAGGTAATTATTTACGTGCAGGTTTTGTGAATTATCCACAATATCGGTTTACATTAGATGATTGTGATGTATCACGCGTAATTGGTGAACTTAATGTGGGAGCAAAATATCAAATTAGCAAAAATATTGCATTGAGTACTGGAGTACAATCGACTTTTGCGAAAGGGTTTAACTCTGTTTCTGGTAATGTGAATTTAGCAATTCAGTTCTAATTTAACTATTAGGTTAGATAAAAATACCTCGTTACTACGAGGTATTTTTTTATCTGAAGCTTTATATAAGTTTTTGATTTATATTCTATTTATTGTGATATAACTGATACCCCTAAGTGTAACGAAAGGGAACTAAAAATTTTGAATGTAGTGATCCACTAAATTAGCAGTCCTTGATAGTTTTTTTTCGCTAAAATTGGCGGTAATCCTTGATTATAGCTATGCGGTCTCACTCTGTTATAGTAAAACACATAACGCTTAATATCTTCCTTAGCTTCTTCTAATGAAGAATAACCGTCCTTTAACATCCATTCATATTTAAAACATCTAAACCAACGCTCCATCGGAGCATTATCTCAACAATTTCTTCGATGACTCATACTTTGTATCAAACCATGTTGTTTGACACATTGGATAAACGCCTCACTTCCATAAATACTGCCTTGGTCTGAATGAAACAACATCTTCTCTGTTCTTTTCGTTGTCAGCATCGCATGATTTAATGCATCAACAACTAACGTTGCATCATGCTGTTTCTGCAATCGCCAACCCACGACTTGACGTTGTGCTAAATTCATTACTATCACTAAATAATACCATTCCCCCAGTACCTTCACATAGGTGGTATCACCACATAACACCGTTGTCTCTGAGTGGGGACTAAATTGCCGATTTAACACATTATTAAACAATGTGGACGCTTTCTCTGATGTGCCTGAACGCCAACGCTTTCGTGGCTGTTTACTGACTAATCCCTGTTGTTTCATCAGGTTTCGAATTAAGGCTAATCCTACCTCAAGCCCCTTACTTTTAAGTCTCGCCTTTAAAGTTCACTTTCCTGCTGAACCTCGACTTTCATCAAATAACGCCTTTATCTCTACCGCCAAACCGAAATGTTTATTCGGCTTAGCCTGACGCTTTCTCTTCGCATAATATGTCCGCTCTGAAAGCGCAAATAACGCACAAACCCGTTTTATTCCATACGATTTTAATGTCTTTACCGCTTGGTAGCGTTGCGCTCGAGTGACATGAAAATCGCGGTAGCCTTTTTTAGGATTTCTTTATCCTCCTCGAGAATTTTAATCCGTTGTTCAAGCTCTCTTATCCGTTGTTGCTCTGGCGACAGTGGCTTCGTTCCTGGTAATACATAGCCTTGTTCTTCTGCTTGGAGTTGTTTTATCCAACGCCGTAAGGCCGTTTCGCCTATCCCTAATTCTAAACAGGCTTTGGCAACGGAATAACCTTGCTCAGTGACTCATTTTACTGCGGTGACTTTGTAATTTGGGCTAAATGTTCTTCTCATTTTAGTGTCCTCTTTTTGTGATAGTTTACCACCTATTGAGGACTGCTAATTTAGTGGCTCACTCCCATTAAAGCGAAAAAAAAACGCTAACCTC
>NZ_JPXX01000002.1 GCF_000771875.1 Gallibacterium genomosp. 1 | reverse complement strand
GGCTGGCTGATTTAATTTAATTTGATTCATTTTTATCTCCATTTTGTTGGTTATGATAGTTCGTTATTATAGCGATGTTCCAAAGATTTTGAAGATAGGGCGGTTTATGTGTGGCTGTTTGCCGTTCTCTGTCGGATAGTGTGCAGAATGAAAACGAGGGTTACGCCTAAAACGAGCAGAATACCGCTTGCAATTTTCCAATTTATTTTTTCATGTAAGAACAATATAGCGAAAATAATGCCGAATATCGGTTCAAGTGCCGAGATCACGCCGGAAATATTAGCTGAAACGAATGGTAAACCGCTATTCCAGATTTTTGGTGCTAGCCAACTGCAAACAATACCTAGATAAAGGAGGGCGATGAGATCGATCATAGGTGGATTAAAATGCCATTGTTGATTTAATAATAGGGTGAATGGCAAGCATAACAGCATTCCTAGTACGATAGTAATGGCGGTGTAATTACGAGGAGAAATTTCTTTCATTATCGCTTTAGCCCAACGGGTGGTGAAAGCGAAAACGACGGTGGAAGCTAACACTAAAAAACAACCTAAAACATCAATTTGACTGTTCGGATCATCATCGCTCACCACTAAGGCGATGCCGATAAATGCGAGTAGTCCGAGAAAATAGTCAAATTTTCCAGTTTTTTCTTTAAAGAAGAGATCGCCGACAAATACCATAATCAAGGGTTGTAAACCGAGCATTGTTACTGCACTGGAAGCGGAAGTGTATTTTAAGCCTATAAATTGTAAGAGAAAAACAACAGGGTAATTGAGAAAAGAGAGCCATATTAATTGTTTGTAATGATGTGATGCGATATGGCGATAGCAACGCATAAAGGTTGGTAAAACAATAAAAGCAGCAATACAAAAACGAAATTGCACTAAAATTACCGGTTCAAAAGAGTGATATGCTAATTTCCCGATTGGTAATGAGCTACCCCAAATAGCGATTGCAATAAATAAAGCCAACATAAAGATAACAATATAAATTTAATAGGATCAGCATTATAAATCTGAGCTTAAATTTGCTGCAAGCCCATCAATAAGTTAGGGAATTTTGTTAGACTTATCAGCGGATTTTGTTTAGACTGAACACTTTGCAAAAATTACATTATTCTGTAATTTTGTTTTTTAGTGTGAACACAAACAAGTGTGATACTTGAATTTGCATAAATCGTTTTTATAGTCTTTTATCACTTAAAAGGAGAAAAATATGTCGTGGAATGATTCAGGGCAGGATCCTTGGTCAAAGCCGGGAAGTTCGGATAAACAAGAGAACAAAGGAAATAGCACATCTGGACAAGATCAAAAACCAAATCAACAACAAAATAATGACAATAATCCACCTGATTTGCTTGAAGAGTTATCAAAATTTTTCAATAAATTGAATCAAGGTGGGCAAGGAAATAATAATCCACAACGCCCTTCAAGTGCGGCAATTTCTTCTAAAGGTTTCGGTAAATTAGCTATTTTTGCGGTGATTATTGCCGTGATTGTTTGGGTAGTTTCAGGATTTTATACTATCAAAGAAGCAGAACGTGGTGTGGTATTGCGTTTTGGGAAATTGGAAAAGATCGTTCAACCGGGTTTAAACTGGAAACCAACTTTTATTGATAGTGTGATTCCGGTTAATGTGGAACGCATCAGTGAACTGAAAACTCAAGGTTCAATGTTAACGCAGGATGAAAATATGGTTACGGTTGAAATGACCGTACAGTATCGTATTCAGGATCCGGCACGTTATCTTTTCAATGTGGTCGATCCTCAAGATAGTTTAAGTCAAGCGACAGACAGTGCATTGCGTTATGTTATTGGTCATATGACAATGGATAATATTTTGACAACAGGGCGTTCTGTAGTGCGTGAACGGACTTGGAAATCATTGAATGACATTATTAAACCTTACAATATGGGCTTAGAAGTCATTGATGTTAACTTCCAATCTGCCCGTCCACCGGAAGAAGTTAAAGATGCATTTGATGATGCTATTAAAGCTCAAGAAGACGAACAACGTTTGATTCGTGAAGCAGAAGCTTACGCTAGAGAGCGTGAACCAATTGCGCGCGGTAATGCACAACGTATTGTAGAACAGGCGACAGCTTATAAAGAACAGGTTGTATTGGATGCACAAGGTGAAGCGGAACGTTTTGCGAAATTATTGCCTGGCTTTAAAGCAAATCCTGAATTATTGAAAGACCGTTTATATTTGGAATCTATGGAAAAAGTGATGGCGGGAACACCAAAGGTGTTATTGGATAATAGCAATAATTTAACTGTGTTGCCGTTGGAACAGCTGTTAAAACAAGGGAAGAAAAGTTCAGAGGATTCGAGCGAACAGCATCAAAAAGTGAGCGATATGCCGAAAGTGCCGCTAACATCATCAGCACCAATGACTAAACCGGTCACAGATGCAAAAGGACAAACAACAATTGAAGTAGATCGTCAAGGGAGATTTTAATGATGCGTAAGTTTGTAATTCCTATTTTAGCTGTGATTGCGGTTATTGTTTACGCCAGCATTATTGTAGTACCTGAAGGCACAAGAGGTATTATGTTGCGTTTTAGCAAAGTACAACGTGATGCTGATAATAAAGTGGTGGTATATAGTCCGGGATTGCATTTTAAAATTCCATTTATTGATGGAATTAAGATTTTAAATGCGAGAATCCAAACTTTAGATGGACAAGCGGATCGCTTTGTAACCGTTGAGAAAAAGGACTTATTAGTTGATTCTTATGTGAAATGGCGTATTGCCGATTTTGGTAAATTCTACACTTCAACCGGTGGTGGGGATTATTTGCGTGCAGATAGCCTGTTAAGACGCAAAGTCAATGATCGTTTACGTTCTGAAATTGGTTCTCGTACCATTAAAGATATTGTTTCCGGAACTCGAGGTGAATTAATGCTGGATGCGAAAAAAGCCTTAAATACAGGAGCGGAAAGCACCTCAGAATTGGGTATTGAAGTAGTAGATGTTCGTATTAAACAAATTAATTTGCCGGTGGAAGTTTCTTCTTCTATTTATCAGCGTATGCGTGCAGAACGTGATGCAGTAGCACGTGAACACCGCTCTCAAGGTCGTGAAAAAGCGGCATTTATTCAGGCGGATGTTGATCGTAAAGTAACCGTGATCTTAGCTAATGCAAATAAAACAGCACAAGAGCTACGAGGGGAAGGTGATGCTGTTGCAGCGAAAATTTATGCTGATAGTTTTGGACAAGCACCGGAATTTTATAACTTTATTCGTAGTTTAAAAGCTTATGAAAAGAGTTTTGCTCAATCCGATAATATGATGATTTTGAAACCGGATAGTGAGTTTTTCCAATTTATGCAACGTCCACAAGGACAAAAGTAACTGAAAAGCCTCAATAGAGGCTTTTTTATGTTGAATTTGGAAAAAGATTGGTTTGGCATTTTATGTATCTGGTAGTAAAGTATTTTCTTGGCTAGGATAGATTTTTTTAAACTGAAATAGAGAACCTAAAGGTAAAATTATGGGAAAAAGTGTAGCAGTTCTTGGCGCTCAATGGGGCGACGAAGGAAAGGGTAAAGTTGTTGATCTTTTAACGGATCGTGTGAAATATGTTGTTCGTTATCAAGGTGGACACAATGCAGGGCATACTTTAATTATTAATGGCGAAAAAACAGTATTACGCCTTATTCCATCAGGCATTTTGCGTCAAAATGTAACTTGTATGATTGGTAACGGCGTGGTGCTATCGCCTTCTGCATTAATGCAGGAAATGGGGGAATTGGAATCTAAAGGTGTGGATGTTCGTAACCGCTTGTTAATTTCTGAAGCTTGTCCGTTAATTTTACCTTATCACGTAGCGATGGATCACGCACGTGAAGCAGCATTGGGTAAAAAAGCAATTGGTACAACTGGGCGTGGTATTGGGCCGGCTTATGAAGATAAAGTTGCTCGCCGTGGTTTACGTGTTGGCGATTTATTCAATATGCAAGTATTTGCGGAAAAATTAAAAAATGTTTTGGATTACTACAATTTCCAATTAGTGCATTACTACAAAGTTGAACCGGTCGATTATGATAAAACGCTTGCGGATATTCAAGCAGTTGCTGATATTATCAAGGCTATGGTGGCAGATGTAACTACTATTTTGCATCAAGCGAGAGCAAGAGGTGACAATATTCTGTTTGAAGGCGCACAAGGTACAATGTTGGATATTGACCACGGTACTTATCCATATGTTACCAGTTCAAATACTACTGCCGGCGGTGTAGCAACTGGTTCAGGTTTCGGGCCGCGTAATCTTGATTATGTATTGGGAATTATCAAAGCCTATTGCACTCGTGTTGGTGGTGGGCCATTTACAACAGAATTGTTTGATGAAGTTGGTATGGAAATTACACGTAAAGGAAATGAATTTGGAGCAGTAACCGGTCGCCCTCGCCGTTGTGGTTGGTTTGATGCGGTGGCAGTTCGTCGTGCCATTCAATTAAATTCTATTTCTGGTTTTTGTATGACCAAACTTGATGTATTAGATGGATTTAAAGAAATTAAAATTTGTGTTGCATATAAAATGCCAAATGGTGAAATCCTTGAATACGCACCATTAGCTGCGGAAAAATGGGAAGGGGTTGAGCCGGTTTATGAAACTTTACCCGGTTGGTCAGAGAATACTTTCGGTGTTACCGATTTTAATCAATTGCCTGAAAATGCACGTAAATACATCAAACGTATTGAAGAAGTTACCGGTGTGCCGATTGCGATTCTATCAACAGGCCCAGATCGTGTTCAAACAATGATTTTACAAGATCCGTTTGCTGCATAATTTTTTGTTTGGCTGAAAAGTGATCTGACCCTGAAAAGTTGGATGCTCATTTAAGGACTGAATTCTGTATCGAACAGGATTCAGTCCTTTTAATTTTTATTGCATTCTGTTCTCATTGTAATAATGAACATATTCTTTGATAACAAGTTCTAGTAATGTATGACAGGTTAAAGAAAGCGTTTCGTGGTGTTGAAAGTAGAAATCAACAGCTTGTTGTTTAAATTTTTGGTTGTATTTGGTCATAAAAAATCTGCACCTCTGTTGTTGGATATAATTCCAACTTTAGGGGTGCAGATCAGCGTTAAGTCTTTTTATTTGGCTTAATAACTCTTTATTTTAATTTAGATAATTTCGCTTCAATCGCTGCTAAACGTTGTTTTAGCATCATATTTTCTTGCTCAAGAGAACGAATGCGTTGTTCATCATTAGATACCTTGATAACAGGCGCTTTTTGGTTTGATGAGCCAAAGCGATAAGTGATACCTGCATTCCACATTTTATACTTACTGCCTGAATAAGCTGCCCCAGCATTTAACAACAAGTTCTCGTTGATATGATGAGCCACACCCAACGCAAATCCTTGTTTGTCTTTAAAACGCCCAGTACCTGCCATCACTTGAAATTTCTCATTAGGATCATATTGCAATGGTTTTAATGCGGCTAATGCAGCATTCATCGCATCACCTGCACGAGATTCTTCTTCGACACTATCTATACGGCGATTTATACGGTGATCAGTTTGTGCAAGCTTGATGGTATTATTTTCAATAAGTTTTCTGTTCATCGCATCACCTGCGCGAGATTCTTCTTCAACACTATCTATACGGCGATTTATACGGTGATCAGTTTGTGCAAGATTGATGGCATTATTTTCAATAAGTTTTCTGTTCTCTTCAGTTGCACCCATAACAGCGTATAACTGGCTACCATTAATTGCATCGGTACTATCTGCGTTAATACGACCAGCTGCGACATTGGTGATAGTACGATAGATGGCATTATCCATATCGGTACGACCATTACCATTCGTATAATGAGCAGGATCATTCCAATGCCCTTCATTGGTAGTATCGGTATAACCAACAACGCCTTTTCCACCAATACTAACGGTTCCTACCACTTGCGATTGATCGCCACCTGCAAACGTATATTCTTTACCATTAATGGTTGTAGAAGCAGTTGCTTTAACATCTTCGGTAATTGAACTGTTTCCTAAAGCAACAGAATTTTTATGATCTGCGCGAGCATATGCACCAAGTGCTACTGCACTATCTTCTGTTACCACAGAGTAAGTTCCAACAGCCGTATCCGCTTTGCCAGTTGTATAACTACGAGTTCCCATTCCCACACTGAGTTTTCCTTCCGCAACCGCACCATTACCAACAACAGTAGCCTGACTTCCTCCAGCAATGGCTGCCGCACCAATCGCCGTTGCCCCCACAGCACCTAAGCCAAATTTATTGGGATGATTGTAGTCATCACGGTCAATAATAATACCTGCTTTGGCAGCTTCACCTATAACAGTATTACGATACCCAACCGCTTCTGCTGAATTACCGATAGCGATAGCCCCCGAGCGGATCGTACGAGGATCGTCACCAGGGGAAATATTATATAAAGGTTTACCTGTTTCAGGGTCAATGCGATCAAAGATATCCGCATTAGCATAGTCCTCATTAGTTGCACCTGCTTTTGCTAATGTACCAATGGCAATGCCATTCGCATTATAGGCATAGGCATTGACACCCATAGCAACGGTATACGTATCAAGGGCATGACCATAGCCTACTGCGGTTGCAATAAGGCCTTTTGCTTCTGCACTCTTACCAACAGCTAATGAACCAGCACCTTCTACAGTGCCACTATCCACTTTTTTCTTTAAATCTTCTTGTACAGTATAAAGTTGCCCACCATTAACGACCTCTTTACTGTTTTGTGCTATGTTACCATTAGACACATTAGTGATTTTTCGGTTATTAAAAGATGCCGTATTCGCAACATCATTGGTACCGCCAAAAGCTATGGAATTATTTGCATTGGCTCTTGCACCATAGCCAAATCCCATAGCACCAGATGCATTAGCTTGCGCGCCGAAACCAACAGCAATCGTATTATCTTCTTTTGCCACTGTTGCTTGCCCTATTGAAATAGCACCTTGTTTTAAAGCCTTACTACCACTACCAATAGCTGTGGTATATAGAGCATCTGCCTTTGCTCCTGAACCGATAGCATTGGAGTCATTAGCATTAGCATTAGCTCCTTGCCCTAAAGCAACAGAATTATTACCTAATGCTTTTGCATTTGACCCAATGGCAGCAGAACTTGAACCATTAGCTCTTGTTCCGTAACCAATCCCGATAGCATTACCAGCATTAGCTTGTGCACCATATCCTGTTGCAATTGTATAGACTTCTTTTGCCACTGCCGCTTGCCCTACCGCAATAGCACCTTGTTTTAAAGCTTGGCTACCGCCACCAATAGCAATGGTGTATCTATCGTTAGCAGTTGCAGTTTTACCAACAGCTAAACCACCATTATTGCTTGTGCCTTGTTCAACGGGATCACCTACAGCATCGGCTGCATTAACGGCAATAGCGAGAGTAGAAAGGGTAAATAAAATATTTGTCTTCATTTTTATCTCCTGAAATGCTTTAGTTATAAATGTGATGAAAAAATGTCAAAAATAGAGATAAAAAATTAGACAGGGGGGGATCTTTTGTGGTTAGCTTGCTTGCTTGCTTGCT
>NZ_JPXX01000001.1 GCF_000771875.1 Gallibacterium genomosp. 1 | reverse complement strand
CTTGTACTATAAGGCTTTAAGCCACTTTTTAGCAACAATTTTGTCTACTATGCCGATTTTTTTATATTGATCTAAAGTGTTTTGAGAATTAATCCGATAGTTTTAGGCTATATTCATATAAATTTTGCAATAACAGCAATTTGTTTTCATCATTGGAATATTGTGCAGAAAGCATTTCAAATTCAGCAATAAATTCGGCACTACTTGCATCCAACTTAGCGTGACAATATTTTTGCCATTTGATCTGCTCAGCACGAGATAAGGTTTTGTAAAAATGTCTGGCGCGATAACGGAATAACAATTCAGGAATGCGTTTATCTTGAAACGTTAAACCGTGATTTGCCAGCTGTTCTGGCGATAATGTGCGTAAAATAGCCAAATTATTTTTATCTGAATATGAGAAAAAACCTTTATAAAGCGCAGTTTCCACATCATCATAATCATTGTCATACTCTTCTAAAAAGATCTGATGAACTTTTTCGCGAATTTCCGGCATTGCTTGCAGTTTAGCCAGATTATTTAAACATTGTTGACGATCAATACCTACTCGTTCGGCATCTTGCGGACGTAATGTTTTTGCCGGTGCTAAGATTGGACATTTATTGCTGTGAACCAATTTTAATGGTACCGATTTTTTTCCTTGTAACTCCAGCTCTGCTTTCTTGGTATAAAGATTTTGCTTTAACTCTTCAACGCTTAAGGTAAGAAGATCTTCAATGTCTGCCGCTAAATCACAAAAAATAACTGCATTTTTATTGGTTGGATGTGGAGCTAACGGCACCATCCAACTGATATTACTGCGATAATTACCTAGCATTCCGGAAACGTGAACTAAAGGGGTCATATTGATGTAATCAATGAGTTCGTTGATTTTATCTTTTGACCTATGGGTAAAGAAATAATCGAATAGTTTTGGTTGTCTCTGTTTAATTAGTTTTGCCATTTCAATGGTGGCATAAACATCGGACATAGCATCGTGGGCGTGACTGTGTTCTATATCGTTGGCTTTCGTTAATAATTCCAAGCGGAAACTCGGCATCCCCTCATCGTCATAGACCCAATTAATGCCTTCAGGGCGAAGCGCATAGGTGGCACGAATAACGTCCAGTAAATCCCAACGAGAATTGCCTTGACTATAACTATATGCATAAGGATCAATGAAATTACGGTAAAAAGTGTAACGCGTCATTTCATCATCGAAACGAATATTGTTGTACCCCATAATGCAAGTATTCGGCTGGCTAAACTCTTCTAAAATTTTAGCAGCGAATTCAGGTTCGCTAATGCCTTGTTGATTACAGAGTTGCGGTGTAATGCCGGTGAGTGCTACTGCCGCCGGGTGCGGCAGATAATCATTGGTTTGTTTGCAATATAAAACAATCGGTTCGCTAATAATATTGAAATCTTTATCGGTGCGAATGCCGGCAAATTGTGCAGGTCGATCTCTAGCTGGGTCAACGCCGAAACTTTCATAGTCATAAATAAAAAAGGAGAAATCGTTCATATTATGAATTAGTTACTAAAATGGATTTAATTGTTGATGATTATAGTGAATCATTTCCTTTCAGAAAACCTGAAATTAACAGACTAATTAATAGTGATTAGTCTCTTTTTGAACAAATTTGCTAAATTTATGTGATCTTCCGCTAATTTTGAAGATTATGTATTTGATTTATGAATAAAGTTGGATAAATATGTAATCAGTACAGGGCGATCCTGCCGTTGTATATTTTAATTAAGTCAAAATCCATTATTCGAGGTTATTATGGAAATCGGTGTAGTTAAGTGGTTTAACAATGCAAAGGGGTTCGGTTTTATTTCTGTTGAAGGTCACGAGGGTGATATTTTTGCTCACTATTCTGTGATAGAAATGGACGGATATCGTTCGTTAAAAGCTGGGCAAAAAGTACAGTTTGAAGCGGTTCACGGTGATAAAGGTTCACACGCAACAAAAATTGTACCAATTGTTGAATAAACATATTTATCTAGTCGTACAATAAAAAAGATACACTGATAAATTCACAGTGTATCTTTTTGTTTATTTGATTTTAATGTACATCACTATTTTTTCATATAGTAACCAGCCATTGCTTGATATACCGCAGTTTCATTTTGAATTAACTGATATTTTTGATTCAAAATAGAAATTTGCGAGGATTTTTCGGTATTGGCAGCAGTTAGCCAATCTTTCAATTCGGAAACGCCGGCATTGTAGCGATCACGGTAATATTGGCTAATACGTTTGTCGTAGTTATATTTATCCTGTAAATTGTTATAACTACGTTGGGATTGTTGATAGGCAAAATAGAGCGCATCAATCTCATTTAAAGCATTGGTAATACTTTGTTCAAAACCTAAGCGTGCCACTTCATAATTTGCTTCTGAAATTTTTACATTCCATTTTACGGTTTGCCAAGAGAGGAACGGCAGTGTGATGCCTAATGTACCGACACCATACCGAGTATCGGTAGCATTGCTGACTTTATTGCCTTGTACTTGTAATGAACCAGCAAGTGAAATTTGTGGGAACCAGCTCTTTTGCATTGCTTTAGCATCTTTAAATGCACTTTGTAAACGATATTCTGCTGCACGTACATCCGGACGGTTAGCAATGACAGAAACAGGAACATTTAGATTTACGCCCGGCAATTTCACTGAAAGCAGATCTGGCAACTGAATATGTAATGGATCGGTTGGTTTTAAGTTGAGCAGATTATGCATTGTTTGCTGTGCAGTTTTTTGTTGGGCTTGTAGTTCTAATAAAGTGTTGCGAGCCATCAACACTGCTTGTTTGGCTTGTGCACTGCTTAAGCCGTCAATAACACCATAACGCTGTTTATTCTGTACTACATTATCAATTTCGTTGTAATAACGTACAGAATCTTCTGTTGCTTTAATTGCATCATTTAAATACGCCAAACTGTAATAGGTGTTAATCACACTATTAATCAAGGCAAGACGAGCGGCAGCAAGATCTTCAACAGTCGCTTTATGTTCCCATTCTGCAGCATCAGCAGAGTCGGCTAATTTACGCCATAAATCAAGTGTATAGCTAATATTTAAATTGCCAGTATGAGTAATAACGGAATTTCCTCCGTTTTTAATATCTTTTCTTGCTTGAGATTCACTACCGCCGCTGAATGTTGGCACTAGATCAGCACCAAGTAAATTGGCTTTATAAAGAGCAATATTAACGGCAATGGCACTTTTTGCTAAATCCAAATTATTTTTTAATGCAGTATCAACTAATTGATTCAGTTGCGGATCATTGTATAGTTTCCACCACTCTTCATTCACGTTAAATTGTGAGGTTGCATCAATATATTGTTGGAAATTTTGTTCACTGGCTTTGAAAGAATCATCTAAATTTGCACAGCCGACCAATGCGGTTGAAAGCAGTAGTGCAATAGTGATTTTATTAAATGTTTTCATAGTTATCCTTATGTCTAAAACGTTGTAAAAAATTATAGCAATTCATAGCATTTTCGACCAGTAATCACCTCTGAAATTATCTCAAGCTATAAGCGATTTAGTCTTGAGATAATGCTGTAATTGGGTTTAATTTTGCAGCATTTTTTGCTGGTATATAACCGAATATGATACCGATTAATGTTGAACAAAGGACTGCTACAACAATCGAAAAAGTGGAAAAAAGCATCGTAAACTCGTTCATAAAACGATTGAATAAAAAGCCGATTAAACCGGATAAAATAATCCCGATAATACCGCCGACCAAGCAGACCAATACGGCTTCGATTAAAAATTGTTGCAGAATATTCTGTTGTTTGGCTCCGATTGCCATTCTGACTCCAATCTCTTTTGTACGTTCCGTAACGGAAACCAACATAATATTCATCACGCCGATACCCCCAACAATTAATGAAATTAATGCAATTGAGGATATTAATAATTTCATTGTATTTGTTGTGCTTTCAATCGTTTGTTTGATGGTGTCGGTATTTAAAATAAAAAAGTCTTTTTTGCCGTGACGACTTAGTAGCAGTGCAGTGACATTTTTTTCTGCTGCAGAGGTGCTGATACCTTGATTGACTTTGACTGTAATGGAGCTAATTTTTTTCTCACCTGAAATTTTGTTCATTGCTGTAGTATAAGGAATCCAAATATTTAGGCTTTCCCGATTAACGCCCATCACATTTTGAATATCGACAATACCGATCACTTTTAACGGTTTTTTATTGATCATAATAATTTGCCCGAGCGGATTACGATCCTGAAAAATGCGTTTTTGCGTATTTTGATCAATCACAGCGACGGATTGATTCTGTTTAACTTGCTCACCACTAAAAAGTTGCCCGGCAACGGTTTGTATTCCTTTAACATTAAAATATTGTTCGCTGACACCACGCACTTGAGCGGTAAAAGCATTGTTTCGATAAGTGAGTGTACCACTAACAGAACTGTTTGGCGTAACGCTTTCAATATAAGGTTGACGCATCAGAGCTTCACTGTCATTGACGGTAAGATTCTGCATACTTTCCGCTCTCCGATCACCAAAACCGGTGCCGTTATAAATATCCATTGTATTGGTACCGAGCGAGTTGATATTTTGCAATACTTTTTGTTGTGAGCCGTTACCGAGTGCAACTACACAGACTACAGAAGTAATACCGATGATAATGCCCAACATAGTGAGCAGTGAACGTAGTTTATGTGCAACAATCGCATTGATTGACATATTTAATGCTTCAAAAAATTGATCGCGATAAAATTGCCAACCTCGATTTGTGGTAGTTTGCGTAATTTCACGCACAGTGATTTGCAACGATTGGCGATGATCCTGAATAATTTCGCCATCCTTAATTTCAATAATACGATTAGCAAATTGTGCAATATGTTTATCGTGCGTAACCAAAATAATAGTGTGTCCTTCTTGATGCAGTTGTTGCAAAATCTGCATCACTGTTTCGCCACTTTTTGAATCCAATGCACCTGTGGGTTCGTCTGCCAAGATGATATCGCCGCCGTTCATTAATGCTCTAGCAATGCTGACGCGTTGTTGCTGTCCGCCAGAAAGCTGGTTTGGTTTATTGTCAATTTTATTGCTTAACCCTAATTTTTCTAATAGCTGTGCGGCACGTTGTAGTCGTTGTTCTTTTGCCATACCTGTATATACCGCAGGCAGTGCAACATTTTCCTGTGCGGTTAACGTGGAGAGCAAATTGTAACGTTGAAAAATGAAACCAAAACGTTGCTGACGTAATTCAGAGAGTTGGTCTGTTGACAGTTTTGCTGTTTCTTTTCCGGTAATTTGATAAGAACCACTGGTGGCAGTATCTAAACAGCCGATAATGTTCATTAATGTGGATTTTCCTGAACCGGACGCACCAATGATAGCAATAAAATCGCCTTGTTCAATTTCAAGATTGATATTTTTCAAAATATGAACTCGGTTTTCACCTTCGCCGAAGAATTTATTGAGGTTTTTAATTTCAATAATGTGTTGCATAAAAACCTCTACATCATTCGTGGTGTTCTTACTTTGACGCTAGCTGCTTCATTAGCAGAGGACTGTGAAATAATAACCTTGTCGCCCTCATTCAATCCGGAGAGAATTTCTGTATTAATTTCATCGTGCAGACCAATTTGGACAATTTTTTCTATGACATTATCGCCATCTAAAATTTGCACACTGTTTTGACCATTTTTTCTTTGAATAGCCAAGGTTGGCACGACTAAAACGTGCTGTTTTTGTGCAGTGATAATAGTATTTTGTGTAGTCATTCCAATTTGTAGTTTATGTTCAGGATTAGGCACTAACATATTGGCATAGTAATAGATAGCGTTAGTATCGCTGACAGATTCGCTATATTCATTATCAGTTAGCGTAGTCATCGCCGGATCAACGGAATCTATTTTTGCCTGATAAATTTCATCAGGCTCAGCGAGCGTGGTAAATTGCACCTTCATACCAGGTTTAATTTTAGTAATATCTCCTTCTGAAATTTCAGGTTTAATCAACATTGTATCTAGATCCGCAACTTGAATAATGGTCGGAGTAGTTTGATTAGCATTAACGGTTTGCCCGACAGAAACTGGAATAGATATAACAATGCCATCAATTGGAGAAGTGATCTTAGTGTAATTCAGATTGGTTGTTGCTGTATTAACTTCAATTTCTGATTGTTTAATTTGCGCCTGAATCTGTTCAACATTCGCTTTCACACTATCTAAATTATTTTGTGCGTTTTCATAATCATCTAGAGAACTGGCTTTACGTTTATAAAGTTTAACAATCCTTTGAAAATTGGAATTAGCAACTCGATAAGCTGTCTGTGCCGCCACTAATTGTGCCTTATAAGCCGTTAATTGAGCTTGCGCACTGTTTAACGTGTTTTCCTGCGTAATAGAATCTAGTTCGGCGATTAATTCACCTTTTTTCACTTTTTGCCCAAGTTTAACTAAAATTTTTTCCACTTTTCCGGAAACGCGCGCACCTACTTCAACCCGATTAGAACTGCGAACAGTCCCTGTTGCTACAACGGTTTGTTGAATATCGCTGTATTTAGCTGTTTCTGTCAGATAGGTTGTCTTTGGTTGAGATTGCAGATTGAAATAATAGATCGCTGCTAAAATAATCAGTGCAACGGTAATGCCTAAAATCCGCTTTTTCGTAAACGTCATATATTTGATCCTTTAAACAAACAAGGATTTTCTATCACTAAATGAACATTCATTCATTTTATAGAAAGATAATCCGCTAAACAAATATTATTTTTTACTTGTTGTAATGCCTTTTCGCTTAAAAAGACAAGGGGGAAAAATAATTCACTTTGCTGAATCGGGCGTAAATATAGAAATGAAAAGTTAGCTTAAAATTAGTGTATTCACCGCTTCAATTTGGTGTTATGCGTTAAAGCGTGTAAAATGCAAAGATTATTTTGCAGAACATTCAACCTGAGGAAATTATGAGTCATTCAGAAACGACAGAGATAAAACCAACCAATTTTATTCGTCATATTATTGATGAAGATTTAGCACAAGGGAAACATAAATCTGTTCATACCCGTTTTCCACCAGAACCAAATGGTTATTTGCATATTGGACACGCAAAATCGATCTGCCTTAATTTTGGCATTGCAGAAGATTATCACGGTCTTTGTAACTTACGTTTCGATGATACCAATCCAGTGAAAGAAGACGTGAGCTATGTTGATTCAATTAAACGTGATGTTGAATGGCTTGGTTTTAAATGGGAGGGTAAACCACGCTATGCGTCCGATTATTTTGATCAGCTTTACGATTATGCTATTGAGTTAATTAAAAAAGGATTGGCATATGTAGACGAGCTTACACCAGAACAAATGCGTGAATATCGAGGTACATTGACTGAACCTGGTAAAAACAGCCCTTATCGAGATCGTTCCGTAGAAGAAAATTTAGCATTATTTGAAAAGATGAAAAATGGTGAGTTTGTGGAAGGAACAGCTTCTCTACGTGCGAAAATTGATATGGCTTCGCCATTTATGGTAATGCGTGATCCGGTTTTATATCGTATTAAATTTGCACATCATCATCAAACCGGTGACAAATGGTGCATTTATCCGATGTATGATTTTACGCATTGCATTTCTGATGCGATTGAACGTATCACTCATTCACTTTGTACATTGGAATTTCAAGATAATCGCCGTTTATATGATTGGGTGTTGGAAAATATTTCGATTGAGCGTCCGTTGCCGCATCAGTATGAATTTTCGCGTTTAAATTTAGAAGGTACATTGACCTCAAAACGTAAACTGTTGCAGTTGGTTAATGAAGAGATTGTTGACGGCTGGAATGATCCGCGTATGCCAACAATTTCCGGTTTACGTCGTCGTGGCTATACCCCAGAGTCTATTCGTGAATTTTGCCGCCGTATTGGTGTGACTAAACAAGATAATGTGGTTGAATACAGTGCATTAGAGGCTTGTATTCGTGAAGATCTTAATGTGAATGCTCCTCGCGCAATGGCGGTGATTAATCCGTTACGTGTGGTGATTGAAAATTTTGAGGGCGAAGAGTTATTAACTGTGCCGAATCATCCAAACCGTGAAGAACTTGGCACAAGAACGATTGCGCTGACTAAAGAAATTTATATCGATCAGGCAGATTTCAGAGAAGAGGCCAATAAACAGTATAAACGCCTTGTATTAGGGAAAGAGGTGCGTTTGCGCAATGCTTATGTGATTAAAGCGGAACGAGTAGAAAAAGATGAGGAAGGTAATATCGTTACTGTTTATTGTAGTTATGATCCTGAAACATTGGGTAAAAATCCGGAAGGGCGTAAAGTTAAGGGCGTGATCCATTGGGTTTCCGCTACAAAAAATCATCCGGCGGAATTTCGCTTGTATGATCGTTTGTTTACTGTTTCTAATCCGAGTGCAGCAGAGGATATTTATCAAGTCCTTAACCCTCATTCATTAGTTGTAAAACACGGTTTTGTAGAGCAGAATTTAATAGCTGCTGAACCAGAAAAAGCCTATCAATTTGAGCGGGAAGGCTATTTCTGTGCGGACAGCAAAGATAGCCATAAAGAACATTTAGTCTTCAATTTGACTGTGTCTTTAAAAGAGAGTGTGATTATTTAAAACACATTCTGTCATAACTAATAAGAAAAGGAAGGGGTAACATTGTTACCCCTTCTTAATTATGCTACTAAACTGGGTCTAATGCCCAATGTGTGGCAAATAGCGTAAGTTAATTCCGAACGATTTAATGTATAAAAATGGAAATCTTTCACGCCTTCTTTAGACAGAATTTTCACCATATCAATAGCAATGCTGGCACCAATTAAATTGCGTGTGGTTTGGTCTTTTTCTAAACCGTCATAAAGTTTGAACATCCAGCTTGGAATTTTTACATTGGTAACTTTCGCCATTTTTTGTAACTGCACGAAATTGGACACCGGTAAAATACCCGGCACAATCTCCACATCTATGCCGACAGTGACACAGCGATCACGAAAACGGAGATAACTGTCAATATCAAAAAAGAATTGTGTAATCGCACGACTGGCACCGGCTTCCACTTTCTGTTTCAAAAAAATCAGATCCGCTTGCGCCGATTTAGCTTCCGGATGCACTTCCGGATAGGCAGCGACTGAAATATCAAAATCAGCCACTTCTTTGAGTAGTTTAACTAAATCTTTGGCATAAAATGGTTTTTTATCGTATCCGGGTGGCTCGTCACCACGTAATGCCACAATATTGCGAATACCGCTATCCCAATAATCTTTGGCTATCGCTTTTAGCTGCTCCGGAGAGGCATCAATACCGGTTAGGTGTGGGGCAGCTTCAATGCCTGTTTGTTGTTTAATGGCTTTAACTACGCTATGTGTGCGTTCCCGTTCTCCGG
Organism: Gallibacterium genomosp. 1; assembly: GCF_000771875.1. GTDB lineage: Bacteria > Pseudomonadota > Gammaproteobacteria > Enterobacterales > Pasteurellaceae > Gallibacterium. The sequence continues at coordinate 118,690 of NZ_JPXX01000001.1, read as the reverse complement.
AATTTGCACCGTAAGTGACAGAAACGAATTTAGGTTTTAAGGATTTTAAGCGTTGGATTGAATCCCATAATAAGGTTTCCATTTTTTCATTTTTGGGCGGGAAAAACTCAAAAGAAACATTAATATCACCATTTAAATCTGCAATACTTCTATTTAAAACATCAATCTCTTTGGCATAACTCATAATTTGTACTCCTTTTCTTGTTTAGCCGTCTAGACGTTAAAATAGAAAGATTTTATTTTTGAGTCAATCTCATAATTTTCAGAATAAATATGAATTAAATTCATATTAAAAAGAAAAATATAAGAAAGGAGGAGCATAGAAAACAGAGATATTGATGAATAAATAGAGAAAATCAAGTATGATAAACCGCTTTTAACAGCGTCCGAAAATGAAAAAAGGAGCAAATATGTGGACGGATATTTTAACGAATTATAGTGTGTTCATTTTAGAATTGATTACTTTGGTGGCAGTGATTGCCGTTGTTTTTGGCATTATTGTTACAATGAAACAGAAAAACCATAGTAAAGGAGAATTGCAGATCACGCATTTAAACGAACAATACCAACAGCAACAACAGTTGTTAAAAGAATGTAGATTGCAAGAACAGCAGATAAAACAGTTAGCAAAAAATCGTAAAAAACAAGACAAAGTAAAAGCGAAACAGGCGAAAAAAATAGCAAAAGAAGCTGAGAAAAATAGTAGTGAACAGGATGAACAACAATGGTTGCAACAACAGAAATCTTGTATTTATGTTATTGATTTTAAAGGGGATATTCAGGCTAATGCTGCTGATTCATTGAGAGAGGAGATTAATGCAGTGTTAGCTGTTGCTAGACCTGAAAAAGATGAAGTGTTATTACGTCTGGAAAGTCCCGGCGGTGTGGTTCACGGTTATGGTTTTGCTGCTTCACAATTGCAACGTTTGCGTAATAAACATATTCCATTGACGATAGCGGTGGATAAAGTGGCTGCCAGTGGCGGTTATATGATGGCGTGTGTGGCGGATAAAATTGTAGCGGCACCTTTTGCAATTATTGGTTCTATTGGGGTTGTTGCTCAAGTACCAAATATTCATCGTTTATTGAAAAAACACGATGTTGATGTTGATGTGATGACAGCGGGAGAATATAAACGAACTGTTACGATATTGGGTGAGAATACTGAAAAAGGAAAGCAGAAATTCCAGCAAGAGTTACAGGAAACTCACGATTTATTTAAACAATTTGTTGTGCAACATCGCCCTCAAGTGGAAATTGATAAGGTGGCGACCGGTGAGCATTGGTTTGGGCAGCAGGCATTGGATTTAGCTTTGATTGATGAGGTGAAAACCAGTGATGATCTGATTTTGGCAGCGATTGAAGAAAAAGATGTGTTAGCGATTAAATATAGTACGAAAAAATCATTGGTACAAAAATTAGGCAAACAGGCGGAAGAAAGTGCCGCTCATATTGTGGTGAAACTGTTACATCAAGGAAAAAATCTCTTTTTTTAAAGCAGGAAAAATGATGTTGGATATGCTTAATTTAACACACGAACAACAGCAACAAGCGGTTGAAAAAATTCAGCAATTAATGCAACAAGGTGTAAATAGCGGTGAAGCTATCCGTTTGGTAGCAGAGCAATTGCGACAACAGGCAAAGCGACAGGAACAGCAAAATGTTTGAGGTCATTTTAAAAAAGGTGGTGGAAGCGGCAATTTTGCCACCTTTTAATTTGATTTTATTAGTCTTAGTTGCGTTGATTCTTCTTTTTACCCGTTTTCAACGTACTGCAAAATCATTGCTGGCAGTGGCATTATTATTTGCCTATTTCATTAGTACGCCTTTCTTTTCCAATTTTTTGATCAAGACGATTGCGTTGGATAAACCGAATATTGAACTTTATCATCAAGGACAGGCGATAGTAGTGCTTGGTGGCGGATTGCGCTATAGTGACTATCCAGAGTCTTATTCGACTACGGCGGCCTTACCATTGGAAAGAATGCGCTTTGCGGTTTATTTGCATCAAATGACGGATTTGCCGATTGCAATTAGTGGTGGTGTTGATAATGAAGCGAAAGTGATGGGCAGTGAATTGCAACGTTTCTTTCAAATAGAACCGACTTGGCTGGATAACAAATCCAACACGACAGAACAGAATGCGATCTACCTGCGTAAATTGTTTAATCAGACGGAAGAAGGTAAGCAAATTCAACGTGTAATTCTCGTGACAAATGAGTGGCATATGCGCCGAGCCGTTGCTGCTTTTCAACGTCAAGGTTTTGAGGTATTCCCGGCACCGACCTTGAGTCAGCGTGCTTCCGGCAGTGGATTATTAAAATTCATTCCTCAACCGGTCAGTTTTTATCAATCCGGTTTAGTGTTAAGGGAGTGGCTGGGCATTTTGCGTGATAAATTAATTGGCTTGGATTAGCATTTATTCGGTAGTAAAAATCAATAAAAAATCCTATAATTTGGCAGTTACCTTGTCACCGATCAAACAGTAATTCATTATAAATTATTGTTTTATAAAAAATTTGTGAGGTTTTATGCGCTACCAGAAATTGGAAAATCAAGAAACGCATTGGAAATGGCTTTATTTAATGCGTAAAGCTCGTGAAGGCGTCAATATTACACGTTATCTTGAACAAAGTTTGGCGGACGATAAAATGCAACAGTTAGTCCAGCTACAGCATCAAACCGAAGCGGTTCAACAGTGGATTAGTGAACATATGTCGCCTGATTTGGTGATAAAACTGGATCAGGCGATTCGTGCTAAACGGAAACGTTTCTTTAATGCAGAAAAACAGAGTACCAAAAAGAAATCAATTGATCTGGATTATGCAGTCTGGTTACGCCTTTCTCGTTATTCTCGTAAGATGAAAATGACCTTGTCACAAACCATTATGTATATGATAGATGAACAAGAGAGCAAAGCACTTTATGAGTCACAAATTCACGCAATGAAGAAAAACTTGCAGGAATTATTGAAATAAATAACCGATGCCGGCGTAAGCGAGATAAAGTCCGAAAGCGATAAAAACCACACCGGCACCATTATCCAACCAACGACTGTATTTGCTGTAAAAACGTTTTGCCGCCGGTCGAGAAAACAACAAGGCAATAATAGAAAAGTAGAGAAAGGTTTCTATTAGGATAACAGCCAAGACTAGAATAATATGTTCGATGCCATTGACGTTAGCAAGGTAAATCGATAACACGCTGCTAAAATAGATCACCACTTTGGCATTGGAAAGATTGACCAGCAATCCTTTCAGAATTTCCTGCTTAATTGAGGTTGTTTGTAGTTGTTGTGCTTTTTTATCATTTTCAAACACCACATTGTTACGAACATTCAGCATTTTATAACCGATATAAGCAAGGTAACTTCCGCCCAACAAGACTACAATGCCGTGCCATAACGGGCTGGTAGCAAACAGAATGGCTAATCCCAGCAAAGCAGAAGTTGCCCAAAACGCTACGCCCATCGTAATGCCGATGACTGCACAAAATGCATTACGGCTCGAATTACCGGCAGCGGTTTTGCTGACATAGAAGAAATCCGGACCGGGACTCATCAAGCCCAATAAATGTACAATCATAATATTCCATAACATAGTGCAGTCCTTTAGATCAGTGATCTGATTAAGAAAATAATAATAATTGAATACAATGCAGCTAGTAGATCATCAAACATAATACCAAAGCCAGTTTGCAGTTTGCGGTCAAAATAGCGAATAGGGTAAGGTTTGATAATATCAAAGAAACGGAATAGCACAAAAGCAGTTAAGCACCACTGCCAAGTGTGATTTGGCAAAGTGGTAAGAACCAACCAAATAGCAACAATTTCATCCCATACGATAGAACTATGATCGTGTACTTTCATATCGTGAGCTGTTTTTTCACATAAATAACATCCGATAAAAAAAGCACTCAAGGTAAAAATAACAAAGAAAGGAATAGCTATCCATTGTAGAAGTAACCATCCTATTAATAGCCCAACCAATGAACCCCAAGTGCCAGGAGCTGGAAAGATTAGCCCAGAACCGAAACCAAGCGCCAATAGGTGAATCGGATTTGTTAATTTGATTCTTTGGAGTGCATCGTGATTAGTTTTATTTGAAGTGATCAAAGCCATGAGTCACTGTAACCTCTACTGGTTGAGAATGTTGGGTAAATTGCAACTGTTGATTGGCACGAATTTGACCAATGCAGTGATATTCTACATCGAGATAACGTAAAGTGTGTTCCATTTTTGCTCGCATTGCTTCTGTAACTGTGAAACAAAGCTCATAATCTTCACCACCGGCAAGTGCAAATTTTTGTGCCTGTTCTAATGAAAATTGATTTAATAAAGGCTTGGAAAGAGGAAGTTTATCTAATTCAATAACAGCTCCACATTTGCTTCGTTCTAGAATATGTTGTAGATCGGAAATTAATCCATCAGAGAGATCAATCGCAGCATTTGCGATACCAGCCAATTCCATTCCCATCAGAACACGAGGAGTTGGGCGTAGATGGCGTTGTAATAAGTAGCGTTGATCATCATTTTCAATTTTTGACTGTTGTAATAACAGCTGCAAACCGGCGGCACTATCGCCGAGTGTACCCGAAACGTAAATCCAATCACCGGGTTTGGCAGTGTGTCGACATAATATTTTATCTTTCGCCACTAAGCCGTGTGCGGTGATAGTTAAAGAGAGTGTTCCTTTAGTGGTATCGCCACCAATTAAATCAACATTATAGTGATCAAGAATTTGAAACAAGCTTTGACTGAACTCACCTAGCCACTGCTCATCAATTTTGGGTAGAGTCAATGCCAAACTAATCCACGCAGGTTCTGCACCCATTGCCGCTAAATCACTTAAATTGACAGCTACTGCTTTATAAGCAAGATCGGCTGCTGAGATAGATGGTAGAAAATGGGTTCCTTCAACCAGAGTATCGGTAGTCAGTGCTAAACGGCGATTAGGTTTAATTTCAGTGATTGCACAATCATCACCAACGGATAACAGTACATCGCGCCGAGGCTGACGAGTAGAAGCAGAAAAATAACGTCGAATAATATCAAATTCGCCATTGTGAGGCATAAAGAAATCCTTTCAGAAAAAAATCCCTTGTGGAGAACACAAGGGAAAATTAACATTGATTATTTTATTCCAAACTTTGGTGCTAATTTATCCAAAATACTATTAACATATTTATGGCTATCTGCCGCACCGAATGTTTTTGTAACTTCAATAGCTTCATTGATGACCACTTTGTAAGGAATATCATCAATATATTTAAGTTCAAATGTTGCACAGTCTAAAATAGCGCGTTCGATTGTCCCTAATTCCTCAATTTTACGATCTAAAAAAGGCTCATATTCTTGTTCTAGATTATCGAGATTGTTGACAGTACCATTAAAAAGTTTGCGAAAATAAGTGAGATCCGCACCTTTGGTTTCATCATTGGTAATTAAATCCAACTCAATGCTTTCCGGGCTGTTTTTCGATATAAACCAGGAATAAAGTGCTTGAACAGTACATTCACGAGCACGACGACGTTTACTTGGTTTTTTTTCAGTTTTCATTATTCGGAAATCTGTGCTAATAAATTAACCATTTCCAAAGCTACCAAAGCAGCTTCAGCCCCTTTGTTTCCTGCTTTCGTACCGGCACGTTCAATTGCTTGCTCGATATTTTCAGTGGTCAAAACACCGAAAGCAACAGGGATTTCAGCTTGCATAGCAACTTGTCCTAAACCGCTACTTGCTTCCCCAGCAACGTATTCAAAGTGTGCAGTGCCGCCACGAATAACTGTACCTAAAGCAACAATCGCATCAAATTTTTTGCTTGCGGCCAAACGACGAGCAACTAACGGCAATTCATAAGCACCGGGTGCTTTTACTACAGTGATATTTTCATCTTTTACTTGACCAACGCGAGTTAACGCATCTAATGCACCTTCCAATAAGCTATCATTAATAAAACTATTAAAACGTGCGATAACCACGGCGATTTTCGCATTTGGTGAGGCTATTTGACCTTCTAAAACTTTCATATTCTCTCCAATTCATTGAATAAAAACGGTTGAAGATTCTAGCATAAAAAAACGTTTTCGGGTATGTTGAATAGAATACGTTAAGTCATAACGAAATCAGAAAAAGTAAGCCGGTTTATTTTGCCGGCTTACTTTTCAAAATATTTTAAAAGAGAAGATTGAATTACTCTTTAACAGTTACAAAAATTTGTGAATTATCATTTTTTTCTAACAGTTTTCCAACAGGAATCAAAGAGATATTCTCTTGTATAGCAATATCAAATAATGCTGATTTTGCTTCAGGAGTCACTGCGACCAGTAATCCACCTGAAGTTTGTGGATCACATAGCACAGCCTTCTGAGTTTCATTGATCGGGCTAACTTTATGACCGTAACTATCAAAGTTTCGTTCTGTTCCACCAGGAATGCAACCTTTCTCAATATAATCATAAACACCGTCCAGAGTTTTGAGTTGTGATACATTCACCTCGGCAGCAACACCGGAACCTTCACAAATTTCAATTAAATGACCAAGCAATCCAAAGCCTGTTACATCAGTCATTGCGGTGACACCTCCCAGCTCTGAGAACTGTGCTCCGATTTTATTCATTCGGCACATTACTTCTGCGGCCAAACCGCGATGTTCCGCTTTTAATTTTCCTTTTTTCTCTGCAGTAGTAAGTACGCCGATGCCTAACGGTTTGGTCAAAAAAAGCTCACATCCAGCTTTAGCGGAATTGTTTTTCTTCACTTTATCGATTGGAATAATACCGGTTACCGCTAAACCGAAAATTGGTTCAGGCGAGTCAATAGAATGTCCACCGGCAAGTGCAATGCCGGCTTCTTTACAGGCTTGGCGCCCCCCTTCAACAATGCGTCTGGCAATTTCTGGCGGTAATAGCTTAATTGGAAAGCCTAAAATAGCGATTGCCATAATCGGTTTGCCTCCCATTGCGAAAATATCACTGATAGCATTAGTAGCAGCAATACGACCAAAAGTGAAAGGATCATCAACAATAGGCATAAAAAAGTCAGTAGTACTGATAATTCCCATTCCATTGCCAATATCATAAACTGCAGCATCATCTTTGCTTTCATTACCTACCAAAAGATGTGGATCGATAAATTTCTCTGCTTCGGTATGAAGGATTGTCTCTAAAACTTTAGGTGAAATTTTGCAGCCACAACCAGCACCGTGACTGTATTGAGTTAAACGGATCACATCCGCTACAGTATTTTCAAAATCAATATGGCTATTTGCGTGATTTGTCATAGGTTTCACTCCGTTTCTATAAAGAACAACTATTTTGTTATAGCTTAGCACTTTCTATCTGACAAAAGCCAATATGGATCACATTTTTAAAAAAAAGAGAGAATTTATGACTTTTTAGGTGAGTGTTTTGTTTTAATAATATTTAATTTGTGTTAACAATGAGATGATTCTACATTCGGTAGAAGAGCATTGACTAAAGGAGATTAGATTATGCATATAAAGCTTCTTAATTTAAATCAACGCTAAGAAAGGTGTATATTTTAAGATTTTGTACAAAAAATATGTTGAGGTTAGCGTTAAAATCAAAAAAATGCTGAATAATCAAGTAAAATATAAGCGTGTTATTTACAAATGATGGTAATTAATTTATTAATGACAGTAATTCTATAAAAAATAGAAGAATGATTAATAAGTAAGGAGTATTAAGATGCAGAATTCATTTAAAAAATCATTACTGATGGTAGCACTTGGATTTGGTGTAACAACAAGTGTAATAGCGGCAAATGTGCCAGCAGGTACTCAACTGGCAGATAAACAAGAATTGGTTTGGAATATTAGTGCTAATCCGGCAACGTTAGATCCACAGAAAATGGAAGGTGATGTTGAAGGGAATTATTCACGTCAACTTTATGAAACCTTGGTTACTTCTGATGCAAAAGGTCATATTATTCCTGGAGTAGCTACTTCTTGGGAACATAGTGCAGATTTTAAAACATGGACATTTCATCTTCGTCCGGAAGCAAAATGGTCTAATGGTGATCCGGTCGTAGCCGGTGATTTTGTTTATGCGTGGCAACGTTTGGCTGATCCTAAAACTGCATCACCATATTCCAGTTATTTGGATTTCTTAAAATTGGCAAATGCGGAAAAAGTGATTGCAGGTAAGGCTCCGTTAACTGATCTAGGAGTAGAAGCGAAAGATGATCATACGTTAGTGTTGCATTTAACAGAATCCGTTCCTTATGTAGATAAATTGGTTGAACATTATGTATTGTCACCTGTGAATCCGAAAGTAGTGGAAAAATTTGGAGAAAAATGGACAGCGCCAGAAAATTTAGTAGGCAACGGTGCTTTTGTTTTGAAATCACAAGTGGTTAATGAAAAAGCAGTGCTAGAGCGTAATCCACATTATTGGGATAATGCAAATACTGTTTTGACAAAAATAACGTTATTACCAATTGAATCATCTGCAACAGATATTTCTCGTTATCGTGCAGGTGATGAAGATATGACCGGTAAAGAAATTCCAATTGAATTATTTGCTAAATTAAAGAAAGAGTTGCCGGATGAATTACATATTTCACCATTACTTTGTACTTATCTTTATGAAGTCAATACTGCAAAAGCACCGTTTGATAATGATAAAGTTCGTAGAGCATTATCGTTGGCGTTAGATAGAAATATTATTACTGATAAAATTTTACAGCAGGGGCAAACTCCAGCATATATTTTTACGCCGCCATTTATTAATGGGGCAGAAAAAATGAAAAATCCAGAATGGGCGAGCTGGGATCAAAATAAACGTAATCAAGAGGCAATCAAATTACTTAAAGAAGCAGGTTACGACAAATCTCATCCATTGACTTTCAATTTGCTTTACAACACTTCTGATAATCACAAAAAATTAGCCATTGCGGCACAATCTATCTGGAAGAAGAATTTGCAAGGTATCGTAAATATCAATTTAGAAAATCAGGAATGGAAAACATATCTTGATTCACGTCATCAGGGTAATTACCAAATGGCAAGAGCAGGTTGGTGTGCGGATTATAATGAAGCAAGTACATTCTTGAATTATTATCTTTCAAACAGTGCAAATAATACAGCTTTCTATAAAAGCAAGGCGTATGATGATTTGATCGTTTCTGCTTTTAAAACACAAACTGATGAAGAACGAGCAGATGTATATGCCAAAGCAGAAGCGCAATTAGATGCAGATACTGCAATGGTGCCAGTTTATCATTACGTCCAACCACGCTTAATCAAACCTTGGGTGAAAGGCTTTGCTGATGCACATCCAGGGCAAAATTACTATTTGAAAGACGTTTATATTATTAAACATTAATTTTTATATTGCCCGTTCCATTTATCGATGGAACGGGATTTTGTAGTTGGCTTTTCGCCATTTTATTGTGGGATTTGTGTATGCTTAAATTAATTTTTCGCCGAATTTTAGAGGCGATTCCTACGCTGTTTGTCCTTATTACTGTTTCTTTCTTTATGATGCGTCTTGCCCCTGGCAGCCCTTTTTCCAGTGAAAAAAATTATCCGCCGGAAGTTATCGCAAATATTGAAGCAAAATATCATCTCAATGAACCGTTAATGGTGCAATATGGTCTTTATTTAAAAAATTTGGCTCACGGTGATTTTGGACCGTCATTTAAATATAAAGATTATACTGTGAATCAATTAGTAGCACAGGCGTTTCCTGTTTCACTCAAATTAGGTTTTTCTGCTTTTATTTTAGCTTTAGTATTTGGTATTTCTGCTGGAGTGATCGCAGCATTGAAGCAGAATAAGTGGCTGGATTATTTGATAATGACATTTGCGATGACAGGGGTAGTTGTGCCGAGTTTTGTTGTCGCACCGTTATTAGTGCTAATTTTCTCAATTACCTTAAAACTGCTTCCATCCGGTGGTTGGAATAATGGGCAATTTATTTATATGTTGATGCCGATGGTAGCGCTATCTTTGTCTTATATTGCCAGTATTGCACGTATTATGCGTAGTTCAATGATTGAAGTATTGCATTCAAATTTTATTCGTACTGCAAAAGCAAAAGGTTTGCCAATGAGTCGTATTGTATTGAAACACGCATTGCGTCCGGCGTTATTACCAGTGATTTCTTATATGGGGCCAGCATTTGTCGGTATTATTACTGGTTCTATGGTGATTGAAAGTATTTTTGTATTGCCGGGAATCGGGCAGCTTTTTGTAAATGGCGCATTAAATCGTGATTATTCGTTGGTATTAAGTTTAACGATTTTAGTTGGTACATTGACTATTGTTTTTAATGCGATTGTGGATATTTTATATGCTGTGATTGATCCGAAAATTCGCTATTAATGGAGTTGTAAAAATGTTAAAAACAAAAGAAAACCAAGCGTTAATGGAAAAGTTAGGCGAACAGTTGGAAACAGTCGATGGTCGTAGTTTGTGGCAAGACGCACGTCGCCGCTTTTTTCGTAATAAAGCCGCAGTAGCGAGTCTAATCATTCTATTCTTCATTATGCTATTTGTGATTTTTGCCCCAATGTTGATGCCATTCAGTTATGAAGATACGGATTGGGCAATGATGACAAATCCGCCGGATTTTGAATCTATGCACTATTTTGGTACAGACTCTTCTGGTCGTGATCTACTGGTACGTTTGGCTATTGGTGGACGTATTTCTTTATTGGTCGGGATCGCCGGTGCGTTTATTGCTGTGTTAGTTGGCACGCTTTACGGCGCAACTGCCGGTTATATTGGTGGTAAAACCGATGCGGTGTTGATGCGTATTTTGGAGATTCTTTATTCATTTCCGTTTATGTTCTTTGTGATTTTGTTAGTCACCTTTTTTGGTCAGAATATTTTATTGATCTTCGTGGCCATTGGGATGGTATCTTGGCTTGATATGGCTCGTATTGTGCGCGGTCAGACGCTTAGTTTGAAACGTAAAGAATTTATTGAAGCAGCTATTGTTTGCGGTGTGTCTTCTCGGCAGATTGTGTGGCGACATATTGTGCCAAATGTTTTGGGCGTTGTTGTAGTTTATGCTTCTTTATTGGTGCCGGGAATGATTTTATTCGAATCGTTCTTAAGTTTCTTAGGATTGGGAACACAAGAGCCGTTGAGTAGTTGGGGGGCATTGTTAAATGATGGTTCTAAATCAATGGAGGCAGCGCCTTGGTTATTAATTTTCCCAGCCATTTTTTTAGTAATTACGCTGTTTTGTTTTAATTTTATTGGTGATGGCTTGCGTGATGCGCTTGATCCGAAAGATCGATAAGGCGAGAAAAATATGACAATTGAAAAACAACCTCTCCTTGATGTTCAAGATTTGCGTGTAACATTTAAAACGCCGGATGGCGATGTTACCGCAGTGAATAATTTAACTTTTACTTTAAATGCCGGTGAAACCTTGGGTATTGTTGGTGAGTCAGGCTCAGGCAAGTCGCAAACGGCATTTGCTTTGATGGGATTATTAGCGGATAACGGTTATACTGCTGGTTCTGCGCGATTTAATGGTGAAGAGATTTTAGGATTGTCTGAGTCGCAATTAAATCGTTTGCGTGCAGAACAAATTGCAATGATCTTTCAAGATCCAATGACTTCATTAAATCCTTATATGAAAATAGGTGAACAGTTAATGGAAGTACTGATTTTGCATAAAGGATATGATCGTAAACAAGCATTTGATGAGTCAGTGAAGATGCTGGATGCGGTGAAAATGCCAGAAGCTAGAAAACGTATGAATATGTATCCACACGAATTTTCTGGTGGGATGCGTCAGCGTGTTATGATTGCGATGGCATTGTTATGCCGTCCGAAATTATTGATTGCGGATGAACCGACGACAGCACTCGATGTGACTGTTCAAGCACAGATTATGACTTTATTGAATGATTTAAAACGAGAGTTTAATACCGCAATTATTATGATTACTCACGATTTAGGCGTAGTAGCAGGGAGTTGCGATCAAGTATTAGTAATGTATGCTGGTAGAACAATGGAATATGGTACAGCAAAAGAGATTTTTTATCAGCCGACACATCCTTATTCTATCGGGCTTATTAATGCTGTGCCACGCTTGGATACTGAAGAAGAGCAGTTAACTACTATTCCGGGAAATCCTCCGAATTTATTACATCTGCCAACTGGTTGTCCATTTTCTCCACGCTGTCAATTTGCTAGTGAACAATGTAGCAACACTCCACAATTGACAGCGTTTGGTAATAATCGTTTGCGTGCCTGTTTTGTTAATGCTCAGGAAATGATATTAAGAGGAAAAGCATAATGAGTAATTTATTGTTGGAAGTTAGAGATCTGAGTGTGCATTTCCAAGTACAGAGCAGTGAAGGTTTCTTTTTTAAGAAAAAACAGACATTACATGCAGTTAATCACGTTTCATTTAAATTGTATGAAGGTGAAACATTAGGTGTAGTAGGGGAATCAGGCTGTGGAAAATCGACATTAGCAAGAGCAATTATCGGTTTGGTAAAATCCGCTGGCGGTAATATCTTATGGCTAGGAACAGATCTGAGTAGTCAATCTGAAAAAGAATGGCACGCCACTCGCAAAGATATTCAGATGATTTTCCAAGATCCATTAGCATCATTGAATCCTCGAATGACTATTGGCAATATTATTGCAGAGCCGTTAAAAATTTATTTTCCTGAATTATCAGCAGAAGAAGTGAAATCCCGTGTACAAGCAATGATGCTTAAGGTGGGATTATTACCAAATTTAATTAATCGCTATCCACACGAATTCTCTGGTGGGCAATGTCAACGTATTGGTATTGCGAGAGCATTAATTATTGAGCCAAAATTGATCATCTGTGATGAGCCGGTATCGGCACTTGATGTATCCATTCAGGCACAAGTAGTGAATTTGTTGAAGTCACTACAAAAAGAGATGGGGTTATCACTTATTTTTATTGCTCACGATTTGGCGGTGGTAAAGCATATCTCAGATCGTGTGTTAGTAATGTATTTAGGCAATGCGGTGGAGTTGGGAACCTATGATCGTGTTTATCATCAAACCAAACATCCATACACTAAAGCATTAATGTCAGCGGTGCCAATTCCTGATCCAGATTTGGAAAAAGATAAGCAAATTCAGTTGTTGGAAGGTGATTTGCCTTCACCTATTAATCCGCCTTCAGGTTGTGTTTTCCGTACTCGTTGCCCGATAGCAGATACGGAATGTACCTTAACTAAACCAAGATTGTTAGGAGACAAACAGCATTTAGTCGCTTGTTTTAAGGTATAGGTGTGAGCTAGATCACAAAAAATATCGCCCACTGCTAAAAACAGTGGGCGATTGTATTTATAGAGATAAAATCACTGGATTTTTTTTAATAGAATGAGTATATTTGCGAACAGTTGTTAGCTGAAATAAAGAAGGTTATTTTTATAATGCAAAATTATACTCAAACGCTTTCCCATTTTGTCGATATAATTCGTCAACAAAGTGAAAAACTTTCTCAACGTACAGCATTACGCTATTTCGATCATCAACATAAATTACAAGATATTTCGTGGCAAAGTTTTCACCAGCAAAGTGAACAGCTCTCCCGAGCATTATTGACATTAGGTATAGGTGTTCAGGATAAAATCGGTATTTTTGCTCAAAATATGCCACAATGGACAATCGCAGATATTGCAATTTTGCAGATTAGAGCCGTAACTGTGCCGATTTTTGCAACCAATAATGAAATTCAAACGAAATTCATCATTAATCATTCCGAAATGAAAGTGCTGTTTGTTGGGAATCAAAAAGAGTATGATGTAGCACTTTCTATTGCACCGCATTGCCCAAAATTAGAAAAAATTATTGCCATGCAACCACTTGATTTACGTGATGTGGAAATGGGGATTAGCTGGCAAGATTTTATTGCAACTGCTAGCGATGAATCACGTGAGCAATTAGTGCAAAGATTGGCACAGAAATCAATGAAAGATCTTTTTACCTTGATTTATACTTCAGGCACAACTGGTGAACCGAAAGGTGTGATGTTAGACTACAACAATTTGGCACATCAATTAGTCACTCATCAACAGACATTGATGAAAATTGATGGTAGTGATATTTCTTTATCTTTTTTACCGTTATCTCATATTTTTGAACGTGCGTGGGTGGCTTATGTGTTGTCGCAAGGTGTGGTGAATGTTTATCTGGATGATCCACATAAAATAAGAGAAGCGCTGTCTATAGTGAAACCGACACTAATGTGTGCAGTGCCACGTTTTTATGAAAAAATTTATGCAACGGTCTTTGATAAAGTGAAACAGGCACCGTGGCTACGCCAACAGATTTTTTATAATGCGTTGCGGATTGGCAAATTAGCCTTGAAGTATCGACAAAAACAACAACCTTTGCCGTTTTGGTTAAAGCCATTATATCAGTTTGCAGATCGCTTAGTATTCAGTAAGTTGCAACGAGTGCTTGGTGGACATATCCGAATGATGCCTTGTGGTGGAGCGAAATTAGAACCTGAAATTGGTCTATTTTTTCACTGTATTGGCGTTAATATTAAATTGGGTTACGGAATGACAGAAACGACAGCAACCGTTTCTTGTTGGCCTGATTTTGGCTTTGAATCAAATTCAATTGGGAAAATTATGCCAGGAACAACAGTTAAAATCGGTGATGAGAATGAAATTTTGGTGAAAGGTGGCGGTGTAATGAAGGGGTATTTTAAAAATCCGGAAGAAACTGCGAAATGTTTTACCGAAGACGGTTTTTTAAAAACAGGTGATGCCGGTTATGTTGATGCTGAGGGCAATTTATTTATGACCGATCGCATAAAAGATTTAATGAAAACTTCAACTGGAAAATATATTGCTCCCCAAGCAGTGGAGGGCAAATTGTTGCAAGATAAATTAATTGAGCAGATTGCTGTGATTGCCGATGCTAGAAAATATGTATCAGCTTTGGTGGTTCCTTGTTTTGACACGTTGGAAGAGTATGCAAAAAAACTCAATATTCAGTATCAAAATCGGTTAGATTTGATTAAAAATGCAGCGATTGTTGAAATGTTTGAAAAACGAATTAATGAATTACAAAAAGAGCTACAAGGGTTTGAGAAAATTAAAAAATTTACTTTGTTACCAAAAGCATTCTCAATTGAACTTGGTGAGATTACACCGACCTTAAAACTACGACGTAAGGTAATTTTACAACGTTATCACGCTTTGATTGAACAAATGTATCAGTAATCGTCAAATAGATACGGTATTATTTTAGGGTAATACCGTATTTTCTTTTATAAAATCCAGTAGAATTTGCTAAAAATATTAGATTCCATCTAATTTATCAGTATAAAAATCCATAACATCATATTTTTTACTTCAATTTACCATCCAATCCGTATAAACTTCCTGTCTTTAAAATTAATACCTAAGGGAAAGTATATGTTATCTAAAAAAGATATTTTAATTCTAGGTATGATGATTTTTTCACTCTTTTTGGGGGCAGGGAATATTATTTTTCCACCGATGGAAGGTTATCATGCCGGTTCGAGTTGGTTGTGGGCTGCGTTAGGTTTTATTTTAACCGGTGTTTTTATGCCGTTTATTACTTTGATTGTGGTAACAGTTCGTGGACGCGGTGAAGCGTTATCTACCGATCTTCCGCCGTGGGTTGGTGTTGTATTTTGGTCAATTCTCTATTTAATCATTGGTTCAACATTTGCAATGCCTCGTGTGACTAATGTTGCTTATGAAATGGCGTGGCAGCCTTTAAATATTTATAACGGTGAGCATTCTCATATTTTATTCGCATTAGTGTTTAATATTATCGGAATGAGTTTTATGCTTGGTCGTAGCACAATGATTTCAACGATTGGTAAATTTATGGCTCCGATTTTATTGGTGTTATTGATTGTTGTCGGTATTGGTGTTGTGTCTGATCCATTGTCCGAAATTATTGCACCATCCAGTAATTATGCTGAAGGCTCTGCTTTAGTCACTGGTATGATTGGTGGTTATCAGACAATGGATGTGCTTTCAGCAATGGCATTCGGTGGAATTGTAGCACGAGCTTTCGCAGTAAATAATGTTACCAATAGCAAAACAATAGTTCGTTATACATTAGCTGCTGGAGTAACTTCAGTAGTTTTACTAAGTGGTTTATATCTTTGTTTATTTTATCTGGGTGCAACTGGAGATATGGTGGCATCAACTTCTACCAATGGCGGACAAATTTTCTCACGTTATATTAATGAGTTATTTGGTTCAACTGGTTTGTGGATTATGAGTGGCATTGTGATGTTAGCGAATTTAACAACGTTAGTTGGTGTAACCAGTGCTTGTGCAGATTATTTTTCTCGCTTTCATCCTCGTTTAAATTATCCATTTTTTGTAGTGTTGTTTACAATTGCGACAATTATTATTTCTGAAACCGGTCTGGATACACTTTTGCGAGTAACGATTCCTGCATTGTTGTTGATTTATCCGGTAGCAATTATGTTGGTAGTGTTACAGATTGTGCGGAAAAAACTGCCGGTAGTGAGTTGGAGTTATAATGCTACTATCGCATTAACAACAGTGTTTAGTTTGTGTGATAGTTTGAAAAATATGGGGTTGTTGCCACAAGCGGTGGAAAAATTATTAAGCCACTTGCCGTTTTATCAAGAAGGTTTGACTTGGTTAATCCCTGTACTACTAATGTTGTTATTGACAATTATTGTTGGCAAATTATCTGTGCAACAGCAAAATTAATCTTAATAGATATGGCAAGGTAACAGTGTGTGAAATGATTTACACACTGTTTTTTTATTATTTTTCTTCCTCAATCTCATCAGCCATAGCTGCCAATAAGTCACGACATAATTGTGCTAGACTGCGATAAAAGGCCGTGTGTGCGTGTGCTTCAATTTTTCCTAGAAAACGCCCGATAGTTGGTAATAAAAAAGTTTGGAACAGTTGTTGCTGTGCCTCAAGCGAACCAATTTGATCCTCAATCCAAGCAGCTGTCAATAATGGCAATGCAATATGATCACTGTCAGCAACGTCAGGCATTGCACGTTCTTGCCGAAATGCTTTAAATTGTTCAACATCAACACCGTAAGCAGAGAGTTTAAAATCGACAGATTGTTGCAAATGTTGATAATCTTGGCTTAATTGTTCTAGTGTCCAACCTGATGTTAATTGCGTCAGTGCCGTGTCGGTTTGTGGATCAGCGGCTAAATCCCAAATGGTTTTAACGCCTCCTTGTTGTAACCATTGCAATGCCGGCGCAAGAATCGGATCTTGCGGTTGACGTTGAAAAAAATTACCGAATAACCGGCATAAAATAGAAAAATGATTAATTTCGACCTGTTCGTCCATATTTGTCCTAACTATTAGAGAAATTATGAATTAAAACTGTATAAAGGGCGTAAGTTTACTATAATTCCTGCGGAAAGATAATGAATTTAGGAGTTTAAATGAAATATATCGGAGCGCACGTCAGTGCATCGGGAGGCGTTGAAAATGCGGTATTACGCGCGGTTGAAATTGGTGCAAATGCTTTTGCGTTATTTACAAAAAATCAGCGTCAATGGAAAGTTGCGCCATTAAAACAAGAAAATATCAATAAATTTAAGCAATGGTGCGAAAAATATCACTTTTCTGCGGCACAAATTTTACCGCACGATAGTTATTTGATTAATTTAGGTCATCCGACAGCAGAAGGATTAGAGAAATCAAGGACCGCCTTTATTGATGAAATGCAACGATGCCATCAGCTCGGCTTGCAATTATTAAATTTTCATCCGGGTAGTCATTTACAACAAATGGATGAACTGGATTGTCTAAAACGGATTGCGGAATCCATTAATATTGCGGTTGATACTGTGCCGAATGTTGTTGCGGTAATTGAAAATACTGCCGGTCAAGGTTCAAATGTAGGCTGGCGTTTTGAACATTTGGCGACCATTATTGAAAATGTGGAAGATAAAAATCGGGTTGGGGTTTGCTTGGATACTTGTCATACTTTTTCTGCGGGATATGATTTATCAACGCTAGATGCGTGTGAAAAGACGTTCCAACAATTTTCGGAGGTTGTCGGTTTTCAATATTTGCGAGGGATGCATTTAAATGGTTCAAAAACACCTCTAGGCAGTCGAGTGGATCGTCACGACAGTTTGCAGTCAGGCACAATTGGCACTGCTGTTTTTGAATATATTATGCCTGATCAGCGCTTTGATAATATTCCGCTTATCTTGGAAACCATTCATCCGGAAATCTGGAAAGATGAAATTTCTTGGCTGCGTTCGTTAGAAAAACGTTAAAAAATAGCCAGAAAATTTGAAGCTTTTCACAAAAACAGCCTTTTCTATTAAAAATAACTGGTCATACGTGTTGTTTTTAGGTAGGATTGATGCCAATTTTGAGTTTTGATTATTTTTACTTATTTTTGAGTTATGTTTTATCGAATTCTGATGTCAGTTTGTTTTTTATTGTTAGCCGCGTGTAGTAGTCACCCCAACACGCAGTCAGCCTCTATGTCTTCCGAAGACGATGATCCTATCCAAGCTTTAATCCTCAAAACTAATGCTAAAGAACGTGTTATTATTAATAAAAAGTTAAATAATTTCTATCAAGAATGGATCGGTGTTCGTTATAAACTTGGGGGAACAGGAAAAGATGGTATTGATTGTTCTGCGTTTGTACAAACGGCATTTGCAGAAAAGTTTCATATTAGCTTACCAAGAAGCACTTCAGAACAAAAATCTTTAGGTTATAAAATTCAAAAAGGTCAATTAAAACAAGGTGATTTAGTTTTCTTTAGAAAAAATCGTCACGTTGGAATTTATTTAGGCGATGATCTTTTTATCCATTCCAGTACAAGTCAGGGCGTTACTATTAGTTCTTTGAATGAAGATTATTGGTTAAGAACCTATACACAATCCAGAAGAGTATTAAATTAAGTATTTACTAGATAGCTAAACGTTAAAGCCACTCTTTTGAGTGGCTTTTCGCTATAAATGGATTTTCAGTTTATTCAGCAACGGTGAAATGTTGATGTAAATGAGCTTTTTGTTCTGCATCATCTGCAAGCGCTGCTGCTAAATCAGGCAGACTAATATCAGCAGGTTGCCCATTTTTATCCAACAGAACGTGATTTCCACCAATACGATAATGCCCTGTCGCCTCAAATTTGACCGGATTGACGGCAAACATTGCCGCTGGCGATACAAATGCCCAGTTTAATTGTCTATTTTGTTTTAATTGAACCAATAATTGACCAATAGCATTGGCAATAGGATAGATAGCTTTAGGAAACTCTTTAGTATCAATAAGTTGCAACTCAGATGACACATAAAGACAGCCAGCACCGCCAACAATTAATAAATAAGGCACAGCTGCTTGTTGTGCTGCTTGCAAAATAGATTGCATTCCTTTGTTATAATCAGCAACTAAATTCGGATTTTCCCAACCGCCGTTGAAAGCACTGATCACCGCATCAACATTAATAAGTTGCTCAACTAATTGTGTGGAATTGACATCTAATTGTATAGCGGTAAAGTTATCCGCTTTCGGTAGTGAATCGGCGTGACGAGAAATTCCTATTACTTGATGACCACGAGCAACTAATTCAGCAGTTACCGCTTTACCAATTAATCCAGTTGCTCCAATTACAGCAATTTTCATATTAACTCCTTAATCTGTCTGTTATTTAAAAACAACTTTATTATAGACAGCTATTTTATTAAAGAGTAGTCTAGTATTCTTTAAAATACTTTTAACTATTAGTTTAAAATATGCAGAAAAATTATTATCAACAACTTCTGTTTTTACACACTATTGTGCAAAGTGGCAGTATTTCAGCTGCTGCTAAAAAGTTAGAAATTAGTGCAGCGGCAGTGAGTAAATCATTGCAATCCTTAGAGCAAGAAATGGGATTTCCGCTTATTTTACGTACTACAAGAAAATTAGTATTAACAGAAGCTGGTGAAAAATTGATTAAACAAACGAAAGATGCTGTTTATGTGATTGAAGATGCTTTTGAAAGTTTGAGTAATGCCGCTAATCCACCATCAGGAACAGTAAAAATTACATTACCGCAAGTTGCTTTTTATATTGCTATCCAGCCGATCTATGCACAATTTTGTCGGAAATATCCCAATATTCAACTTGAATTGTCCATTAATAATGCGATGGTTGATATTGTGGATCACCATTTTGATTTAGGAATACGATTCGGGCATAGTATTGAGGAGGGAATGATTGCTCATCAACTTACGGCACCAATGCGAGAAGGATTATTTGTCAGCAAAGAATATGCGCAAAAATATGGTGTTCCACAATCCATAGCAGATCTCAAAAACCACCGATTTATCGGACATCGGTTTATGACGCATAATCGTTTAAACCCATTAACACTAAGTATAGATGGTGAAGAACGGCAAATTCCCCTTGAAACACAATTAATTTTTAATGACACTGAAATAATGATGGATGCAATTATTCAAGGAATGGGAATTGGTCGAATCTTTGATTTGCGTTATCAACAGTTAAGATTACAACAAGAATTAATACCGGTGTTAGAACCTTATTGGCGATCATTTCCTGCTTTTTATCTCTATTATTTCCCTAGGCATCAACAATTGAAGAGAGTAAAGGCTGTTATTGAATTTTTGTTAGAAGAGAGGAATAAATTAGCAAAATGACAAGTACAGTAGGTCTTTTCCTACTGTACTTCTTATTAGCAGAATTTTTCACCATTAAAGGAAGCTTGATATATTTTTTCGATATTTTCTTTTTGTAGAGATAGAGGACTACGAATTAACAAACGCTTTTGTAAAATAGCAGCATCTGTAAATGTAGGTATTGCAGATGATGGAATGTTAAACTCTTTTTCAAATAAGGCAATATATGAAATTAGTACGATCGAAATAGATGAAATGTAGTCTCAAAAAAGAGAAATTTATACATATCTCTACAAGAAAGATTAAAAAATTACTATAAAATTTTTGAGGGGAAAATTGGGATTGGTTGCGGGGGCTGGATTTGAACCAACGACCTTCGGGTTATGAGCCCGACGAGCTACCAAGCTGCTCCACCCCGCGTCAGATGTGCGTTATTATACACTCGTTTGAATTTTTTACAATATTTTTTTAAAAATTAAAGTTTTTTTGATAAAAAATAGCCAAAATGGTGTCTTTATTTTCGATATCAATATTTAATACTTTCGTTATAGAAAAAGCTATTGATCAAATACGGCTAAAAAATATTGATTTCAGATAGGCAGAACCAAGCATCAATTTACATAATGGCGTTCTTTAGCGTTATAAAAAGTTCAATAAAAATTGATAGAGTCAAACAAGCTCAATTTAGTTATTTTTCATGTTAAATTCGTTAAATCTTGTAACATCTAAAGAAATTTTTTGGTGCAATTCATTTCTTTAGTGATCATTTTGGATCATAAAATAAGCAATATTATAGCATAAATACTGTATAAACATACAGTGTTTAAATTATTAAAAATGGCATTGATTTTTTGTATCTAATTGATTTTAAAATTGAAAAGCTACAAATAAAAAAATCCCCTCTATTCGGGAAAAATAGAGGGGCAAACATTTGGAGTCATATTTTAGGGTACGGACAAGATTATATAGCGTTACATTTTATATTGCAATAACATTTTTAATATTTTTTTAACTTTTTTAACTTTTTTTCTCGCCGTGTGGATCTCTTGTATTTGTATTAGTTAAATTTCGCATCAATAACGCATAATCTAAACAGATATCTGCTGGTATGGGAATAAATACATAATGTCCGTCTCCTAAAGCCGCTTCAACCGATTCACCTTTGCGGTTAAACATCTGATTAATAGTGAAAACAATGTTCCCTTTCGGTGTCATCATTTCAACTTCATCTCCGAGTAGGAATTTATTTTTCACAGCAATTTCTGCCATTCCATTTTTACGAACACCGGTAAATTCACCAACGAACTGTTGTTGATAGGAAACAGAGTAGCCATAGTCATAATTTTGATATTCATCGTGAGTATGACGACGTAAGAAACCTTCGGTGTAACCACGGTGAGCTAATGATTCTAGGGTTGTTATTAGGCTTTCGTCAAAAGGCTTTCCGGCAGCTGCATCGTCAATTGCTTTACGATAAACCTGAGCGGTTCTAGCGCAATAATAGAAAGATTTTGTTCTTCCTTCAATTTTTAAAGAATGTACGCCCATCTGCGTTAATGTTTCAACGTGTTGCACAGCACGTAAATCTTTAGAATTCATAATATAAGTGCCGTGTTCATCTTCAAATGCTTGCATCTGTTCGTCTGGACGTTTACTTTCAGTTAATAGAAAAACTTTATCGGTTGTTGCACCTTCACCTAATGTTGGTGCAACATTTTTTATTGGAATAACTTTATTAGGATCGACAATATTACCGATTTCATCTTCTTGCCCCTCTTTTACTTGGTATTCCCAACGGCAAGCATTGGTGCAGGTGCCTTGGTTCGGATCTCTTTTATTGATATATCCAGAAAGTAAACAGCGACCGGAATAAGCCATACAAAGTGCGCCGTGTACAAAAACCTCGATTTCGATATCTGGTACTTGCTTGCGAATTTCGGCAATTTCATCAAGAGAAAGTTCACGCGAAAGGATAACGCGCGTTAACCCCATTTGATGCCAAAATTTTACACTGGCCCAGTTAACGGCATTAGCTTGCACCGAAAGATGAATTGGCATATGTGGAAAATGCTCACGAACCATCATAATCAAACCGGGATCGGACATAATTAATGCATCCGGTTGCATTTCAATCACAGGGGTTAGATCTTTAATAAACGTTTTTAATTTTGAGTTATGCGGTGCGATATTGACAACAACATAGAATTTTTTGCCTAAGGCGTGAGCTTCATCAATACCGATTTTTAGATTAGCGTGGTTAAATTCGTTGTTGCGAACACGTAAACTGTAACGAGGTTGCCCTGCATAAACTGCATCAGCACCATAAGCAAAGGCGTAACGCATATTTTTTAATGAGCCGGCAGGAGAGAGCAGCTCAGGTTTTGCATAAGTTTTTGTCATTTTTTAATTCTCTTTCTGATCTCAGGTCAGGTTATACCACAAAGGGTATAAATACAAAGGGGTGAATTGTAATCAGCGCCTGCACAGAATGCAAGCGCAGAGTAAGATTGTGGTTAATTCAGTTTATGTGGATCTTGCTCCAAAATTTGTTGCCAAAGGCATTGATCACCACTTTTTTTATTAATTAATGCAATATATTCTTGGTGTGCTTGAATTTCTTCTGTGGAAGGTTTTAGCACAAATAATTTTCGTGGTGTGTTTCTATATTGGATTTGTTGTTGAACTTCTTGTTGTTGAGTTGCTACAACCAGTTCAGTATCCAATTGTAAACTACCTTGGCCACCAGTCATTGCTAAATAGACATCTGCCAGAATTTCAGCATCTAGTAAAGCTCCGTGCAGAGTACGCTTACTGTTATCAATTCCTAAACGACTACATAATGCATCTAAGGAGTTTTTCTTTCCGGGATAAAGTTGGCGTGCGACTTTTAGTGAATCAGTTACCTTGCACAGATCATTCGTAGTTAACGTTTGTCCTTGCAATGCAAATTCTTGATTCATAAATGCCACGTCGAACGGAGCATTATGAATGACCAGTTCAGCACCTTTAATAAAATCAATAAATTCTTGTGCGATCTCTTTAAAACGAGGTTTATCCGCTAAAAATTCGTCAGTAATTCCGTGAACAGCAACCGCTTCTGGATCGACCTGTTGATCTGGTTGCAGGTAAACGTGAAAATTACGCCCAGTATAACGTCTATTAATTAGCTCAACTGCACCGATTTCAATAATACGATGACCGATTTGCGGTTCGCTGGTTCCGCTCATTCCAGTAGTTTCGGTATCGAGTACTACAATTCTGTTTTCATCCATTTGCATAGTGATTTTTCTTTTTCAGATTAACTCTCTATAATTGGGCTTCATTTTAACAACACTTGTTTTAATATGCTAAAAAAAATCGACATTTTTACAGACGGTTCTTGTCTAGGAAATCCCGGAGCTGGGGGAATTGGGATTGTGTTACGCTATAAACGACACCAGAAAGAAGTGTCGCAAGGGTATAAACTGACAACGAATAATAGAATGGAGCTGTTGGCTGCGATTACCGCCTTGAATTTATTGAAAGAACCCTGTGCCGTAACACTTTATAGCGATAGTCAATATTTGCGTAAAGGCATTACGGAATGGATCCAGAAATGGAAAAAAAATCAGTGGAAAACCGCACAAAAACAGCCGGTTAAAAATCAAGATTTATGGATTGCATTGGATCAAGCTATTGCACCACATCAAATCGAATGGCAATGGGTAAAAGGACATGCCGGTCATCCGGAAAATGAGCGTTGCGATGTGTTAGCTAGAGAAGCAGCATCAAATCCATCTCAAGAAGACATAGGTTATAAACCATAATATAGGTTAGTTTTTAATGCTATTTTTATTTTTTAAATAGCATTAAAAACCATAAATTTGATTTTTTTAGCATAATAAGTTAGTATTTTTGAGCTTTAAGCATATTTTATTGGGAATTTTGATATTTCTATCTAATAAAAGTAGTTGAATTTTCTACTATTTTCTATCTTTTTAGAATTTCAAATTGTTTATTGGAATTCGCTCATCAAATGTTAGCAATATTGCTGATCATACAATCAATGAGGAGAATTTATTTTGCGTTTACTGCATTATTTAAAGTCAACGAGTACATTTAAAGCACCAATTTTTTTACCTAGTCTATTATTTATTTTGTTAGTGACTGGATTAGGAATTATTGTGCCAGAAACGACACAAAAGTTGCTGAATGATATAAAAAATAATATTTTTGATAACTTTAGCTGGTTTTATGTCGTTGCTGTTTCAATATTTATCCTGTTTTTATTATTGCTTTGTGCCAGTAGTTTAGGAGATATAAAATTAGGCACTGAAAATGAAGAACCGGAATATCCGTTTATATCTTGGATGGCAATGTTATTTGCTGCCGGAATGGGGATCGGTTTGATGTATTTTGGTGTAGCCGAACCGATTTCGCACTATGTTGCGCCATTAACTGAAAATGCCTCACATACGGAAAAAGTGGAAAATGCACTGTTACTATCCTTTTTCCACTGGGGAATTCATGCTTGGGCAATTTATGCAGTAATTGGCTTAACGTTGGCTTATTTTAGTTTTCGTTATAAATTGCCATTAACAATCCGCTCCGGATTTTATCCTATACTGAAACATCGAGTGTCCGGTTTTTGGGGGCATTTGATTGATATTATTGCACTATGTAGTACAGTTTTCGGGGTGACAACAACATTGGGATATGGAGCAATGCAGCTTGATGCTGGATTGCACGCAGTTGGATGGATGGATAATCGCAGCTTAACTACGCTTTCTGTGATTATTATTGTAGTGATGACATTGGCAGCAATTTCAGCTATCACTGGTGTAGCAAAAGGAGTGCGACGTTTAAGCGAGATTAACTTAGGGATGGCAATTTTATTAATGATTTTCGTGTTAATTGCCGGACCAACGATTTATCTGTTCAGCAATTTTTCAGAAAATGTTGGAAATTATCTTAGTAATTTCATTGAGTTAAGTTTTAAAACTTTTGCTAATGAGCCAGAGAAAAAATCGTGGTTTAATGGTTGGACAGTGTTGTATTGGGCGTGGTGGGTTTCTTGGGCGCCTTTTGTGGGACTATTTATTGCCAAAATTTCTAAAGGTCGCTCAATTCGAGAGTTTATTTTAGGAGTGTTATTTGTTCCGTCTTTGTTTAATGCATTATGGATGACTATTTTTGGTGATACTGCAATTTGGGCAGATCAGCAGTCGCAAGGTGCACTTTCTGCATTGAGTGATAATACCGAAGCGCTTTTGTTTGCTTTTTTTGAACAGCTACCTGGTTCGATAATTGCTTCATTAATTGCAATGCTGATTATTGCATTGTTCTTTATCACTTCGGCAGATTCAGGTATTTATGTGATTAATAATATTGCTTCACAAGGGAAAGATAAAGCACCAGCATGGCAAAGCGTGTTCTGGGCAGTGTTGTTGGCGTCGTTAGCTATTGCATTACTTCGTTCAGGTGGTTTGGCAGCATTACAGACAATGATATTAATTATTGCATTGCCATTTACTTTAATTATGCTATTCCTTTGCTTAGGATTATGGCGAGGATTGATGGTGGACAGCCAGTATTTCTCGAAAAAATTTGCACACGGCAGTTCAGTTTGGAGTGGTAAAAACTGGCGAGACCGCTTAAATAAAATAATGAGTCAACCACAACGTGCTGATATTAAAGCCTTTTTTGATAAAATTGTTATTCCGGCATTTACCGAAGTGGAGTCTGAATTAAAAAATTATGGTTTAAATGTGAAAATCAAGTCATATTCACAATTACGTATTGCATTAGTGATTAAAAATGACAACATTCATAACTTTTTATATGGTGTTGCCAGCGAAAAGCGTTCATTATCCAATCTATTGATTGAGGATGACAGTTTACCGCATATTGAACAGCATAATATTTATGAACCGATCACTTTTTTTAATGATGGTAGAGAGGGCTATGATGTGCAATATATGAGTAAAGATGAGTTAATCGTTGATATTCTGAAACAGTATGAACGTTATATGAATCTGGCTTTAGATGATACGCACAGTTTGTTGTTGAATGATCTTTCTTAATTGAGATAAAGTGGTGTGGATCAATTCACACCACTTTTTTCGTATTTTTAACAAAAATTCGGTGATGATTAGTGAAAACAGTAGAAAAATACTCTACTGTTTTTCGATATTATTGTGCCATTTTCTTTGCGGAATGGAGAAAGCCTTGCGCTGTAGTGTAGATAGCTTCTTTTCCTTGTGCGGCGAGTAGCATATCAACAATCTCACGGAATGCACCTTTGCCACCACTTGCTTTAGTAACAATGTCTACTTGGGATTTAATATAATCCGCAGCATCGGCTACGGTTGCAGTAACACCACATACATTAAATGCTGGTAAATCAACACTGTCATCACCAATATAAAGTACTTCAGAAGCTTGAACGCCAGCTTGTTGCATTAGTGCGAAACAGGCACTCTCTTTTTCCAGTTTTCCTAAAGCAAACAGAGGAATTTTTAAATCAGCAATCCGCCTTCTTAACACCTTAGAATCGCGACCGGATAAAACGGCGACTTGAATGCCACTTTCTAATAACATTCTGGTTCCTAAGCCATCACGGGCATTAAAGATTTTAAATGCTTCAACACCTTCGCTACTTTCGCCATAATAAAGTGAACCATCGGTTAAAACGCCATCAACATCGGTGATCACTAGTTTGATGTTGGCGAGTTTTTGTTGGATTGTTGACATAGATCCTCCTTAGCTTGAAAATTCATATAAGCCGACAACCTGCTGTTGATCATCGACTACCACAAGTGAATGGATTTTATTTTGACGCATAAAATCTTCTGCTTGACCTAAATAACTGTTTTGATTGATAGTTTTTGGGGTTGCAGTCATAAAATCTTGAGCCTGTTTTTGTAATACAGCCTCTCCATAGCGGCTCATTGCTCGGCGGATGTCACCATCAGTAACAATGCCCTGTAACTTTTTATCTTGCATAATTAAAGCAACACCCATTCGCCCTTCATTCATTACGGTTAGGCAATCAAGGAAGAGTGTATCGGCGTGAACGATAGGTAGTGTCGTTTGCATTTTATCGCGAACCTTGCATAACAGACGACGACCCAAGCTACCACCGGGATGGAATTTGGCAAAATCTTCTGTTTGGAAATTGCGTGCTTTGATTAATGAAACTGCCAGCGCGTCACCTAATGCCATTGTCACCAACACAGAAGTGGTTGGTGCTAAATTATTAGGACAAGCTTCACGTTCAACACTGATATCTAATACATAATCAGCATGTTTTGCTAAAGTGGATTGTAAATTACCGGTCATCGCTATGATTTTATTGCCAAAGTTTTTCAAACTCGGAATTAATTTATTTACATCATCGGTTTCACCGCTATAGGAGATTAGTAACACTACATCAATCGGTTTTAGCATACCTAAATCGCCATGGAATGCTTCTGTTGGATGTAGAAAGAAACTTGGGGTACCGGTTGAAGCAAAAGTAGCAACCATTTTTTTTCCAACGAGTCCGGATTTTCCAATGCCTCCAATTACAAGACGCCCTTGGCAGTACAAAATCAATTCGACAATTTGTTGAAAATTTTCAGGAAGTTGTTGTTGTAATCGAATAAGAGCCTGCTGTTCGATTGCTAACGTATCTTTAGCAATTTGCAAATAATCCATAATTTCTCCAATTACGCAATAAAAATTGCCAAATATTTTAATCGGTTAGGGAGAAAAAAGCGAATAAAAACACAAATTTAAACTTTTACTATATTCCAAAGCAAAAATCCGCTATACTTCGCGTCCGAGTTAGCCAGACAATCGCTGGTTTATTGAAGCCCTCAACCGTGAAAACGACCTAGGGGACAAGTAGACGAGAGGAAAGTCCGAGCTACATAGGGCAGAGTGCCGGATAACGTCCGGGAGGCGCGAGCCTACGACCAGTGCAGCAGAGAGCAGACCGCCGATGGCTCGTTAGAGATCAGGTAAGGGTGAAAGGGTGCGGTAAGAGCGCACCGCGTGAGTGGTAACATTTCACGGCATGGTAAACTCCACTCGTAGCAAGACCAAATAGGAACTCAATGGGTGGCCCGCTCAGAGTTCGGGTAGGTTGCTTGAGCGGCTATGCAAATAGTCGCCTAGATGAATGATTGTCCACGACAGAACTCGGCTTACCGGCTAACTCATTTTTCATTTTTTCTCTTCTTGTGATAAATACAATTGCCTTTTTACTGTTAAATTTTAGATAAGCCAAAACTGCATTAATCTAAATTAAAAAGGCTTCCTTGAGAGAAGCCTTGATCTACTATCGTTTTGATTTCTTAATAAATTTCATTAAACGTCTGCGCTTGCGTAATTGGTTCGGTGTTAATGTGTTACGTTTACCAGCATATGGGTTATCTCCATCTTGGAATAACATTCTGATCGGAGAGCCGATAATTTGCAAACTACGGCGGTAATAATTGGATAAATAACGTTTATAGGAATCCGGTAATTTATCAATTTGGTTACCGTGTACTACAATAATTGGAGGATTATGTCCACCTGGGTGTGCATATTTCAATTTAATTCTGCGTCCAGCAATCATTGGCGGTTGGTGTTCTGTGGTTGCCATTTGCAAAATCCGTGTCAATAGCGATGTTGAATAACGTTTAGTTGCGGATTGATAAGCTTCGTTGATAGATTCAAAAAGATTACCAACACCACTGCCGTGTAGTGCAGAAATAAAATGAACACGAGCGAAATCAATAAAATCTAAACGGCGATCTAATTCGGATTTAATGTTATCTTTGATTTCTTGACTTAATCCGTCCCATTTATTAACAACAATGACTAAAGCTCGACCAGCATTTAGAATAAAGCCTAATAGTGATAAATCTTGATCGGAAATACCTTCACGCGCATCAATGGTAAGTAATACCACATTAGCATCCTGAATTGCCTGCAACGTTTTAATGACCGAAAATTTTTCTACGGTGAGGGTGACTTTACCACGTTTACGCACACCTGCGGTGTCAATAATGGTATATTGCTGACCGTCCCGCTCCATCGGAATATAAATACTGTCACGTGTTGTACCCGGCATATCGTAAACGACGACACGATCCTCTCCTAATATACGGTTAGTTAAAGTGGATTTACCAACATTCGGGCGACCGACAATTGCAATTTTAATCGATTTTTGTTCTGTTTCAGCATTATCTTCTAAATCTTCGTCTTCTTCGCTGTCATCTATAATTTCATCATTGATTGAAGTGGCTTCAAAATCAGAAAAATTGGTATCGGAAAGTGCAAAATCAAAATTTTCTTCACTCTCTGTTTCGGCGTTTTCACTCTCATCTTCCTGATAAGGGGCAAGAACATCTTGGATTAATTGTGTTACCCCTCTACCTTGTGAAGCAGCGATAGGAACAATTTCTTCTAAACCTAATTGATAAAACTCGCCAATATGTGAATCGGCATCAATACCGTCAATTTTATTTGCTACTACTACTGTGGTTTTTTCACGACGGCGAAGATATTGTGCGATACCAATATCCGCAGCAGTTAAGCCGGCACGAGCATCGACCAAAAAAAGAACAATATCGGCTTCATCAATTGCCAATAATGATTGTTCCGCCATTTTTTCTTCAATGCCTTGCTCCGAACCGTCAATACCTCCAGTGTCAATAACAATAAATTCTGTTCCATTTAATTGACCTTGACCATATTTTCGGTCACGAGTTAATCCCGGGAAATTAGCGACAAGTGCATCACGACTACGAGTTAATCGGTTGAATAATGTGGATTTTCCCACATTTGGACGCCCAACCAGGGCAATGACAGGAGTCATAATCACCTCAATTTTTAATATTTATATTTAAATTATGTAGTTAAAAAATGGCGCACATTATATCGGATTTATCGTGTGATCCTAACGATTTATTGCAAACTAAATGAGCAAATTGAAAAAAATGCTATTCCAGTAGTGAAAAGTGTAAGAATTCTGCAAAATGATTTGCCCAATAATATTCGTGATGAATTTCATTTGCCATAATGCGAAGTCGAATTTGATCAATTGGATGTCCCGTGCGCAATAGTGCTTGATAATAACGTAGTGTACAATCAATATAGGCTTGATTCATATTGGAAATATATTCGGCATCGGCATCATCTCCTTCGTTTGTGCCAACTTGAATAAACACTTTGCCGTTGCGATTGAATGGATGATAATGAAGAAATTCAAGAAAATTTGATTCACTGAACCATGAAGCAAGAGAAAAAATACCAAGATGTCCAAATATCTCAGGATAAGCAGCTCCCATATAAGCAGTAATAATTCCACCCATTGAACTGCCTGCTAGCAAGGTATATTGTGCTTCCGGTTTCGTGCGATAACTTTGGTCGATAAAAGGTTTAACCGTTTCCACCACCCATTTACCATATTCCATTCCCATTCCACCAGTATTTCTTGAAACTTCACTATTACCAACTTCGGTGCGCCAAGGGCCGTATTCATCTAAACGTCGTTCACTAGCATTATCAATGCCAACGACAATCAGTTGCGGAAACTCGCGGTGTTTTTTTAAGGTAGGAATCACTTTCCAAGAGTAGCCAGAGTAAGATTCTTTACTATAAAACACGTTTTGCCCGTCGTGCATATAAAGAACTGGGTAGTGTTGCCATTGATTTTTATAGTAGTTTTTCGGCAATAAAACGCGCACGCGACGCATATGGTCATAATAGGGAACGTATAAAAAATGTTCTTGCATTTCAAGATAATAGTGATGCATAGTCATTCCTTTGCTATAGTTTTAATTTTGCTGCATAAAATGTTGCAAGCCATATTGATAAAGTGCATTCTTCTTGTAGCCATAAACTTCAGCAACAATCGCTGCTGCCTTTTTTAAAGGTAATTGTTGATTGATTAATTTCAGGCTTAATAATGCTTGAGGGTTAAATTGTTCTTCATTATTTTCAACTGCGCCTTCAACCACCAATACAATTTCACCTTTACAACGATTAGCATCCTCTTTTAACCACGCGATCATTTCTGCAAGTTGATTGCCGTAAACCGTTTCCCACGTTTTGGTTAATTCTCTGGCAATCACTAAATAGCGATCTGCACCGAAAACGGTTTGCATATCTTGCAAACTTTCTAAAATACGGTGCGTTGATTCATAAAAAATCAGTGTACGTGTTTCCGTTTTTAATTCGGCAAGGCGATCAAGGCGTGCTTTGCTTTTTGCAGGCAAAAAGCCTTCAAAACAGAAGCGGTTGGAGGCAATGCCAGCAATGGAAAGTGCAGTAATTGCGGCACAACAACCCGGGATAGGTACAACACGAATATTTGCCTGACGACAGGCTCTGACTAAATGAAAACCAGGATCGCTAATAAGCGGTGTGCCGGCATCGGAAACTAAGGCAATATTAGAACCTTGTTGTAATTTATCAATTAAGATTTCCAATTTTTGTTGTTCGTTATGATCGTGTAAAGCAAAAAGTGGTTTTTTAATGCCGTAATGATTTAATAATAAACCACTATGGCGAGTATCTTCTGCCGCAATAAGATCAACTTGGTTGAAAGTGTCCAACGCACGTTGGCTAATATCGCTTAAATTGCCGATTGGCGTAGCGACAATATATAAAGTTCCGTATAAATTGCTCATAAATTAAGTCTTTTATTGCTTTTAAACTAAGAGATAAGTAAGATTTATTTGTACTCGACAAAAGGTCGAGTGGTCTTGTTTTTATAATGATAGTTTAAATTATCATAGGTATATATATGTTGAACATTCTATTACAACGAATGAATTTTAAAAATCTTTTACTGAGTTTTTTCGTAATGATCAGTGTAGCAGGATGTAGCAGTCTTATTGGTTCAAATAATACGATGTTACAAAATGAAGCCTATGCCAGCTCCGATTTTTACTTGGATAAGGCAAATAGTAGTCAGGATCAGGATGAAAAAGTAAATTATCAATTGTTAGCGATTCGTGCATTACTAAATGAAAATAAAGTGGCGCAAGCCTCTAGTTTGTTATCATCTTTGACTGATTTAGACGATGCACAACAGTTGGACGCTTCGCTTTTGAAAGCATCTTTATTGGCAATGCAGCGTGATAACAGTGCGGCAACAACCTTGTTGAATACTATTAAGTTAGATAGCCTCAGCAATTCACAAAAAGTGCGTTATTATGCGGTACTAGCTCAAATTGCGGAAAATAGTCACGATGCGATTGGTGCAATTAATGCGCACGTGCAAATGGATCGTTTCATTACTGATATGCAACGTAAACAACAAAATAATGATGTGATCTGGGGGTTATTGCGTAATTTGGATAAAAATACGTTAAACAGTTTAATTGTGGATGATAATGATGTGGCGTTAAAAGGGTGGATTGATTTGGCAAAAGTATATAACGATCACATTGCACAGCCCGATCAAATGCGTTTTGCGATTCAGAATTGGAAAACCACTTATGCCAACCATTCAGCAGCTTATTTATTACCGACTGATTTACGTGGTGTGGTCAATTTTGAGAATTTAAATATTCAACAAATCGCCGTGTTATTACCGTTAAGCGGTAACGGTGAATTAATTGGTAAAACAATTTTACAGGGATTTAACGATGCTCGCGGTAACTCACAGATTATCGTGAAAACCTATGACACAATGGCAGGAACTAATGTTACAGACTTGGTTAATCAGGCAAAACAGGAAGGTGCGCAAGCGGTTGTCGGCCCGTTATTAAAAGATAATGTGGATGCATTATTAAATGGAAATGCGATACAAGGGTTGAGTGTATTAACATTGAATACTGCACCAAGTATGCGTCCGATACAAGGTGTTTGTTATTATGGACTATCGCCAGAAGATGAAGCACAAGCTGCTGCTGTTAAAATGTGGAATGATGGCGAAGTCAATCCTTTGGTGTTTGCACCACAGAACGATTTAGGACAACGTAGTGCTTCTGCTTTTAATGCTAAATGGCAAAGCTTTGCAGGTACGGACGTGAATACTTATTACTATACTTTAGTTGATGATATTTTAGCGAATCTAAAAAATGCAACAATGAATGGCAAAGTAAATGCAATTTATGTGGTGGCAGATAGTCAACAATTGCAGGAGATTAAAACGGCATTGGATAATTCTGATGCTCACGATATTGCAATTTACGCTACTTCACGTAGCAATTCCGCTAACAATGGGCCAGATTACCGCTTAACAATGAATGGTGTGAAATTTAGTGATATTCCACTTTTAAGTGATTTAAATTCTGCAAGCTATCAACAGGCACTTAAAATTGCGAATGGCGATTATTCATTACTTCGTTTATATGCGATGGGAGCAGATGCGTGGATGTTAATCAATAAATTTGCTGAACTTCGTCAGATTCCGGGTTATAGCATTAATGGTCTAACTGGCGTATTAAGTGCCGGTGAAGGTTGTAATATTGAGAGAACAATGACCTGGATGCAATATGATAACGGCAATATAAAAACCATTCATTAATTGAAAATGTCATTATTCAAACCAAGACAGCAAGGCGGCGAGTTTGAGCAACAAGCTCGCCGTTTTTTAGAACAAAAAGGCTTAAAATTTATTGCTGCTAATCAGACTTTTAAATGTGGAGAAATTGATCTGATTATGCAAGACGGAAAAACACTGGTTTTTGTTGAAGTGAGACAGCGGAAAAGTGCAAAATTCGGTTCTGCGGTAGAAAGTGTTTCCTGGTCAAAGCAACAAAAATTATTGAAAGCCGCAAATTTATGGTTAGGATTACGACAACAAAGTTTGGAAACGGTAAGTTGTCGATTTGATTTAATCGCTTTTGATGGGGTTGCTTATCAAATTACGTGGTTACAAAATTTTATAGAAATAAATGGCTGATATTATGTTGGATCGAATAAAAGCGCTATATGAAGAGAGCATTAAAGGACATATCGCCACCGCCGCTGTGATTCCGGAGATATTGGCGAAGACGACTAACGAATTAACACAATGTTTGTTACGTGGTAATAAAATTGTGGTTTTTGGATATGGTCGTTCTACTTCTAATGCACAATTATTAGTAGCGAATCTGATTAATCGATATCTATTGGCTCGCCCTAGTTTCCCCGCAATACTGCTTGGATTGGATGGTGCTGTCGGAGCTGCTTTAATCAGTGATAACAGTGTGTCTGAAGCTTATCAAAAGCAGTTTAGTGCTGTAGTAAGCAGTGGCGATGTCTTTGTAATTTTGACGCCGGATACTGAGGAAGTTTCTCTCTCATTAATCCGTTGTGCCAAAGATAAAGATATTTTGGTGGTTGCGTTAACCGGGGATAAAAACGATCATCTTAATGGTTTGCTGGATGAAAACGATATTAATATCGCCGTTCCGGTACAAAAAGAGGTGCGAATTTTAGAACAGCATCTGTTTATTATTAATACATTATGTGAATTAATTGATTTTTCACTCTTTTCTCATTAATGAAAAAAAAGGAGGCAATAATGCGTAATATTCAATGGAAACAATTGGTTAAAGTAACAGCAATGGTCAGTGTAGTGACTTTGTTACAAGGTTGTGTAACCGCTGCTGTTGTTGGTGGTGGAGCATTGGCAACCAAAGTAGCGATGGATCCTCGCACTACTGGTACACAAATTGATGACCAAACATTAGAGTTGCGAGTTGCAGATGCATTGCGTAAAGATAAACAATTAAATGAACAGGCACATATTAGTGTGATTGTTTATAATGGTCGTGCGTTATTGGTCGGCGAAGCGCCGGGTGCCGATCTTAAAGAGGTCGCCGTTAATCTTGCGCGTGGCGTTAAAGATATCGCTGATGTTTATGATGAAATACAGATCGGCGAAAAGGTTAGTTTTATGCAGGCGAGTAAAGATACGTGGATTACTACAGAAGTAAAATCAAAATTATTCGTAAACGGCAATGTAAAAGCAACGGATGTAAAAGTAGTAACTGAAAACGGTATTGTATATTTGATTGGTCGAGTAACTCAATCTCAAGCCGCTGCCGCAGTTGATGTTGCTCGTCAAGTGAATGGAGTCAGAAAAGTAGTAAAAGTATTTACTTATTTAAATTAACACATAGTATAAAAACATAAACAAAAGGGCATTTTATAAGATGCCCTTTTCGTATTAGAAAAATTATTTACCATCCCACGCTTTTAATGCTGCATCACGAATTTTGAGCTTTTCAGAAGCAGATTTTTTGAAATAGTCAGGGGCTAAACCGCTCTCCCAGTCACCGTAATTCGGGTTCGGCAATACAATATACTGTTTACCGAATTTGCTTTCATTTTCTGTGACAAATTGACGACGTTCTGCATTTGGTTTGTGATAAGTTGCATCACCGTAGTCATTAAGGTTGTCACCGACATACATAACGATTTCATAGCCCATTTTTTCGATTTCGGCAAAACGTGCTGATTTAGCTGATTTATCTTTTTTCAATAATAGCGTTTTATCATTGACACCAGTGAAACCGAGGCGTTTCATATCATCAATGGTAGCTACTTTTTCATTACTGTCTTTACGGTTTGAAACATAGAACATTGTACCGCCGTGGCTGTTCACATAATTAGCGAATTCCACTGCACCGGGAACGGCAGCACTTTGGCGAGCATTTACCCATTTTGTCCACACTTTACTGCTGTAAGGCTGTAAATTTTTTGCCTGCCAAGCGGCGTGAGCACTGTTATCGATTAATGTTTCATCCAAATCGGAAACCACCGCTTTTTTCTTACCTTTGTGTACTTTGGCTTTATCAAAGCTGATTTTTGCAATATTAAAGGCTTGGTATGCCAATGCCTGATATTCTCCGGATTGTTGTACCCAGTTGACTGCAAAAGTGGTTTGATCAACTAAACGTTGAGCTGCTTGTTGTTCCGTATTTTGTTGGGTGCTACAAGCAGATAATGCCAATGT
Organism: Gallibacterium genomosp. 1; assembly: GCF_000771875.1. Taxonomy (GTDB): domain Bacteria; phylum Pseudomonadota; class Gammaproteobacteria; order Enterobacterales; family Pasteurellaceae; genus Gallibacterium. The sequence goes on along the minus strand of NZ_JPXX01000001.1, from coordinate 82,159 downwards.
TGTAGCAATAGCCAAAATACCCAATTTTAATGTTCTCATTGCTCTCTCCTTGACGTTTTTTACGATAATGAGGTTTAGTATTTTACTCTAATCTTGTTTTATAATTAGCAAGAAATTTGTGATGTGGCTCACAAAATCTATGATTAGTTGCTGTTGTTGTGACTTATTTGGTTATGATGAGTCGAATTATTTATCCATTTAATGAGGAAATTATGAAAAAAAGTACCTTAATTGTTATTTTAGTTGCGATTGTGCTTGGCTTTACCGTAATGGGAAGTTACAACGGATTGGTACAAGCGGAAGAGGATATTGATTCTGTATGGGCGAATGTAGAATCACAATATCAACGTCGTGCCGATTTAATCCCGAATTTAGTGAATGCGGTAAAAGGTCAGGCAAATTTTGAGAAAGAAACGTTGACAGGTGTGGTAGAAGCGCGTGCGAAAGCAACACAGATAAAAATTGATCCTACCAATATGACAGAAGAACAGTTAGCGCAATTCCAAGCGCAACAAAATCAAGTCGGTTCAGCGTTATCCCGTTTATTGGCAACAGTTGAAAATTATCCGCAATTAAAAGCTAATGAAGGCTTTTTAACATTGCAAACCCAATTGGAAGGCACTGAGAATCGGATTAATGTTGCGCGTAATAACTTCAATGAAGCGGCAAAAACTTACAATAAAAAAATTCGTACATTCCCAACAAAATTGGTGGCAATGTTATTCGGTTTTAATGAAAAACCTTATTTCAAAGCAGATGTCGGTGCAGAAAAAGCACCTGTAGTCAATTTTAATTAATTAGGAACAGTGATGTCATTATTTAGCCAACCTATTCAAAAATCGGTGATCGAACAGGCGATTGCCGATTTGGAAAAGAAAACATCGGCAGAATTACGCGTTTATGTTGAACGAAAAAAATCGGATGCAGGTCGGAGTGCATTGCAGCAGGCAACATTTCTATTTCAGCAGTTGGAAATGGAAAAAACAGCATTACGTAATGGGGTGTTGATTTATCTTGCTTTGCAATCTAAACAGTGTGCGATTGTAGGCGATCAGGGAATAGATCAATATGTTGAGGCAGATTTCTGGCAGCGTGCTTGTGATTTGATTGTTGAGCAGGCAAAACAGAAACAATATACCCAAGGAATTGTTAATGCGATAGCGATGATTGGCGAGCGTTTGGCTCAATATTTCCCTTATCAAGAAGATGATAAAAATGAATTACCGAATGAAGTGGTGATTAAATGAAAAAATATGCTTTTTGTCTGTTCTTTTGTCTATTTTTCATTAAATTTGCCTTTGCTGCGAGTTATCCGCCACCGCCGCAACCATTTCGGTATTTGAATGATTACACGCATACTTTGACCGAAAAACAGCAACAAACAATTGAGCAACAGCTGATTAACTATAGTCAGAAAACCAGCTCACAAATTGTAGTGGTGATGATTCCGTCAACCAATGGTATTGAGATTGCTGATTATGCGTTTACGCTTGGTGATCGTTGGGGAATTGGCAGAAAACAGCTTAATAATGGCGTATTGATGCTGATTGCTAAAAATGATCGCAAAATTTTTATTGCAACTGGGCAAGGCTTGGAAGGTGCGTTGCCAGATGCTTTTTTAGGTAAAGTGATTAGGCAGGTTATTACGCCGGCTTTTCGTGAAAATCACTATGCTACTGGTATTGCACAAGGGCTAAATTATATTATGGCAGCGAGTCAGGGAGAGTTTAAACCTGAACAACTGCAAGAGCCGGAACGTCACGATTATATTCCTTTGTTGATGGTGGCATTTTTCTTTTTAGTAGTATTTTTAAGTGAGTACCATAAACGTAAAACTTATGTCAGCCCTCGTTCCCGTCATTATCGACCGGGTAATATTTATATCGGTGGCGATCCGTTTGATCATCACAATGGCGGTGGTTTTGGCGGCGGAAACAGCGGTGGTTTCGGTGGCGGTGGCTTTGGTGGTGGCGGTGCTGGTGGCAGTTGGTAACCAATATGAGTGAGATTGGTTTATAGTGATGCTTATGTTACAATCCCGTCACTTTTTATCCCATTTTAATTGAGGTCAAATAATGGAAACTATTGAAAGAATTAAACAACAAATTAGTGAAAATCCTATTCTTATCTATATGAAAGGTTCACCAAAATTCCCATCTTGCGGATTTTCGGCGAGAGCGGTGGAGGTGTTGATGAATTGCCAAGTGCCTTTCGGCTATGTTGATATTTTGCAACATCCTGATATTCGTGCTGAGCTACCAAAATATGCAAATTGGCCAACTTTCCCACAACTTTGGGTAGAAGGTGAATTAATCGGCGGTTGCGATATTATGTTGGAAATGTTCCAAAAAGGCGAATTACAATCGCTATTAAAGGAAACAGCGGCTAAACACGCTGAAAGTGAACAAGCTTAATTTTATTTTGCCCTCTAAATGATGAGGGCAATTTTTTATCTGCAAGGCATAAAAAATGGTTATGCTTGCTATTTTAAATTTAAATAGGGAAAACAATGCAAAAAAATCTGACTTTCTACTTTTTACGTCACGGACGTACAGAATGGAATGAAGAGGGGTTACTTCAAGGGCAGGGCAATTCGGCATTAACGGAAGCAGGTGTTGTTGGGGCATTGGCTGCTGGCAAGGCATTAGAACAGGTACCTTTTGTGGCGGCTTATTCTAGTTGTTTACAACGAACCATTGACACCGCGCGTTACGTGATAGGAACGCGACCAATTCCATTGTTTCAACATCAAGGATTAAATGAGCAGTTTTTTGGAAAATGGGAAGGTATTCAAATTGATGAAATTCGTGCTTCGCAAGCATTCCAAAATTTAGTCAAATATCCGAAAGCGTATGATCAAAATATTGAGCAGTATAATCAAGGTGAGCCGTTTGCAAAATTGGCTGAACGATCATATAAAGCGATTCAGGATATTATTCAAGTGCATCAACAAGGTAATATTTTGATTGTTTCTCACGGACATACATTACGGTTATTGTTGTCGTTATTAGGTGGTCATCGTTGGCAGGATCACCGTAAGGAGGGTGTGAGTGTGAGTTTGGCAAATTGCAGTATCAGTATTTTTAATTATCAACAATTAGCAGAGCAACAATCGTTTCAATTAGTGCAAATGAATGGCACGGATCACTTACCACAAGTGTAAATAGCAAAATTTGATCGCTGATTCTAAGTGTAAAAATTCATCTGCCGACTATTTTTAATGCGGTAAAAATGATAAAAGCGATCAATTTGGAGAAAGTTGAAGAATTCCCATAATTAGCACTACGCAAACGTGTTCTTTTTTTGTAGAATATACGCCGTTTTACGCCACAGAGAGTTTACAATGATCGATTATATTATTATTGGCATTATTTCTTTTTCGATAATTATTAGCTTATTTCGTGGATTTGTTCGAGAAGTTTTATCTTTAGCCAGTTGGTTGATAGCTTTTTTTATCTCCAGTCATTTTTATCCTTACTTAGCCGCGTTTTTCCAGCAAATAGAATCAGAATATCTACGCAATGGTACGGCAATTGTTATTCTTTTTATTGTTACATTAATTGTTTGTAGTTTAATCAATTACATTATTTCAAAACTGGTTGAAAAGACAGGATTAAGTGGTACGGATCGCGTTCTTGGTGCGTGTTTCGGCTTATTACGAGGGGTATTGATTATTGCAGCAATGTTGTTCTTTTTGGATACCTTTACGAATTTCAGTCAGAGTGAATGGTGGAAAGCATCAAAATTGATTCCACATTTCGGATTTGTGGTTGATTGGTTTTTCCACCAGTTACAGCTTCACTCAAGTTTCATTAAAATTTCGTTCGTGACTGAAAGCCTACCGTTCACGGTGGTATAACGGTTTCACTTGGGAAGTTTTGCTTTTTCCAAGTCAGAGCAGTTCATAGCACAATGTTTATCGTTGTTCTGTGGATTGAAAATAACTAACTTACTTCATCATAGAGGAAAAAATAATGTGCGGTATCGTGGGAATTTTGGGGTATTCAACTGTTAATCAATCAATTTATGATGCGTTAATCGTATTACAACATCGTGGACAGGATGCCGCAGGAATTGTAACCGTAGATGAGGAAAACCGTTTTCGTTTGCGTAAAGCGAACGGTTTAGTAAGTGATGTGATTCAACAAAAACATATGTTGCGTTTGCAAGGTTGTGCCGGTTTGGGGCACGTTCGCTATCCGACTGCTGGTAGTTCAAGTGTTTCAGAGGCGCAACCTTTTTATGTTAATTCACCTTACGGACTGACTTTGGTGCATAACGGCAATTTAACTAATGCCGATAAGTTGAAAGAAAAATTATTTCGCCTTGCCCGTCGACACGTTAATACCAATTCCGATTCAGAATTATTACTCAATATTTTGGCGTATCATCTAGAACAAATTAATAAACACGATTTAGATGAAGACGATATTTTTTATGCTATTCAGCGTACACACAAAGATATTCGAGGTGGCTATGCTTGTGTAGCAATGGTAATTGGTCACGGAATGATTGCTTTCCGAGATCCATTCGGTATTCGACCTTTGGTTTTAGGTAAGCGTGAAGATCAGGGAAAAACAGAATATATGTTTGCATCCGAAACGGTGGCTCTGGATGCGGTAGGGTTTGAATTTGTGCGTGATGTTAATCCGGGTGAAGCGATTTATGTAACATTTGATGGCAAACTTTATTCAAAACAGTGTGCAGACAATGCAAAATTATCACCTTGTATTTTTGAGTTCGTCTATTTTGCTCGTCCTGATTCTTATATTGATGGCGTTTCTGTTTATGCAGCTCGAGTGCATATGGGGGAATATCTCGGACGTAAAATTGCTACCGAATGGAGTGATATTTTGGCGGATATTGATGTGATTATTCCTGTACCAGAAACCTCTAATGATATTGCGTTGCGAATTGCTAATGTGTTGAATAAACCGTATCGTCAAGGCTTTGTGAAAAACCGTTATGTTGGTCGTACTTTTATTATGCCGGGACAAACACAGCGCCGTAATTCGGTAAAACGTAAATTGAACACTATTTCTTCTGAATTTAAAGGAAAAAATGTGTTATTGGTGGATGACTCTATCGTGCGCGGTACGACTTCTGAACAAATTGTGGAAATGGCAAGAGCAGCAGGAGCGAATAAAGTTTATTTTGCTTCGGCAGCGCCGGAAATTCGTTATCCGAATGTTTATGGTATTGATATGCCAACATCACACGAATTGATAGCTTATGGACATACTGTTGATGAAATTGCAAAATTGATCGGTGTTGATAAATTGATTTATCAAGATCTTTCTGCGTTGGAACAATCTGTACGCCAAGAAAATCCGGCAATCGAAAGTTTTGATGACTCTGTGTTTACCGGTGAATATATTACTGGTGATATTACGCAAGAATATTTAGATAAAATTGCACAAATGCGTAGTGATGGCAGTAAAAAACGTCAGGAAAGTGAAGCAAGTAATTTAGAAATTTATAATGAATAGGATTGTGGATTAAGTTTCTGCGTTCCCATTTTGTCAAACTCCTCAGTAGTTTAGCTACTAAGGAGTTTTTCTATCTATATAGTTGATCTATTTTTGAGAAAGGTTATAACAAAAATGATAAAAAATATAAAGAAATTGACTGTAACTGCTATGGTATCTTTAATTTTGGTTGGTTGTTCATCTTCACAACAACATAGCGCTTCTGGAAGTAATAATAGAACATCTTATGAGCAGTTAGGTGCAGTTTATAAAGGCCGAACTTTTATGCGAATGCCACTAACTTCAGTTGGGATAGTGGAAAATCAAAGTGCAGTGGTTAATCAAGGCGATTTCCTAACGCAATTAAGCATTATCTCCAGTACATCGCCTCGATTGAGTGCAAAATATCAATCTACTTATGAGAAGGTAACAAATTGGGTTTTAGCTGGTGCGGATGTATCGCAAATTAATCAGTTTGGTATTGGTATTCAAAAGATGGCGGGGCAGGATGGCTATCAAAACGTGTTGATGACAGGGTATTATTCACCAGTTATTCACGCTCGTCGTTCACCACAAGGTAAATATCAGCACCCAATTTATGCAATGCCAAAATATAAACGTTTTTCTCGGTCGCAAATTTATGCTGGTGCGTTAAAAGGAAAGGGCTTAGAGTTGGCTTATAGCGATTCAATGTTAGATAACTTTTTGCTAGGCGTGCAAGGCAGTGGTTATATTGATTTCGGTGAAAATAACCTTAACTATTTTGCTTATGCTGGGCAAAATGGTTTCCCTTATACCAGTGTCGGTCGTCTGTTAGTTGAAGATGGCGAAATCCCGAAAGAAAAAATGTCGGTACAGGCAATTAAAGATTGGGCAGCACGCAATCCAAATCGTTTGCAAGGATTGTTAGAGCGAAATCTCTCTTATGTTTTTTTCAAGAATGTGCCGAATGGCAAAGTTAAAGGCTCTGCCGGTATTCCACTAGTGCCGTTAGCTTCTGTTGCTTCTGATCGTAGCTTAATTCCTTCAGGCAGCGTATTATTAGTGGAAATGCCAGAAATTGATAACGATGGAAATTGGATTGGAAAACATCAATTGCGATTAATGGTGGCATTGGATGTCGGTGGAGCGGTGAAAGGACAACATTTTGACCTTTATCAAGGTATAGGTGATAGAGCAGGACATATTGCCGGATTATTAAAACATTATGGACGAGTTTGGGTATTGAATTAATGGCAAGAGTAGATAATTTTGAACAGCGATTCGGCGGCATTGGCAGATTATATGGTGAGCAGGCGTTACAGCGATTACGTCAGGCACATATTTGTGTAGTCGGGATTGGTGGTGTTGGTTCTTGGGCTGTGGAAGCATTAGCTCGTTCTGGAATCGGTAAATTGACGTTGATAGATATGGATGATATTTGCGTGACTAACATTAATCGTCAAATTCACGCTTTGACTGAAACGGTTGGTCAGCTAAAAACGGAAGTGATGAAATTACGTGCATTATCGATTAATCCGCAAATTGAGGTAGAAATTATTGATGATTTTTTAATGGAAGAGAATATCGACCGATATTTAAATCATAATTATGATTATGTGATTGATGCAATTGACAGTGTTAAAGTTAAAGCGGCGTTGTTAGCTTATTGTAAACGCCAGAAAATTAAAGTGATAACTACTGGTGGTGCAGGTGGTCAGACTGATCCGAGTCAAATTCAAATTAAGGATTTAAGCCGCACTATTCAAGATCCGCTAGCCGCAAAAGTGCGTTATTTATTGCGTAAACAGTATGGATTTACGGACAATCCTCAGCGAAAATTCGGTATTGATTGTGTTTTTTCTACTCAACCACTTATTTTCCCACAAGTCGGTACGGAATGTAGTGCGTCAGCTACGATGAATTGTAGTAACGGCTTTGGAGCGGCAACAATGATTACCGCCACATTCGGTTTTTTTGCCGTTTCAAGAGTGATTGAAAAATTGCTACAAAAGAAAATTGATTAGTTTGTTATAATCTCAGCTAAAGATCTCCCCCATTAAATAGAAATTAAATATAGAAATAAAAATAATGAATCAGCTATTTGCTACCACAGCTCGTGGTTTTGAAGAATTATTAAAAAATGAGTTGGAACAACTTGGTGCAGCGCAGTGTAAAATTGCACAAGGTGGCGTACATTATCAGGCGGATGATGAAACGCTTTATCGCACATTGTTGTGGAGTCGATTAAGTTCTCGAATTTTATATCCATTATTTACCGCAAAAATTTATGATGATGCTGATTTATATGCGGCTACCGTTAGTTTTGCGTGGCAACAACATTTTTCGGCACAAGACAGTTTTGTCGTCGATTTTAATGGCACTAATCAGGCGATTCGACATACACAATATGGGGCAATGCGTATCAAAGATGGCATTGTCGATTACTTTACCCGTCAAGGTGAACCGCGACCACAAGTGGATAAAGATTATCCGGATATTCGTATTCACGCTTATTTAAATCGTGAACAGTTGACGGTTTCTCTTGATTTAAGCGGTGAGGCGTTACATTTGCGAGGTTATCGTAGTGATAGCGGTGCTGCGCCGTTAAGAGAAACATTGGCGGCAGCCATTGTTATTCGTTCTGGTTGGCAGATCGGTACGCCATTGCTTGATCCAATGTGCGGTTCAGGCACATTGCTAATTGAAGCAGCTCAGATGGCAGCTCAAATTGCACCACAGCTCAATCGTTTACATTGGGGCTTTAATCATTGGAAAAAACATCAGATACACGTATGGCAACGAGTAAAAGAGCAGGCGTTAGCACAAGCGGAGCAAGGGCGTTCGCAATCTAAATTGAGCTTTTTCGGGCGTGATTGTGATCAAAAAGTATTGCTGAAAGCAAAACAGAATGCTGAAAATGCCGGTGTTGCGGAATTTATTGATTTTCAAGTAGCAGATGTTGCAGATTTAGTGGCGCCAACCACAGAAGTCGGTACGGTTATTTGTAATCCACCATATGGAGAGCGTTTGGGGACAACGCCGACCTTAATTGCCCTCTATTCTTTGTTTGGACAGCGTTTAAAACAGCATTTTTCCGGTTGGAAAGCGTCTATTTTTAGCGGTGAAGTCAGTTTATTAGACTGTTTACGTTTGCGTTCATCTCGTCAGTTCAAAGCGAAAAACGGTCCATTGGATTGTGTGCAAAAAAATTATCTGATTTCTCATCTTGATCGTGATCACGAACAGCGCTCTACACTAGAAGTGAATCAATCCGCAAATGTTGCACCCGATTTCAGTAATCGTTTAAGTAAAAACATCAAGAAAATTGAAAAATGGGCGCAGCAACAAGGTTTAGATGCTTATCGTTTATATGATGCGGATTTACCGGAATACAATTTAGCGGTGGATCGTTATGCGGATTATATTGTGATTCAAGAGTATGCACCACCGAAGAATATTGATCCGCAAAAAGCTCGCCAGCGGTTGTTGGATGCGGTAACGGCAACTCTGACTGTAACCGGAGTGGCAACTGACCACTTGGTGTTGAAAGTGCGTCAAAAGCAAAAAGGCAGCAGTCAATATGAAAAATTAGCCAATAAAGGCGATTATTTTTTTGTGCAGGAATATGGCGCTAAATTGTGGGTGAATTTAACTGACTATCTGGATACAGGGTTGTTTTTAGATCACCGTTTAACACGCAAGATGGTTGGCGAAATGGCAAAAGGAAAAGATTTCTTGAATTTATTTGCTTATACTGGTTCTTGTTCAGTACACGCTATTTTAGGTGGGGCTAAATCTAGTACAACTGTTGATATGTCAAATACTTATCTCAACTGGGCAGAACAAAATTTTATTTTGAATGAGATCAAAGGTAAACAGCATAAGTTGATTCAAGCGGATTGTTTGCAATGGCTAGACAAAGCGACAGGGCAGTATGATTTAATTTTTGTCGACCCACCGACATTTTCCAATTCGAAACGAATGGAAAATAGTTGGGATGTGCAGCGGGATCACCTAATGTTGTTGGCAAAATTGAGTAAATTATTGCGCAAACAGGGTACGATTATTTTTTCCAATAATAAACGTGGCTTTAAGATGGATTTTGACGGCTTAGCAGCTTTGGGTTTAACGGCAGAAAATATTTCAGAAAAAACGTTACCGTTGGATTTCCAACGTAATCCGCAAATTCATAATTGTTGGCGTATCACTTTTGAGCAAGAGTAATTATGCAGATTTTTGATATCAATATTCCGAAAAAAGCAAAAGATCATAAGGTCTTAGGTAATATGATTGCCGATAGTCGAGTATTGGCGATTACAGAGATTGCAACACAGTATCAAGGATTGGTGGTAGTGGTAACGGCGGATATGCGGCAAGCTAATCATTTAGTGCAGGCGCTACAACAGTTTTCACTAACAGCACAAATTTTTTCTGATTGGGAAACTTTGCCTTATGATAATTTTTCACCACATCAAGAAATTATCTCAACTAGATTAAGTACATTATTTCAGTTGCAACAGCAACAGAAAGGTGTTGTCATTTTGCCGATCAATACCTTAATGCAGCGTGTTTGTCCACCAAGTTATTTAGCACAAAATGTTTTTTTAATTAAAAAAGGACAAACTTGCCAACTTGAACAGCTTAAATCTCAATTGATTAAAGCCGGTTATCGAGCCGTTGATCAAGTATTTGAACACGGAGAATTTGCAGTGCGAGGCGCACTGCTTGATCTTTATCCAATGGGAAGTGTTTTACCGTATCGGTTGGATTTTTTTGATGATGAAATTGACAGTATTCGTACCTTTGATGTTGATACACAACGTACAATAGCTGAAATTCCACAGATTGATCTGTTACCGGCACACGAATTTCCTATTGATGAAAAAGGAATTGAGTTTTTCCGCACTAATTTTCGTGAAAAATTCGGTGAAATTCGTCGCGATCCGGAACATATTTATCAACAAATCAGTAAAGGAACGTTATTTGCTGGAATTGAATATTGGCAGCCACTCTTTTTTGAGAAGATGGCAACTTTCTTTGATTATATTCCAATCAATACACTGTTTATTACGGATGAAAAAATTCAAAATAACGGTGAACTCTTCTTTAGTGATGCAGAATCACGTTATGAAAGCCAAAAAGTTGATCCGATGCGTCCGTTATTAGCGCCGAATGAATTGTGGCTAAAAATGGAATATGTCAATCAATATTTAAAAGATTATCCACGTTTAACCTTGTCAGAGCAGTGTTTAGCAGAAAAAGCGAGCAATCAAAATTTGGCAATTAAAGCATTGCCGGAATTAACAGTCCATTCCCAGCAAAAAGAACCGCTAAAACAGCTAAGACATTTCATTGAGCAATTTGAGCAACCGATCATCTTTTCGGTAGAGAGTGAAGGACGGCGAGAAACGTTACTCTCTTTGTTAAAACCATTGAAGATCAAGCCGACTTCAATCACATCATTGGAACAACTGCCGCAGCAGCGTTTTAATTTAATGATTGGGGCAATGGATCGTGGTTTTATAGCAGAGCAGAAATTTGCCTTTATTTGTGAAACTGATCTTTTAGGAGAGAAAGTTCAGACGCGTCATCGACAACAACAAAAAAACGTTAATCCTGACGCTTTAATTCGTAATTTGGCAGAATTAAAAATTGGACAGCCGGTGGTACATTTGGAGCACGGTGTCGGGCGTTATGACGGTTTGACAACATTGGATGCCGGTGGAATGGTGGCGGAATATCTGGTATTGCGTTATGCCGACGAAGCAAAATTATATGTGCCGGTTTCTTCGTTGCATTTAATCAGTCGATATGTTGGCGGTGGAGAAGAAAATGCGCCGTTACATAAATTAGGCAGTGATGCTTGGGCAAGATCACGGCAAAAAGCAGCAGAAAAAGTGCGTGATGTGGCAGCGGAGCTGTTAGATGTGTATGCGAAACGTGAATCTCAACCGGGATTTGCTTTTAAATATGATCGTGAGGAATTCCAACAATTTGCTGATACGTTTCCTTTTGAGGAAACCTATGATCAGCAGATGGCAATTAATGCAGTGATTGGCGATATGTGTCAGGCGAAGCCGATGGATCGCTTGGTTTGTGGCGATGTGGGGTTCGGAAAAACGGAAGTGGCGATGCGAGCTGCTTTTTTAGCAGTAATGAATCATAAACAGGTAGCAGTGTTGGTACCAACTACTTTATTGGCGCAACAACATTATGATAATTTTCGTGATCGTTTTGCTAATTTACCGGTAAATGTGGAAGTTTTATCACGTTTTAAGACATCAAAAGAGCAAAAAAATGTATTAACTCTTGTTGAAGAAGGAAAAATTGATATTTTAATTGGCACGCATAAATTGTTACAGGGTGATGTTAATTTCCACGATTTAGGATTGCTGATTATTGATGAGGAGCATAGATTCGGTGTCAGACAAAAAGAAAAAATTAAACAGCTCCGCAGTAATATTGATATTTTGACGCTGACGGCAACACCGATTCCACGTACTTTAAATATGGCGATGAACGGTATTCGCGATTTATCGATTATTTCAACACCACCGGCACGCCGTTTGGTAATTAAAACCTTTGTCAGAGAACAAGATAATCGCGTTGTGCGTGAAGCCATTTTGCGTGAAATTTTACGCGGTGGACAGGTCTATTATCTGCATAATGATGTTGCTACTATTCAAAATTGTGCGGAAAAACTGGCAGAATTGGTTCCTGAAGCGAGAATAGGTATTGGACACGGGCAAATGAGAGAGCGTGAACTAGAACGAGTAATGACAGATTTTTATCATCAACGCTTTAATGTTTTAGTTTGTACTACCATTATTGAAACGGGTATCGATATTCCAAGTGCCAATACCATTATCATTGAACGTGCCGATCATTTCGGATTGGCGCAACTACATCAGTTACGTGGACGTGTTGGGCGTTCGCATCATCAAGCGTATGCTTATTTATTGGCTCCGCCGGCAAAATTGATGACGAAAGATGCACAAAAACGGTTGGAAGCTTTGAGTAGTTTAGATAATTTAGGTGCTGGTTTTGTTCTGGCAACTCACGATCTGGAGATTCGGGGAGCTGGAGAATTATTGGGAGATGAACAGAGTGGACAGATTGAAACTATCGGTTTTTCACTGTATATGGAGATGCTGGAAAATGCGATGCAAGCTCTAAAACAGGGTAAAGAGCCGTCATTAGATGAATTAACACAGTCTCAGGTTGAGATTGATCTACGCATTCCGGCATTATTACCCGAAGATTATCTCGGTGATGTGAATTTGCGTTTATCCTTCTACAAAAGAATTGCCGGTGCGAAAACAGAAGAAGAACTTTCCGAGCTTAAAGTGGAATTGATAGACCGTTTTGGCTTATTACCGAATGCGACTAAAAATTTATTTGAAATTGCATCATTGCGCTTACAGGCAAAACCGTTGGGTATTCAAAAAATAGAAACGATGGCAACAGGCGGTTTTATTGAGTTCAGTGCTAATACTCAGCTTGACCCAATGGTTTTCTTAAAACTAATTCAACAAGCACCGAAAGTTTATCGTTTTGATGGTCCTCACAAATTTAAATTTGTGAAAAATTTTGATGACAGTCAACAACGTTTGGATTTTGTAGCGGAACTCATTGCAAAAATTGCAGCACAAAATTAGGAAAATTATTTAAAAATTTCAAACGGGAACAGTGAGTTTCCGTGTTAAAATAAGCATATTCTTAGTCATTAGATTTAAAAGCAAAAAGGAAAAGAGAATGATTGATCCGAATTTATTGCGTAATGATTTGGCAGCAACTGCTGAAAAATTATTAACAAAACGAAATTTTGTTTTAGATGTTCAAAAAATTGAGCAGTTAGAAGAACAGCGCAAACAATTACAAGTGAAAACTGAAACTTTACAAGCTGAACGTAACTCTCGCTCTAAAGCAGTCGGTGCGGCTAAAGCTAGAGGTGAAGATATTCAACCGCTATTAGCCGAAATGGATAATATGGGAACTGAATTAGATCAGGCTAAAATCGCATTGGATCACGTGTTGGAAGAGTTGCGCCAAATTGCATTGTCGATTCCGAATATTCCGGCAGAGGAAGTGCCGTTAGGCAAAGATGATAGTGAAAATCTAGAGGTTTCTCGTTGGGGAGAGCCTAAGCAGTATGATTTCCCAATTCGTGATCACGTAGATTTAGGTGAATTAAGTGGCGGTATCGATTTTCCGACAGCTGTAAAATTGACAGGTGCAAGATTTGTTGTGTTAAAAGGTAAAATAGCACGTTTGCATCGTGCATTGACACAATTTATGTTGGATTTGCATACTGAACAGCACGGTTATTTGGAAATGTATGTGCCTTATTTAGTTAATCACGAAACACTTTACGGTACAGGTCAATTGCCTAAATTCGGTGAAGACCTATTCCATACCAAACCATTGGAAGGCGAACAGCCTTATGCATTAATTCCGACAGCAGAAGTGCCAGTTACCAATACTGTTCGTGGAGAAATTATTGATGTGGAAGATTTACCACTTAAAATGACAGCCCATACACCTTGTTTCCGTTCCGAAGCTGGTTCTTATGGACGTGATACTCGTGGTTTAATTCGTATGCATCAATTTGATAAAGTAGAATTAGTTCAGATTGTAGAGCCTGAAAAATCAATGGATGCATTGGAAGAATTGACTGGACACGCTGAAAAAGTGTTGCAGTTACTAGGATTACCTTATCGTAAAGTATTGCTTTGTACTGGTGATATGGGCTTCGGTTCTTGCAAAACTTATGATTTGGAAGTATGGGTGCCAGCACAAAATACTTATCGTGAAATTTCATCTTGTTCAAATATGTGGGATTTCCAATCTCGTCGTATGTCAGCACGTTATCGTGTTAAGGGTGAGAAGAAACCTCGTTTAGTTCATACATTGAATGGTTCAGGTTTGGCTGTTGGACGTACACTAGTTGCTGTTTTGGAAAATTATCAACAAGCTGACGGTTCTATTATAGTGCCGGAAGTGCTACGACCTTATATGAATGGCTTAGAAGTGATTCGTTAAGGAATATTTTATCTGTTTATGATTGATTTCCGTCCTTTTTACCAGCAGATAGCGACAAGCGAGTTGTCTGCTTGGTTGGAGACCTTGCCGGCACAATTAAAACAATGGCAATCAAATACTCACGGCGAGTATGAGAAATGGGTCAAAGTAATTGAATTTTTGCCGGAACGACAATCTGCTCGGATTGAGTTACAACATAGTGTGTCTGCGGAATTGGACATACCATTATCCGAAGGTGAACGGCAACGAATGATTTATCATTTAAAACAGTTAATGCCGTGGCGCAAAGGTCCTTTTCATCTCTATGGAGTATATATTGATTGTGAATGGCGTTCCGATTTTAAATGGAATCGTCTTTTACCGCATATTTCACCATTAAAAGATCGTTTGGTTTTGGATGTAGGGTGTGGTAGTGGTTATCATATGTGGAGAATGGTGGGTGAAGGTGCTAATCTTGTTGTTGGTATAGATCCAACGGAGCTATTTCTGTGCCAGTTTGAAGCAGTAAGAAAGTTGCTGAATAATGATCGCCGCGCACATTTGATTCCGTTAGGAATCGAGCAGATGCAACCGTTAAATGTATTTGATACCGTATTTTCAATGGGGGTACTTTATCACCGTAAATCACCATTGGATCATCTTTCTCAATTGAAAGCACAATTGCGGAAAGGAGGTGAGTTAGTGCTGGAAACGCTAGTTGTTGATGGTGATAAGAATAGTGTGCTTGTTCCGGGGGATCGTTATGCAAAAATGAAAAATGTCTATTTTATTCCATCGGTGGAGGCACTGTTAAATTGGTTGAATAAAACTGGTTTTAAAAATGCACGTTGTGTTGATGTAGCGGTAACTTCGTTGCAGGAGCAACGGAAAACGGAATGGCTGGAAAATGAAAGTTTAATTGATTTTCTTGATGCGTCTGATCATAGCAAAACAATTGAAGGTTATCCGGCACCGAAACGTGCGGTGATTATTGCCGAAAAATAATAACAAGGTGTTGAAAAAGATGGGAAAATCCCATCTTTTTTAGTCATTCAAAGAGGTTTTCTGTTTTCTATTATCATCAAAATTTTATTCAGCCAGCCAGCGCCCAGACTTCGGCTTCATTTGTAACTACTTCTGTGGCAGCATTGAAAATCAAGCCGTATTGCGATTTCTTCCTTTATCAATGATTGCTAAATAATAGAGATCGTCAGATTGCTGATTTTGCTGTAAAAATTATCGAATATTCTTTACCTGGCAAGGCATTCATTGGCAAGTAGATCCATTGTAATGCTAAACTTTCAGGACAAATATTATCCAAATAATGCTCAGTGCAAAGACGCTCTAAGCGGCAATAATGGACTTCTAAGCTATTAATATTCGTTTTTTCTCCGGCGGTAAAATTTTCAATAACTTCGCCAATAGCTTGATTAAAAATGTTGATAGGTATGTTGCTTATTATCATCAAAAAACGGTGTGGCGGAATTAGGTGACACACCGTTTATTATGGTTAATGTTTTGTACCGAAAGGTGGTTTTGCTAACCAAATAATGACAAAAAGCAACATAAATGCAATAGCTGAAACATAGAATATTTCGTTTGCACCAATAATTAGCCCTTGTTGTGTGATTTGATTAGCAAGAGAAGCGGCTGTTTGTGTTTCATTCAAGCCTTTTTCTGCCATTGCTTGGAAATATTGCTGAGATGCTGGATTGTACGGCGTAATATTTTCCACCATTTCACCATGATGTAGAGCCTCGCGATTATACCACATAAACGTGGTTAAGGATGTCCCGACTGAACCAGCTAAGGTACGTAAAAAGTTGAATAAACTTGAAGCAGAGGCTGTTTCTTCAGGTTTTAATCCTGAAAGAGTAATAGTGGTTAAAGGCATAAAGAAGCAGGCAACAGCTATCCCTTGTATAAATTGAGGAAGAGCTACTGCAGCAAAATCCATATCAGGTTCAAAAGTGACTGCACGCCAGTGGAATGTCAATGCATAAACGAAGAAACTGACAGTAACCAATAAACGCATATCCACTTTATGTCCGAAACGTCCGATAATGGGGGAGAGTAACAGCGGAAATAAGCCAATTGGTGCAGTCGCAAGACCTGCCCACGTTGCTGTATAACCATATACCTGCTGTAATAACAGCGGAATTAAAACAACAGAACCTAAATAAATTAGGAATGCTAGAGAGGTACAAAGGCAACCGACAGTGAAATTGCGTTTCTGAAACAGCGCAATATCAACAATAGGATGTTTTTCACCCAATTCCCAAATGATTAAGGTGATTAAACCAATGGCAGCAATAATTGCTAATACAACAATTTCAGTTGAATTGAACCAATCTTCTTCACGTCCACGATCCAACATTAATTGTAAGGCTCCTACACCGAAAATAAGCAGAATTAAACCGATACTGTCAATCGGTTGCTTGTAGGTTTTAGTTTCACGATCTCTTAATGTAATTTGTGTGAATAAAATAACTAAAATTCCAACTGGAATATTGATAAAAAAGATCCAACCCCAATGGAAGTCATCGCTTAGCCAGCCGCCTAAAATCGGACCGCAAATTGGTGCAACCACCACAGTCATAGACCAGAAAGCTAATGCCATTGCACGACGCTGTGGAGGATAGTTATTGAGTAATAAACTTTGTGATAATGGTACAATTGGACCAGCAGCTAAACCTTGAATAATACGGCAAGCAATCAACATATTCAGTGAATGTGAAATACCGCATAACCAAGAGGCAATAACAAAGATCAGCACTGAAACCAAAAATAGTTTTACTTCACCGAAACGCCGAGCTAGCCAACCGGTAATAGGAATTGCAATTGCATTTGCAACACCAAAAGAGGTGATTACCCAAGTTCCTTGTGTACTTGAAGCTCCTAGATCGCCAGCGATAGTAGGAATAGCAACATTAGCGATAGTTGAATCAAGGACTTGCATAAAAGTAGCCAACGCAAGCCCTAATGTCATCATAACTAATGCGCCGCCTTTAATTGGTGTTTGATTCATTCTGACACTCCCAATTAATGACTATTCTGTTGGATAATTTCCATAATTTCTTGATCAATCGGCGCTAAATCATAATGTACAGTATCAGTTTGATAAAGAGGTTGATTACGAACCTTACTCGGTAGCACCTCTCCATCTTGATTTGAAGTATTGACTTCTGCTGTTGCTGAGAGTCCTATGCGTAATGGATATTTCTGGATCTGTTCTGGATTAAGGGTGATTCTGACTGGCAGACGTTGAACTACTTTAATCCAGTTTCCGGTTGCATTTTGTGCCGGCAAAAGTGAAAAAGCACTACCTGTTCCAGCATCAATACCAGTTACTGTACCGTCAAATTCAATGTCATCACCATATAAATCAAAAACGATATTAACCGGCTGACCTATTCGGATATTTTTTAATTGGGTTTCTTTAAAGTTGGCATCTAACCAGATCTGATTAAGTGGCACTACGGCAAGCAATGGCGAACCTGCTTTAATACTTTCACCCACCTGTACACTGCGTTTAGCAATATAACCAGTAGCCGGACTGATTACTTTAGTGCGCTGTAAATTTAACCACGCTTGACGAACATTGTCAGCTGCTTGAATCACGGCAGGTTGTTCGGCAATAGGTGTATTTAGCAATAAGGCTTTAGTGGCATTTAACTGTTCATATGTCGCATTCAAATCGCTTTTCGCTATTGTTACCGCATCAACTGCGTGTTGATAATCTTCTTTGGATACTGCACCGGTTTTATTCAAACCTTGA
Source organism: Gallibacterium genomosp. 1 (assembly GCF_000771875.1). Classification (GTDB taxonomy): domain Bacteria; phylum Pseudomonadota; class Gammaproteobacteria; order Enterobacterales; family Pasteurellaceae; genus Gallibacterium. The sequence goes on along the minus strand of NZ_JPXX01000001.1, from coordinate 63,910 downwards.
CGACGAGAAAGATCTTGCTCGGCTTGTTTTAATGCAATCTGTTTGGCGGCAAGTAGAGAGGTCAATTGTTTCTCAGTAAAAGTGAGTTGGGTTGTTTTACGGACGGTATCAGCTAAAGTATGTTTAGCTTGAGAAAGTGCTAATTTAGCATCATTATTATCAAGCTCAACTAAAACATCACCTTTATTGACTAAATCAGTGCTTTCAAAATTTACTTTGGCAACACTGCCGGAAACTTGAGATGAAACTTGAATGATATTGCCCGCCACATAGGCATCATCAGTTTCAGTAAAATCTTTAACAAAAAATAACCAGTAGAGAAAACAGGCTGCGGAAATTATAAGTAATAAAATAAAGAAGGAAACTAGACGTTTCCTTCTAATGTTATTACGAACAGTATTCTTTTTTTCTTGTTCGGACATCTCTGACATATAAAAACCTTAAAGTAAAAACTACGTTCTATGAGGATGATACTCATCTAAACGTTTTGATAGTTTAAGCAATAATTTACGCAGAGTTTGATTCTCTTTGTCAGTGAGTACACTGAAGATAGAACCCATTAATTCCCATTGATGAGGTAAAATATCTTGCAAGAATTTCAAGCCTTTCTCATTAATACGTAAACTGAAACAACGTCTATCTTCCGGCACGCTAATACGATCAATTAACCCTTTATCGACAAGCTCATCGGAAATGCGAGTTGCATTAGTGCGTGATGAACCTAAGATTTCACTAAGATGTGAAGGTTGAATTTCGTGGTTAGGTTGCAAATAAGTTACGATCAATGCTTCAAAAAGCGTATGATTCAGTCCCACCTCTTTAAGGAAATGGTTGCGATGTTCAAGATAATTACTATTCACATTGAATAATAAACGTACAAGAACGACTTGATCTAATGGCATATTAGGGAAATCTTCTGCATAAATTTTTAATACGCTATCAGTATCAGATAACAATTTATTCATCATAAGTTACCTCGGGCAATAATATAGAGTAAAACAAAAAACCTTGCAATAATAACTTGTCAAATTATATTTTGATCAAGTTTACTTAAAGTTGCCAAATAATTTACAATTAATGATACATAAATTATGTAAAGCAATATAAATACCTAGCAATAAGTATTTATAACAAAAGTTATAAAGATGTTGTATTAAAATATATGTCTATTTTTGTTTGTGCAACACTTTTTTTACATTTTCTAAAATTTGTTTGCGTAATTTATCATCAATAATATGAATGTCGCCGAAAAAATGAGAATGAATATCCGTAATACCACAATAATTGAAAAGACCGTTCACCAGTGTGTGATCAAATGCCTGCATAAATCCCTTTTGCTGATATTCGTATATGTTATTCCCAAATGTTACAAATTGTAACATTTTTTTATCATTTAATAACCCTTCACTGCCGTTGTCATCTGTTTTATATGCAAATCCGTGACTAAAAACACGATCGAGATATCCTTTTAATATAGCAGGGAATCCCATCCACCAAAGTGGATAAATAAGAGTAATGAGCTCTGCCTCTTTAATAAATTGTTGTTCCGATTTTATATCAACAGGAATGTTACCTTTATTAATCTGTTCAAACTCATTCCATGTTAGAATAGGATTAAATTTAAGTTGATAAAGATCTCGGATGACTACATCCATTCCCATTTCTTTAGAAGTTTGAACCACTTCTTCTAGAATGGCATGATTGAAGCTGTTTTCGTTAGGATGTGTATAGATGATTAAGTGTTTCATCACTTTTATTTCAATAGAGTAAGGTTATCAATAAGCGCAAGTAATATTATTGTAATAATTGTATTTATTCAATATGTATGCTACATAAATTGAAAGATTTTTTTGGAATATTTTTTAATTTTTGTAAATTGAGTGTATTATCACCAAAAAGGTATCTACTAGGGAGTTATAGTCGAATGAAAAAACACCACTTGGAAACATTAATCACCAAACAAAATGTGACATCAAGAATTGAAGAGTTAGGTAAAGAAATAAGCCGTTACTACCAGCATAATAGAAGTGAAGGTATTTATGTGGTGGGGTTGTTACGGGGTTCATTTATGTTTATGGCGGATCTCGTTCGTACAATTGATATACCGTTAGAAGTAGACTTTATGGTAGCGTCTAGTTATGGAAGCGGTATGATCACTAATCACGATGTCAAAATCGTAAAAGATTTGGAAGGCGAAATTAGAGGCAAAGACGTTTTGATTGTGGAAGATATTATTGATACCGGTTATACCTTGGATAAAGTAAGACAAATTTTATCTTTGAGAGAACCAAAATCACTACACATTTGCACATTGTTAGATAAACCGTCACGCCGTGAAGTGGAAGTTCCTGTTGATTGGATTGGCTTTAGTATTCCCGATGAATTTGTTGTCGGTTATGGTATTGATTATGCTCAACAATATCGTCAGTTAGGATACATTGCTAAAGTTATATTGGAAGAGTAATGAACAGGTAGTTTTAGCTAAAGGTAGGGGAGATCTCACTACTCTACGATTTCCCCTAATCCATAACGAATTCTAGGCGCGAAAAACTCATAATCCACCAAAAAAGCATCGTGTCCAAAATCAGAACCAATCTCATCGTAATGCAGATTAACACCAGCACTTTGTAATAATTGCCGGCTTTTCTGTAAATCGAATAGTTTGAAGAGTTGGTCGGTTGTTACTGCAATTAATGTATATTGTGCTTTAATCCGCGATAATGCAACGGAGATATTCTCATAGCCAATAGATGGATCATAAAGATCCAAAGCACGTGTTAATTGGATATAGCTATTGGCATCGAAACGGTCGAGAAATTTTTTACCCTGATAACTTAGATAGGATTCCACTTGGAAATAATCGCCTAGCAAATTATTTTTCTGTTTTATTGCTCTTCCGAACGCTTTAGTTAACTGTGTATGAGTGCGATAGGTGAGCATCCCTAACATTCTTGCGGTGGATAAACCTTGATCAGGGTGTTTACCCTGATAATAGTGACCTTGATTGTAATTTGGATCTTGAATAATTGCTTGGCGCATTACGTGATTAAAACCGATTGCTTCGGCACTCATATAAAGGGAAGAACAAAGATTAATCACATAATCCATAAAGTCGGGATAATTGATTGCCCATTGTGTGGCTTGCATACCACCGAATGACCCACCAATGACAGCGTGCAGATGAGAAATTTCTAGTTGATCGAGCAATGCTTTTTGTAGTTGAACAATATCTTGTACCGTAATTTGTGGGAAATCACCGCCATAGGGCAAATGTGTTGCCGGATTGATGCTCATCGGGCCGGTAGTCCCTTTACAGCCGCCTAAAACGTTGGAACAAATAAAGAAATATTTGTCAGTATCTAAAGCACGACCGGAACCAATAAATTCTTGCCACCAGCCTTTTTGTTTTTCATCTTCAAAATAGGGTTCCGCATCACCCGTCAAGGCGTGGCAGATCAAAACCGCATTATTTTTTTGAGCGTTTAACTTACCGTAAGTTTGATAACAAACTGTAATATTCTGTAGTGATCCGCCTAAAGTAAGCGCAAGGGGAGCATCAGTGAATAAAGTAAGTTGTTGTGCCGACATATCAATTCCTAAAACAGCGAATTATTATTATAAGAGTGTGAATAAATTAGCGATCGAGAGAGTGGTTGTCAAGAAATTTTAGCCGTCTAAACATCTAGAAAGTAAAAAGTCTAAACGTCTATTGTTGAGATAGTTTTTATCATACTGATAAATGTAGAAAAAACACTCATTTGGAGTAGGTGATGCATTAAATTTTATGATCTGTGTCATAAAACGAAAATTTTGATTAATAGATAAATTCAATTTATACCTCTTGGGTGTTAAAATTAGACCAATTTTTTAACATTTATTATTTATCATTTAGAGGTAAACATTATGGAATTTAGAATTGAACACGATACGATGGGCGAAGTAAAAGTACCGGCGGATAAATATTGGGCGGCACAAACCGAACGTTCACGCAACAACTTCAAAATCGGACCGGCTGCTTCAATGCCTCACGAGATTATTGAAGCTTTCGGTTATTTGAAAAAAGCGGCTGCATATGCCAACTATGATTTAGGTGTATTGCCATTAGAAAAAAGAGATTTAATTGCCCAAGCGTGTGATGAGATTCTTGCTAATAAATTAGATGATCAATTCCCACTTGTAATTTGGCAAACCGGTTCTGGTACGCAATCTAATATGAATGTGAATGAAGTGGTTGCAAATCGTGCACACGTTTTAAACGGCGGTAAATTAGGTGAAAAGAGTATTATTCACCCGAACGATGATGTTAATAAATCACAATCTTCTAATGATACTTATCCAACAGCAATGCACATTGCTGCTTACAAGAAAGTTGTTGAAACAACTATTCCGGCAGTTGAACGCTTACAAAAAACTTTTGCTGAAAAATCAGCTAAATTTGCAAATGTTGTTAAAATTGGTCGTACTCACTTGATGGATGCTACTCCATTAACATTAGGTCAAGAGTTCTCTGCTTATGCAGCTCAACTTAGTTTTGGCTTAAAAGCATTAAAAAATACATTACCTCACCTTAGCCAATTAGCATTAGGTGGTACAGCGGTTGGTACTGGCTTAAATACACCGAAAGGTTATGATGTTAAAGTAGCAGAATATATTGCGAAATTTACCGGCTTACCATTTGTAACCGCAGAAAATAAATTTGAAGCGTTGGCAACTCACGATGCGATTGTTGAAACTCACGGTGCGTTGAAACAGTTAGCAATGTCACTTTTCAAAATTGCTAATGATATTCGTCTATTAGCTTCTGGCCCACGCTCAGGCATTGGAGAAATTTTGATTCCGGAAAATGAGCCTGGTTCTTCTATTATGCCGGGTAAAGTTAATCCAACACAATGCGAAGCAATGACAATGGTTTGTACACAAGTATTGGGTAACGACACTACTATTTCATTTGCAGGTTCTCAAGGACATTTCCAATTAAACGTATTTAAACCGGTAATGGCATACAATTTCTTACAATCTGCGCAATTATTGGCAGACGCTTGTATTTCATTTGATGAACATTGTGCAGTGGGTATTGAACCTAACTATCCACGTATTAAGATGCAGTTAGAAAATTCATTAATGCTGGTGACTGCACTAAATACACATATCGGTTATGAAAAAGCAGCGAAAATTGCTAAAACTGCTCACAAAAATGGCACAACTCTGCGTGAAGAAGCAATTAATCTTGGTTTTGTAACTCCTGAACAATTTGATGAGTGGGTACGTCCAGAAGATATGGTTGGCAGTTTAAAATAATTGTCTAAATTAAATAAAAGATAAAAAGAGTTGGTTTTCTGCCAACTCTTTTTTATTGAGATAGTTTCAAGATACTACCGCAATTTTTCTTTGATTAATTGATAAAGCAACTCAATGTGTTGTTCACTATCATTTAATGCCGGAATATATTGGTATTGTTTACCGCCGGCAGCTAGAAAAATATCGCGATTTTCCACTGCAATTTCTTCTAATGTTTCCAAGCAATCAACAGCAAAACCGGGACAAATAACCGCAATTTTTTCAACACCTTGCCGAGCCAATTTGGTTAGGGTTTCATCGGTATAGGGTTGTAACCAAGGTTCTTTGCCGAAACGTGATTGGTAACTCATCGTCCACTGATTTGCATTTAAAGCCAAATTAGCTACCACTTTATCGACAGTTTGTTGGCAATGCTCGGCATAATAATCACCTAACTGCTGATAACGTTGCGGAATGCCGTGAAATGAGAACAATAAGTGAACATCAGGTTGCAAATAAGGTTGAATCGACTGACTTAGCGCAGCAATGTAATTTGGATGATCGTGATAAGAAAAAATCATCTCAAACGGCAAAATGTGTCGCTGCTGTTGCAGTGCTTGATGAAACGCATCTAAAACCGAAGCCGTTGTGGTGCTGCTGTATTGTGGATAGAGCGGCAACAAAATAATATGTTCCACCTGTTGTTGATAGAGCCGTTGCAATGCGGCACTGATGGAAGGATTGCCATAAGTCATTGCCAATTCCACTACAACATTTTGATTTTCGTTCTGAAAGCGCTGTTGTAAGGCTGACTGTTGGCGACGGCTGATTGCCAACAGCGGTGAACCTGCTGTTTGCCAAATTTGTTGATAAAGTTTGGCAACTCGAGGTGCACGTTTTGGCAGAATGATGAGATTCAATAGTGGCAGCCATTGCCAACGAGGCTGGTCAATAACGCGAGGATCAGTTAAAAACTGGCGTAAATAGCGTTTTACTGCCGGTACAGTCGGGGCATCAGGCGTACCTAAATTGACTAACAACACGCCTGTTTTGCGCTGATTTGTTTGCATATTACCTCTTGTCACGATTTATCACAGAAAGTGTTAAACGACTTTGACAACAAAGTGTTTGTTGTGAATTGGTAATATCAATTTGCCAAACTTGCAATGTTCGCCCAATGCGTAATGGTACAGCACGCGCAGTAATACGCTCGCCCATCCGCATTGTTTTTAAATGGCTGGCATTAATTTCAACACCAACCACGGCTTTATCTTCATCACAAGCACAAAATCCGGCCAAAGAACCGACAGTTTCTGCTAATACAACAGAAATTCCACCGTGAAGTAAGCCCATAGGTTGACAATGGCGTTGATCCACTGTTAATGAGGCTTCCAACCAATTATCGCCTTGAGCCGTAAACTCAATACCAAGCTGACTGACAGCAGTATTCTGATTAATCTGATTTAAATCGTGCAATGAAAAGGATTTTTTCCAAATAGCCATTAATTTAAAATCTCCAACAATCCTTGTAATGGGTGTTTTGTTATTTGATGTTCAATACGTTTCACTTGGCTGCGGCAAGAATAGCCTGGAACCAGACAATATTGCCACGCTTTATCCTGAATTTTTTTCGCCCACGATAGCTGATAAATCTCTTTGGAGGTCTGTTCGTGAACGGTTTCGTGCCCGTAAGTTCCTGCCATACCGCAACAGCCCACTTGTACAATTTCCAGTTTTTCACCAAATTTAGCAAAAATTGTCTGCCACTGTTTGCTACTGTTCGGCGATAAACTGCTCTCGGTGCAATGTGGGAAAAGGTACCACGTTGGTTTTTCGGCGCGATCATCTGAATGAATTTCTAATTGATCAATAATTTGTGAAAGCCATTCTTGAGAAGTCAACACCGCAAAATTGCCGCGTTTTTCCCCTAAGATTTGCTTATATTCATCACGATAAGAAAGTACAACAGCAGCATCAACCCCGACCAACGGCACACCTAATTTTGCCACGCGATTAAGCATTTCCGACTGTTTACGTGCAGTTTTACTGAATCGTGTTAAAAAACCTTTAACGTGTTGTGCTTTACCGTTAGGGCGGAACGGCAAGACGACCGCTTCAAAACCTAATTTTTTACTTAAACGCACAAAATCCGCCACTACTTTGGCATCATAAAAAGAGGTAAACGGATCTTGAACGATAAATACCATTTTTTCATGTTGTTTTTGTGATAGCTGTTCTAGTTGCTCCAATGAGCGATCGGTGTAATGGATTTCAACCAACTGTTGTTGTAATGACGGCACAGAAAGCTGCGGCAAATCAACCATTCCAATCATTTTACGTGCGATACGTTGACTGAACGGATGCGCTGTAACAGCATTAAAAAAGGTCGGTGCTTTCGCCATTAATGGTGCGATAGTTTCAACATTTGCGACCACATAATCTTTAAGCGGACGCATATAACGTTGATGATAGAGATGTAAAAATTTCGCTTTAAATTCCGGCACATCAATTTTAATCGGACATTGGCTGGCACAAGCTTTGCAGGACAAACAAGTGTCCATTGCCGCTTTGACTTCGTGAGAAAAGTCATCCTGATGATCTTTACTGAAACGATGACGAATTTTCGCAATAAAATCGGCTAATTTAATTTCACTCTTCTCAAAATTGAGTTGATCGGCGGAAACCCCGGCTTGAGTCAACAATCGCAACCATTCACGCACTAATGCGGCACGCCCTTTCGGTGAGAACACTCGGTTGCGACTAATCTTCATTGAAGGGCACATTACGCTGTCAACATCAAAATTAAAACAAAGTCCGTTACCGTTACAATTCACTGCACCTCGGAATTGATCTTTAACTTCCACCGGAATTTGGCGATCATAGTCGGCGCGCATTGGAGAGAGGACCTCAAACATTTTAGTATCTGAATTTAACGGTTTACAAATTTTGCCCGGATTCAAGCGGTTGTCCGGATCAAATAGCGTTTTTATCTGCTGTAAAACTTGCCAAAGCTGTTCACCGAAGAATTTACGGCTATATTCACCACGCACGCCTTTGCCGTGTTCCCCCCAAATTAAACCGCCATATTTTTGAGTAAGATCGGCAACTTGGTCTGAAATGGATTTAAATAATTTGACCTGTTCGCTGTCGCAGAGATCAAGTGCGGGCCGGACGTGTAAAACACCTGCATCAACGTGACCGAACATACCGTATTCAAGATGATGTTTATCTAAAAGGGCTCTGAATTCAGTGATGTAATCGGCAAGATTTTCCGGCGGCACGCAAGTATCTTCAACAAATGGGATTGGCTTAGCACGTCCTTTAGCATTGCCTAATAATCCAACTGCTTTTTTACGCATCGCATAAATTTTTTCAATCGAAGTTAAATCACTGCAAACTTGATAGCCGATAACATCATTTTGTTGCGTAGCGATAGCTTGATCCAAGCGTTGACACAATTGCTGCACCTGCTGTTGCTGATAATGTTCATTATTACCGGCATATTCGACAATATTTAAGCCTAGAATCGGCGCATTTTCTTCTTCTTTTAATAATTCAGAAACAGAATGCCAAATAATATCTTGTTTTGCCAAATTCAGTACTTTTGAGTCAACCGTTTCCACCGAAAGCGCTTTTGCCGCAACCATTGCCGGAGCGTGCCTTAATGCTGCATCAAAGGAGCGATATTTAATATTGATCAAAGTGCGATATTGAGGAATCGGCAGTAAATTGAGTTTGGCTTCACAAACAAAAGCGAGTGAGCCCTCTGAGCCGGTCAGAATTCGGCTTAAATTAAATTTAGATAGGTCATCATTAAAGACGTGTTTTAAATCATAACCGGTAATAAAACGGTTAAGCTGCGGCAAATCAGCAAGAATTTGTGGACGATATTGGCGACACAGTTGTGCTACCTGTTGGTGAATTTGCTTGCCGGTAGAAGAAAGATTTGCGGCAGCAATATTATCTTCAAACTGATCGCAATCAATGCTTTCCGTATCTAAAATATCCCCATTAATCAGCACTGAACGCAAACTTAGCACGTGATCTGATGTTTTGCCGTATTGCAATGAACCTTGCCCTGACGCATCGGTGTTAATCATTCCGCCCAGTGTGGCACGATTACTGGTGGAAAGTTCCGGAGAAAAGAAAAGCCCGTGCGGTTTCAAAAAACGATTCAGTTGATCCTTAACTACGCCTGCTTGTACACGCACCCAACGTTCTTTCACATTGAGTTCCAAAATTTGATTCATATGACGAGAGAGATCAACGATGATAGTGCTGTTTAATGATTGTCCGTTAGTGCCGGTGCCTCCACCTCGTGGTGTGAATTTTAAGGTTTTAAATTGATCACGTTGTGCAAGTTTGGTCAGGCGGACAATGTCTGCAATCTCTTTCGGAAAGAGCAGGGCTTGAGGGAGTTGTTGATAAACGCTATTATCTGTCGCCAGAGAGAGCCGATCAGCATAGTGATAGGCGATATCGCCACTAAAGCCTTGATATTTGAGTTGTTCTAAGTATTGCTTTACTAAAGGATCAAATTGCTGATGACTTGCTAAATAAGGGATAACCATAACTAAAACCTTGTACTGTATTGTTGTGTGTGCATTTGAAAGACAACTATACTAGCACAAAATCTTATAAAGAAGAGGTTTATCCGCAATTAGACATCGGATCGTCTCAAAAATTTTTAAAAAATCAAAAAACAATGTTTAATTGTCGATTAATTAGTCTTAATTTGTTTATTTTTTATGCAAAAATTAAAGAAAAGTTTGCTTTTATGTTTTGCAATAGCGATAATAAACAGCACCAAATAAATGAGAAAATTTCATTTATTTAGGGGCTGGATTGAATTTACTGTTATTGGAAGTAAATGACGATCCAAATAATCCAAATATAGATGATAAATTCAAGAGGATTTTATAATGAAAAAGACTGCAATCGCATTAGCAATTTCAGGATTAGCATTCGTATCAGTAGCACAAGCAGCTCCTCAAGCAAACACTTTCTACGCTGGTGCGAAAGCTGGTTGGGCATCATTCCACAATGATGTAAATCAGTTTGACAATGTCTATAGTCAAAATACTTATAGTACAACACCAAAATTTGGTGTACATCGTAATTCTGTAACTTACGGTGTATTTGGTGGTTACCAAATCACTGATAACTTCGCTGTTGAAGCAGGTTATGACTTCTATGGTCAATTAAAAGGTCACCAAGGTGACAGCGTTCGTGCACGTCACACTGCTCACGGTTTAAATCTTAGCTTAAAAGCAAGCTATCCAGTAGCTTATGTTGACGGTTTAGACGTTTATGGTCGTTTAGGTGCAGCATTAATCCGTTCTGATTATGCGGTTCACACAAATGGCGAAAAAACATTGTCCGAACATAAATTAAAAGTATCTCCTGTGTTCGCAGCTGGTGTTGAATATGCAATTCTTCCTGAATTGGCAGCACGTTTAGAATACCAATGGATTGCTAAAGTAGGTAAAGTAGATCAGTTCGCTAATAACTATTCTTACAGTCCAAGTATTGGTTCTGTATCTTTAGGTCTTTCTTACCGTTTCGGTCAGTCAGCAGCTCCTGCACCAGTTGTTGAAGTAATCAACAAAAAATTCGCATTAAGCTCTGATGTATTGTTCGCATTCGGTAAAGCAAACTTAAAACCTGAAGCAGCGCAATCATTAGATAATTTACAACAAGAAATCTCTAAAGTTGGTACTTTATCTTCTGTTGAAGTTGCAGGTTACACAGACCGTATCGGTTCTGACAAATATAACCAAAAACTTTCACAAGAACGTGCTAACACAGTTGCTAACTACTTAGTTTCTAAATCAATCTCTCCAGATGTGATTAAAGCAGTTGGTTACGGTGAAGCTAACCCAGTAACTGGTAACACTTGTGATGCAGTTAAAGGTCGTAAAGCGTTAATCGCTTGTTTAGCACCAGACCGTCGTGTTGAAGTTTCTGTAAGTGGTCAGCAGCAACAAACTATTGAACAATAATTTATTTATTGTTTATTAACTTAGCTGAAAATCCCGGATTACCGGGATTTTCTTTTTTATCTCTTTGTCAGAGAATTACTCTCTCTTTTTTCTACTCCATTTGATAGTAAGAGTTCAAAAATTTTTTAGCTCTTAAAATAAATCTACAAAATATTGTGTTAGCTCAATTTTTCGAAAAAATAACTTTATTATAATTTTCTGCGGTTTTTTGATAAAAGGAATAAATAATGAGTTGTTTTTTTGTAACGGGTACGGATACAAATGTTGGTAAAACGGTAGTGAGTCGCGCTATTATTCAAGCGTTGCAATCACAGGGAATTCATATTGTCGGTTTTAAGCCTATTGCCTGTGGGGAAGAAGATAGCATTTATACTGAAAATCGTATTGATGATCTTAAACAACAAACAGAAGATAATAAAGATGTTAAGACATTATTGGATAGTACAAATGAAGCGGTAACATATAAAGATATAAATAGCTATACTTTTACAGAAAGTAGTTTACCGGTATTAGCTGCACTGAATGAAATTGATAACATCGACGTGAAAAAAATAGATCAGGATCTTGCCAAGTTAACTTCACGTTATCAATCAGTATTGGTTGAAGGGACTTATGGATGGCTTACGCCGATTAATAAAGAGATGACCTTTGATCGTTGGGTTAAAGGGCATAAAATGCCGGTGGTATTAGTTGTTGGTATTAAAGAGGGCTGCGTCAATCACGCATTATTAACAGCACAATCTATAATTACTTCTGGTGTGCCGCTATTAGGCTGGGTGGCAAATCGTATTAACCCTTGTTTGCGCCATTATGCTGAAATCATCAAATTATTACACGAAGTGATTGATGCACCATTGTTGGGAGAAATTCCTTATATTCATCGCCCAGAACAGCAGCAATTAGGGCATTTTATTACTAATCTTGATCGCCTAACTTGTTTACAAACTGAACTTTGCAAATAAAAAAGCGGCTACAGTATGATCTGCACCCCAAAAGTTGGACTTATTACCCAACACACAGAGGTGCAGATTTTTTATCCTATTTTACAATTTCATAGCAAGGCACATAGGCTTCCGTACTTGGCAATTTCATTCGATGTTGCGCAATAAAATCTTTTAATAGATTTTCCATATTTTCCAACACCATCGCATCACCGTGTAGTTTAAAAGCACCATATTTTGCAATTGCGTCTTTAGTATTAGGTTTGATATTTCCGGCAACAATCCCAGAGAATGCGCGTCTTAAATTAGAAACCAAATCCATTAATGGTTGATCTAAATGGAGATTTAATGCTGCCATTGATTGATGATTTGGTTCAAATGGTGCTTGTAGTATCGGATCAATTTTTAGCATCCAATTAAAACTGTAAGCATCGCCTTTTTCAAAACGTTGTTGTTTAATGTTATCCATTGCCTGTTTTGCATAACGTGCGACTGCAACTGGATCATCAATGATAATTTCATATTGTTTACGTGCTTCTTCACCTAATACTTTGCTGACAAAACGGTCGATAGTTGCAAAATAATCTGCACAGGAAGATGGGCCAGTTAAAATCAACGGGATTGTTTGATTGCGATTGTCAGGATGTAATTTAATACCGAGCAAGAATAAAAATTCTTCAAATGTTCCTGGGCCACCAGGGAAAATAAGGAAAGTATGTCCCAATCGAGTAAATGCTTCCAAACGTTTTTCAATATCCGGCATAATGATTAACTCATTTACAATTGGATTTGGTGGCTCAGAGGCAATAATTGAAGGTTCGGTAATACCAATAAAGCGACTGTCTTTATAGCGTTGATTGAAATGCCCAATAGCAGCACCTTTCATTGGTGCTTCCATTACACCAGGCCCACAACCGGTTACAATGTTTAATTCACGATATCCTAATTCTAAACCAACAGCACGACAGTATTGATATTCTGTTTCATTAATAGAATGCCCACCCCAACAAACGACTAAATTAGGATCTTCTCCAGTGCGTAATGCTTTTGCATTCCTTAAAATAGAAAAGACTTGATTGGTAATTTTAGCACTCATATCTGCTTGGCTTAAATGATTGCCAAGAAAACGATCTTGGTTAATTTGAACAAAAATAATGTCACGTAGCACAGCAAATAGATGATATTGAATATTACGAATAATTTTATCATCGACAAATGCACTTTCTGGTGGATTGAGTAATTCTAAAGCGATTCCTCGTTCACGCGTCAATAGGTTGATCGCAAAATCGGGATATTTACCAAGTAAAGCTCGGCTGTCGTCTGTTATTGCACCGGAATTCAATACTGCCAAAGAACAGTTTCGATAAAGCGGATAAAGATCGCCTTCAGCACCTTGTTTTAACCGAGCAACTTCCAAATGAGAGAGTTGATCCATACTGCCACGCGGATTAATGTAATAAATGCTCATATTTCTCCTTATTATTGTTATTGGCGAGCCAAACGAAGATTGGCAGGGATTTGTTCAAAATTAGAACGAAATGGATTGATATCCAAACCGCCACGGCGGGTATAACGAGCGTATACCGTTAATTTTTCTGGTTTTGCATAATACATTAAATCGCAAAAAATACGCTCCACACACTGTTCGTGAAACTCGTTATGTTGGCGGAAAGAGATCAAATAGCGTAAAAGTTTTTCTTGATTAATCTCACGCCCGACATAGTGAATTTGAATGCTACCCCAATCGGGCTGTTGTGTGATTAAACAGTTGGATTTCAGTAAATGGCTGACTAAAGTTTGTTCTACTTTTTCACTGTTATTATCAACGCAGTTTTGCAATAAATCGGCATTAAATTGGTAATTATCGATCACAATATCCAGCTGATCGATGCAAATTCCTTCAAGATATGCAATCTTTTGTTGTTGGTAATATTGCAAATCGTGCAGTGTAACTTTAACTTTGCCATTGGCACATTGTTGTAAATCCTGTTGAATTGTGGTTTCGACCTGTTGTTTGTTGTCAAAATGTGTTTGATTGAAACTATTGAGATAAAGTTTAAAACTTTTTGATTCAATCAAATTTTCACTGTTGCAATCCAACACCACATCAGCAATCGCTACTTGTGGCACGCCATTTTTATTAAGCCACGAAATTTCATAAAGTGTCCAAATATCAGCACCTTGTGTAAAAGGTTGTTGTGATAAGATACCGAGCTGTTCACGGTTGAGTTTGCGAGGCACAGCTTGCAGTAATGAGGGGCGGTAATCTGTAGCGTATGTTGTTTTTTTTCCTAAAGTGAGTTTTATAAGGCTTTCGTCCTGATAATCTATCATATGTAATCCTTTGATTTTGTTATTATTGTATGTCCCAAGATAAATTAGAGACTAAGCGGCAATGATCGCATTTGAATTGGAAAAGGTTTATTGCCTCAGTTAACAACCATTCTCTGCCACAACAAGGGCAACGCCTAGCTAATTCTCGTTGCTTATCCTTTTCACCTACACGATAAAGATAGTAATAAACCGGGCGTTGTAAGTGGCTCTCCAACTGCTGCCGTAAAGCATAGCCTTGGCGTGAGAGCAGACTGGTAAAATCACTGATTTGATAAGTTGCCTCATTGACCAGAACATTGCCATTCATTTGCAATTGATCGCAAGCCTGCCAATCTTCTTCCCAACGAATACAATTCATACCAAGTTGAGCATTATTGTAACAAAAATGATAGAGTGGAACAGGTAATAATTGATCAAGTGTGCAAATTGGTGAGCTGCTTTTCAGATAATTGGTGTAAAGCACCAGATCGGCATCTTTTGTTAAGTGAGTACAGGTTTCATCAGAATTGAAATCCATTGCTTGAATCTCTTTGTTTGTTAAAAAAAGCCCGTATTTTGCTAATTTATCTAAAGCAGCTATGACAAAAGCACTATTATGGCGAGAATCTAGAGAATCCTGTTCTGGACAGTTCACGTTAATTTCGAATGTGAGCAGATTTTCATTAGAAAAGTAATAAGTAATCGGGATTTCACGACCAATAATTTGTCCATTATAACGCCAAGCATCAATTAATTGATTGCAGAGCATTACGCTTTCATTGATGTGGTAAGCAGAATGATTTTTAGCGACAAGGTTAATTTGGGTTAAAAACATAAATTCACTCTTATACAAAATAACAAAATGGATATACTATGGTGTTTTAAAAAAATGCTATTGTAATCAAAAAAAGAGAGTAGTGATGAAAAAAGAAAATTTATTAGCGGAATACTTATCTGAATTACAACAAATTATGCAACAGCATCAATTATGGCAACGACAACCGCCACCGGCTTCAGCATTTGAAAGTCAGCAGCCGTTTGCACTTGATACTATGGAGGCGACGGAATGGCTACAATGGATTTTTATTCCGCGTATGTTGGCATTAATTGAAGAGCAGGCATCATTGCCAACAGTAATTGCCATTTCCCCTTATTTGGAAGAGGCATTAAAAGAGCATCCACATTTACCGCAATTATTAGAACCGATTCAAAAAATTGAGGTATTGTTGACTAATGTCTGATTAGCAAATGTTGGAAATTTTATATCAAGATCAAGCATTAATCGCGGTTAATAAACCAGCAGGAATGTTGGTACATCGCAGCTGGTTAGATAAACACGAAACGGAGTTTGTGATGCAGAAGTTGCGTGATCAAATCGGGCAATATGTATTCCCGATTCATCGTTTAGATCGCCCGACTTCCGGGGTGCTGCTGTTTGCGTTAAACAGTGAAATCGCCAATGCGGTTTGTCGCCAGTTTGAACAAAAACAGGTGAAAAAACAGTATCTTGCAGTTGTACGAGGCTATCTTACAGGACAGGAAAGAATAGATTACCCATTAAAGTTGAAATGGGACAAAATTGCTGATAAATTTTCGCAGCAAGATAAAACGCCACAAGAAGCAGTTACTGATTATCAAGGTTTGGCAACGCTTGAAATTCCTGTTGCGGTTGGACGTTATGCCACATCACGTTATAGTTTGGTACGTTTAACGCCACAAACTGGACGCAAACACCAGTTGCGTCGACATTTAAAGCATATTTTTCATCCAATTATCGGCGATACACAATATGGCGATTTGCATCAAAATCGAGCATTTAGTGCTTATTTTTCAGTAAATCGATTGATGCTACACGCAGAAAGCTTGGAATTATTGCACCCTAAAACACAGCAGGTATTGCGTATTTATGCGCCGCTAGATCAATCTTTTGCAAAAATCAGACAACTTTTTGATACGAAATACCACTTTATAAGCAAATAAATCGTGAAAATTTTGTGATATTTCTTCAATTTTTCACAAAAAATTAATATTGATTATTGCAAATCTTTGAGATGTCTTGTATATCTTATGGGTCTTCAGTCAAAGACCTGAATGAGCAAACATAATATCTCACCCTTTTACTAAAGAGGAACAACAATGAAAAAATTATTTAAATTAGGGATGGTTGCCTGTTTAATGATGACTTCCGCATCCGTAATAGCGGATGATAAGTTCGTTACTATCGGTACCGGCGGACAAACTGGTGTTTATTACGTTGTCGGTCAATCTATTTGTCAATTAGTGAATCGTGATACCGCAAAAACTGGTTTAAAATGTAATGCACCATCAACCGGTGCTTCTGTTGCAAACCTCAATGGTATTGCCAATAAACAATTGGATATGGGAATTGCGCAGTCTGACTGGCAATATCACGCTTATAACGGCACAAGTTCATTTGAAGGCAAGAAGAATGAAAAACTAAGAGCCGTATTCTCAATTCATCCAGAACCGTTTACTGTAATGGCTCGTGATGATTCAGGTATTAAAAGTTTTGATGATTTGAAAGGTAAACGTGTAAATGTTGGTGATCCAGGATCAGGTACTCGTGCTACAATGAATGTTATTCTTAAAGCAAAAGGTTGGGATGATTCTGTATTTAAAGTTGCATCTGAGTTAAAACCAGCAGAAATGGCTTCTGTAATGTGTGATAATAACTTAGATGCTATCACCTATAATGTTGGTCATCCGAACGGTGCATTAAAAGAAGCTGCTGCGTCTTGTGATGCACATTTAGTGCCGGTAACAGGTCCTGCGATTGATAAGTTGGTTGCAGATAATCCATATTATGCGAAAGCGGTTATTCCGGGTGGGCTTTATAAAGGTTCTGATCAGCCGGTAGATACTTTCGGGGTTTATGCAACTTTGGTTTCATCAACCGATGTTTCACCTGAAGTGGTTTATGATGTCGTGAAAGCGGTGTTTGATAATTTTGATCGTTTCAAACGTTTACATCCTGCATTTGCTAACTTGAAAGAACAGGATATGATCAAAAATGCATTATCAGCACCGTTGCACGAAGGTGCAGTAAAATATTATAAAGAGCGTGGCTGGATGTAAGCGCCTCTCATCATTTATTGGATTATTGAAGGCAGGAAGTTTTCCTGCCTTTTTTCGGTTTTGAGTTTTGATTTTAGGAGAGCTTGAATGACCTCAACAATAAAAAAACAAGCTGTAGATATTGAAGATCTACAGGATATGGTCGCCTCAAATGATAGCGGTGGTCGCAATCCATATGGTATCTCTAAATATGTGATTATTTGGACGGCAATTGCTTGGTCATTATTTCAAATTTATTATGCTTCGCCGTTGCCGTTTTTGTTACAAGAGGGAATTAAAAGTTTAGGTTGGAATTTGAATGTAGTGGTAGATGACACCAAAGCACGTTCAATCCATTTGGCATTTGCTATTTTCTTGGCTTATTTATCTTATCCGGCATTTAAACGCTCTCCAAAGCAGCATATTCCCGTGATTGACTGGATCTTTGCTGTTGTAGGAGCTGTTTTATGCCTTTACCCGATAATTTTTTACAATGAATTGGTTACTCGTTTTGGTGCGCCTAATCTACAAGATATTGTTGTAGGTATTGTCGGTATTTTGTTATTGCTGGAAGGCACACGGCGTAGTTTAGGATTACCACTAGTGGTGATTGCTGTTGTATTTCTGCTTTATAACTATTTCGGTCAATTCTTTCCGAGCAGTTGGCTAATAAGCCATAGAACTGGAACGCTATCTCACATTATTAATCAACAATGGGTAACTACTGAGGGTGTGTTTGGGGTGGCACTTGGCGTATCGACTAAATATGTGTTCCTATTTGTTTTATTCGGTGCATTGTTAGATAAAGCCGGAGCAGGTAACTATTTTATTAAAACTGCCTTTGCTTATTTAGGGCATTTACGTGGTGGCCCGGCTAAAGCAGCGGTTGTGGCTTCCGGTTTAACTGGGTTGATTTCTGGTTCATCAATTGCCAATGTGGTTACGACCGGCACTTTTACAATTCCGATGATGAAACGTGTTGGGTTTTCAGCAGAGAAAGCTGGTGCGGTTGAAGTGGCTTCTTCAGTAAATGGACAGATTATGCCGCCGGTAATGGGTGCAGCAGCATTTTTGATGATTGAATATATCAATATGCCATATAACGAGTTAATTACCCACGCTTTCTTGCCGGCTGTAATCTCTTACATTGCATTAGTTTATATCGTACATTTGGAAGCGTGTAAATTGAATTTGCAGGGTTTACCACGTCAAGATGTAGCAAAACCGTGGGTAGTTACCGTTTTAAGAGCATTATCTACTTTCATTATTATCTGCCTGCTCTATTTTGCTGTAGATTTCGGTTTGGGTTGGTTAAAAGTGGTAACGCCTGATTTTGCTTTTGTCATTGTTTGCTTATTGTTGGCAATTATCTATATGTTATTGCTATACCGTGTTTCTACTTTTCCAGATCTAGAAATTGATGAGCCGAATCAGGAAGTTGTAGTGTTACCAAGAGTTAAACCTACCGTTAATGCTGGGCTGCATTTCCTACTACCTGTTGTGATTTTAATTTGGTGTTTGATGGTGGAACGTTTGTCACCGGGCTTATCCGCTTTCTGGGGCACAATGGCGTTAACTGTGATTTTATTAACACAGCGTCCATTATTGGCTTATTTCCGTAAACAGGGCGATTTAGTAAAAAGTTTCAAACAGGGCTGGCAAGAATTAATTAACGGTTTGGAAACCGGCGCAAGAAATATGATCGGTATCGGTATTGCCACCGCAACTGCCGGTATTATCGTGGGCGTAGTGGCATTAACCGGTTTCGGTGTGCAGTTATCCGGCATTATCGAGGTGTTATCAATGGGAAATATCCTATTGATGTTGATTTTGGTTGCCGGTTTCAGCTTGATTCTTGGAATGGGATTACCGACCACAGCAAACTATATTGTGGTTTCTTCCTTAATGGCTGGCGTTATTTTGGAAGTCGGCCGCCAAAATGGATTAATTGTGCCATTGATCGCCATCCACTTATTCGTGTTTTACTTCGGGATTATGGCGGATGTGACTCCACCGGTCGGGTTGGCATCATTTGCCGCAGCCGCAGTTTCCGGCGGTAATCCGATTAAAACCGGTATGGTGGCGTTCTTCTACAGTATGCGTACTGCGTTGTTGCCGTTCCTGTTTATTTTCAATACTGATTTGTTATTGTTGAATGTTGATTTTTTCCACGCTGTGCTTATTTTCTTCGTAGCAATGATTGCAATGATGGTGTTTACTGCGGCAACAATGGGCTGGTTTATGACCAAAAATAAATGGTGGGAAACCATTGCACTGCTGTTGATTGCCTTTATGTTGTTCAGACCGGGCTTCTTTATGGAATATGTATCGCCAAGCCAGCGTCATATTCAACCGGAACATTTAATTGAAGAAGTGGCACACGCACCGGTTGGTGAGCCATTGACACTGAAAGTTTCTGGCGTGAATCCTTATGGCAAACAGATAGAATTCTTTGCTGAATTAAAAGTACCGGCAGGGGATAGCGGTGAAGAACGTATACAAAATATGGGCTTGACTTTATTGTCAACAGATGAACAGGTTGAAGTGAATGGTGAGCAGATTAAGAAAATCTTAATTGATAACGTTGAAATTGACTCGCCGGCAGCAAAAGCTAACCTTAATTGGGATCAGGTGATTTTAGATGTATCTTTGCCGTTGAAAGGTGCGTTTAATAAGGAATGGATGTTTATTCCGGCATTATCGATTTTGGCTGTTTTAGCGTGGAATCAACGTCGTCGTAAATTTACAAGGGGAAAATAGATGCAGTTATTTAATAAAATTTTAATCGCAGTGGATTTGGGGCATTTAGAGGGAGCAAAAAAGGCGGTGAGAACCGCCTTAGCAATGACGGAAGGCAATCCTGATGCCGTGTTGCGGATTGTCAGCATTGTGCCACCGTTGGGAAACAGCTTTGTTTCTTCATTGTTACCTCGAAACTTTGATAAGGATGTGTTGGCGGAAGCCAATAAACGTTTGCACGACTTTACTCAGGAAAACTTTCCGGCAGATCGTAAAGTGCAACATATCGTGGCACACGGTACGGTTTATGAAGAAATAAATACTATTGCACAAGAAAAGGATGTTGATTTAATCATTATGATGGCAACAAAACCGGGAAAGCCGGGATTAAGTTCCAATACCGTGAAAGTCGCACGTTTCAGTGAAAAACCAATTTTAATTTTGCGGTAGTTGTGATGAGAAGTCCTCCAATCTGCAATATTGGAGGATTTTTATCTGTGTTAATGATTAATTTCGTTCATAACGTAAACGTAATGACACTGAATCGGCATAGCGTAATGCAAACGGTTTGGCAATTTCTACTTCCGCCCATTCTACCGCTTCTGGTTCAGCAATAATTTCTAACACTTCTCGCACCATTCGTTCTAACAATGCGAATTTATGTGTTTCAACATAATGAATCACTTTTTTGGTAATAGTTCGATAATTCAATGCATCTTCTACATTGTCACTTAAACTGGCTTTTTCGCAGTTATAACCGAGTTGAATTTGCAGAACAACATCCTGTTTATTGTTAATTTCTTCCTCTTTAATTCCAATAAAAGTGCGTAAACGTAGATCGCTGATTGTAATCACGGCTGAATTAATAATTGGCATTATACCTCCTTATAGCATCGCTTTTTTGCTATTATAGCCTAGTTTAAAATTAAGATTGAACAGGAAATCCTATGGAAACAAAT
The DNA here is from genome assembly GCF_000771875.1 of Gallibacterium genomosp. 1. Classification (GTDB taxonomy): domain Bacteria; phylum Pseudomonadota; class Gammaproteobacteria; order Enterobacterales; family Pasteurellaceae; genus Gallibacterium. The sequence goes on along the minus strand of NZ_JPXX01000001.1, from coordinate 42,604 downwards.
GTTGCTAAGAGCAATATTAAAAATGTCATTATTATATTGGCCTGTCTTGTGATTATTTTAGCGGGAATTAAATCTGCTGTTGAAATTATTGTACCGTTTTTGCTAGCACTTTTCTTGGCCATTGTTTGTACGCCACTTATTAATTTCTTAGTTAAATTAAAAGTGCCGTTATGGTTGGCGGTTATCGCATTATTGGGCTTAATTGTGATTGCATTGACTTTTTTCGCCGGCTTGGTTGGTACTGCTGTGAATGAGTTTTCCGCATCCATTCCAACTTACAAACAGTTATTAGCACAACGTATTTCCGGTTTGGCAGCAATTATGGATCGTTTTGATTTATATCGTTTTTTACCAAAAACTATTGTTGAAGAACATCTTGATCCGAATATTATTATGGGACTGATCCGCCGTCTTTTGACTGGAATATCTGGTGTGATTACCAATGGTTTTGTGTTGTTGTTAATTGTGGTGTTTATGCTGTTTGAAGCACCGAGTATGAAACAAAAATTGGCAATTTTTTTCCAAAATAAACAGGAGAAAAAAGAGCTGGAGAATATTCAACGAGTGTTAAATAGTGTCATTAGTTATTTGGCAATTAAAACTTTTGTGAGTTTGTTAACCGGTGTGTTGGTGTGGGCAGCGTTGGCAATATTAGGGATACAGTATGCGGTGCTTTGGGGAACGGTTGCTTTTTTGCTTAACTATATTCCTAATATCGGTTCAGTTTTAGCTGCTATTCCGGTTGTTGTACAAGCATTAATTCTAAATGGTTATAGTGACAGTTTGCTAGTGGCGATAGCTTTTTTGGTTATTAATATGATTATAGGTAATATTATTGAACCACGTTTGATGGGAAGAACATTAGGCTTGTCCACTTTGGTTGTTTTTATCTCATTGATTTTTTGGGGTTGGTTGTTGGGATCGGTGGGAATGTTACTCTCAGTGCCACTGACAATGGCAGTGAAAATTGCGTTGGAATCAAGCGAAAATACTAAAAAATATGCTTATTTATTAGGTGATGGACGAGAGTAAACTCGCTTTAAATTTAGAAAAAATCTGCCACTAACGGTAGAAATTATGTGGAATTAAGTAATGAATGGTTATTTATCTGAATTTTTAACGCTTGTGTTGGTGCATTTTCTTGCTGTAGTGTCGCCAGGACCAGATCTTGCCGTTACCACCGCAAATAGTGTTCGCTACGGGAGAAAAATAGGAACAATGACTGCAATAGGGATAGGTTTTGGTATTTCTATTCACGTTATTTATTCTCTGATCGGTTTATCATTTTTACACGAACAGAGTACATTATTTAATGTTATACGCATTTTAGGGGCATTATATTTACTCTATTTAGCCTATTTATTAATTCGTAGTGGCAAAGAGAGTGATAAAAGTTTTTCTGCTGAAGCCGAAGAAATAACTTCTTATAGCGCGTTTTTGAACGGTTTTTTAACCAATGTCCTAAATCCTAAAGCGGTATTATTCTTTGTAGCAATTTTTACTTCATTAATTTCACCGGCTACACCTTTGTTTTTAAAAATTGGGTATGGCTTATGGATGTGTAGTGTTAATGCTTTATGGTTTACATTTGTGGCATTATTTTTTACTAAACCGGCAATACGGCAGGCATTTTTATCAAAAGCACACTATTTTAATCGAATAATGGGAATTATTCTTGCGTTGTTGGCTTTTTATGTCGGTTATGAAACATTTATAAATTAATGAGAAACAGTAAATTTAATGATGAATAAAATAAGTGAAACGAGGAAAAATTGTTTTTTCCTCGTTAATAAGAATGTTTAAGAAAAGCTATTTTAGCGTGATAGACGAAAAGTATTAAAGCGGAATGCTGATAAAAATGCTCAATAACATTGGCACTACAAGATTAATAATAAAGCCGAAACTGATTGCCAATGGTACGGCTTCAATACCACCACTGCGTTGAATAATCGGCAGCGTGCAGTCCAGTGCGGTTGCTCCTGCAATTCCGATAGCGGTCGCTCTAAAATGATGCATAAACAACGGGATTAGAAAGAGGCTTGCGATTTCTCGTGATAAATCATTGAAGAAAGCGATGCTTCCCCAAATAGGTCCCCAAGCATCATTTAATAGTACACTCGATAATGAATACCATCCCATACCGGAAGCAATCGCTAATCCTTGAACAATAGATAGTTGTAATGTCAATGCCGCTAAAATACCACCGCATAGAGAACTAATAGTCAACAAAATTGAAACAGCAATGCCGTGTTTATTAAAGAAAACCTGGCGTAGATTGATGCCACTGTTCCTAAGTTGAATGCCAACCAAAAAAATTAAAACAATTAACACATAGGTGCTTGAACCGTGTGGAATACTAAAATAGTTTTTTCCTAAGAAACCAATAATAAATCCTAAAACGACCATACTGCACATTTTTGCTGAGTCTAAAATCATCTTCAAACGGGAAGGCATTTGCTTTTGTGAGTTTAAAGTTGATACAGGATAGCGTTTATCGTACAGCATTAAACAGAGAATATTTAAACCGTGGATAACAAGGCTGAATACGGCGGCTTTGAACGCTATATTAGGCAAGGTTCTCGCTAAATCATCTAATTGACCTAACGAGCATCCCATCACAAACAGAATTAAAAACAGCAACCACATTATTGATTTATTCACCCAATGAATAAATGTGACGTTGTGACTTTTAATTAAATAACCTAAGAAAAGAGGCACTAATACAATGGATAAGCTTTCTAACATAAAAATGATAATTCAGTCTTGATATTAAGTAAAAGTCGATAATTATCGGAGATTAATGGGGAATGTCAAATAAAAGGCGATGGAATGTGCTAAGATACATTGCATATTTATCAGGATGTAGGATCCGTTATGTATCTTAAACAGATTGAAATTGTCGGCTTTCGCGGTATTCATCGCCTCTCTTTCCAATTACGTTCTAATATGGTGTTAATTGGTGAGAATGCGTGGGGAAAATCGAGTTTATTGGATCTATTAAGTCTGGTTTTTAATAAAGAGGCTCAACTTTATCAATTTCAGCCGCAAGATTTTTTTCAATCAAATCAAGCTGAAATTAAATCCGCTACTTCCATTAATTTGTTATTTACTTTTAGCGAATCGCAACAGCAAGAATTAAACCAACAAATGCACCATTTTTTGCATCCGGTAGCAGTATCTCACGAAGATGGCTATTACAGAATTTACTTGCGTGTTTTTGCGGAACCACAAGAAAGTGGTGAAATTGCTACTAGTTATACATTTATTGATGGCCAGGGAAATATCTTACCGTTAGAAATGGCGCAACAACAAAAATTGGTCTGTCGTTTAATTCAACGACATACGATTTACCGTTTCCGCGATGCGCGTTTGCAACAACATCCATTGCAATTACAGGCGGTAAAAGTAAGCAAAAAATTAGCGCCGGAAATTTTGGATCAATTTGCGGCAGTGATGTCTTTGTTGCGTTATTACTTTATTCCCGAAAATGAACGGCTGGCAGTGGTCGGAGATACCAGCATTTTATGGCAAAAGGCAAAAAAATTGGCGGAACAGTTGCGAGTCGGCGATGAGAACTTAAAACGTTATTTTTTTGTCTATCTGGTGAAACATTTTTTGCCGGATGACAAAAGTTTGTTTTCGCAAATGAGCAATCCGATCATTCTGTTTGAAGATCCGGAATCACGCTTGCATCCGCGCTTAATGTCAATTATGTGGGAGTTAGTCAACTATATTCCATTGCAACGTTTAATGACGACCAATTCAGTGGAATTATTGGCACACGTTCCTTTGCACTCTATTTGTCGATTAGAGAGAGGTGTTGAGCGTATTCAGGCGTATCAACTGGATCGGCACGATCTCGGTAAAGTGGATATCCGCCGTTTGACTTTTCATATTCACTATAATCGCTGTTTGGCGTTGTTTTCGCGGGTTTGGATTTTTGTTGAAGGCGAAACCGAAGTGTGGATCTTAAATGAATTGGCACGAATTTTGGATCTTAATCTTGAAAATGAGGGTGTACGGATTGTTGAATTTGCTCAATGCGGCATTCGTCCGTTGATAAAATATGCCAATTTAATGGGGATTGAGTGGCATATGCTGACAGACGGTGATGATGCCGGGCATAAATATGCGGCGATTGCGACCGAGTTATTGCGCGAAAATGAGCATTATTTGGACAAAATAACGCTGTTGCCACGAAAAGATATTGAGCATTATTTTTTTGATAATGGCTTTGATAATGTTTTTAAGCGTTTGGCTCGGCTGCCGCAACATCATAAATTTAATAAATCACAGATTATTCAGCGTGCGATCCAAAATACTTCCAAACCGGATCTGGCACTGGCGATTGTAAGAGAGGTTAAAAAACACGGAACACAATTTATCCCGTTGTTATTCCGCCGTTTATTTTCAAAGGTGTTATTGATTGCAAAAGAGCAGGGCGTGTAAAAAATTTCAATTTTTCTCAAAAACTGTCAGTCATTTTTTGCTAGAATTAAAAGGAAAAGCCTGTTACTCGCTTTTCCTTTCTTTTTTTGTTTATCATACAGGTATTTTTTTATGCAAAATCAATGCTTTTTAGCGAAGTTTTTCCATTTGGAACAGCATAATACAGATGTTAAAACTGAAATTATCGCTGGGATTACCACCTTTCTGACAATGGTCTATATTGTGTTCGTTAATCCGTCTATTCTCGGTGTGGCTGGGATGGATACGCAAGTCGTGTTTGTTACGACCTGTCTGATTGCGGCGTTCGGTAGTATTTTTATGGGATTATTTGCCAATTTACCGGTTGCTTTAGCACCGGCAATGGGGTTAAACGCCTTTTTTGCTTATGTTGTCGTGAGCAAAATCGGTTTATCTTGGCAGGTCGGAATGGGAACGATCTTTTGGGGTGCAGTTGGGTTATTGACTTTAACCTTGTTTCAAATCCGTTATTGGCTCATCGCTTCAATTCCACTCAGCTTGCGTGTCGGAATTACTGCCGGAATCGGCTTATTCATTGCTTTAATGGGCTTTCATAACGCCGGCATTATCGTGCCGAATGAAGCGACGTTAATGTCTTTGGGTGATCTTCATTCATCGACTGTTTTACTTGGCATTTTAGGCTTTTTCATTATTGTCATTCTCTCATCTAAGAATATTCACGCCTCGGTGTTGGTTTCAATTATTGTTACTACCGTGCTTTCATTGCTTTTGGGTAAAACTGAATTTAACGGTATTTTCTCTATGCCACCAAGCATTACTTCCGTTGTCGGTCAGGTAGATATCGGCGGTGCATTACAAGGTGATTTATTAGGTATTATTTTCTCTTTTATGTTAGTGAATTTGTTTGACTCTTCAGGCACCTTGTTGGGGGTAACCGATAAAGCCGGCATCAGCAATGCTCAAGGCACTTTCCCGAAAATGAAACAGGCACTTTATGTCGATAGTATCAGTTCTGTAACAGGCGCTTATCTGGGGACTTCTTCTGTTACCGCTTATATTGAAAGCAGTGCCGGCGTGTCGGTCGGAGGACGTACCGGTTTAACTGCAGTAGTTGTCGGTATTTTGTTCTTAATAGTGATGTTTATTTCGCCATTGGCGTCTATTGTGCCGCCATATGCAACTGCTGGAGCATTGATCTATGTTGGTATTTTGATGTCTTCCAGTTTAATCAAAGTGCGTTGGGATGATTTAACCGAGGCAACACCAGCGTTTATTACTGCGGCGATGATGCCATTTACCTACTCAATTACCGAAGGGATTGCACTTGGTTTTATCAGTTACTGTGTGATGAAATTCTTTACCGGAAAAGCCAAAGAGGTTTCTATTCCGGTCTGGTTAATCGCTGTATTATTTTTACTTAAAATTATTTTTGTAAATTAAGGGGTTACTATGCAAAAGCTACTTTATATTTTAAATGATTCACCTTATGGCGGTGAAAAAACTTTCAATGCGTTGCGTTTTGCATTGGCATTAAAAGAAGAACACAACCAAGATGTAGAAATGAAAATTTTCTGTTTTTCTGATGCCGTATTGTCCGGTTTAAAAGGGCAAAGTCCTAAAGAAGGTGCAAATGTTCAGGAAGTATTAGCCATTTTGACCGGTTTAGGGGTAGAGGTAAAATTATGTACCACTTGCACAAATGCACGAGCGATCTCTAAACAGCCGCTGATTGAAGGGGTGTCATTAGGCACATTAGCAGATGTTGCCGAATGGACTTTATGGGCGGATAAAGTATTAACTTTCTAATATTATTAAGGTTGTCGTAGCAGTTGCTCGGCAACCTTCTCATTTAAACAAGCCAATCTTTTAATTTCTATTAAAGTAAATTTGAACAGAATGAATACGCCACTGAATGTGATTACATTACCTTTAGCACAGAATAATATTATTGAAGCTTCTGCCGGCACAGGTAAAACTTATACGATGGTTACGCTCTATTTGCGTTTATTGTTACAGGTGGGAGAGAATAATTTTCCTACGCCGCTGGATATTGAGCAGATTTTAGTGGTAACGTTCACTCGGGATGCGACACGGGAATTGCGTCAACGCATTCGTGAAAGAACCCAATTGTGGTTAAAATTATTGGAGAGTTATCAACAAAATCGTGATAAAAGTGAAATTAAGGATAATGAGCTACTAGCATTGTTACCTTATATCGAAGCACAATTACCACTTGCAATCCAACGTTTATCTTTTGCTTGTGAATATATTGATAAAGCAGCAATTTTTACGATTCACGGTTTTTGCCAACGTATTTTGCGTCAATATGCTTTTGATTCAGGTTTAGGTTTTAAATTTGAGTTGTTAGAACAGAATCGAGAGCAATTACGGCAAGTTAATTATCAGCTGTGGCGAGACAAATTTTATTCCATTTCGGCAGAACAGGCTCAAATTGTGCGTCAGGTTTTTGTTACTCCGGATAAATTGTTTCAACAGAATGAACGTCTGTTAAAGGGGGAACTGCCAAAAATCAATCAAACGTTACCGTTTACCGATATAAGTGCCGGATTGGATTATTATCAGCACCAACTACAACAGTTTCAACGGCTTGAACAACAATATTTAGCAGAGTTTATCGATTGGTTCAAACAGTATGAAGAAAACTTGAATCAGCAACGTTCAAAATCCAAAAAATTTACTGATTATTTCGATGCAGTACTTTCGGCAACAACAACGATTGAGCAGAGAATTTCCTTAGCGGAAAAATTGTTGCCGATCTATTTTAAGAAAAATAAAGAAGTTGAACTGCCAGCTTTTGTGATTGAGTTTAAAAATTTTTTGCAACAGTTTTCGCAAAATGATTTTTGCCAAAAAATGCACTATCTTTATGTGGCAGAATTACGGCAACGCATTTTTGACTATCAAGATAGCCATAATGAAAAGCAATTTGATGATTTGCTGCGGATGTTGCGTGATGTTCTTCAAAAACCGTCAGCCCACAAATTAATCGCTTTGATTCGCCAACAATATCCGTTTGCTATGATTGATGAGTTTCAGGATACTGATCCTGTACAGTTAGCCATTTTTTCAAAAATTTATCTACAAGCTGTAACAAATGAAACCACCACCGGATTTACCGTAATCGGCGATCCTAAACAGGCGATTTATCGCTTTCGAGGTGCGGATATTTTCACCTATTTATCGATAAAAGATAGCAGTGAACAGCACCAAGCGATAGAACATATTTATACGTTACAACGTAATTATCGCTCAAGTACCAAATTGATTGAAAGCATTAACAATTTGTTTTTAAACGCAAAAAATCCGTTTTATTTGGATGAAATTGAATTTATTCCTGTTGAAGCGGCACAACAAACGAGTGCTTTTTATGTTCAGGGGCAGGTGCAAAAAGCGTGGCAACTATTGCAATTAACACAGGATGAAAACAACGGTCTCACAATGGAGATAATGGCACAGGCGTTTGCTTCCCATTTGCAACAGTTATTGACGATTTCACAACAAGGAAACGCCTATTTTGGTGCTGATGGACAAGAGAAACAGGCAATTACCGCAAAGGATATTGCGATTTTGGTGCGTAATGGTAAAGAGAGCGACATTATCAGACGCGCTTTGGCACAAAAAGGTATTGCTTCGGTTTATTTATCGGAGCGTTCCAATGTGTTTACCAGTATGGCGGCAAAAGATCTTTATCGTATTTTATGTGCTTGTTTAACGCCGTTTAACGAAAGGGCGGTGTTGGCAGCTGTAGGCTGTACCTTATGGGGACTGACAGCGGATCAAATTTATCAGTTGAAACAGAATGAAACAGAGTGGGCAGCGTTGATTGAACGTTTACTGCATTATCAAACGGTGTGGCAGACACAAGGTGTGTTACCAATGCTGTATCAACTTTTCCAAGCGGAACAGATTCCGTTACGGTTGCAACAATTTGATTTCAGCGAGCGTTATTTGGTTGATTTATTGCATTTAAGTGAATTATTGCAACAAGCGATGAATCAACAACAGAATGAAGAGGCATTGCTTAATTGGTTTGAATTACAATTGAGCGGAAATAGTGATAGCGAAGAGAACCGTTTGCGTTTGGAACGGGAGCAAAATGTTGTTAGCATCATTACTATTCATAAATCGAAAGGCTTGGAATATCCACTCGTTTGTTTGCCATTTATTTTAAATCCGGCTTCAAACCGCAAAGAGGCGTTTGGTTTTTATCACGATGAGCAGAAACAATTAATTTGGGATCTACACAATCAGCAACCGGAAAAAGTGGAAAGAGAAGTTAAAGCGGAAGAGATGCGTTTGCTTTATGTGGCGTTGACACGGGCGAAATATCAATTAATTGTGGGCGTACCAGCAACCTTTAATGCAATCAATAATAAATTTAGCAAATGGGATAGCAAAAAGTTAACTGCGTTGGATTATCTGTTGTTGGGCGGACAACAGAACGTTGAGCAAAAAGAGGTGAGTTATGCCACATTATTGACACAAGCATTGGCAGATAATTATGAAATACAAAAGGTGACTGAAGTAGATGATATGAGATTTCAAATGAAGGCGGCAACACCAAGTCACTTATCAGCACGGCAATTTCATCAAAACATTGAAAAAAATTGGCGAGTAACCAGTTTTTCCGCTTTACAGGCGAAATTGCAAGCATTGTATGGTGAACATTTAAGCGATAATGCGCAAGATTATACCGATAATGCAATTGAAGTAGATGATGAAGAAACAGTGCCTTCAGCAAAGCCGCTTTCCATTTATCCTCAACATTTTACCCCGTTTGATCTCCCGAAAGGAGCAGGTGTTGGTTCAGTGCTGCACACCTTTTTAGAAAAATTGGATTTTACTCAGCTGCTAAAAACGCAATCATTGCAAATCTTATGCCAGTATCTTGGTTTGGATGAACAGTGGCTTGAGCCATTACACCTTTGGTTTAGCAATATTTTGCAACAGCCATTGCCGGAAATGGGCTGTTTGGCAAATGTTGCTTCGACAGATAAATTAATGGAAATGCAGTTCTATCTCAAATTGGGTAATTTATTTAATCAACAACAGTTCAACCAAATATTAAGACAATACCATCCTTTGTATGATCAACAACATCCGGTGCAGATTGAAGAGATTCAAGGTGTTATTCGAGGGTTTGTTGATCTGGTTGTTAGACAGAATGGAAAATATTATCTAATTGATTATAAAAGTAATTTTTTAGGAGATGGTATCGAATATTATCAGCCGGATAAATTGGCAAAAGCGATCTCATCGCAACGTTACGATTTGCAATATTTGATTTACAGTTTGGCATTACATCGTTATCTGAAATGGCGTGATCCGAATTATCGCTATGAAACACATTTCGGTGGCGTGTTTTATCTGTTTTTACGTGGAATGGCGGTGCAGAATAATGCGCAAACAGGGGTTTATTTTACGAAGCCGTCTGTTGAATTGATTGAAAAATTGGATCAATTGTGGGGTGAATGATGTTGGCATTATTACAACAATTACGTGATCAAAAATTGATTGAAAATATTGATTACTATTTTGCCGATTACATCGCACGGCAAGGGCGGTTGCAAACAAAAGAGATTAATGATTTGGCTGCATTATTTGCTGCATTATTAAGTTTTGCTAATCAACAAGGGCATAGTTGTCTGTTTTTGACAAAAAGTGTATTAGAAAATCCGTTCGAGTTGAAATATCAGCCGGAACAGCAGGCATTGTTGCAACAAATTGAGAATGTGCTTGTGCCTTATGATGTGAAAGCATTGTTAGCAAATTTAGTACAACATCCGGCTTTTTCGGTGAATGATCAGCAAAATACACCGATTGTATGCAAAAAAATTGGTGAAATTGATGCACTCTATTTTCATCGAATTTGGCAAGATGAACACTATGTTGCAGCACGTTTAAGCGATAGTCGATTAATTCACTATCAACAGAATGAATTGATGGATTTGAAACGAATTTTGCAAATATTATTTCCACATTCTCAGCAATCGCCAGACTGGCAGAAAATTGCGGTAGCGACGGCATTTTCATCAACAATCAGTTTTATTTCTGGTGGCCCAGGTACAGGAAAAACGACAACGGTTGCCAAATTGTTGCTTGGTTTGCAATGGTTGCAGAAAATACGCAACCAGTCTTGGCTCAATATTCGATTAGCCGCACCGACCGGAAAAGCAGCAACACGATTAACGGAATCATTACATCAGGCGATTCAAAACATTCATTTACCGCTTGATTTATCACAAACGTTGCCACAGGAAGCAGCCACCATTCACCGTTTATTGGGGATGCGTCCCAACAGCCAACCACGTTATCATCAGCAACAGCCGCTCAATATTGATGTGTTAGTGATTGATGAAGCCTCAATGATTAATTTAGCATTGATGGCAACACTGTTGCGTAGCATAAAACCGAGTACGAAATTGATCTTTTTAGGTGATAAAGATCAATTGGCTTCGGTGGAAAGCGGTGCAATTATGGCGGAATTGGGGCAATTTTTATCATTTGATTACAGCCAGCGACAAGCGACTTTTTTAGCAACAGTTTGTGAACAGCAGCTTGCATTTAGTAATGAACTGAACTTTATTCGTGACACGCTTTGTCATTTGCAACATAGCTATCGTTTTAATCAAAATACCGGAATTGGGCAGTTGGCAAAGGCGGTTAATCAACGTCAAGCTGAAGAAAGCTGGCAACTTTTTTCTGAATATAACGATATTCGTGTGCTGCCGTTATTTCGACAAGGTGAAGCAAGCAATCAACAGGTGGTGGATTTTGCAGTTCAACTTTATTCCGATTATTTTCAATTTGTACAAAGTGAAAATAATTGGCAGCCGGCAGAGATTGCAAAGGCGTTTATGTTATTTAAACAAGCACGTTTGTTAAGTGCATTGCGTAACGGGCAATTCGGTGTGGAGCAGTTAAATCAACGCATTGCAGAACAGTTACGGCGTAAGAAATATATCCGTTTTCAACACACACACGAATGGTATCTCGGTAAGCCGGTGATTGTTTTGCAAAATGATAACAACAGTCGCTTGTTTAATGGCGATATAGGTTTAGTATTACCTGATAAAAACGGAGATTTAAAAGTTTGGTTTGAAGCAGAGCAAGGATTCCGTGAAGTGTTATCAAGCCGAGTGCCTAGTGTTGAGCCGGCTTATGTGATGACCGTACATAAATCGCAAGGTTCTGAATTTACGCGTACCGTGCTGGTATTGCCGGCAGAATATAATCCGCTGTTGAGTAAAGAACTTATCTATACCGCAATTACCCGAGCGAAACAGGAGTTTACGGTATTTAGTCGGGAAACGATTTGGAAAACGGCAGTGCGAACACAAACCCAGCGTTACAGCGGTTTGGCACAGCAAATTAAACAGATTTTTAAGGAAAAGGAGTAAGAGGATGCTATTAAAGGCAATTCCGGCATTGAGTGATAACTATATTTGGTGTTACAGCAGAGATAATCAGCACGCATTAATTGTTGATCCATCAGAAGCTGAGATGGTTGAAGATTTTTTACAGCAACACCAACTTAAAATTGAAGCAATTTTAATTACTCATAATCATAGTGATCATACTGGTGGTGTAGCTGAATTGCGTAAATATTATCCGTTTGCACCGATTTATGCTCCAGCAGAAGTGGGAAATTTAGCCACACATATTGTCAGTGCCGGTATGCAACATACGCCTTATTATTCCATTCGTATTTTGGAAACCGGAGGACATACAGCAGGTCATTTAAGTTATCTGGTGGATAATTATCTCTTTTGTGGTGATACCTTATTTTCTTTGGGTTGTGGCAGGGTTTTTACAGAGGATTATCAGCAAATGTTTGCTTCCTTACAGAAAATTAAACAGCTGCCGGATGATACGATAATTTGTGCCGCTCACGAATACACGTTGAGTAATTTACGCTTCGCGCAAACGGTAGAAAATAGCGATGCTCTTCAAGATTATGCGCAACAGATAGAGAAATTACGCAAGGAGCAAAAGCCTACACTACCGACAACATTAGCTTTAGAAAAAGCATTAAATCCTTTTTTACGTTGTAAGAGTGTCGAAGAATTTATTGCATTACGTAAAGCAAAAGATAAGTTTTAGAAGAATGGCGGTATTAACATTCCGCCATTATTTTTGAATTAATCGTGAAGTACGCCGCTATTAAACATTGGTAATCCCAAAATGATTAAACTATCGCGATAAATACCTAAAAGTTCCTTGTCTGAAACTTTTTGTAAATCAGCAATAGGCTTATCCAGTGCTGCAACAGTTTCAATAGTTATACCTTGCGGGCCCGATTCTTTAACAGCAAGTTCAAGCAAAGTTTGACCTCGTCTGACGTGGCTACCTGAACTAATTAAAACGGTATGTTTAATATTATGGTGAGCTAAAGCATAACGGGAGAATAAGGTATTTTCGACTGTAGAACGAGCATAATTTTCTGCAAAAATTCTTTTACCTTCAATACCTTGCTTAATTAACCAATCTTTCATTAAGTTACCTTCAGTTTGATTATTTTTGGGAACGCCACCGGTCACGATAATGAGAGATTCAGGATTTTGTTTAGCAAGTTCTAATGTTTTTTGTAATCGCTGAATGAGAACATCATTCATACTTCCATCAGGATCTAGCGCATAACCTAAAGTTATAATGGCATCATTTTGCGTTAATTTTCGATCTAATTTATCTGTAATCGGTAATTTAGTTACTTTATCAATAGTTGCAAACATTTGTTTCAATAAAGAGGCTTTTTCTGGTGCAATTTGTTCTAAATGTTTTAAATATTTTTCACTATTTTGAGGATCATTTTGATAACGATACCAACTGGATAAATACATATTTGTTTTGACATCATCCGGCGCAATATTTAATGCTTCTTTATATAATTCAATAGCTTTATCTACATTCCCGTTATAGATATTCGCATTTGCAGCACCAAGAACAAAGTCTATTCTATATGGTTCTAATTTATGGGCTGTTAATAAAATATTGGAAATTTGTTCCATATTACTTGGTAGCTTAGCGGTAAAGCCTGAGTTTGAAACTCTTGCAGGAGATTTTTGTATTTCAAGTGCTTGTTCCAATAAATTATCAACTGTTTGGCGTTGTGAGATAAGGTTTTGGTATTGTATTTGTGGCTGTAAAACTTCAACTGTTGGTGCTGATGAATAAACATTACAGGCTATAAATACAGAAAGAGTAGTTACAGTGAGTTTAAATACTTTCTTCATATTCAAGTTCCTTCTAAATATTAGTTTGATAAAGTTTTTATTATAATAAAATCATAAAGAAAAGATGTGATGATAGTCACGAAATGTAAAGCTAAAAGTAAAAAGAGAATTATATTCAGATTGATATAATGAATACTGCAACTAGCATCAGATAGGTGATTCATTGCGTTATTTGAATCGGTATAAGTTAACTATTTCTCTTGAATTATTTAACCAAAAAAGTGGGGCAAATGCCCCACTGAAATTGAAGGAATTAAAGATACTGTTTGAATTGATCTTGAATGCTGAGTAACTGTTGTTTAGTTAACATAAATACGCCGTCACCACCGTGTTTGAATTTAATCCACTCAAATGGTACGGTTGGAAATTGCTCAATTAAATGCACCATACTATTGCCTACTTCGCAAACTAATACACCGTTATCATTTAAATATTCCGGCGCGGCAGCAATAATTCTTTTCGCTAAAATTAAACCATCATTGCCAGCTTCAAGTGCTAATACCGGTTCGTGTGAAAATTCTTCGGGCATATTTGCAAGGTCTTCAGCATCAACATAAGGCGGATTGCTGACAATCAGATCATACCCCTCTTTTGGCAAATTATTGAATAAATCAGATTGCAATGGGAACACTTGATGTTCAAGGTGGTGGTTGGCGATGTTGATTTCGGCAACATTCAATGCATCTAATGAAATATCGACAGCGTCAATTTCAGCATTTGGAAATTTGTTTGCACAGGCAATAGCAATACAACCACTACCAGTACACATATCCAAAATGCGTTTAGGTTCGCTACGCAATACACCAGTGAAACCGTCTTGAATTAATTCGCCTATTGGCGAACGTGGAATAATTACCCGTTCATCAACGTAAAACTGCAAACCGCAGAACCAAGCTCTACGTGTAAGATAAGCTACCGGTTTTCTCGTTTCAATTCTATCCGTGATAAGCGATAGTAATTTCTGTTTTTCTATATCGGTCAAACGTGATTGATATAGTTCAGTGGGTATATCTAATGGTAGATGAAGGGTAGAAAGTACGAGTTGTATAGCTTCATCCCACGCATTATCAAAACCGTGACCGTAAAAAATATCGGAAGCATTAAAATAGCTATACGTCCAACGCAAAAAGTCTTGAATAGTATGCAAGCTGGATAAAGGCGAATGAAGTTGAATTTCTTCAATAATATCTTGATTAAAAAGAGGTTGTTCAGTCATAAAAATCATTGTATTGCTTGAAAAAAGATATTGCAGTTATACCACATTTTCGTATTAAAGTGTATGTGTTAGAATAATTGACCATTATAAAGGAGATAGTTAATGGATAATGAAGATAAAGTCCTGTTTCGTGAATTTGTCAAAGGAATAAAACCCTTTAAACAGGATAAAATAACCTTTACCTCTAAACGTAAGCAAGTTATAAAACAAAAACAACAGATTAAAGAAATCCGTGAAAAAGAAGATGCGCTATTTTATTTTTCTGATGAATATGAGCCATTGCTTGATACGCAAACAATGCGCTATTTACGAGAAGGTGAAGATAGCTATGTTTTAAAACGCTTACGTCGAGGTGATTTTATTCCGGATCTTTTTTTAGATTTACACGGATTAACCAAAGAACAAGCGAAACAAGAGCTGGCTTCATTAATATTAGCTTGTGAAAGAGAACATTTACCCTGCGCTTGTATTATGACAGGGTATGGCAATCATACTTTAAAAAATCAAATACCTCGCTGGTTGGTACAGCATCCGAAAGTCATCGCATTGCATTATGCTACTAAAGAATGGGGCGGAGATGCTGCTATTTTTGTACTGATTGATGTGGGTGTAGATCTAATAATGTAAATAGCCAATTTTCATTGGCTATTTATTACAAAGGGTGACACCTGTTTTTTCAGTATCAATCATATTTAATGAACAAAGTCGGTTAGGGCTTAGTTGGCAAGGAAAGACAAAAAATTGCTTATTATCTCTTTCAAGAGATTTTGATAATATTAAAATATTATTATTGGTAGATAGAACATAATAAGGTTGCCCTTCAAATAAAATAGTTGCATATTCTGAAATTAAAATTGGGCTGACGTATCCAACCAAAAAGGCAGAAAGAATAAAATAAATATAGACAGCTGACATTACAAGCATAGCATTTATTTTTTGCCTATTGATTATCTGTATAAGATCTTGCAGTCGAAAAGTAGAAACAGTTTTATTAAAAACGATAGAAGTTGGGATAGACAATAATAGATAAATAATAATTGGGGTGTAGTCTATCTCTTTCATAAAGAGAAACAACACAACTGCAATTGGAGATAATACGGTTGTTAGAACAATAAATAACCTTATTGATCGTACAATATCCTGTGGACAATATTTTTTAACTAAATGCAAAACATACATACCACAAGAGTAGAAAATAGTGATAATAATTGAAAAAAAGACAACATATCCCAAACTTCGAGCAATATTTGAAGTGCCAACTTCTACCAACTCCCAAGAATAACCATAATAATATGCTCTAGCCCAACCACAGACATAAGCAATAGACCAACCTAAACAAATTAAATATGCCATTAAAATGGAAGAATTAATAAGATGATTTAAACTTTTCAAGAATAATCCTTTTTTCTCAAATAGTAAAAGACAGTTATTTTAACTAAAAAGAGGTATCAATCTGGTCAGACTTGTTGGAAGAAATAGTTTAAAAAGATGATTAAATACGATGACGATACTCGGATAATATGTGTAATAACATAATAACTGATTCAAGCATTTTACAATTTGTATGTTTTTAGCTACAGTTCTCTTCAATTGATGAAGCTTATCAGTTTTACAATAATACATAATTTGAGAGAAATGATGGGGTGGTGTTTCCATATCATTTTCATTTTTTAGTGACTTTTTTTAATTCTTTTCATAAAAATTAAGCAAAAAATCAAAAATATTGTGGGCGAGATCATAACTTTGACATATTGCAGTAGGTTTTATACTAAAAAGAGAGTATAAAATACTTATTCGTTTTATCATATTTACTACAGAGCAAACGATTGCTTGTGCTTGATAGGAACGATGCTTGTAGCAGTATGATGAAGTATGTCGTGGAGATACTGTTGTATTTTGTGGAGAATCTCGTGGAATTATCGACTTCTGGTTCCTCTAATGGACTCATTTCAAGAAGATCTCAACTGGAACAGCAAGCTCGTGCTGTTGGTGTTTCGCCTTTCTATTATACGTTGGAAGGACAGAAAATTGATGTTGATGATGCTGTCTTATCTCAATTAATTTCGTGGTTGAAACCTGAGCAAAATAGTGTAGGACAGTTTAAAAATGTCTTTGTGTTAAATGCAGAAACAGTAGAATATTTGGACTGGCAAAAGCTTAATTTTGTAGATGATGAAATACCATACCAGCTTTTAAATGAAAATAATGAAAAAATTGAAAATAGCTGGGACTTTCAGAGCAGAGAATATATTAAGTTTATGCCGTTATCGACGGGGTATTACTATTTGATAACAAATTATGCTCGCTACTGTTTATTGGTTGCACCAGCGAAAATTTATCAGCCAACCTTATTAAGTAATGGTAATAAAGTCAGTGGCTTAAATGTTCAGCTTTATAGTTTACGTTCACCGCGAAATTGGGGAATTGGTGATTTAGCCGATTTAGAGGCAATTGCGGTAGAGTATGCAAAGGATGGTATTGATTTTATTGGGATTAACCCGTTGCATGCACTGTTTCCGGCACATCCTGAATGGGCGAGTCCTTATAGCCCGTCATCTCGCCGATGGTTAAATCCGATTTATTTAGCAGTAGATCTTTTGCCTGAAACAACTTCAAACGCGTTTATTACGTGGTTTAATGATGATTCTGTTCAACAACAATTGACCCAGCTGCAAGAGAGTGCTTGGGTAGATTATTCTGGTATTTGGCAGATAAAATTGGAAGCATTGCGTATTGCTTATCGAGCATTTAAACGTGAAAAGCAGTTTGATGCTCGCCGTCAAGAATTTGCTCAATTTGTTGCCCAACAAGGTGAATCTCTTTATTTGCACGGTCTTTTTGAAGCTTTGGATCATACTTTTTCTCAACAGCAAAAAGAAGAAATAGATGACCAGCTTTTAGGCTGGTTTGCTTGGGAAAGCGCTTATCAAACACCTTATAGTAAAGAGGTAAAGCAATTCGCTGCAAAAAATAAGATACAAATCGAATTTTATATGTGGTTGCAGTGGTTGATGTATGATCAACTTGCATCAGTACGAAAATCCTTAACACAGTCTGGTGTAGAATTAGGACTTTACGGTGATTTAGCCGTTGGTGTGGCACGTGGTGGTTCAGATACGTGGTGCGATCGTCAGCTATTTTGTTTACAGGCCTCTGTTGGTGCACCACCGGATGAACTCGGCCCGGCAGGGCAGAACTGGCAATTACCGCCGTTGCAACCACAGCAATTACGGGCGCAAGGTTATCAACCCTTGATTAAATTGTGGCGAGCCAATATGCAGAATTACGGTATTTTGCGTATTGATCACGTGATGGCGTTATACCGTTTATGGTGGATTACTTCAGGCAAAAATGCAGCAAACGGTGCATATGTACATTATCCTATCGATGAAATGATGGCAGTGTTGGCGATTGAAAGTCAGCGTTGCCACTGTTTGATTGTCGGTGAAGATTTGGGGATTGTGCCACCGGAAGTGCGTCAATGGTTAGACCGTTATGGTGTTTATTCCTATGCCGTGATGTATTTTAATCGTAGTTATGATGGCTATTTGTTGCCGGAGCAATATAAGAAAAATGCGTTAGCGGTGGTCAGTACTCACGATTTAGCACCATTGAGCGGTTTTTGGCAAGCAACCGACATTGAAACGATGTATCAGCTCGGCGTGTTGCAACAGGATAAATATGAAAAAGCACTGCAACAACGATCTGATGATAAATTACGCTTTATCCAAACATTAAAACAGGCAAAATTATTGCCAACATTCCCACGGGACTTTTCTTTGACGAATGAACTGAACTTGGCGATACATCAGTTAGGTGCAGTAAGTGAAAGTCAATTATTTGCCTTGCAGCCAGAAAATTTATTAGGAGTTACTTCATCATTCAATATTCCGGGAGTAGCAAAAGCGTATCCGAATTGGCGTTATCGTTTGCCGAATTCATTACTTGATCCGAAAATTATTCAAGAATTGCATCGTGATTTACGTCAAATTATTGCTACAAGACAAACCTTGCCGACAGAGGTGGCGGCGGAATGTTATCAAGATAGTCTCAAATTTATTTTATTAGGAAAAAATAGTATGGTTACCCTTGATTATAACCAAATCGAACAGTTATTTAATGCGGTACACGCTGATCCGTTCTCTTTCTTAGGCCCACATATGACAGAGCAGGGGCTAATGATTCGAGCCTTATTGCCGAATGCAAAACAGGTAGAAATTTATAATCGTGATAGAAATCATTGTTTAGCCACAATGAAAGTTGTCGATGAACGTGGATTTTTTGTAGCATTATTGCCACATTCTGAGGTCAATCTGCATTATGTATTTAAAATTCAATATGAAAACAGTGCAGAAGCGATCTATCAGGAAGATCCTTATCGTTTCCCATCTTGCCTGTTTGAACTGGATAATTGGCTGTTAAAAGAGGGAACGCATCATCGTCCGTATGAAGCGATGGGCGCACATTTAACAGAAAACAGCTATGTTGCGGGCGTAAATTTCAGTGTTTGGGCGCCAAATGCTCGCCGAGTTTCTGTGGTCGGTGATTTTAACCAATGGGATGGTCGCCGTCACGTTATGCGCTTTTATCAGGAAAGTGGCATCTGGGAAATCTTTATTCCTAATATTAATGAAGGCAGTCTATATAAATTTGAAATTTTGGATGCAAATGGTAATTTGCGTTTGAAATCGGATCCTTATGCCTTTGCTGCACAATTGCGTCCGGAAACAGCTTCAGTTGTTACAAAATTGCCACCAAAACAACCATATAATGAAACAAGAGTAAAAGCAAATGCGGTTGATGCACCAATAAGTATTTATGAAGTGCATTTGGGATCTTGGCGACGCAATTTAGAAAATAATTACTGGCTAAGCTATGAGCAAATCGCAGATGAATTGATTCCTTATGTAAAAGAGATGGGTTTCACTCATATTGAATTATTGCCATTATCGGAATTTCCATTTGATGGTTCGTGGGGTTACCAACCGTTAGGATTATATGCTCCAACCAGTCGTTTTGGTGATGCAACAGGATTATGCCATTTCCTTGAAAAAGCACACGAAGCCGGCATTTATGTGCTGTTGGATTGGGTGGTTGGTCATTTCCCAACAGATGATTACGGTTTGCGTAAATTTGATGGCACAGCATTATATGAACACGCTGATCCACGAGAAGGTTATCACCAAGACTGGAATACATTGATTTACAACTTTGGACGTAATGAAGTGCGTAACTATCTAAGTGGTAATGCATTGTATTGGATAGAACGTTACGGTTTTGACGGTTTGCGGGTTGATGCGGTTGCCTCAATGATTTATCGAGATTACAGCCGTGCAAATGGTGAGTGGATTCCGAATCAATATGGTGGGCGTGAAAATTTGGAAGCGATCAATTTCTTACAGCGCACCAATGCGTTATTGCAGGATGAACAGCGCGGTGTATTGGCGATTGCGGAAGAGAGTACCGCATTTCCAGGCGTTAGCCACGATACAAAAAGCGGCGGTTTAGGTTTCCAATTTAAGTGGAATATGGGCTGGATGAATGATACGTTGCGTTATATGAAATTAGATCCGATTTATCGTAAGTATCACCATAATTTATTAACATTCGGGATGATGTATCAATATAGCGAACATTTTGTGTTGCCATTATCGCACGATGAGGTGGTCCACGGCAAAGGCTCTTTGTTAAGCAAAATGCCGGGTGATTGCTGGAAACAATTCGCTAATTTACGTGTTTATTACGGTTATATGTGGGGCTTTCCGGGTAAAAAACTGCTCTTTATGGGGAATGAGTTTGCTCAAGGCAGAGAATGGAATTATCAAGAAAGTTTGGATTGGTTCTTGCTCAATGAAGAATACGATGGTTGGCATAATGGTGTTCAAAAATGGGTGCGAGATTTAAATCATCTTTATCAACGTTATCCAGCATTGTGGCAGCAGGATCAGCATCCTAATGGTTTTGAATGGTTAGTTGTGGATGATGCGGAACAATCGGTTTTAGTATTTACTCGTTATGCGAAAAACGGTGATACCGTAGTTGTCGTGTGTAATTTTACTCCTGAAGTTCGTCATAATTACCGTTTTGGTGTGCGTAAAGCAGGATTTTATCGTGAGGTGCTGAATTCCGATGATGTGTCCTATAAAGGTAGCGGTGTGAATAACGGTGAAGGCGTCTGGAGTGAAAAAATCGAAAGCCACGACAAGGCTAACTCAATCAGCATTGATGTGCCGCCACTAGGTGCAAGCTATTTTGTATTGGAAAATGCAGAGGAGGATGAAACTGATGATGCGGAACTGGCAGAAGCAACAAAAGCAGAGCAAGCGGTTACCGTAGCAACCAAAGGAAAAGAAACCCTTTCAGATACGAATAACAGCAAAGTAAGCAAAACTGCTTCCAAAAGAAAACCGGCTAAAAAAGCAAAATCAGTGAAACGAAAAACCAGTAAATAATGATTATGTAGCATAGGGATTAAGTGGTTATGGCTCATCATCTTAAACGGCTGAAATCAGGTTCAATCAGAGAATTTGAGATAAAGAAAAAGCAAACGTTTATCGGTTATCGTTATCCGATTGGCTGTCATCGCTCCGAATTTGCCGGCAAACAAGGCTTTAATTTTGTGTTGGTTGCACCTCACGCTAGTGAAGCTTGGCTTTGCCTGTTTGATGAACATAGCCACGAAACCCGTTATTCAATGTTCAGACAACAGGATTGTTTCACTCTCTTTGTCGCTAATATTGATGTCGGGCAGAAATACGGTTTTCGTTTGAACGGTAACGCGGAATTCCCTTATTGTTACAATGTCACTAAGCTATTGATCGATCCTTACAGTCGTGCGGTAGACGATTTGCCTGCATTAGCAACCTTTGAACAGTTACAACCGTTTCATTGGGATAATCCGGACGACAACGCTTGGCTTGCGCCGAAAAGTGTGATTACAGAAGATGATTTTGATTGGCAGGACGATAAAGCACCACGAACACCTTGGTCTGAAACCATTATCTATGAATTGCACGTTAAAGGTTTTTCCAAATTAAATGAGGCTGTTCCTGTAGCATTAAGAGGAACATTTGCCGGTTTGGCTGACCCAGTAAATCTAGCATATTTGCAAAATTTAGGGGTAACTGCAGTAGAATTATTACCAATAATGTTGCATTTAGATGAGCCTCATCTACAGCAAAAACATAAAAGAAACTATTGGGGCTACAATGTGTTAGCACATTTTGCCCCAGATCAAAGGTTATCATCAATAAAAGCTGTATCATTAGAGTTGAAATCTGTAGTAAGAGCCTTGCACCGAATGGGGATTGAAGTGATTTTGGATGTAGTATTTAATCATACAGCGGAAAACGATATTTTCGGACCAACGCTTTGTCAGCGAGGCATTGATAATTACCTTTATTATTGGCATCACCAACAGCAATATGAAAATTGGACTGGTTGTGGAAATAGTTTAAATCTATCAGAACCTCGTGTATTACAGTGGGTAATGGATTGTCTGCGTTATTGGGTCAAAGAATTTCATATTGATGGTTTTCGCTTTGATTTGGCAGCCGTATTGGGTAGAACGCCACAATTCAATGCAAAAGCTGCTTTTTTTACTGCACTACAACAAGATCCTGTTTTAGCAAATTGTAAGCTGATCGCTGAACCTTGGGATATTGGTTCAGGTGGTTATCAATTAGGATCTTTCCCTGATTTTTTTGCTGAATGGAATGATCGTTTCCGTGGTGATATTCGCCGTTTCTGGTTAAGAGATAGTCAACAGCTTGGTGTATTAGCACAACGCTTTGCCGGTAGTGCGGACACTTTTCAACATCAATATCGTTCTCCTCATTGTTCAATAAATTTTGTTACCGCACATGATGGCTTTAATTTACAGGATTTGGTCAGTTATAACGAAAAGCATAATTGGGATAACGGCGAAGATAATCGTGATGGAGATAATCATAATTTTTCTTTTAATCACGGTGTAGAGGGAGAAACTGACGATATTGATATTAAACAACAACGTATATTCAGTAAAAAAGCATTGTTGGCAACAGAGTTATTGGCATTAGGAACGCCTATGTTATTGGCAGGAGATGAAATTGGTCATAGCCAGCAGGGCAATAATAATTGTTATTGTCAAGATAATGAATTGACGTGGTTAAATTGGCAAGAAACAGATACAGAATTGCAACAATATGTGGTAGATCTCATCGCTTTACGTAAAGAAATGGCGATAACCGGTATTTATGATGATTGGTGGAATACCGAAAATGCACAATGGTTTACCCCTCAGGGCGAACCGATGCAAACACAAGATTGGCAACAGGGACGAGCCTTAGCGTTGTTATTACAAGGAAAGTATCTATTACTTTTTAATGCTAATCGTGGTGAGCAAATTTTTCAGCTTCCAGCCGGAATTTGGCAGAAACGGTTTGGCGAGGGTCTCAGGATCGAACAATCTCAAGCGATTGTGGCACATCTGGGAGTTGTTATTTTAATGCAATCACTTATTGAAAAACGATAACCACAGGAGAATATTATGAGCGCAGCAACAGCCACTACAACGAAAAACGCTATCCCAACGCGTGAAAGCATTGCCAATGATACGTTAGTTCTTATTTTAGCTGGGGGACGAGGTTCTCGTTTGCACGAAATGACCGATCGTCGAGCGAAACCTGCTGTTTACTTTGGAGGGGCACATCGTATTATTGACTTTGCCTTATCTAATTGTCTTAATTCAGGTTTATTAAAAATTGGGGTAATTACGCAATACGAAGCACATTCGTTATTACGTCATTTACAACACGGTTGGTCATTTTTACCGCGAGAACGAGGACATTTCGTGGATATGTTGCCGGCTCGTCAGCAATTAAATGATTCTACTTGGTATCGAGGTACGGCGGATGCGGTATGGCAAAATGTTCCAATTATGAAAGATCATTATCGTCCTAAATATGTGCTTATTCTTGCCGGTGACCATATTTATAAGATGGATTATATGCGTATGATTGAAGATCATATTGAATTCGGTGGTAAGGCAACTGTAGGTTGTATTGAAGTGCCGAAAGAGGATGCAAAGGCATTTGGTGTGATGGCGGTAAATGAAAAATTAAAAGTGGAACAGTTTGTAGAAAAACCGTCAAATCCACCAACATTACCACATAAACCTGATTCATCTTTGGCATCAATGGGAATTTATGTTTTTGATGCTGATTATCTGTATGATATTTTGGCACGTGAAGCTAGTTACGAAAATACCTCTCACGATTTCGGTAAAGATATTATTCCGGCGATGGTGAAAGAAGGATTGCTTTATGCCCATCCGTTTGAACGTTCAAGCAAAGGTAGAAATACACAAGGTTTGATCTATTGGCGTGATGTAGGTACTTTGGAAAGTTACTGGTCGGCAAATATTGATTTAGTCAGTGAAAAACCTCAACTGGATATGTTTGACAGTAGCTGGCCGATTCGTACTGTACCTAAACAAACGCTACCAACAAAGTTCTTCTATAAACATCCACATAAACAAACTATTGATAATTCACTTATCGGGGGTAGTAGTGTAATTACTGATGCGGAAATCAGTAATTCGGTGCTGTTTGACCACGTTAGGGTAGACGAGGGATCAAAAATTGAATATGCAGTTATTTTGCCTCAAGTAAAAATTGGCAAAAACTGCGTATTACGTCGTTGTATTATTGATCGTAATTGCCACATTCCGGATGGTATGAAAATTGGTGTAGATCTTGAATTGGATCGTCAACGTTTTAGGATAAGTAGTAAAGGGGATATTGTATTGGTAACAGAGCCAATGCTGGAAAAACTTTTTGATCAAGAAGAATCAGCGATTGATGCAACAAAAACAGATAAAGAAGAGTAATCTGTTATTCCTGTCTTAATAAATATCCGCTTTTTATTGATAGCAGAATCTAAAAAGCGGATATTTTACTTAAAAAAATTAAGGTTAAATCAATGAAAGTACTTCATATTTGTTCTGAATTATACCCATTAATTAAAACTGGCGGTTTAGCTGATGTAATGGGTGCATTACCATTTGCACAACAAGCAGAAGGTATGAATGTTAGGGTCGTTTTACCAATGTATCCGGCGGTAGCAGAAAAACTTCCGCAACATCAACATTCATTACATTTATTCAGTTTTGCCGGACATATTGAAATTCGTTTTGCAGAATATAAAGGCATTGGCATTTATTTAATTAATGCACCACATCTATTTGATCGCGGTGGTAATCCATATCATAACGAATATTATCAGGATTATTCCGATAACTATTTACGCTTTGCAACGCTTGGTTGGGTAGGAGCTTCCTTAGCCGCTGGAGCAGATCAGTGGTGGGGCGAGGCGGATGTTATGCATATGCACGATTGGCAAGCTGGTTTGGCAGCAGCTTATGCTACTGCTTGGCAATTACCATTGAAGAAAATTTTTACCATCCATAATTTAGCTTATGCAGGTATGTTTAATGCCCGTCATATGGCGGAATTACAGCTGCCATATCACTTTTTCCACGTTGATGGTTTGGAGTTTTACGGACAAATTTCTTATCTTAAATCTGGTTTGTATTATGCCGATGAAATTACAGCAGTAAGTCCAACTTATGCTAAAGAGATTACCGATCCTAGTATGGCATACGGTTTTGATGGTTTATTGCAAACTCGAGCAGCCCAAAATCGCTTACACGGTATCTTAAATGGTGTTGACGATCAAGTTTGGAATCCTGCAACAGATAACTACATTGCTAAAACCTATAAACACGGCAAAATGCAAGGTAAGAAAAAAGACAAACAGGTATTGCAGGCAGAATTCGGTTTAACAGAAACAGAAACTGTACCCTTGTTAGTAATGGTTACTCGTTTAGTGGAACAAAAAGGTGCAGATTTGGTGATTAATGCTGCAGAAGCATTGATAAATCGTGGTGTGCAATTGGCTGTGTTAGGAACAGGTGCACCACATTTTGAAGAAACTTTACGTCAATTAGCAGCGAAATACCCACAACAAATTGGTGTAAAGATTGCGTATAACGAAGCTCTTTCTCACCAAATGGTGGCTGGTGGTGATGTTATTTTAGTACCGAGCCGTTTTGAACCTTGCGGGTTAACACAATTATACGGCTTAAAATATGGTACTTTGCCACTAGTGCGTGCGACCGGTGGATTAGCTGATACGGTAGTAGACACCACACCGGAAACACAAAAACAAAAAATCGCAACTGGTTTTGTGTTCCAATTTGCAGATGTGGAGGGTTTTCTTTATGCTATTGATCAAATGTTGTCTATTTGGCAAAAACCACGACAATGGAGTTTAATACGTTCTACTGCGATGAGCCAAGATTTCAGTTGGCAAAAAGCAGCAAAAAGTTATTTTGAATTGTATAATAAATAATTGATCGAAACTAAAAAAGCATTTCCAATGAGTGATCTGCACCCTAAAGTTAGTCTTATTATCCAACACATAGGGTGCAGATTTTTATGACTGAATATAGCCGAATTTGTAAGTAGCAAGTCGTTGATTGCTATTTTCAATACTACGGAAGCCTTTTTATTCACCTATCTTACGTTTGCCGTTTCTAGACTAACATTGATTGCTCAATTCAACATTCCAAAACAGAGAAGTAACATCTGACTAAATCTGTTTATATTTCGATATTGAAGGATTACAACTACAACCTAAAAGACGGACTGCAATGAAAAAATACAGATTCAGTCCTTAAAATTGTAGTTTAACTTTTCGGAATAAATCAGTAGAATGCTTTTTATATCGAAAAATTAACAACTCTAAATTCAATAATAAAGAGCAAACCTGATTATCAAAAAGTGTATTTTGGGAAGGAATTATTCATTTTTGGATATACTGTAAATTAATGTAGCATTAACTTTTATATTAAAAGTGACAGGGTAGAAGAGCTTATTATGATGGATAATTTTGAATAATCTACATATTTCAACCCAAAAAGAAAAAAGAAAGGTCTATTATTCAAAAAATAGACCTTAAAAATGGATAATAAATATTACTTAATTTCAAAGCTTTCTAAAGTTGCACCTTTGTCAATCTGAATTTGCATTGCTTTTGGAGTTCTACCTTGACCAGTCCAAGTTTTTCTAGAACCATCCAAATCTGTATATTGATATTTTGCAGGACGAGGAGCCCGTTTTTTATGTTGAGATGGATTGAATTTTTGTAAGCTCATCACTTCTAACAATTCTTCCGGAGAAATACCTTCTGATTTTAATAATTCTTTATATTTTTCAATTTTTTCTTGATGAGCAGCAATACTCTGTTTTTTAGATTCTTCTTCTGCTTTTCTTTCTTCAACAACTTGTTCAAATTTACTGAAAATTGTCATTAATTGTTCAAAAGATAATTCACGAGCTACAAGGCGCAATGAGCGAATATTATTTAATGTTTTTAATAACTCTTCCATTAATAATTCTCCTATGGATATGTTAATAGTATTGGAATAAAAAAGAACAAAGTGATTTTATAGAAAATAATAGAAAAGGTAAATATAAAAATTAATAAAAGAATAATTAAATAATAAATATAATTTAAAAGAACTTGCTTTTTTTGTTACTTGTTGTATCTTTTAGCCACCTGAAGTAGAGGTGCGATTATTATAAGTAGCTTCTTTGAGCTGACAGCTTTGAGAAGAAGGGAAAGGAATAACCGCCGAAATCAATTAAGCGTCATCTTAATTGGTTGGGATCGTTGCCGAAAGGGACGATACTGTCATAGTATTATTTTGGTTTAACTATGGAGCGCTACGAGTTAAGGTGGTTAATCTTTTTTTATCCTTCCTTATTTGTGAATCCTTTTGAACACTCGCTAGACGCTTTTGCTTTTTATTAGGTTAGCGTTATGGAACTTACTGATTTTTCTTCTTCTGTGTGGTCGATTGTACCGCCATTATTAGCTTTAACATTAGCCATGCTAACAAGGCGTGTGCTTTTATCATTAACAACAGGGATTGTTGTTGGTGCATTAATGTTGACGAATGCCAATCCGCTTGATGCGGCAATTTATATTAAAAATAGTGTTTTATCATTAGTCTATGGTGAAGACGGTATTAATCATAATAATGTGAATATTATTATTTTTTTATTAGTGTTGGGTGCATTGACTTCATTACTAACTGTATCTGGAAGCAATCAGGCATTTGCTGCTTGGGCTCAAAGACATATTAAAAATAGACGTGGTGCAAAATTATTAACTGCGTGCTTGGTATTTTTTACTTTTATTGATGATTATTTCCATAGTTTAGCTGTGGGAGCAATTGCTCGTCCGGTAACTGATAAATTTAAAGTTTCTCGTGCAAAATTGGCCTATATTTTGGATTCAACCGCCGCACCAATGTGTGTATTGATGCCTATTTCAAGTTGGGGTGCTTATATTATGACGCTTGTTGCTGGATTATTAGCAACACATTCAATTACGGAGTATTCGCCGATGGGGGCATTTGTGGCAATGAGTGCGATGAACTATTATGCAATATTTGCCATTATCACTGTCTTTTTCGTTGCTTATTTCTCTTTTGATATCGGCTCAATGGCTCGCCACGAAAATCAAGCATTACAGGCAGAGCATAACAGTGAACAACAAGATGAAGAAGTTGTTAAAGGGCGAGTTAGTGCTTTAATCGTACCAATTTTAGTTTTAATTGCCGGTACAGTGTCAATGATGATGTATACTGGATATCAAGCATTAGCGGAAAATGGACACTCTTTTTCAGTTTTAGGGGCATTTGAAAACACGACTGTTGGTATTTCGCTGGTTGTTGGTAGTTTAATTTCTTTTGTCGTTGCTTCGTTATTTGTATTCAATACCATCAGTTTTACTGACTATATTAAAGCTATTCTTCTTGGTTTTAAATCAATGTCCGGTGCAATTACTATTCTCTTTTTTGCTTGGACAATTAATACTATCGTTGGTGATGTTAATACTGGAAAATATTTGGCTAGCCTTGTCAGTGGCAATATGATGACACAATTATTGCCTGCATTATTATTCCTTCTTGCCATTATTATGGCTTTCTCTACTGGAACAAGTTGGGGGACATTCGGAATTATGCTACCAATTGCAGCAGCAATGGCAGCAAATGCCGATCCTGCATTAATGTTGCCTTGTTTATCAGCTGTAATGGCGGGCGCTGTGTGTGGTGACCACTGCTCACCAGTATCCGACACTACAATCTTGTCTTCTACTGGCGCAGCTTGTAACCATATTGACCATGTTACAACACAATTGCCTTACGCAGCAGTAGTTGCAGTTGCTTCATTTGCTGGTTATATCGGGGTAGGTTTTACAGATTCAGCCATTTTAGGTTTTGTAATAACTGCCGTTGCGTTGACGATTTTACTTTTCATTTTTAGATCTCAACGGAAAATTTCAAAATAAATTAAATAAAAATTATATTTTATAAAATACGGCTTTATGCCGTATTTTTTTTGATTTTTTCTAAAATTATTTTATTTTTTTCTTTAAAATGCTGCTTGTTTAGCATTAACTTCTAAAGTTATTCTCATTTGTCGATATGTGTTGCTATAGACAAAGTTAAAAATATGCAGTAAAACTAAATCACAACATCAATAAAACAAGAAAATGGAGAAGGATATGAAAAAATTATCTGGTGCGGAAATGGTCGTTCAATCATTACGAGATCAGGGTGTGGAATATTTATTTGGTTATCCCGGTGGTTCGGTGCTAGATATTTATGATGCTATTCATCAACTTGGCGGTATTGAACATATTTTAGTACGTCACGAGCAGGGGGCAGTCCATATGGCAGACGGTTATGCACGTTCAACAGGCAAAGTTGGTTGTGTTTTAATCACTTCTGGTCCTGGAGCAACGAATACTATTACGGGAATTGCTACAGCCTATATGGATTCTGTTCCATTGGTAGTGCTATCCGGTCAGGTAATGGGGAATTTAATCGGTAGTGATGCATTCCAAGAGTGTGATATGGTCGGTATTTCTAGACCAGTCGTGAAACATAGCTTTTTAGTGAAGAAAGCAGAAGATATTCCTTATATTATGAAAAAAGCATTTTATATTGCTTCAACTGGTAGGCCTGGCCCAGTTGTTATTGATTTACCAAAAGATGTGCTTAATCCGGCAGTCAAATATAATTACAGTTATCCGGAAGAGGTACACTTGCGTTCCTATAATCCAACTTTACAAGGACATAAAGGACAAATTAAGAAAGCACTTAAAGCTATTCAAATTGCCAAGCGTCCTGTTTTGTTTATTGGTGGTGGCGTGATCACTTCAAATTGTGCTGAAGAAGTAACCCAATTTGCTCATAATTTAAACCTTCCTGTGACTGCATCTTTAATGGGATTAGGTGGTTTCCCAGGTGATGATAAACAATTCCTTGGAATGCTTGGTATGCACGGGACATATGAAGCAAATAATGCAATGCATCAGAGTGATCTAATTATTGGTATCGGAGTACGTTTTGATGACCGAACTACCAATAACTTGGCAAAATATTGTCCTTATGCTCAAGTGATTCATATTGATATTGATCCAACTTCAATTTCAAAAAATGTTATTGCTAATATTCCAATTGTAGGTGATGCGAAAACGGTATTAGATGAATTTTTAACTTTGTTGACAGAAGAGGATATTGCAAAAGCACAACAATGGTTATCTGATTGGTGGCAACAAATTGAACAATGGCGAGAAAAACATTGCTTAAATTATGAAAAAAATAGTGAAGTAATTAAACCGCAGCAGGTTATTGAAACACTTTATAAATTAACTAAAGGAGAGGCTTATATTGCTTCAGATGTAGGGCAACATCAAATGTTTGCAGCATTGCATTATCCTTTTGCTAAACCGCGTCGTTGGATCAATTCAGGAGGATTGGGAACAATGGGCTTTGGTTTGCCGGCAGCATTAGGAGTGAAATTGGCGCATCCTGAAGCAAGCGTTGTCTGTGTGACCGGTGATGGCAGTATTCAAATGAATATTCAAGAACTTTCAACGGCAAAACAGTACGGAATACCAATAGTGATTGTTAGTTTAAATAACCGTTTCTTGGGAATGGTAAAACAGTGGCAAGATATTATTTATGCCGGACGTCATTCACAATCCTATATGGATTCATTACCGGATTTTGTTAAATTGGCTGAGGCTTATGGACATATCGGAATGCGAATTGAACATCCTGACGAATTGGAAACGAAATTAGCGGAAGCATTGGCAATTAAGGATAAAGTGGTCTTTGTCGATATTCGTGTTGATGAAACAGAACACGTTTATCCGATGCAAATGCGTGGTGGTGCAATGAATGAAATGTATTTAAGCAAAACGGAGAGATCATAATGCGTAGAATTTTATCAGTATTATTAGAAAATGAGTCAGGTGCGTTATCTCGTGTAGTTGGATTGTTCTCACAACGTGCTTTTAATATCGAAAGTTTAACCGTTGCGCCGACAGATGATCCGACACTTTCCCGTATGACGATTGAAGCTTATGGCGATGAACAGGTGTTGGAACAGATTGAAAAGCAATTACATAAATTAATCGATGTCTATCGCGTAATTAATCTAAGTGATGTCGAGCACGTGGAGAGAGAAGTATTGCTGATTAAAGTTAAAGCTCAAGGACAGGTGAGAGAAGAGGTAAAACGGATGGCAGATATTTATCGTGGACAGATTGTCGACGTTACGCCAAAAACTTATACCGTTCAGTTAAATGGTGATAGTGAAAAATTGAACGCTTTTATTAAAGCCTTAAAAGAGGAAACTTCCGTCATTGAAATTGTACGTTCCGGTTTAATTACGCTTTCGCGTGGCGAGAAAAATTGTCTACTATTGTAAAATACCTCAAGAAGAAAAATGTCGAGTATAATTAAAACTCGACATTTTTTATTCCTCTTTTTCTTCCTTCGCCGATAGAATTTGCTATTGCAGTTGTGCCAACACTTCAGTTGGTTCTAATTCCAGAGCAATACAATATTGAATAAATTCAACAATATCCAAACGTCTGTCGCCGGTTTCAATCTTTCCTATCAGCGAATAAATAACACCGAGCCTGTCGGATAAAACCCGTTGCGATAAACCTAATGTTTTACGTTTTTTAATAAAAAGTTCACGTAAAAACACCTGTTCCTGAGAATAAATAGATGATCTTAATTTTTCCATTGCACCTATTTTAGGTTCGCTAATGAACCTGTTTTAGGTGCAAAATCAAAAATTAGGAGGAAATATGACTGATGCACTATCGCAAAAAACAAAGACTGGGTAACTGCGGCAATTATTGCCTGTATTTTTGCCGTTTTAGGCATTCTCTTTTTGGGAATGGTGTTTGTTCCTTTAGCTGCCATTATTGCGATAATCGGCACTATTTTTGCGATAAAAAGTAGAAATACGAAAGGGATATGTCTAAATATCCTAGCGTGGGTTTTAGTTTTCATTGGCTTAATCACTTCGCCGATGTTATTGGCATTGATCGGATTGGGCGGCGCAGGATTGCAATAGTAAGGAGGAAGAATAATGCGTAAATGTTATTCTTTTTTTTCTATTTTAGTATTAAGTGGCTGTGGTATGGTCGGCAATACAGTGATTTCTGATGCTTCACTACAAAGCAAAGCGGCTTTTGCACTCAATACAACGGCAGATAAGGTAACAATCAGTCATCGTCAAGCGGGTTTAGATGATATTCGCTTTACTGCCAATATCGGGAAAAAACAGTATCAATGTTATATTACAACGGTTGCCGGAGTAATTTCTTCTGATGCTGTTTGTTCCAGAACAACAGGAAATAAAAAACGCTCTTGTAATGCGTTAGAAAAAGCGGCAAATCGCTGCTGATACGGCATAAAGGATTGAATAAATAAATTCGATCCTTTCAATAAATGTCTAATTCTATTATTGCTATTATCGTCAATCAGTTTCGTTATCCGAACTTCTCAATTTTTTCTTTTAATTAATCACCTTATCTGCTGTTTTTTATTGATAAATCAGCTGATAAAAAAAGGGAAACGGTGATGTTTCCCTTTTTTCAGTTTTAGCAATTAATCACAAATCACTTTAACTGCTAAACCACCTTGAGAAGTTTCTCGATATTTGGCATTCATATCTTTGCCCGTTTCATACATTGTTTCTATTACTTTATCTAATGTTACTCGTGGCTGTGTGTTACGACGTAACGCCATTCTGCTGGCATTTATTGCTTTTACGGAAGCAATTGCATTACGCTCAATACAAGGTACTTGTACCTGACCACCGACCGGATCACAGGTTAGTCCAAGGTTATGTTCCATTGCAATTTCCGCTGCCATACAGACTTGTTCCGGTGTCCCACCTAAAATCTCTGTTAAGCCGGCTGCCGCCATTGAACAAGCAACACCAACCTCACCTTGGCATCCTACTTCAGCCCCCGAAATTGAAGCATTCATTTTATAAAGTGAACCGATAGCACTGGTTGTTAATAAATAACAATCACGCACTTCATCACTAATTGGTGCAATAAATTTTTGATAATAGGCAAGTACTGCAGGTACAATACCGCAAGCACCATTCGTTGGTGCTGTAACAACACGACCGCCAGCAGCATTTTCCTCATTTACCGCTAAAGCATACATATTAATCCAGTCAATCACTTTCATTGGGTCATTTGATAATGAATTATTAGCTTCCAATAAGCGACGTAATCCAGCAGCACGGCGTGGTACTTTTAATGGACCGGGCAATAAACCATCTGTATGTAATCCGTGTTGGATACATTCCTGCATTGTTTGCCAAACTTTGGCAAGATGTGCCTCTAATTCCGTTTTTCTATGTAATGCTAATTCATTACGTAACATAATGCCGGAAATAGCTAGTCCGTTTTCTTGGCAGTGATGAATTAAATCGGCAGCACTTTGATAAGGGAAGGGGACTTGTTGCTCAGAAGATTGTTCTTGGTGAAAATGTGCTTCATCAACAATAAAGCCACCGCCAATAGAGTAATATGTATTGCTGTAAAGGCATTCATCTTGATGATAGGCACTGATTGTCATACCATTTTCATGCAATGGCAAAAAAGTAGAATGAAATTGCATATCTTGATAAAAATCAAAAGCAATTTCGTGCTGGCCTAATGCCAGTGGAAACCGTTTTTGTTTTTTAATCTGATCAATAAAGAGAGGAATGTGATCAATATCCACATTATCAGGCAAATATCCTGCTAAACCGAGAATAATGGCTATGTCAGTATTATGTCCGCGACCGGTCATAGAAAGCGAACCATAGACATCAATATGCAACCGGGTAACTTGCTCTAATTGCTGTTGTTTTACTAAATGATCAATAAATTCTTTACCGGCTTTCATTGGACCGACAGTATGAGAACTTGATGGCCCTATGCCGATTTTATACATATCAAACACACTAATCATAATACGCTCTAATTTTTTATTATTCTGATAAATATAGCCTTAGGTCATTAACCTAAGGCAAAGGATGCAAATTTTAATGAAAAAGTGAGAACTATGCCACGAGATTATAGATAATATTTGAAATAGCGATTAATCCCATCACTACCACAAAAACATTACTTAATTTACCACTGTAACGCTTCATTGCCGGAATATGTTTAATCGCATACATCGGCATAATGAATAAAATCATTGCAATAATAGGACCACCTAGAGATTCAATTAAACCTAATATACTTGGATTGATAATAGCTACACCCCACAATGACAATAAGAAAAAGAGTGCTGAAATAAGGTTCAAACGGCGATGATTAATATTGGTGGAATGTTGATTCTCTCCTTTCATTTTGAGAAATAGCCCCTGTAAACCCTCTCTTGCTCCCATATAATGACCGAAAAACGAACTGGTAATTGCTAAAAAAGCAACCAAAGGTCCAAGATAGGAGATATAAGGATTATCAAATTTATTGGCAAGGAAAGAAAGAATCGCAATATTTTGTTCTTTGGCTAATAGTAAATCTTCCGGAGTCAATGTTAAAACACAACTAAAAACAAAGAACATTACAAAAACTAATAAAATGGTAGCTGTGCCTTTTAATGTCTTGCTAGCGTGTTGTTCTGTAGTAATGAAAGATTTATATTGACGCTGTTGTGAAAGAACAAAGGAAGAAATGGCTGGAGAGTGATTAAATGAAAAAACCAATACTGGAATGGTAATCCATAACGTTAACAAAAATTGCTTACCACTAGGTATTTCTTGCAACATACTGGTGTTCCATTCCGGAATAAGATAGATTGATAAAGCAAAAAGAATAAATACAAGAGGATAAACCAACCATTCGGTGACTTTCAATACTACTTTTTCACCTAATAAGAAAATACCGATTAGGCTGCCGATCAAAATCAATGAAAGTAAAACTCTTGATGGTGAAGCCATTCCTAATTGATTTACTATAAATGAATCAACCGTATTGGTAATGCCATTACCATAAATTAGAAGAATAGGGAAAATTGCAAAGAAATAGAGGAGGGTGATTAATTTGCCAGCCGTTTTACCAAAATGTTCCTCCACTACTTCAGTTATATCACTGCCCGGCTTACTAGAAGATAGAACAAATCGAGCTAGTCCACGATGAGCAAAATAAGTCATTGGTCCAACTATTATTGTCATAATAACTAATGGCCAAAAGCCACCTGCACCGGCATTAATAGGTAAAAATAAGACGCCTGCGCCTACAGCAGTACCGAATAAATTTAAAACCCACGCCAGATCAAATTTATTCCAAATATGGGATTTTGGACAAGATTGTTCTATTGAGGAATTTAAAGTTTGCTCATTTAACATACACACACCTTAATTTATTAATTGATTAATAATAATTTTTTCGGCGCTATAATAGATAAGGTGTTTTTTGAATTCAAAACTTAATAAAAAAAATGTTCAAGAATGTGATCCACTTCGAAAAAAACGTTTCGATGAATTACATTTTTGAAACATTGTGTTGATAAATCAATCAGATAATGATTAAAAATTACTCTTTGGCAAATTGTTGATATTCAGATAAAAAGTGTTCAAAATCCTCCAATCCACAAATCGCCATATTTTCTTCATCATAAAATTGAAGATCATCTTCTAAAATTTCATCGGAATTTTCTTCTGAAAAGAGAATATTGGCTTTAACCATCACTTCATCGTGATTAATATGGACGGAAAATTCTTTGCCCGGAATAATTTTGTCGATGCCGTAAGGAGTGGAATGACACGCTTTTATTACTGCCATTAATTCAGCAATTTTTTTCAAATCACCACGAATTTCACTGTTTGCCCAACGTGCAACCGCTTCGTGTTCCATTGAACAACTGACATTAATTGTATTGCGATCAATGCGATAGAATTGAAATTCCATTTTATGCCCCCTTAATAAGAAAAGAAGGCTATGCTCTGATAGCCTTTTTAAATTAGATGCTGAAAGATGAACCGCAACCACAGGTTGTTGTCGCATTTGGATTATCAACAACAAAACGTGAACCTTCCAATCCTTCAGTATAATCTACTGTTCCCCCAATTAAGTATTGTAAGCTCATTGGGTCAACCACCAAAGTCACGCCTGAATTTTCAATAGTAAGATCGCCTTCATTCACATTTTCATCAAAAGTAAATCCATATTGGAAACCGCTGCAACCGCCACCGGTAATATAAACACGTAATTTGAGATTTGGATTATCTTCGCCTTCAATTAAAAATTTTACTTTACGTGCTGCCGCATCGGTAAAAGTTAGCGGAATGGAAACATCATCACTCATTCTTGAACTCCTCATTGTTTTTTCATCATATAGTTACAAACTAAATAGTTATGATGAAGTGTAAATTATCTTAATAGTATGGCTATTATCTAATAACCTAGTAAATCGTTCAACAATTTCATTGAAAGGTTATTGATAACGTTGAAATAATGGTATTATAGCCATCGAAAAATTAAGAGTTTCAAATTGGAGAAAAAAATGACAATTCCATTAAGGACAGCAGAAGAAATCGAAAAATTGCGTATAGCCTGTAAGCTCGCTTCAGACGTATTAGTAATGATCGAACCCTATGTTAAAGCAGGTGTTACTACTGGCGAATTGGATCGTATTTGTCACGATTATATGATAAATGAGCAAAAAGTGATTCCAGCCTGTTTAAATTATCACGGTTTTCCAAAATCAGTATGTATTTCAATTAATGAGGTAGTATGTCACGGTATTCCGAATGATGAAAAGAAATTAAAAGATGGTGATATTCTCAATATTGATGTAACTGTGATTAAAGATGGTTATTTCGGTGATAATTCTAAAATGTATATGGTTGGCGAACCACCGATTCGTAGTAAAAAGTTATGCGAAGTTACTCAACAATCACTCTATTTAGCATTGCGTACTGTTAAACCGGGTATTCGTTTAAACGAAATTGGTCGTGTTATTCAACAATATGTAGAAAAACAGGGATTTTCTGTAGTTCGCGAATATTGCGGTCATGGTATTGGCACTGAGTTTCACAGTGATCCACAAGTTTTACATTATTATGCCGATGACGGTGGAGTGATTTTACAACCTGGAATGGTATTTACGATTGAACCGATGGTCAATGCTGGTAGAAAAGAGATTCGTTTGATGAGTGATGGTTGGACTGTCAAAACCAAAGATCGCAGCCATTCCGCACAGTATGAACATCAAATTGTCGTTACGGAAAATGGTTGTGAAGTGATGACCATTCGTGATGAGGAATTAAATGATATTCAAAGGATAATGATAAATAATTAAAAAAATTATAAAAAAAGCGACTATTTTTTAAAAATAGTCGCTTTTTTGTTGAAAAAATAATATTGTTATAAATATAACAAATGATTTTTATACAGGAATCTTATGCAAAAGCTATTATTTACTCAAGATTTAACCAAAATACCCTTTACTCCCGCCAATGTTCGTCGATTCTTTACTGATTTAAAAGCGGCTGAAACGGAAAATTTTAGCCAAAATATTGATATTTATCATTTGATTAAACAGCGTAGTGACTTTTGTGATCAACTATTACTGATGTTATGGCATCATTTTCAGCTGGATTGTTATCCTGAATTGGTACTCATTGCTGTAGGTGGTTATGGGAGAAGAGAAATCTTCCCCCTATCAGACTTAGATTTTTTGATTTTATCTTCTCAAAACTTGAATAATCAGCAAGAGCAGCAGATAGCCAGTTTCGTACAGTTTCTTTGGGATTGTCATTTTGAGGTTGGTCATAGTATTCGTACTTTGTCGCAGTGTTTGGAAGAAGGGCGGAGCGACATCAGTATTGCGACTAATTTATTAGAATCACGATTTTTAATAGGAAATAAACTTCTATTCGAACAATTAATGCAACACATTTATCAGGATGATTTTTGGTCAATGCGTGATTTTTTTACGGCAAAAGTAGCGGAAAAAAATGAACGTTATCAACGTTATCATAATACAGCATATAATTTGGAACCTGATCTTAAATATAGCCCAGGCGGACTACGTGATTTGCATTTACTTTATTGGGTAGCGTGGCGGCACTTCAAAGCGAAAAACCTAGATGATTTACTTCATTTAGGTTTTATTTATCCAGAAGAGCATCAAGTATTATTTGATTGTCAAACATTTCTATTTAAACTTCGTTATGCTTTGCACTTAGTAATTAAACGTTATGATAATCGTTTATTATTTGAACGACAGTTAAAAATTAGTGAAATGCTGGGCTATCAAGGTGTTGGTAATCAGGCAGTAGAAACAATGATGAAAGCTTATTTTCGCAATTCACAACAAATTATGCAGTTAAGTGAAGTGTTAATGCAGGATTATCAAGAGCAGTTTTTATGCCCAAGCTGTACAAAATCGGTAGAAAAAATTGCCATCAGCCCTGCCTTTTATTTAGTCAATAATAGCATTCAGTTACAAT
The DNA here is from genome assembly GCF_000771875.1 of Gallibacterium genomosp. 1. Taxonomy (GTDB): domain Bacteria; phylum Pseudomonadota; class Gammaproteobacteria; order Enterobacterales; family Pasteurellaceae; genus Gallibacterium. The sequence continues at coordinate 3,818 of NZ_JPXX01000001.1, read as the reverse complement.
GTCACGATATGTTTCAATCCAAGCCTGAAACAATGATAGAGCTTTTTTTACAGCTCTGTCATTATCCACAAAGTTATATCCATTCCAGTACATTGCGGCAATTGCGTCTTGCATTATTGAACTACAAAGGCTATTTAAGTGAGTTACCGCAGGCAAGAACCTATTTTATTCAGATTCTACAACAGCCACATTGTATTACCAGAGCATTCGCACTGATGCACCGTTATGGCGTATTGAAAGCTTATTTACGGGAATGGAAGCATATTGTAGGTTTAATGCAATTTGATCTGTTTCATTCTTATACTGTTGATGAACACACCGTTCGCTTATTACTTAAATTGGAAAATTTTGCTAACGAAACGAGTGTTGAGTCATATCCTTTATGCCACAAAATATTTTTAACCTTAACAAAACGTCCACAACTTTATCTGGCTGCCCTATTTCACGATATCGCTAAGGGGCGTTCCGGAGATCATACAGAATTGGGAGCTATTGATATGTATGATTTTGCGATTAAGCATAATTTTAGTGAGCAAGATGCAGAGTTTATGGCGTGGTTGGTATTATCACATCTACAAATGTCAATTGTTGCACAAAGAAGAGATATTCACGATCCAGCGGAAATTAGTCATTTTGCTAAAATTGTTAATAATAAAACACGATTGGATTATCTACTTTGTTTAACGGTAGCGGATATTTGTGCAACTAATGAAACTCTGTGGAATAGTTGGAAGAAAACATTATTAACAACGCTTTATCATTACACTAGACAGCAGTTAGAACAAGGCATTTCCGTACCTCTAAATTATAGTATTCAAATCTTGCAGAATAGAATTAAAGCACTTGATATAATGCAACCGATGCTGGAAAAATATCAAATTAAAGTGAATGATGTGAATCAATTATGGCAACGTTGTCCTCAAGAATATTTTTTACGCAATACTTCAAAACAGCTAGCGTGGCACGCAGAGCATCTTTGCCAAATTGAAGATTTAAGCAATGAAATTGTGGTTTTAGTGAGTAGCCGATTTTCACGTGGCGCAACAGAAATTTTCATTTATTGCGCTGATCAACCACAACTGTTTAATAAAGTGGTGAGAACATTGGATGCAAAAAATTTAAGTATTCATGATGCACAGATTATCACTGCAAAAAGTGGAGAAGTATTCGATAGTTTTATTGTTACAGAAAACGATGGTAGTGCATTACGCAAACCAAGAAGAGATGAAATTGCTCAGGTTTTAAAAGCGGTATTAAAAGGCGAAAAGCGTGTGCCAACTGCGGCTGCACGTCGAAGCAGTAAATTACAACACTTTAGTGTACCACTTGAAATACGTTTCTTAAATATTGAAAAAATTGAGCAGACCGAGTTGGAATTAATTACTAAGGATAGTGCAGGATTGCTTGCGATTATCAGTGATATTTTTACACAACAGCAATTAATACTATCCAATGCCAAAATTACAACAAATGGAGAAAGGGTAGAAGATTTCTTTATTCTCACCAATGAAAAAGGCGTTGCTTTGTCTGTAGAGGAGAGAAGACTATTACAGCTAAAATTAGAAGCTGGACTTAATTAATATTAATGATGGGTAATAAACCCATCATTTTGACTAAATATCCGGTTGTTTAATTTGCAACAAAACGCCTTTCCCATTATTGTAGGCAATCTCAACTAGAGTAGCAGTATGAAAAGCAATTGGTTGAGTAATACCTAAAGCTTGTACAATTTCATCAACTAATGGTAAATGAGAAATAATCAATACATTTTTTATGCCATCTTTAGCTAACATATCTAAATAATCTGCAACTACATAAGCATTACCGTAAGGTGTTAAATTATCCCAACATTCACTATGTTCTATAATTTTTAATGCACTACAAATTTGTTTATGTGTTTGTTGTGCGCGGAGATATGGACTAACCAACATAAAATCCGGCATCCACCCTTGTTGCAGTAACCATTTCCCCTGTTGTTTCGCCTGTTCTTCACCCCGGGTAGTTAAGGGGCGTTCTTTATCGCTGGTGGCATAAAAACTAGCTTCTCCGTGACGCATAATAAATATATGCATAAATTTCCTACCTATATCAAGTGATTAAGAAAAATTTACTTAGCCTGATCTCGCATTACACAGAAAATCAGCGTATAATGCACGACCGTTTTATTATAGGTGTTTGACAAAAAAAGCACCATTCCTCAATAAATTAGTTTTTTATATTTTTTAAGTAATGTTGTTATCTTATGGAGCAATTCATGTCTAGAAGACTAAGAAGAACGAAAATTGTTACAACCTTAGGTCCGGCGACTGATAAAGGTAATAATTTAGAAAAAATTATTGCTGCCGGAGCAAATGTGGTGCGAATGAACTTTTCTCATGGTACTGCAGAAGATCATATTAACCGTGCCGCAAAAGTACGTGAAGTTGCGAAAAAATTGGGAAAACAGGTTGCCATTCTTGGTGATTTACAAGGACCAAAAATTCGAGTTTCTACTTTTAAAGATGGTAAAATCTTTCTAAATGTTGGTGATAAATTTGTACTGGATGCTGAATTACCGAGAGGTGAGGGTACTCAGGAATCTGTTGGCTTAGATTATAAAAATTTACCGAAAGATGTTGTCCCAGGCGATATTTTATTATTGGATGATGGGCGAGTTCAGTTGAAGGTTTTATCAACTGAAGGCGAAAAAGTGTATACTGAAGTAACTGTAGGTGGGCCTCTTTCTAATAATAAAGGCATCAATAAATTAGGTGGTGGATTATCTGCAGATGCACTAACCGAAAAAGATAAAGCGGATATTTTAACTGCTGCAAAAATTGGTGTGGACTATCTAGCAGTTTCATTCCCTCGCTCTGGAGAAGATATTGAATATGCACGTAAATTAGCAATTGAAGCGGGATTAAATGCAAAAATTGTAGCAAAGGTAGAGCGTGCAGAAACAGTTGCAACAGCAGAATCAATTGATGATATTATCAAAGCTTCAGATGTTATTATGGTTGCTCGTGGTGACTTAGGGGTTGAAATTGGTGATCCTGAATTAGTAGGCGTACAGAAAAAATTAATTCGCCGTTCTCGTCAATTAAATAAAGTGGTTATTACTGCGACTCAAATGATGGAATCAATGATCAGTAATCCTATGCCGACTCGTGCAGAAGTAATGGACGTTGCTAATGCAGTATTGGATGGAACCGATGCAGTAATGCTGTCTGCAGAAACAGCAGCTGGGCAATACCCATCAGAAACCGTTGCAGCAATGGCTAAGGTATGCCTAGGCGCAGAAAAAATGCCAAGTATTAATGTTTCTCGTCATCGTATGGACGTTGAATTTGGTTCAATTGAAGAAGCAGTTGCTATGTCTGCAATGTACGCAGCGAATCATATGAAAGGAACCGCTGCCATTATTGCAATGACTAGTACAGGACGTACTGCACGTTTAATGTCACGTATTAGTTCCGGCTTACCTATTTTTGCACTTTCCCGTAATCAAAGTGCATTAAATCTTTGTGCATTATATCGTGGTGTAGTGCCGGTTTATTTTGAAGAGATGAGCCGTACTGTTGAAGGTGCACGAATAGCAATAAAATTATTAAAAGAAAAAGGTTATTTAGTGTCTGGTGATCTAGTATTATTAACACAAGGGGATGAATTCGTTTCTGGCGGCACCAACACTTGCCGTACTCTGGTTGTAGACTAATTTTTTAATAAAAACTTCAAACAATTAATCTGTATCCCATAAGCTGGAATCATTCTAACATAAAGGGATACGGATTTTTTGGCATAGTAGACAAAATTGTTGCTAAAAAGTGGCTTAAAGCCTT